>NZ_QLTA01000001.1 GCF_003269065.1 Paracidovorax anthurii
TGCCGCAGGGGCTGGCCGAACAGGCACTTGATGCTCAAGCAAAACTGGATGGCTGCGTCCGAGAACGTCGCGCTGCGACCGCGCTTGCCGCTGGGCATTGCGAGCCACTGCATGCCTTCATCCAGCCACATCGTCAACGATCCTCGCGCCCTCAGCGCTGCGTTGTAGGCTTTCCAGTTCGTCGTGCGGTACTTGGTCCGCCTCTCGCTCTTTGCTTCCGTCACGCCTTCAGTCTATCGGTGTGGCCGGGGTGATTTGTGCAACAAAGCCGTTATCTGCGAATGCAGCATGGCAGCGCCACGGATGGCGAGAGCATTCCGGAAAACCCCGGATTCGCGCGCAGAACCTGACCCCCGTAGAAGCAGAACCATGGAAAGAAAAGCACTGACCCACGACGAGGCTGTCCAGGAGGTTTATCGCCTGACGCCTCAGATCCGGGAATACGATGAATTCATGTACCTCGGTGTGCGCTGGCTGCCGTACACGATGTTCTTTCATCACACGAACTACCGGTCTGAGGTCATCAACACCGACGGCTTCGGTTTCCGCTACAGCGATTGGCAAGGGCGCCCACTGGGAGTGGAGAACATGCCGACCGATGCTCCGGTCAACCTGTTGATCGGCGGTTCGACCACGCTCGGCACGGGCGCCACCAGCGACGCCTGGACGGTGGCCTCCCGTCTTGCTGCGCACACGGGGCAACCGTGGTTGAACCTGGGCGGACGCGGCTACAACGCAGTACAAGAATTGCTGCTGTTCATGATGCACCAGCATCGGTTCGGCCCGATCAACCATGTGGTGGTATTCAGCGGCCTCAATACCCTGACCCTGGAAGGGCTGCCGGACGAATTGGCGACTGACCACGGTCGCTATTACTACTCGTTCGAGTACCAGCACTACATGGACAAATACAACGACGACTTGAAGCGGCGGACCCGCACCTACGCTTCTGAACTGGATCGTCGCGGCAAGGGCTTTATCGCTCGCTATCTTGACAAGCTGCGCGGTGACGACAATCCCGCCGACCTCATCCTGACCGATGACCAGACAGACACCTCGACGCGGGTCGCGCGCGCTGCCTGGGTGGTCACCAATGCCCTGCGCCAATGGCAACTGCTCCTGGGAGGCTCTGGCGCCAAGCTCAGCTTCGTGTTGCAGCCGATGGCCTACTGGACCCGGCCGCAGTTGACATCGGAAGAGGCGGACATCTTCCACGCGATCGACAGCTGCCCGAACAATTTCTGGCGCCTGTTCAGCAAGATTCTGGGCCCGGAAATCCACGCCCCATTCGTCGATCCGATTCGCACTTTCTGCACCAGCAACGGGCTCGCGTTCGCCGACATGAACGAATTGCTGCGTGATTCACCGCAACTCAATGATTACCTTTTCGTTGATCGGGTCCATTTCAACGACAAGGGCTATGACGAGGCCGCGCGACTGATCGCGACCCAGTTGGCGAAATGATCATTATTCCGCTTTAAAAAAGGAGTTCACATGCCATCCGTGCAATCTGAAAAAAAAGGCTTCTGGAGCCTGCTGCGTACCGTATTCGGCCGCCTGTTCTCCCGCAACAAAAAGAAAAAGCGCCAGAGCTCCATTTATCCGCTGCGCTGATATGGCCGTAGGCATTGCCTCTATTCCCGGCAAGAACGCTCACTGATTCCCCGACAAAAGAAAGACATGAAGATTTTTGCAATGAAGCCCGGCCACGACGGTGCGATCGCTTTTGTCGATGCCGCCGCTGGCAAGCTGGAATGGTCTCTGGAAGCGGAGAAAGACAGTTTCCCGCGCTTTGAAGTGTTCAATCCCGCGCAGATGGTGTACGCAGCGGAACAACTGGACGTGATGCCGGACGTGTTCGCCGTCAGCGGTTGGGGCAAAGGTTCGCTGGCCGCCAACGCGCCGATCGGTGCCGGCTATTACGGATGGAACGAGCAGGCGGTGCAGCAGCGCGCCACACGCATGTTCGGCCATGAGGTCCAATATTTCAGCAGCAGCCATGAGCGCTCCCACCTGTGGTGCAGCTACGGCCTGTCGCCGTTCGAGCAGGGGCAGCCATGCTACGTGCTGGTGTGGGAAGGCGCGCTGGGCGACTTCTACCAGATCGATGCCGATCTGCAGGTCAGCAGCCTGGGACGCGTGATGATGACGCCGGGCAACAAATACTCCTTCCTCTACGCCCTGGCAGATCCGAGCTTCACGCTGCCCAGGGGCAAGCTGCGCAACGAAGACCCAGGCAAGCTGATGGCGCTGTGCGCGTTTGGCCAATCAGGGGAAATGGATGCGGATGAACGCAAGCTGACCGATTTCCTGCTTGAGCGCGACAGCATCCTCGCCACCCTGTCCAAAGAGGACATGCGCTGGAGCAAGTACTACAACATCGGGCTCGACCATCCAGACTTCACACGCCTGGCGAAGCGCTATTCAGACGAGATATTCAACCGCTTCTATCTGTATGCCAAGAAGCATTTGACGAAGGGCTACCCGCTGTTGATTTCCGGGGGCTGCGGGTTGAATTGCGACTGGAACACGATGTGGCGCAACAGCGGCCTGTTCCAGGACGTGTTCATCCCGCCATGCACCAACGATACCGGGTCGGCGATCGGCACCGCAATCGATGCGATGCGCGAGTTCACCGGCAAAGCCAAGGTCAGCTGGAATGTTTATGCCGACCGGCCGTTCGTCGATGATCAGCCTGACATGCCGGATGTGGATGTCTATCCGCTCGATCTGCAGCAGGTGGCGACCTTCCTGGCACAGCAGAAAGTCGTGGCCTGGACGCAAGGGCATTGTGAGATCGGTCCGCGCGCACTGGGCAACCGATCGATCCTGGCGGCACCTTTCACCGATGGAATGCGCGATCGCCTGAATCACATCAAGAAACGTGAAGGCTTCCGCCCCGTGGCGCCTATTTGTCTGGAAGAGGACGTCAGCCAGCATTTCGAGTGGAGCGGGCCATCGCCACACATGCTGTATTTCCAGCAAGTGCGCAACCACGATCTGCGCGCGATCACGCACATCGATGGCACCGCGCGCGCACAAACCGTGAACCCGACACAGAACCCGAACATGCACCGCCTGCTGAGCGCGTTCAAGCAGGTGGCCGGTGCTGGCGTTCTGTGCAATACCTCGCTGAATTTCAATGGCACGGGCTTCATCAACCGCACCAGCGATCTCTACCAATACTGCAAGAGCACCGGTATCGAGGGTTTTGTCTATGACGAGAAGTTCTGCGTGATCCGCGGTACGGCTTGAAAAAGGATGTCGTCCATGAGCAAGAAGATTCTGTATGTCTATGCGCCGGCCGGGCCACCGCTGGACTATTGCTTTCCCAAGATCGCAGGACGTGGCGAGGTGTACACCTGCATCGTCAGTCCGCCGTCGGCCTCCAATATGGAGATCCTGCGGCGCCACAGTCGCGAGGTGCATGATTTCAGCGATATCACGCCATCACAGGCATTGCAGCAGGTGCGAACGCTGGCGCAGCGGATACAGCCCGATGCGATCTTCACGTTCTCTGAATTCCTGCTGAAATCGGTGGCCGAGATGGCCGCCGATTTCGGATTGCGCACGGTCGGCCCGAACATCGAGTTGGGCCGCAACAAGGTCTTGATGCGTGAATGCTGGCAGGCTGCCGGGATTCCGCAGCCTGCATTCCTGGCCATCCGGAACGAGCAGGAAATCGTGCGTGCCGCCGAGCTCAGATTTCCGATATTGGTGAAGCTGGCGTACGGCGCCGGTTCGATCGGCCAGCAGATCGTGCATGGCGTGGAGGAATTGCCAGACGCAATCACGCGCTTGATCGCCGCCACCGAAAGCGCGCGCAAGGCGGGCAAGCATGAGTTCTCGGAAAACGAGGGCTTTCCGCAGCTGATCGCGGAAGAAATCATCCAATCCACCACCGAGTCCTGGTACGAAGAAGATGGCTACGGCGATTATCTGAGCGTGGAAGGGCTGGTGCGCGACGGCGTGTACTACCCGCTGGCGATGACGGGACGCCTTCGCACGATTCCGCCGTTCACCGAGCTGGGCAATCTCGCTCCCTGTGTATTGAACGACGATAAGAAGCAGAAGATCGTGCAGTTGATCACGCGCGCCATCGATGCGCTGGGTTTCGAGAATTGCGCGACCCATACCGAACTCAAGCTGATGGCGGATGGGCAGGTGTCATTCCTGGAAACCGCCGCTCGCATGGGAGGCGTGGCGATCGCCAAAGAACTGGATGAAGTGTTCGGCCTGGATTATGTCGATCTGTTCCTGAGCGTGATCCTGGGCGAGCCGGCGCAGATCCCGGCCTTTGAACAGAATCCGCCGCGCTGCGCCGCCGCTTCGGTGGCCCTGATCGCCTGCGATAGCAGGGGAACACCTTGGCAAAGTGCGCGCAGCTTTGCACCAGAAAGGGTGAATTGGCCTGAATTGCTGGATGGCATGGCGAATGTGGATATCCAGTACGCGCAGTCGATCGTACCGGGCAGCCCGATGGCGCCTTACGACATTTCCGGTGGCTTGATGAACTACGCCGGACAGGCTTTCCTGACGAGCCCGACTCCGGCCGCGCTCAAGCGTGCCGCTTACAGGCTCCTGGACGGGCTGGAGCAGCGCCTGCCATCGCATTCCTGAACAGAGCCGGAGAAACGCTTGACCACACCCGCACCGCGCGACCGCCATTCCTGCCTGTGAAAGAGAGGGGCCAGATGAATCCATCGATCGATCCACGGCGCCTCAGCGCCGTTCTGTGGACAGTCAACCTGTCCTCGATAGCCGCGAGTGTGTTCAGCTATGTCTACCTGTCCTATTTCGTCTATCAGCGCACAGGCAATGTGCTGCTCTCGGAATGGGTGTTGCTGGCACCGATGGTCGTGCCCGTGCTGCTGTGCCTGTTGATCAGCCGCATCGCCAATGCGGGTTCTCCCCGCAAGGTGCTGCTGCTCTGCAATGTCCTCTGTGCGGCCTGCGCGCTGCTGTGCTTTGGTCTGCTCGATCGGCACATCTGGCTCGCGCTCGTGGCGGCGCTGGTGATCGGCTTTCTCGACGCTCTGCAGCGGGTCGCACGCACGGTGGCGATCAAACGGTATTTTTCCACCGCCGACGTGAAGTACGCCGTTCCCATCACGCTGACCGCGCAGTTCATCGCGGGTGGCGTGGCGGGCATTGCTCTTGCCTTCTACCGCAGCGAGATCACTCCGCAAGTCGCGAATGCGATGGTATGCGCCGGCTTTTTGCTCGCAGTGGTGGCGGCCCGTCTGCTGCCGGCGGAGCAAGCGGCCCCGGTCGACGCTTCAGCGACTGCTGCAGCGCGACTGCGCAATCCGCTCGTCCAATTGAGGCGGTTGCTGGCCGCGGATGCCAACCTGCGCCGCCATTTCTTCGCCTTTCTGATTTTCGTCAGCATCTTCCAGGGCTTCTTCAACGTCTCGCGCGTCACCCTGCCCTCCCACGTCCTGCGGCTCGATCAGTCCTGGGTGGGTTATCTGCAGATGATCAGCGCCGGCTCCGCGCTGCTGGGCGCGCTGTTGTTTGTCTGGCTGGTCAAGCAGAAGATCATCCTGGGCCGCCCAGCCAGGGTGATGCTGAGCGGGATCGCATTGCTGGCAATGGGCGGAGCGACCATGGTCGGGCAGCCTGTCGCCAGCTATTTTCTTTATTTCGTTTTCATGTTCGTCTGGGAAGTGCTGTTTTTCAAGTACCAGTCCGATCTGGTCGAGGTCACGCCCTCCGACCAGATGGCGCTGGTGGCCACGTTCCAGTATGCGGGGGTGTATCTGGGCATGCTGGTGACCGGCACCCTGGGGGGCATATTGACCAGCCATATCGGCCTGCCCGCCTGCGCACTCATTTTCGCGCTGGTCTATCTGGTCCTGATGCCACTGAATGCGCTGCACGGACGGCAGGCGGGTGGCCAGACCGCGTCCGCTCCAACGAATGTCTGATACGGGTTTGCAATCAAAGAGAGAACAAGGCGCGAAGCCGCAGACAGTGCTACAGCACGGCAAGGCGAAGCAACGCAGTTATCTTTTTGATTGCGAAACCGTATGAAAGGAAGAAGCAAGATGCCGCAGAATATTCCGCTGGTCATGGTGCATGGGCTGTTCGGACCTTTGCACTACTTCGATCCGGCAGAGCGCATGCCGGGAATCACGGTGCTGACGCCAGACCTGCTGGGCTATGGCAACCAGGCGCCCCAGACACAACTGAGCCTGTCGGCACAGGCCGATGAATTGGCGGGCATTCTGCGCACGCAGGTAGCAAGGCCATGCCATCTGCTCGGCCATAGCGTGGGTGGGGCGGTTGCGGTGCTGACAGCGGCTCGCGTGCCCGAGTTGGTGAAAAGCATCGTCAGCGTTGAAGGCAATTTCACGCTGGACGACGCCTTTATGTGCCGCCGTATCGCCGCAATGCAGCCAGACGAATGGGCCGCCGAACTGCGGGGTATCCAGGGTGATCCGGTGGCATGGTTGTCCCGAGGCGACATCGAGGCCACCCCGGAGCGACTGCAGATGGCGCAGTGCATCCTGCACAACCAGACGGCCACGACGCTGTGGCTGATGGCTCGCGCCGTGGTGGAGGAAACCGCCGTTCCGGGTTACCTGCAAGCAGTGCGGCAGATCATGGAACGCGGCATTCCATTCCATCTCCTGGCCGGCAGCAGATCCGCGCAAGGCTGGAACGTACCCAGCTGGGTTCGCCAAGGCGCGAGCAGCGATGCCGTGCTGCCGAACTGTGGTCACATGATGATGCTGGAGGAGCCGGACCTGTTTTGCGAGCATCTCTCGCGATGCCTGTATTCCAGGGCCGACTCAGCGATGCCGTCCACGCCGTGATGTAAGGCGCCGGGCATGGCCAGCCGGGCTGGGATACCGGCCGGGCCACGGCGTTGCCTGGAGGAGCTCCGCACGACTGCGCTCTCGTCGGCAGCTTCTGGTGGCCTGAAGGCGGAATGGTTCGCGGATTCAGTAGGAGCCGATGCGGGTATCGGGCTCGCGAGGCGCGCGGCGCGCGACCTGCTGCACCACGTAGACCAGGGCCGCGTAGGGCCAGAGCCAGCCCAGCCATTGGCCCAGACCATAGAACCGGATGAAGCGCCCCTGCTCCCAGGCCAGCAGGGTTTCGGCGAAGTAGGCACTGGTCGGCGCCTGGTTGAGCAGGTTGAGGTGCCACACGAGCACGAGCAGCAGCAGCGCCCCGGCCGCGCGGCGCGGCAACGCCACGAGCAGCAGGGCTGCGCCAAGCCCCGCGCCAATGCCCGCGCGGGCCGGCAGCCCCAGCCATTCCCAGGCGTGCGCGGGGCCGTAGCTCAGCGCGGCGGAGAGCGCGGTCACGCCTACGCCGGCGGCGACGATGCACAGCACGTACGCCACGCGGCGGCCGACCGGGCGGATCACGCAGTACCCCAGCAGGCAAGGGACGAGCAGGCCCAGCAGCACGGCGAACAGCTCGGCGCCGGGCAGCAGGGGCTCCAGCGGCACCTCCCGCACGGGCATCCATTCGAGGAAAGGGGTGTCGGCCAGCGTGTCGGCGAGCGCGGCCTCCAGCCGCTCCCACATCTGCCCGAGGCCGAAGGGCACGGCGGCGGGAAACAGCAGCGCCAGCGGCCAGAGCGCGATCAACGCCAGCGCGCCGCTGGCATCGGGCACGAACCAGCGCGCGCGGAAGCGGCTCCAGCGCGCGATGGCGCCCAGGCGCTCCAGCAGCGCGGCCACGAGCGCGCCGATCAGGGTGCCGGCCGCGTTGAGGGCCAGGTCCATGTTGGATGGCACGCGGCGCGGCAGGTAGATCTGCAGCAGCTCCATCAGCATGGACAGCGCCGCACCCGCCAGCAGAGCGACCGGCACGGCGGCGCGGGGCCAGCCCGTGCGCAGCAGCGCCAGCGCGAGCAGGAAGCCCAGCGGCGCATAGCCCGCGACGTTGATGTTGACGTCGAACCAGGTCCAGTAGGGCGGCGGGATGCGGGCGGTGAGGAAGACCAGCGGCGAGATGCCCTGCTCGCGCCAGCCCTCGAACGGGAACAGGCTGGCGAAGACGATGAGCGCCGTGTAGATCAGCGCGAGCGGCCAGGCGGAGGTCTTGTGCACTGCAGCCCGCGCGCGCTTCAGAAGGGCTTGACGACCACCAGAACCACCGCCGCCACGAGCAGCAGCACCGGCACTTCGTTGAACCAGCGGAACCACTGGTGGCCATGGCGGTTACGGCCGGTGGCGAACTTGCGCAGCAGCACGCCGCAGGCATGGTGGTAGCCCACGGCCAGCAGCACCACCGTGAGCTTGGCGTGCATCCAGCCGTTGCCCGGGCCTTTGCCGATGCCGTAGCCCAGGTACAGCCACAGGCCCAGCGCCAGCGCCGGCGCGGCCAGCAGGGTGGTGAAGCGCAGCAGCTTGCGCGCCATCAGCAGCAGCCGCTCGCGCTCGGCCGTGGAGTCCGGCGGCACCATCGCGATGTTCACGAAGATGCGCGGCAGGTAGAAGAGGCCCGCGAACCAGCTGGCCACGAAGACGATGTGGAAGGCTTTGACCCAGAGCATGCCGCGCAGTGTACGTGCCGCCGCGCCCGCCGGCCTCGGGCGGGGGGAACATCCCGGCGCGCCGAATGGGGGCACAATTTCGGGATGCACCTCTCCAGCCCCGCGCCCTTTCCCGTCCACCGCCCGCGCCGCCTGCGCCGCGATGCCTTCACCCGCGATCTGGTGCGCGAGCACCGCCTCTCCCCGCACGATTTCATCTACCCCGTGTTCGTGCACGAAGGCACGAACCAGCGGCAGGCCGTGCCCTCGATGCCCGGGGTGGACCGCCTGAGCCTCGATCTGCTGCTGCCCGTGGCCGAGGATTGCGCGCGCCTGGGCATCCCGGCGCTGGCGCTGTTCCCCTCGATCGACCCGGCGCTCAAGACGCCCGACGGCAAGGAGGCCCTGAACCCCGACGGGCTGATCCCGCGCGTGGTGCGGGCGCTGAAGAAGGAGTTCCCCGAACTGGGCGTGCTGACCGACGTGGCGCTGGACCCCTACACCAGCCACGGCCAGGACGGCCTGCTCGACGACACCGGCTACATCCTGAACGACGAGACGGTGGAGATCCTCGTCGGGCAGGTGCTCACGCACGCCGAGGCGGGCGTGGACATCGTGGCGCCCAGCGACATGATGGACGGGCGCATCGGCGCGATCCGCGAGGCGCTGGAGGCGCATGGCCACGTCCACACGCGCATCATGGCCTACAGCGCCAAGTACGCGAGCGCGTTCTACGGTCCGTTCCGCGACGCCGTGGGTACGCGCGGCGCCCTGGGCCGCGCCGACAAGAACGTCTACCAGATGGACCCGGGCAACACCGACGAGGCGCTGCGCGAGGTGGCGCTGGACATCGCCGAGGGCGCCGACATGGTGATGGTCAAACCCGGCATGCCCTATCTGGACGTGGTGCGCCGCGTGAAGGACGAGTTCCGCGTGCCCACCTTCGCCTACCAGGTGAGCGGCGAGTACGCGATGCTCAAGGCCGCCGCCGCCAACGGCTGGCTGGACCACGACGCGGTGATGCTGGAGGCGCTGCTCGCCTTCAAGCGCGCCGGGGCCGACGGCATCCTCACCTACTTCGCGCGCGATGCGGCGCGCCTGCTGCGGAAGTAGGCGCGGCATGCCGCCCAGCACACCCGGCGGGAGCCCGGCTTGACGCAGGACGCCCCCGGCGCCATCCGCGCCTTCCACATCCAGCCGCAGGGCGTCCGCGAGCTGGACGCCATCCCGCAGCGCCTGCCCGCGCAGGGCTTCGTGTGGATCGCCTGCACGCGCGCGGCGTTCGGCGCGCAGTTGCCTGCCCTGCAGGCCGCGCTGCAGGCGCTGGCCGGCCAGCAGCTCGTCGATCTGCACGTGTCGGACCTGCTCAATGCGCAACTGCCCTCGCATTACGACTACACCTCGCAATACGACGTGCTGGTGTTCCGCCGCCTGAGCGCGACGCAGTGCGACACGAACACGGTGCCGGCCCCGGCGGGCGCGGGGGCCGGCAAGCGCTCCGGCCCGCCGGTGCTGCGCCGCATCGACACCAGCCCCGTGGGCTTCGCGGTGTTCGACCAGGTGCTGCTGTCGGTGCACCCGGGCGACTGCACGGTGCGCGATGCGTTCGCGGCGCGCCTGCTCGCGGCGTCCCAGCCGCCGGCACCGCCCGCCCCGGCACCCACCGAGCCCGCCGCGGGCATGCCCGCGCCGCCCTCGGAGACCCTGGCGCGCGAGCTGCGCACCAGCCCCGTGCCCGGCTCGCGCCTGCCCACCAGCCCGGCGGACCTGATGCTGCGCGTGGTGAACCTGATCGTGGACAACTACCTCGACCTGCGCCGCGAGCTGTCGCGCCAGCTCGACCACTGGCAGGGCGAGCTGCTCAAGCCGCGCGCGCGCTTCGCGAACTGGAGCGCCCTGCTGGATGCGCGCCTCACGCTGCACCAGCTCGACGAGATCTGCGAGGACCAGCGCGCCGCCGTGCAGGACTGGGTGGACACGCTGGAGACCTGGGTCCTGCCCGACAGCGTGGCGGCGCTGCGCGAGCTGGACCTGCTCAAGGTGCGCAGCCGCGACGTACTGGAGCACATCGAGCGCGTGGTGCACCACGTGCGCCGGCTGGAGCAGAGCACCGAGACCGCCGTGCAGATGCACTTCAGCGTGCAGAGCAACCGCACCAACGACATCATGCGCACGCTCACGGCGCTCACCGCCGTGTTCCTGCCGCTGAACCTGATCGCGGGCATCTTCGGCATGAACTTCGAGTTCATCCCCCTCATCCACAAGCAGGACGGCTTCTGGTGGGCGATGGGCTCGATGACCGTGATCGCCGTCGCGCTCGTGGCGCTGTTCTGGCGCAAGCGCTACCTGGCCCGCACGGGCCACCACTGACCCACCCACGCCGCCATGCCCTCATCCGCCGCCACCCCCCTTCCCATCGTGATCGCCCGGACCGGCGGCACCTTCGAGGTGCTGCGCGGCCGCCTGGGCGACTTCGCGGACTGGGTGCGCACCGGGCTCGCGGCGGAGGCCGGCGGCCTGCCCGTCACGGTCGTGGACGCCGCCGCGGGCGCACCCTTGCCCGAGCCCGGCGCCATCGCCGGCGTGGTGCTGACCGGCTCGCACGCCATGGTGACGGATCGCGCCGGCTGGAGCGAGGGGCTGGGCCGGTGGCTGGCGCGGGCGGTGGCGGCGCGCACGCCCGTGCTGGGCATCTGCTACGGCCACCAATTGCTCGCGCATGCGCTGGGCGGCGAAGTGGCGGACCATCCGGACGGGCTGGAGATCGGCACCGTGGAAGTCCACCCCGAGCCGGCCGCGGCCGCCGGCGATGCGCTCTTCGCCCCGCTGCCTGCGGCCTTCGCCGCGCAGGTCGTGCACCATCAGTCGGTGCGGCGCCTGCCACCCGGCGCGGTGCGCCTCGCGGGCAACGCGTTCGAGCCGCACCAGGCGTTCCGCGTGGGCCCTTGCGCCTGGGGCGTGCAGTTCCATCCGGAATTCGGCGCGGCGGCGATGCAGGGCTACATCGACACCCTCGCGCCCGAGCTGCGCGCGGCCGGCCACGATCCGCAGCGGCTGGGCGATGCCGTCCGCGCCACGCCCGAGGCCGCCGGGCTGCTGCCGCGTTTCGCTCGCCTGTGCGCCCGGGGCGCCTGAGCCCCCTTTTTCCCCTCCCGCCCGGCCACCCTCCGCCGCGGATCCCGCAGCACGGAAAGCCCTTGCCATTGACATTATTTGATTAGTCAATTAATGTCGCGTCCATGACTTCTTCGAACGATTCCGTCGATCCCGAGTTCATCGAGCAGAGCGTGGGCTACCAGATGCGGCGCATCGTGAACCTGATGGCCTGCGCGGTGGACCAGCGCATGGAGCCCCTGGGCCTGACCGACGCGCAGTGGAAGCCGCTGCTGCGCCTCTTCCTGGCCCCCGGCCAGGAGAGCACCGTGGCCGCCCTGGCGCGCGGCTGCCAGCTCGACGCCGGCGGCATGACCCGGCTGCTGGACCGGCTGGAGGCCAAGGGCCTGTGCCGCCGCGAGCGATCGCAGGAGGACCGCCGCGTGGTCAATCTGGCGCTCACGCCCGAAGGCCTGGACACGGCCCGGCAACTGCCCGACCTGCTCACGGACCTGCAGCAGACCGCGCTGCACGGCTTCAGCGACGCGGAGACCGCCCAGTTCCGCCAATACCTGGGCCGCATCTACGACAACCTCGGCACGCGGCTGCCGCCGCCGGACGGCGAGTAAGCCCGCCTCCGCCTTTTCCCCAGAGAGCACGCACAACATGAAAAAACTTCTGGCTCCCTCCCCCGCCCTCTCCGCCGCGCCCCGCTGGCACGGCGCGGCGCAGTATTTCGGCACCCTGGCCTTCGCACTGCTGGGCCTCACGGCCTGCGCAGACATGTCGGGCATCGCGCCCCAGGCCCGCATGCGCGACGCCGCGTCGCTCGGGCTCGCGGCCCAGGCGCAGGGCGTGGCCGATGCCGCCCGCGCCTTCGCCGACCCCGCCGTGGCGGCCGACTGGTGGCGCGGCTTCGGCAATGCGCAGCTCGACGCGCTCGTCGATCAGGCCCTGGCCCAGAGCCCGAGCCTGAAGCTCGCCGAGGCGCGCATCGCACGGGCCGAAGCCTTCACCGAGACCGCCCGCGCGGCGGACCACCCGCAGGTGAACGGCAGCCTGGACGCCACCCGCCAGCGCTACAGCGCCAACGGCCAGTTCCCCCCGCCGCTCGCCGGCAGCACCGAGAACAGCGCCACGGGCCGCCTCACGGGCAACTGGGAGCTGGACTTCTTCGGGAAGAACCGCGCGGCGATCGACGCCGCCGTGGGCAGCGCCAACGCCGCCATCGCCGATGCCCAGGCCGCGCGGGTGCTGCTGGCCGCCAACGTGGTGCGCCAGTACGTGGAGCTGGCGCGGCTGCAGGCGCAGTCGGAGGTGGCCGAGCGCACGCTCGCGCAGCGCACCGAGACCCTGGCCCTGGTGCGCGATCGCGTGGCCGCCGGCCTGGACACGCGCCTGGAAGAGCAGCAGAGCGAGGGCAGCCTGCCCGAGACGCGCCAGCAGATCGAGGCGCTGCGCGAGCAAACCGCGCTGGCCCGCAACGCACTGGACGCGCTGGTGGGCCAGCCGGGCGCGGCGCAGGCGCTGGCCGTGCCGCCGCTCGCATCGCTGCGGCCCATCGCCCTGCCCGCCACGCTGCCGGCCGACCTGCTGGGCCGCCGCGCCGACATCGCCGCCGCGCGCTGGCGCGTGGAGGCCGCCACGCAGGACGTGGCCGTGGCGCGCGCGCAGTTCTATCCGAACGTGAGCCTCACCGCCTTCGTGGGCCTGTCCTCGCTGGGGCTGGACAACTTCGCCAAGGGCGGCAGCCGCGAATGGGGCGTGGGCCCGGCGATCCGCCTGCCGATCTTCGAGGCGGGCCAGCTGCGCGCCAACCTGCGCGGCAAGGCCGCCGACGTGGACGCCGCCGTGGAGAGCTACAACGCCGCCCTGCTCGATGCCGTCCACGAGGCCGCCGACCAGATCGCCTCGGCCCGCTCCATCGAGCGGCAGACGGCCGAGCAGCAGCGGGCGCAGCAATCCGCCGAGAACGCCTACGCCATCGCGCAGCAGCGCTACGGGGCCGGCCTGGGCAACTACCTGAACGTGCTCACCGCCGAGACCAGCGTGCTGCAGCAGCGCCGCCAGGCGGTGGACCTGGCCGCGCGGCGCCTGGACAGCCAGGCCCGACTCTCCCGGGCGCTGGGCGGCGGCTATGCCGCTCCGGCGCAGGACGTGGCCGCCGCGGCGCCGTCCCGGGCCGAAGCCCACTGACATACCCGCCGCCGGCCCGCCCTTTCGCCTCCCTTTTCCCCCTCCGACGCCCTCGCCGCGCAGGAAAGACCGCCATGAACGCACCGCAAGCCCCCTCCGCCACCGCCACCGCCCTCCCGCCGCAGGACGCCAAGGCCCGCCGCCGCAAGACCCTCATCTCGCTGGCCGCCGTCGCCGTCGTGGCCGGCGCCGCCTGGGGCGCCTACGAATGGCTCGTCGCCAGCCACTACGAGAACACCGACAACGCCTACGTGCAGGGCAACGTCATCCAGATCACGCCGCAGACCGGCGGCACGGTGATGTCCATCATGGCCGACGACACCGACTTCGTGACGGCCGGCGCGCCGCTGGTCAAGCTCGATCCGGCCGATGCGCGCGTGGCGCTCGCGCAGGCCGAGGCCGGGCTCGCGCAGGCGGTGCGGCAGGCCCGCACGCTCTACGTGAACAACGGCTCGCTGGCCGCGCAGGTGACGCTGCGCCAGGCCGACGTCACCCGCGCGCGCACCGACGTGGCGCGCGCGCAGGACGACCTGCAGCGCCGCCAGTCGCTCACGGGCAACGGCGCCGTCTCGCGCGAGGAGCTGCACCACGCGCAGAACCAGCTCGACGCCGCGCGCGCCGCGCTGGCGGCCGCCGAGGCCGGCGTGGCCGCCGCGCGCGAGCAGCTCACCAGCAACCAGTCGCTCACCCAGGGCGTGCCGGTGGAAGAGCACCCCAACGTGCTCGCCGCCGCCGCCAAGGTGCGCGAGGCCTTCCTGGCCGACCGCCGCACCGCCCTGCCCGCGCCCGTGGACGGCTACGTGGCCCGGCGCAGCGTGCAATTGGGCCAGCGCGTGGCCGCCGGCACGCCGCTCATGACCATGGTGCCGCTGAACCAGGTCTGGGTGGACGCCAACTTCAAGGAGAACCAGTTGCGCAACCTGCGCCTGGGCCAGCCCGCCACGCTGACGGCCGACCTCTACGGCAAGAAGGTGGAATACACCGGCAAGGTGGTGGGCATGGGCGTGGGCACGGGCGCGGCCTTCGCGCTGCTGCCCGCGCAGAACGCCACCGGCAACTGGATCAAGGTGGTGCAGCGCGTGCCCGTGCGCATCGCCCTCGACGGCGAGCAGCTCAAGGCCAACCCGCTGCGCGTGGGCCTGTCGATGGACGTGACGGTGAACACGCAGGACCGCGGCGGCGCGCTGCTGGCCGGCGCGCCACGCGGGCAGGCGGTGGCGCAGACCGCCGTCTATGCCGACCTGGACAAGGGCGCCGACGAGGACGTGGCCCGCATCATCGCGGCCAACGCCGGCCCGCAGGCAGGCGGCGCGAACGCCCTCGCCAGCGCCCGGCCAGCCCTGGCGCGCGGCGGCGAGGCGCACGCACGGCACGCGCAGCCCTCCCGGGCCGTGCAGACGGCCGAAGCCGCGCACGCCGCCAACCCCGCCGGCGGCGCGGTGCACTGACCCTCCGGGCGGCGCGCCCGGCCTTTGAAAAAACACTCCAACACCCGAAGCGCCCATGTCCTCTCCCACCCACACCCCGCCCCTGGCGCCGCCGCCGCTCGACGGCAACGCGCGCCTGTGGGGCACGCTGGCCCTCTCCGCGGCCACGTTCATGAACGTGCTGGACACCTCGATCGCCAACGTGTCCCTGCCGGCCATCGCGGGCGACCTGGGCGTGAGCCCCACGCAGGGCACCTGGGTCATCACCAGCTTCGCGGTGGCCAACGCCATCGCCGTGCCGCTCACGGGCTGGCTGTCGCAGCGCTTCGGGCAGGTGCGCCTGTTCGTGGCGAGCGTGACGCTGTTCGTGATCGCCTCGCTGCTGTGCGGCATCGCGCCCAACATGACGCTGCTGATCGCCTTCCGTGCGCTGCAGGGCTTCGTGGCAGGGCCGATGATCCCGCTGTCGCAGTCGCTGCTGCTCTCCAGCTACCCGCGCGCGCTCGCGGGGCTGGCCATGGCGATGTGGTCGATGACCACGCTCATCGCGCCCGTGATGGGGCCGCTGCTGGGCGGCTGGATCACCGACAACATGACCTGGCCGTGGATCTTCTACATCAACGTGCCCGTGGGCATCGCGGCCGTGGTGGTCACCTGGGGCATCTTCCGCCGCCGCGAGACCGAGCGGCGGGTGCTGCCCATCGACTCCATCGGCCTCGCGCTACTGGTCGTCTGGGTGGCGGCCATGCAGGTGATGCTGGACATCGGCAAGGAGCACGACTGGTTCGAGTCGCCCTGGGTGGTGGCCTGCGCCCTCGTGGCGGCCGCGGGCTTCGTGGTCTTCCTGGTCTGGGAGCGCGGCGAGGAGCACCCCGTGGTGGACCTCTCGCTCTTTCGCATCCGCAACTTCTGGGCCGGCGCGCTCGCCACCTCGGTGGGCTACGGGCTCTTCTTCGGCAACGTGGTGCTGCTGCCGCTGTGGCTGCAGCAGTACATGGGCTACACCGCCACGCAGGCCGGCATGGTGATGGCGCCCGTGGGGCTGCTCGCGCTGGTGCTCTCGCCCGTGGTGGGCAAGAACATCGCCAAGGTGGACCCGCGCCGCTTCGCGACCTTCGCCTTCCTCGTGTTCGCGCTGGTGCTGTGGATGCGCTCGCGCTTCAACACCCAGGCGGACCTGATGACCATCATGGTGCCCACCCTCATCCAGGGCATCGCCATGGCGTTCTTCTTCATCCCGCTGGTGACCCTCACGCTCTCGGAGATCGCGCCGGCGCGCATCCCGTCGGCCTCGGGGCTATCGAACTTCATGCGCATCACGGCGGGCGCCATCGGCACCTCGGTCTCGACCACGCTCTGGGAGCGCCGCGCCACGCTGCACCACGCGCAGCTCACCGAGGGGCTGCAGCAGGGCGCGCAGGTGCCGGCGCAGGTTCTGCAGGGGCTGCAGGGCGCGGGCCTCACGCCCGAGCAGGCGCTGGCGCAGGTGGAGCGGCTGGTGAACCAGCAGGCCTTCATGATGGCCGCCAACGACATCTTCCTGGCCTCGGCCGTGCTGTTCCTGCTGTTGATCCCGCTGGTGTGGCTGGCCCACCCGGTGCGCGCGAGCGCGGGCAGCGCCGACGCGGCGGCTGGCGCGCACTGACCCCGCGGGGGGTGCCGCCGCCCCCGGAGGGTGGCGGCACATTTGCTACTACTTCAATAGCAAACTATTGATGATTTACGGCGACATGGAGCCATTTCGACCCCAAACCATGCGCCAGAGGCTCCCGCGAAGCCCTGGAACACCGCGCCGGGCCCGGAGCACGGGCCCGGCGTTCACGCCGTGTCAGCCGATGTGCTTCGCGAAGAACGCCAGCGTGCGCTCGCGCGCCGTGTTCGCGGCGGCTTCGTCGTAGGAGCCGCGCTGCTCGCAGTTGAAGCCGTGGTCGGCTTCGTAGATGTGGGCCTCGACCCCGGGGTGGGCCTTGCGGAAGGCCTCCACGCCGTCGAGCGGGATGTAGTGGTCGCGCGTGCCGAAGTGGGCGATCACCGGGCTGCGCGGCGTGCGGGCGGCCTCCTCGGGCGCCGTGATGCCGCCGCCGTAATAGACCGCCGCGGCCGCGAGGCCGTGCAGCGCGCAGGCCGAGCGCCAGCTCAGCAGGCCGCCCCAGCAGTAGCCCACGATGCCGACCTTGCCGCCGCCCTCGCGCGCCGCATGGTCGATGGCGGCCTGGATGTCGGGCAGCACGCCCGCGCCGGGCAGGGCGTCCACCTGCAGCTTGAGCCCGAAGCCCTCCTTCATGTCGACCTCGGTGTAGCCCAGCTCCACGCCGGGCCGCACGCGCGCGAACGTGGCGGGCGCCACGGCCAGGTAGCCCGCGGCCGCGTAGCGGTCGGCCACGGAGCGGATGTGCGAATTGACGCCGAAGATCTCCTGCAGCACCACCACGGCACCGCGCGGCGCGCCTTCGGGCCGCGCCACCCAGGCCGGCACCTTGAAACCGTCGGCCGAGGCCAGATCCACGAAACTGCCCATGCTGTCACTCCTTCGTTGTTGCCTGTGAGAATTGCGCCCCGCACCGGGGAGCGGCGGACCGGCCGCCGCGGTGCTGTAATCGCGCCACGGCATTCTTGCAGGAGACGCAGCCATGGACAAAAAAGTGGTTTTGGTGACGGGAGGCAGCCGGGGCATCGGCGCGGCGACGGCCCGGCTCGCGGCGCAGCGCGGCTGGGCGGTGGCCGTGAACTACGCGCAGGACGCGGCGGCCGCCGAAGGCGTGGCGGACGGCATCCGGGCGGCCGGGGGCGAAGCCTTCGCGGTGCAGGCCGACGTGGCCGACGAAGCGCAGGTGGTCGCGATGTTCGGAGCCGTGGATGCACGCCTGGGCCGGCTGTCGGCCCTGGTCAACAATGCCGGCGTGGTGGACGTGCCGGCCCGCGTGTCGGAGATGAGCGGCCGGCGGTTGCGGCGCATGTTCGACATCAACGTGCTGGGCAGCTTCTACTGCGCGCGCGAGGCGGTGCGGCGCATGAGCACGCAGCGCGGCGGCCCGGGCGGCAGCATCGTCAACGTCTCCAGCGCCGCCGCGCGCCTGGGCGCCGCCCACCAGTACGTAGACTACGCCGCCGCCAAGGGCGCCATCGACGTGCTCACCGTGGGCCTGGCGCGCGAGGTGGCCGCCGAGGGCATCCGCGTGAACGCGGTGCGCCCGGGCCTCATCGACACCGACATCCACGCCAGCGGCGGCCTGCCAGACCGCGTGCGCGACCTTGCCCACCAGGTGCCCATGGGGCGCGGCGGCACCGCGGACGAGGTGGCCGAATCCATCGTCTGGCTGATGTCGGACGCCGCCAGCTACACCACCATGAGCCTGCTGGAAGTCTCCGGCGGCCGCTGACCCGGACATGCCCGGAACCACGCAAACGGACACGAGAACACCATGGACCTCAAGCCCCTCATCACCCTGCTGGCCATCGTGAACCCGCTGGCCATCGTCCCGTTTTTCATCCACTACACCGACGGCTTCTCGCCCCGCCAGCGCCGCCGCACCATCCAGGTGGCCGCGTTCAGCGCGTTCTGCGTGATCGCGGCCTGCGCGCTGCTGGGCCTGCAGATCCTGGAGTTCTTCAACATCTCGCTGCAGAGCTTCCAGGTGGGCGGCGGCATGCTGCTGCTCATCAGCGCGATGAACATGCTGAACGCCCAGCCCGCCGAGGCCAAGCCCCACACCCACGAGCTGGAGGAAGGCGCCGAGAAGGCCGCGCAGGGCGACAGCATCGCCGTGGTGCCGCTCACCATCCCGCTGCTCACCGGGCCGGCCAGCATGTCCACCGTGGTGATCTACGCCGACCGCGCGCAGACCTTCTGGCAGCACCTGGCGCTGGTGGGCTACGGCGTGGTGATCGCCGCCGCCACGGCGCTGTGCTTCTCGCTGGCCGACCCGATCGCGCGCGTGCTGGGCAAGACCGGCATCAACGTGATGACGCGGCTCATGGGCCTGATCCTCGCCGCGCTCGCCGTGGAGGTGATGGCCGACGGGCTGGGCAAGCTCTTTCCCGTGCTGGTGGCGCGCTGACATGGCCGCGCGGCTGCTGCTCGTCGAGGACGACCCCGCCATCGCGCGCACCGTGGCCTACGCGCTGGAGCGCGAGGGCCTCGCGGTGAGCCACAGCCTGCTGCTGGGCGACGCGCGCGGCCTGCTGCGCGCCCACCGCTTCGACCTGCTGGTGCTGGACGTGGGCCTGCCCGACGGCAACGGCCTGGACCTGCTGCGCGAGCTGCGCCAGCAGCGGCAGGCCGTGCCGGTGCTCGTGCTCAGCGCCCACGGCGAAGAGATCGACCGCGTGCTGGGCCTGGAGCTGGGCGCCGACGACTACCTGCCCAAGCCCTTCAGCCCGCGCGAGCTGGCCGCGCGCGCCAAGGCCCTGCTGCGGCGCGCGGCCGTGTCCGGCGCGGCGCCCGCGCCGCCCCCGGGCGGCCCCTTCCACGACGACGCCGCCGGCCAGCGCGTGCACCTGCACGGCCGCCCGCTCGCCCTCACGCGGCGGGAGTACCGGCTGCTGTCCGCCCTGCTCGCGGGCGCGGGCCGCATCCACGCGCGCGAGGCCCTGCTCGCCGCCGCCTGGGGCGACGACAGCGAGAGCACCGACCGCACCGTGGACACCCACATCAAGACCCTGCGCGCCAAACTGCGCGAGGCCGACCCGGCGCGCGAGTACATCCATACGCACCGGGGCATGGGTTACTCGCTGGAGCCATGAAGCCCCTCCTGAGGCGCTTCGCGCCATCCCCCCGCGGTGGGACGACGCCGGTGGCCCGGCGAAGCCGGTTCCACGGCGTCCGCTGGCGTGGCCTGCTCCGCGGCCTTCTGAGGGGAGAGGCCCGGCTGCCAGCGGGTGCCGATCCGCGGGAAATGGCTCCGGGCATCGGCCCGCTGCGGGCACCCCGGGGGGGTTGAACCATGCGCCTCGGGCTGCGGCTGCTCTTCGCGTTCTTCCTTATCAACGGCATCGCGGCCTTCTTCGTGCTGCGCGTGTTCACCGCCGAGATCAAGCCCAGCGTGCGCGAGGTGATGGAGGACATGATGGTGGACACCGCCAACCTGCTCGCCGAGCTGGCGAGCGACGACCTCGCGAGCGGGCGCCTGGCCGCCGGCGCGCAGGCCGCGCCCGGCGCGCCGGAGAGCGACTTCGCCCGGCACGTGCGCCGCTACGCGGGCCGGCCCATCGACGCCACCATCTGGGGCCTGTCCAAGCAGACGCTGGATTTCCGCATCTACGTGACCGACGAGCGCGGCCGCGTGCTTTTCGACACCGAGCGCCGCGCCGTGGGCGAGGACTACTCGCAGTGGCGCGACGTGGCCCGCACCCTGCGCGGCGAATACGGCGCCCGCGCCACGCGCGACGTGCAGGCCGACGACACCAGCGGCGTGATGTACGTGGCCGCGCCCATCTGGATCGATGACGGCGGCGGCGGGCGGCGCATCGGCGGCGTGCTCACCGTGGCCAAGCCCACGCGCACCGTGCAGCGCTTCATCGACCGCGCCGAGCACAAGGTGCTCAAGGGCGGCCTGCTGCTGCTCGCCCTCTCGGCCTGCGTGGGCGTGGGCGTCACCGTCTGGACCGTGTGGCACGTGCGCCGCCTGCGCGACTACGCCCTCAGCGTGCAGGCCCCCGGCGACGGCGCCGGCCCGCCGCCGGCCGTGCCGCGCGTGCCCGGCGAGCTGGGCGACCTTGCCCGCGCCATGGACCGCATGCGCGAGCGCCTCGAAGGCCGCGACTACATCGAGGGCTACGTGCGCGCCCTCACCCACGAACTCAAGAGCCCCGTGGCCGCCCTCCGCGGCGCGGGCGAGCTCCTGCAGGACGACCTGCCCGCCGGCGACCGCCGCCAGTTCGCCACCCAGGTGGTGGAGCAGAGCGAGCGCCTGCAGCGCCTCATCGACCGGCTGCTGGAGCTGAGCAAGCTGGAGCAGCGCCAGCACGCCGAGGCCGGCGCCGCGCCCGTGGCCCTGCGCGCCTGCGCCGAAGCCGCCCTGCGCCAGTGCGAGGCCCGCGCGCGCCAGCGCGGCGTGCGGCTGGAGCTGGCCGGCGAGGGCGCCAGCGGCCCGTGGGAGGCCGAACTCGTCACGCTGGCCCTCGGGAACCTGATCGACAACGCCATCGACTTCTCGCCCGGCGGTGGCACCGTCCACGTCGCGCTCGACGGCGCGAGCGTCTCGGTGCGCGACGAAGGCCCTGGCGTGCCGGACTACGCGCTGCCGAGGCTGGGCGAGCGCTTCTTCACCACCGCGCGGCCGGACGGCTCGCGCAGCGGATCGGGACTTGGGCTGGCGATCGTGAAGCGGGTGATGGCGCTGCATGGGGGGCGGTTCAGCACGGTGGCCAGCCCCCGGGGCTTCCATGTCCGGCTCAGCCTTCCCTCCCCTTGAAGCCCGCGAGAATGCACCCGACAGACCGCATCGCATCGAGGGAGTTTTCTTGAAGACGAATATCGCCACGGCCACGGCCGCCGCCCTGCTGGCCTCCACCACCGTCGCTGCGGCGGGACCCTCGGTGCCCCTGGCCATGGAGACCCGGTTCGAGCCCGTCAATCCGGACATGTATTCCATGGACTGGATCGACGACAGGCATGTGTTGCTGACCGTACCGACCGGCAACCCCAACCAGCACTGGTTCCGCAAGACGTTGATCGTCGATGCACGCACAGGAGAGGGTTCGGTGTTCCTGCAGAACGCGCACCTCATCTGCACCGACCCGGCCCAACGCATCGCGACGCTGCACGAGGGGAGCATGGAGAGGATGTTCACGGGCTCCGGGCCTGTCGCCGATCCGCGCGACAGCTTAAAGTCCTACCGATGGGACGCCGCGCAGCAGAAGCCGCTGGCCGCAGTTCCCGGGAGCAGCGCCTGGAACCTCTTCATATGCAGGGCCACCCAAGCCGAGGACGCCCAAAGGCCCATGGCGGGGTTCCTGGGGGCCGATATCCGTTACCTGGAAAACGGCGACGGCTTCCTGAAAAGCGCCGGGCGTTCCGATTTCGGCAAGCACCCCAGCACCTGGTTCCACGCGCACCAGAAGCCGAAGCCGGTCGATGTCTCCATCGACCGGGTCGCCCCCACGCCGCAGTACCTTCCGTACCGGGATGCGCACCTTCTGTCCGTGGGCAAGATCGCCGGGGATGGCACCTTCTTTTCCAATGGAACGGACCGCCACACCGAATACCCGCTCATCCTGCTGAAGCGCGATGGGGCGCTGGAAAAGACGTTCACCCAAGCGGCCCTGGGCCACCTGAAATTCTCCCAGGCCTTCGTCCATCCCTCCGCCCAGGGCAACCTGGTCTATGTGGCAAGTAACCAAAAGGAAGGCGGCGGCATCTACCTTCATGCCGGCAGCTCTCTGACGAGGATGTGGTGCACGAACCGCACGAGCGATCCGTCTCGGCGATGCCAGATCCACGCCATGCAGATCTCGCCGGATGGCTGCCGGGTGGCCTTCGTTTCCGCCGAGTCGGACGACCCCGCCAGCACCCAATGGGGCAAAAGACTGCAGTTCCTGCCCCTGTGCGGCCAGAGCCGATGAACTTCACCTGAGCCTCACAAACTTCTCACCGCGCTCACCCGCCGCGCGAACACTGCGCCTCCATCACCACATGCCGGAGGAGCAGTCCCTTGAAACACCCCGTTCTCACCAAAACCGCCGCGCTCATCGCGGTCACCCTGTTGCTGCTGTTCGGCCTCGGCCAGATCGAGGACGTGGTGCGCGACCGGCAGTACTACCGCGCGGAGGCCGCGCGCAGCGTGGCGCAGAGCCTGGCCGGGCCGCAGACGCTGCTGGGCCCGATGCTGCACAGCGCCTGCGTGGAGAGCTGGGAGGTCGTGACCGGCAACGGCGCCGAGCGCCGCACGAGCGAGCAGCGGCGCGAGTTCATGCTCACGGCCATGCCGGAGCAACTGCAGGTGCGCTCGGGCGCGGCGATGCAGGAGCGCTCGCGCGGCCTGCACAAGGTCAATGCCTACACGCTCAAGGCCCACGTGACGGCGCGGTGGGCTACGCTCGCAAGCCTGCAGCCCCAGTCCACGGTGAAGGGCTCGCGCATGCAGTGCGGCGCGCCGATCCTGATGCTGGCCGTGGGCGATGCGCGCGGCATCCGCGCGGCCAGCGTGGAGGTGGACGGGCAGGCGCTGGCGCTCAAGCCCGGCACCTTCCACCCGACCTATACGCGCGGCCTGCACACGCCGCTGCCCGAGGCGCTGCGCGCGGGCGAAGGCGGCCTGAGCGCCTCCATGGACCTGGAACTGGTGGGCACCGAGCGGCTCGCCATCGTGCCCCTGGGCGGCACGACCGACGTGCAGTTGCAAAGCAGCTGGCCCCATCCGTCGTTCGCGGGACGGTTCCTCCCCTCCGAGCGCGAGCGCAGCGATGACGGATTCACCGCGCGCTGGAACCTCTCCTCGCTCGCCACCACCGCCCCGCAGGACGTGGCCGGCGGTCTCAAGCTCTGCGACGGCACGGCAGAGGCGCCCCTCTACGACGCCGGCGACGCCTCGGCGCGCAGTTGCACCGACACCTTCAGCGTGGCCTTCGTGGACCCGGTCAACCCGTATTCGCTCTCCGACCGCGCGGCGAAATACGGCGTGCTGTTCATCGCGCTCACCTTCGTGGCGGTGGGTATGTTCGAGCTGATGCTGCGGCTGCGCGTGCACCCGGTGCAGTACCTGCTGGTGGGCAGCGCGCTGTGCAGCTTCTTCCTGCTGCTGGTGAGCCTGTCGGAGCACCTGCCCTTCGCCACCGCCTATGCCGTGGCGGCCGGCGCCTGCGTGCTGCTGCTGGGCTACTACGCCAGCCACATGCTGCGCAGCGCGCGGCGCGGCCTGCCTTTCGGCGCGGGCATCGCGCTGCTGTATGCCCTGCTCTACCTGCTGCTGCAACTGGAGCAGACCGCACTGGTGGTCGGCGCGGTCGCGCTCTTCGCGGTGCTGGCGGGCGTGATGGTGGCCACGCGCAGGCTCGACTGGTATGCGCTGTCCCCCCGGGGCACAAGCGCTGCCGCGGCGGCGCAGGCGGGGGCCGGCGCATGACCGGCGCCGTCACGCCCGGCGGGGCCGCCGGCCTGGCGCCGGCATGGGCGAGCTACCTGTCGTCCACGGCCGGCGCGGATGCGCCTTCTGCACCGGCGCCCGCGCTCTCCGCCGCCGAAGCCGAACGGCTGGCCCGGTACCGCGACCGTCTGCTGCAGGCGTGGGAGTCGAGGGACCGGGCCGCCCTGCGGGCCGCGAAGCAGGCCGTGCTGGAGGCCGCCGCCGCGCGTTCCGGGCCCGAGGCGGCCCCGCCCCTGCGGGGTGCGCTGCGCTTGCTGGCATGGCGCATGGCGGCCCTGCGGCCACAGCGCGCGCCGGTGGAGTGGGGATGAAAGCGAAGAGCGACGGCGGCGGATGCCATGGCTGCCGCGGGTGGCAGCGCGCGTGGTGACGTTCCGGACAACCTGTCAGGCATGTGCGTCCTCGATGGCATGGCGGAGCGGCGCTCCGCTACGGATGCTGCCGCACGGGACATGCCACCGCCGCAGGGCAGGCGAAACCGCGCCGCGGCGCGCGAAGCGGCCGGCGGGCGCGGGGCGCCCTCGGTCCTCGATCCGTCAGGCCACGGCGGGCGCGGCATGGCGCGCCGCGCGCTCCCCGGCCATGTCGCCGGAGCACGCTCCGCCGCAGCCGTGGATGAGTTCCGGCGGCAGCGCGTCGGGCGCGTGCACGGTGCCGCTCGCCGGGTCGAAGCCCACGCGGCGCAGGTGCAGGGCCAGCGCGGCGTCCATGGTCTGCGTGTGCTGGGGGAACCACGCGGCCAGCTCGCCGGCCATGTGGCGCAGCACGGCCAGGTCGCCCGCCTCGGCGCGGGCCGTGCCCTCGCCCATCACCTGCAGGACCACCTTGTGCTGCAGGCTGTGGCAGTTGCCCGAGGCGAAGCGGGTGGCGGCCATCCAGGCATCCTCTCGCGCGAAGTGCTCGGCGGTGTGCTCCGCCAGGGCACGCCACGCGGGCAGCAGCGCGTCGTCGCCCGCCTGCTCGACGGCAGCGAGCAGGGCGACGAATTCCTCGTGCGTTTCATCCATGAGGGGCAGGTCCAGGGCCAACCCCTGGGACCATTGCAATGCGGCCATGCGTCTCTCCAATCCTTGGGCGTCGGGTGAGCGGTGCAGCTTAGGCCCGGCCCCTCCGGATGGGTTTGATGCAGGTCAGCCTCCGGCCTGCAGGGCGCCCTCGGGCTCCCCGGTTGGCGTGCAGGCAAAAAAAGAGGCCGAAGCCCCCACGAGGGGAACTTCGGCCCGCAGAGGGCCATGGCGTGGCGTGCCATGGCTCCCACCAGCCATTATTGGTTGTACATGCGCTTGGCGTCGGCCACGCACTTGTCCTTGGCATCGCCCGCCATGGCGTCGCAGCGCTCCTTGGCGGCCTTGTAGTCGGCGGCGAGCTTCTCGTGGGCGGCATCCTGCTTGGCCTCGGCCACCTTCGCGCTCTTCTTGGCCGGGTCGTCGGTGGGCTTGGCCTGGGCGCGGGCCACCTTGGCGTCTTCCTTGGCCTTCACGTGGGCGGCCTTGGCATCCTTCACGCAGACGCTCTTGGCATTGCCCTGCAGGTCGTCGCACTTTTCCTTGGCGACGTCGTAGGCGGCATCGGCGCGGGCCTCGGCCGCCTTGTAGGTGTTCTTGTCGCCGGGCTTGTACTGGGCTTCCAGATCGGCCTTGGCGATCTTCTCGTTGCCCTTGGCTTCCTTCTGGCAGATGTCCTTGGCGTTGCCCTTCATGGCATCGCACTGGGCCTTGGCGGCCTTGTAGTCGGTGGAGATGCGGTCGGCCGCGGCCTTGTGCTCTTCCTTGGTCATGGCCATGCCGGAGGTGGCGAGCAGGCCGGCGACGGCCAGGGCGAGCAGGTTGCGTGCATGCTTCATGGAATGGTTCTCCTCGGATCGGTAGGGGGTTGTGGGCGGGCGGGCGCTGGTGGACGCCACGAGGGCCGCCGGGGTGTTATGTGTATGAGGGAGCGCCGGAAGGCGAATCGGAAGGATCAGCGGTCGAAGCGGAAATCGGGATGGCGGTCCTGCCAGGCCTTGAGTTCCTTCTCGGCGGCCTCGCGGGCCAGCCCCTGGCGCTCCTGCAGCTTGCCGAGGAACTGGTCGCGCTTGCCGGCCACGACGTCGAGGTCGTCGTCGGTCAGCTTGCCCCACTGCTCCTTGATCTTGCCGGTGAATTGCTTCCAGTTGCCCTTGATGGTGTCTTCGTTCATGACGGAACCTCTCTCTGGTGCTTCGCGCCAGCCATCCGCTCCGAAGCGAAGTGGAAACCTTGCGTGCCGCGATGGAATCCACTATAGGAGCGCCCCCTGCCCGGCGGCGTAGGCATGCGGGGTGGGCCCGCGTCAGCCCAGGACTACTGCCCGCGTGGGCCATGCGGACACCCTGGGCGCACCGTTCCCGGCGGGCGGCGGAGGCAAAAAAAAGGGCGTGCCACGCACGCCCTCTTCAGCCGGTGAAGGACCCGGCCCGTCAATGCGAGAGGTGCAGACCGCACTCGCGGTTGTCCTCGCCCTTGGTGGGGTCCACGTAGTCGAAGTTGTTGGGCAGGCCGTGGGCCTGGCAGTACTCGTACAGCTCCTTGGAGGTCCAGTGCAGCAGCGGCGCAACCTTGATGATCCCGTCGGGGTTGATGCTCACCGGGTCCATCTGCGCGCGCACGGCGGTGTCGGTGGCGCGCAGCGCGGTGAACCAGACCCGGGGCGCGGTCTCGCGCAGCGCGCGCGCGAAGGGTTCGAGCTTGACCTCCTCGGTGAAGGCGGCGTGGCGCGGGTCGTCCAGCGCAGGCGTGGGGCCCTGGACGGCCTCGCGGTGCGCGCGCGAGCGCAGGGGCAGGTAGATGCGCAGGTCGAGCTTCAGGAGGCGGGCCACCTCGTCGGCGAAGCGGTAGGTGGCCTCGGTGTTGTAGCCGTTGTCCATCCACACCACCGGGATGTCCGGCCGCGCGCGCGTGCACAGGTGCAGGATCACGGCCTCGAAGGGGCGGAAGTTGGTGGTGACGATGGCGGGCTGGCCCAGGCCGATGGCCCAGTCCACGAGGCCCTGCGCGTTGCGACCGAGGTCGGCGTTGATCTGGGCGAGGTCGATGCTGCTCATGGGAATGCGTGGCTCCGGTGACGCGCCGGAGGCATCCGGCGGCAAGGCGGGGATTGTGCCGCGCGCGGCGCACGGCCACAGGACGGCCGCCGCACGCCCCCGCCGGGCGCAGGGACGCTGCCGCGGCCCCCTCAAAATAAACAATAGGAATCATTCCTATTACTTTTTCTATAATCCCGGACGCCATGACGCTCGCCGCCGATCCGCCCGCCACCTCCCGCCCCGAGCCCCTGCTGGCGGCGCTGGTGCAGCACTACGACGAGCTGGTGGGCTCGCTGCGGCACCGCTTCGGCGAGGAATGCTTTCCGCGCGAGATCGTCAACGAGGTCTGCGTGCGCCTGCTGGAGCGGCCCGTGCCGCAGGAGGTGGCGAACCCGCTGGCCTTCCTGCGCACCGTGGCGCGCGACCTGGCCATCGACCGCCACCGCGCGCGGGCGCGCCGCCCCGAGACGGCGCTGGAGCCCGAGGCGCTGGAAGGCCACGCGCCCCGCGCCGCCGCGCGCCTGTCCCCGCCCGAGCTGGCCCTGGCCGCGGGGCAGCGCCAGCGCGCGCTGCTGGCCGCCATCGGCGGGCTGCCCGAGGCCTGCCGCGAGGTGTTCATCCTGACCAAGCTCTACGGCATGCCGCAGGACGAGGCCGCGCGGCGCCTGGGCATCTCGCGCGGGATGGTGGCGCGGCACCTGGCGCGCGCGCTGCGCGGCGTGCAGCCGGTGCTGCAGGACCGGCCCGGCGCGGCTCCCGACGCCGCCACCGGCCCCGGTGCGCCATGAGCGCCGAGCCGCCGCGCGGCGCGCATGCGCGGCCGGAGCGCCCGGGGCGCAGCCC
Source organism: Paracidovorax anthurii (assembly GCF_003269065.1). Taxonomy (GTDB): domain Bacteria; phylum Pseudomonadota; class Gammaproteobacteria; order Burkholderiales; family Burkholderiaceae_C; genus Paracidovorax; species Paracidovorax anthurii. Next base: position 28,183 of record NZ_QLTA01000001.1, read on the forward strand.
GCACCTGCCCATCGACGACGCGCTCGCGCCGTTCGCCGATGCGCTGCGCCGGCACCTGCCCACGCCCGACGAGATCGAGCGCGCCGCCGCGGCGCGGCGCCAGGGGCTGCGCCAGCGCGCGGCGAAGGCCGCCGGCACGGGCACGGCGCTGGCCGCGCTGCTGGCGGCGGGCCTGTGGTGGGCCGACCCGGCCTGGCACCGCGACACGCTGGCCACCGCCGTGGGCGAGCGCCGCACGGCGCGCCTGCCCGACGGCAGCGAGGTGCGGCTGCACAGCCGCTCGCGCCTGGAGGTGGCCCTGCACGTGCGCTCGCGCCGGCTGGCGCTGCCCGAGGGCGAGGCCTCGTTCGAGGTGGCCCATGCGGCGTGGCACCGCTGGCTGCCATGGCTGCAGCGGCCCTTCACCGTGCAGGCCGGCGCGGTGCAGGTGCGCGACATCGGCACCGTGTTCCAGGTGCGCCGCCAAGCGGAGGCGCCCTCCGCCGCGCCCGGGCGCACCGACGTGACCGTGCTGCAGGGCCGCGTGAGCGTGCGGCCGCTGCGCGGCGGCGCGCCCGCCGTGGAACTGGCCGCGGGCGAGACGCTGCATGTGCCCGATGCCGTGCCCCCGGGCACCGACCTGCCGGAGCCGCTGGGCCTGGACGCGGCCGCGCTGGCGGCGGCCACCAGTTGGCGCGAGGGCCGGCTGCTGCTGGAGGGCACGCCGCTCGCCGAGGCCGTGGCCGAGATGCAGCGCCACCGCGCGGCGCCCATCCTGCTCGCGGACGAACACGCCGCGCACCTGCGCATCTCCGGGGCCTTCGACCTCGACCGCATCGACCAGCTCATCGACCTGCTGCCCCGCCTCGCGCCCGTGGCCGTGCACCGGCAGGAGGACGGCCGCGTGGTGATCGCCTCGCGCGCCGGGGCGGCCCACGGCGCGCCCTGAGGGCACCCCGCGTGCCCCCAGGGGGGATTTCAGGCCCTGGAAGCTCCATGTCGCTGAATGGGCTGCACGAGTAGCTATCAAAAATATAGCGCCATCGGGTCCGAAAAATTTTCCGGCCCCAGGTGTACAAACCCGCGCCCCCGTTCGGCATGCAGGCGTGCCGGGCCCCGGCCCGCCGTGGCCGCCCTCTTCCTTCTTTGCGGAGGGCCCTGCCTTTTTCTCTCGCACGTCCTTCCCCCTCTTGCCCAGGAGCCCCGTCCCCATGCCGACCCCGTCCCGCCGCACGTCCACGCCCCGCCACGCCGGCGCGGCCCGCCCGCCCTTCGCCGCCCGCTGGGCCGCGCTGGCCGCGGCGCTGTGCCTCGCCGCCACCGCCCAGGCGCAGCCCGTGGCCCTCGACCTGCCCGCGCAGCCGCTGGCGCAGTCCCTCACGGCGCTCGCGCGGCAGAGCGGCGCGCAGATCGTGTTCGCCACCGATGCGGCCCAGGGCCTGCGCGCGCCCGCGCTGCGCGGCTCGCTGGAGGTGCGCGAGGCGCTGGAGCGCCTGGTGGCCGGCACGGGCCTGGTGGTGCGCGCGCAGGACGGGCGCACCTTCACCATCGAGCGCGCCGCCCCCGCGCCGGGCGCGGCCGCCGGCGGCTCCCCGGCCCTGGGCGAGGTGCGCGTGCAGGCCGCGCGCGGCGAGGATACGGCCTACTACGCCCCCTCGTCCGCCAGCGGCACCAAGACCGAGGCCGCGCTGCGCGACGTGCCCCAGACCATCGACGTGGTGCCCCAGCAGGTGATCCGCGACCAGGGCGCGACCTCGATCCAGGACACGCTGCGCAACGTGGCCGGCGTGGGCCTGTCCACCGGCGACGGCCAGCGCGACCAGGTGAGCATCCGCGGCTTCACCAGCATCGGCGACCAGTTCGTCGATGGCTTCCGCGACGACGCGCTCTACTTCCGCGATCTCTCCAACATCGAGCGCGTGGAGGTGGTGAAGGGCCCGGCCGCCGTGCTTTACGGGCGCGGCTCCTCGGGCGGCCTCGTGAGCCGCGTCACCAAGAAGCCGGGCGCCGACGTCTCCGACGTGGCGCTCAGCGTGGGCAGTTGGGCCGACAAGCGCGCCGAGTTCGACGTGGGCCGCGCGCCCGCGGGCAGCGACTGGTCGTGGCGCGTGACCGGCGCGGCCGAGGACGCCAACAGCTACCGCAGCCAGCAGTTCCTGGAGCGCCAGGCCATCGCGCCCTCGGTGCTCTGGAAGCCCGACGGCGCCACCTCGCTGATGCTGCAGGCCGACTACCTGCACGACAAGCGCGTGACCGACTTCGGCATCCCCGCCTACCGGGGCCGCCCCGTGGCCGTGGACCCCTCCACCTACTACGGCTCGGCCAACGCGCGCGACGCGGACACCTCCGAATCCACCGTCAGCTCGTTCACCGCCACCTTCAACCACCGCTTCTCGGACACCCTGCGCGTGCGCAACGCGCTGCGCTACTACCACTACGAGCTGGACCGCCAGAACACCCTGCCCTCGGGCGGCGTGAACGAGGCCGCCGGCACCGTGGCCCTCACGCGCTCGGGCATCGACCGCAGCGAGCACGGCGTGTTCAACCAGACCGAGCTGATCCAGAACCTGCGCACCGGCAACGTGGCGCACGAGGTGCTCTACGGCCTGGAGCTGGGCCAGCAGAACAAGGACGCGCTCACCTACTCGGGCGGCACCCTGGGCAGCGTGAACCTGTGGAACCCCGTGCTGCCCGTGGCGCCGCTCAACGGCGGCGGCGCCCTCACCGGCAGCACGCTCAACCGCTACCTGACGCGCGCGCTCTACGTGCAGGACCAGATCACCTTCACGCCCGAGTGGAAGCTGCTGGCCGGCCTGCGCTACGACCGCTTCGGCCAGGAGACCGACAACCGCCTCGCGGGGCAGGCCGACTTCGACCGCACCGACACCACCTGGAGCCCGCGCCTGGGCCTGGTGTGGCAGCCCGATGCGGTGCAGTCGTATTACGCCTCGGTGAGCCGCTCCTACCAGCCCTCGGCCGAGATGTTCGCGCTCTCGGCATCGAACGCCGCCGTCAAGCCCGAGCGCACCACCAACTACGAGGTGGGCACCAAGTGGGAGCTGCTGGGCGGCCGCGCCACGGCCACGGCCTCGCTCTTCCAGCTGGAGCGCACCGACATCAAGACCGCCGACCCGGCGCGCCCCACGGTACTGATCCCCATCGGCACGCAGCGCACGCGCGGGCTGGAGCTGTCGCTCTCGGGCGAGCTGCGCCCCGGCACCCAGGCCACCTTCAGCTATGCCTACCTGGACACGCGCGTCACCCGCTCCACCGCCACCGACGCGGGCCAGCCCGTGGAGGGCAAGCGCGCCACGCTCACCCCGCGCAACGCGTTCTCGGCCTGGATCACGCAGCAGCTCGGCGAGGCCTGGAGCGTGGGCGGCGGCCTGAACTACGTGGGCGACCGCTTCGCCAACCCCGGCAACACCGTCACCCTGCCGTCCTACGTGGTGGTGGACGCCATGGCGCAATACCGCATCGGCCGCGCGACGACGCTGCAGCTCAACCTGCGCAACCTGTTCGACCGCAACTACATCATCTCGGCCCACGGCTCGAACGCGAACCTGAACCTGCCGGGCGCGCCGCGCAATGCGACGCTGACGCTGCGGCACAGCTTCTGAGGCGGGCAGCCTGCGGAAAGGGAAATCGGATCTCTACGCAGGCATCGCCAGAACCGTCAAGACAGCGCGGGATAACATTCCTTCCTGTGGAAAAATCCGGCCCAGCGAGTGGAACACAGCCGGGTTCCCGGGCACAGTGCCGCACGCGCCATAGCACGGTGCCCGCACACATCACACAGGAAGAGAAAACAAATGTCGCTTGCGTACTGGTTCCGGGAGGGACCTGCGGAGCCCATTGAGGATGGGCGGATTCAATATGGGCCGGGGAAGGGGTTGCCCAAGCTGGTGTTCGAGGGGTTGAACAATTCCCAGAAGCTTGTCCAGAAGATCGCCACCGTCGATCCGGTGCGCAAGAAGATCATCCTGATCCAGCCTGGAGAGAAGGCCCTGTATGTATCGGGTTTGCGGGAACGGGGGGTTCATGGGTATCTGTATCTGTTCGCCCATGCAAACGCACAACGACTCCAAGGAGCGATAGATATAGGAGAAATCACCCGCGTCATCCATCGCAGCGGCATCTGGCACAGACAACCGATCCTGATCGATGCCTGTAACTCCGGGGCTTCGCCCGACGGTGTAGCCAGCGCCCTGGCCGGGGCACTACGCACTCACGTCACCGCACCCACTACGCTTACCTGGAACCATCCTCTGGGGGGCTCCGCCATCGGCCAAGGCGCGTTCGAAAAGCTGCCTGGAGCTCTAGAGCGACTGGCTATCCCAAACTTCCTGCGCCCGGGCCAATGGCGCACCTGGGGACCAGACGGCCAGCCTATCGCCACCACACGCACCTCGCCGCGCGATGGCGGTGAACTCGTCAAGGGCCCGCTGGCCCATGAACTACTGAGGAAACGATGATGCTGCGATGGTGGAAACGTATCGGCTGCGGCTTTCAACTGCTTTTGATCTTCTCGCTCCTGCTAGGCGCCTACACCGCATGGTGGTGGATCGACAGCGCTCTCACCTGCGAGACGCAGGACGAATACAACCTTCGCGGCATCTGCCTCATGCGAATCCAGGAGCGTGCCGAGCAGGGCGACAACGCCGCACAGTGGGCGTATGGCAGCTACCTCGAAACGGAACGCCGGGAGACGGAAGCGCGCGTCTGGCACCTGCGGGCCATGCACGGCGCCCAGACAGGTCTGGCTCTGCGCAATGAGATGAAAATCTTCTGCGACCGTTTTCCAGGCTTCGAGGCGCACAACGTCGAGGCAATCATGTTGCGCGTGGCTGCGAAAAGCCCTGATGCGCACCTACGGCTGCTGCAACTCTATGTTTATCCCCGCTGCGGCGCCTTCGACCTCGACAAGGCCAGTGCGCAGATTCCCCTGTTAACCCAGTGCGCGCACTTCACGCTTGCCGACTACTTCGAACGTGTCAAAAGCGCGAATTACCGCGTCTCATCTGCCGCACGTGCGGCCATCCGCTCCAACATGCGGCGTTGCGAGCAGGAGCTTGCCAACCCGACTCCTCCGGGCACCACGGTCCGCGAGTTCATGCCGGTTTGGCAGAAGGATCTGGACGAACTGTCGCGCAACCTCGCCACGCTGAAGCCATGAGACACCCATGCCGAAAACCCTCCCACCCCGGGCATGGTGGAAACGCATCGGCTGCGGCTTTCAACTGCTTTTGATCTTCTCGCTCCTGATCGGCACCTACACCGCATGGTGGTGGATCGACAGCGCTCGCACCTGCGAGACGCAGGACGATTACAACCTTCGCGGCATCTGCCTCATGCGGATACAGGAGCGCGCCGAGCAGGGCGACAACGCCGCCCAGTGGGCCTACGGCAGCTACCTCGAAACGGAACGCCGGGAGACAGAAGCGCGCGAGTGGCAACTTCGGGCCATGCATGGAGCCCGGGCAGGGCTGGCCCTGCGGGGCGAGATGCTCGCCTACTGCGATCGCATCCCAGGCTTCGAGGCGCGCACCGTAGAGGCCATCATGCTGCGCGTGGTGCCGAACAGCCCCGATGCGCACCTGCGCCTGCTTCAGCTCTACATCTACCCTCGCTGCGGCGCCTTCGATCTCGACAAGGCCAGTGCGCAGATACCCCTGCTGACGCAGTGCGCCCCCCTCACGCTGGCCGACTACCTTGAAAGCGCCGGAAGTGCACCTCACCGCGTATCCCCCGACACGCGGAAGGCCATCCTCGCCAACATGGCCTTGTGTGAAAAGGAACTGGCAGGGCAGCGCCCCCCGGACACGACGGTACAGGAAGTCATTCCGGTCCGAAAAGACCATCTGCAAGCCCTGTCGCACCGCCTCGCCGCGCTGGAACCCTGAGCCGCCACGGCGAAACGGCGAAACAGGCCGGCCCACCGCGCCGGGGCCCCTCCCCCTTACCGCCCCACCTGCTCCACCCACTCCCCCACCTCCCGCGCGGCCTGCGCGGCGGCCTCGGCCAGGGCGCGGGTGCCGCCGCGGGCGTCGGGGGTGGGCGCGGGGCGCTGCACCACGAACACGCGCTGGGTCAGGAGCTTTTCGCCGGCGGCGGTCGGTTCGGACAGCGAGGCGCGCAGGCGCAGCAGGCCCGCGCTCTCCCGGGTGGACTGGAAGACCTGGCTGAACTCCTCGATCTCCGCGCGCAGCACCGCCGGGGGCTGGCCGCTGCCCACCAGTTGCGACACGCCCTCGTCGCCCATGAGCACGGCGCGGCGCTGGCCCAGTTCGTCGCGCAGGGCCTGCTGCACGAGCTGCGCGGGCGGCTGGCTCCAGCGTGCCTGGCCGTAGGGGCGCAGGCGGCGCGGGTCGTCGTAGGCCAGGCGGTAGAGCACGGCGGTGCTGCCCTCCACGGGGCCGGCCACGGCCACCTCGGGCAGCGCGATGGGCGGCAGGGGCGCGCGGCGGTCGGCGGGCTCGGCGGCCAGGGCGCCGGGCCCGAAGTCGTACACGTCGGCGCGCGCCGGCGGCGCGGGCAACGCCGAGCACCCCGCGAGCGCCAGCGCGGCCGCCACGGCCGCCAGGGCACCCCGGAGGCCCCATGTCGCCGTATTTGCTACGTTGTTTGCTATTTTTTCGATAGTGAGCATGGTGGCATCTCTCCTCTCGCGGGAACGGGGCGGTGCGTCGGGGTGCATCAGGGCGCGGCGGGCGCCACGGGGGCCGGCGCCTCGAAGCCGGGCTCGCCGGGGCCGCCGGCGGAGCGGCCCGGGCCGTAGATGAGCGACTGCGGGTTGTCGCTGAGGTTGCTGGCCGCGCGGCCCAGTCGGCGCACGGCGCGCGAGGTCTCGTCGGCCGCGTGGTTCAGGCGCGGCAACGTCACGCGGCCGAAGCGGTCGGCGGCGTTGGAGAGCGATTGCGAGCCCTCGGCGATCTGGTCCAGCGGGCCGCCCTCGGCGCTGAGCTTGCGCACGGCGGTGCTGACCTCGTTGGCGGCGGCGCTGGTGCTGGCGCCGGCCTGGCGCAGCGCCTGCAGCGTCTCGCGCGCATCGCCGGCCACGGCGGGCACGGCCGCCAGGGCCGGGTCGAGCCGCGTGGTCACCGTGGCGTCGAGCCGCTTCATGAGGGCATTGGCGCTGCCGGCGGCCTGGCCGAGGTTGTCCAGGGCCGTGGCGATGCGCTTCTGGTTGTCGTCGCCCAGCAGGTCGTTGATGCGGTCGGTGGCCTCCTGCACCTGCGCGATGATGGCCGGCCCCTGCTCGGCAAGCTGGCTGAAGGGCGAGCTCTTGAGCGGCAGGCGCGGCAGGCCGCTCGCGCCGGGCGGCAGCGCGGGCTGGGGCGCGGCGGCATCGTCCAGCAGCACGTGCGCGAGGCCGGTGATGCCCTGGTAGCCCAGCACGGCGAAGGTGGCGGGGGTGACGGGGGCCTGCTCGTTCACGGCGATGCGGATGAGCACGTTGCCGGCCACGTCGGGGTCGAAGCCGATGCGCGTGACCTTGCCCACGGCCACGCCCTTGTAGCGCACGGCGGCCTGGGGCTGCAGGCCGCCCACGCTCTCGCGCGTGGAGAGTTCGTAGAGCTGGTAGCTCGCCCGGTCGCGCGTGAGCCACAGGCCCAGGCCCGCGAGCAGGGCCGTCACCACCACCACGAAGATGCCCGCGGCCAGGGCATGGGATTTGTTTTCCATCAGGCCTCCTGTCCCGGGGCGGCGGGCGCGGGCGCCGGAGCCATCGCGCGCAGTCCGCGCTCCCCGAGGAAAAAGTGTTGAATGAACGGGTGCTCGACCCGCACCACCTCGCGCGGCGGGCCGCTCGTGATGACGCGCTTGTCGGCCAGCACGGCCACGCGCGTGCTGAGCGCGAAGAGGGTGTCGAGATCGTGCGTGACCATCACCACCGTGAGGCCGAGCGCGGCGTGCAGCTCGCGCAGCAGGTCGCAGAATTCGTCGGAGCTGTTCGGGTCCAGGCCCGCCGTGGGCTCGTCGAGCAGCAGCAGCGGCGGGTCCATGACGAGGGCGCGCGCCAGCGCCACGCGCTTGATCATTCCGCCCGAGAGGTCCGAGGGCATGCGCGTGGCGTGCTCGGGCTTCAGGCCCACCATGCGCAGCTTGACCATGGCGGCGTCGCAGATCAGGTCCGGCGGCAGCGTGCCCTGCTCGCGCAGCGCGAAGGCCACGTTGTCGAGCACGCTGAAGGCCGAGAACAGCGCGCCGTGCTGGAACAGCATGCCCACGCGGCTCGCGGCGCCCGCGCGGCCCATCTCGGCGGCGGGGCGGCCCAGCACGGTGACGCTGCCGCGGGCCGGCCGCGCGAGGCCCAGCATCTGCCGCAGCAGCACGGTCTTGCCCGTGCCCGAGCCGCCCACCAGGGTGAGCACCTCGCCGCGGCCCACGGCGAGGTCGAGGTTCTCGTGCACCGCGAAGGCCTCGGTGCCCTTGCCGAACACGGTCGAGAGGCCCCGGATCTCGACCACGGGCGGGGCATCGGCGCAGAGCGGCGTGGAGGGAGGAGCGTCGGTTGCCGGCTCGGCCATGGCGTCAGATCCCGAGGTTCTTGAACGCGATCGCGAAGAGCGCGTCCACGATGATGACCATGGTGATGGCGTTCACCACCGAGGCCGTGGTGCCCTCGCCCAGGCTCTGGGTGTTGGGCTTCACGCGCAGGCCCCAGTGGCAGCCGATGAGCGCGATGCCCACGCCGAACACCACCGACTTGACCACCGCCAGCGCAAGGTTGGAGAAGCTCACCGCGTTGGGCAGCGCCTGCACGAAATAGGCGGGCGAGACATCCATGGCGATGTCGGCCGCGAGCATGCCGCCCGCGAGTGCGCACAGCGTGGTCCACACGGCGATGAGCGGCATGGCGATGGCCAGCGCCACGGCGCGCGGCATCACCAGCCGGAAGCCGTGCGGGATGCCCATGACGCGCATCGCGTCCAGCTCCTCGGTGACGCGCATCACGCCGATCTGCGCGGTGATGGCCGACCCTGAGCGCCCCGCCACGAGGATGGCCGCGAGCATCGGGCCCAGCTCGCGGATCAATGAGATGCCCAGGATATTGACGATGAACGACTCGGCGCCGAACTGGCGCAGCTGCAGGCTCATGAGGTAGGCCAGCACCACGCCGATCAGGAAGCCCACGATGGCCGTGATGGGCAGGGCCGTGGCACCCATGCGGTAGAGGTGGCCCGAGATGTCGCGCCAGGGTGCGCGGCGCGGCGCGCGCAGCACCCGGCCCAGGTCGATGACGAGCTGGCCCACCAGCTCCAGCAGGTGCTTGCCGTGCCCCAGCGCGTGCAGCACCTGCACGCCGAAGCGGTCCACCTCCTCGGACAGCCGCCAGGGCGGCTCGGGCGGGCGGGTGGTGCTGAGCCCGGCCACGCGCTCGAGCATGTCGCGCTGGGCATCGTCCAGCGCCAGCCGCCCGGGCCAGGCGCGGCCCCAGTGGTTCCAGAGCAGTTGCGCGCCCACGTGGTCGAGCCAGTCCACCTCGCGCAGGTCCCAGCCCAGGCCGGCCCCGGGCGGCGCCTGGGCGAGCTGCGCCGAGAGCGCGCGCCACGCGGCCCGCGTGCCCAGGTCCGCCGCGCCCCAGCGGCCGCGCAGCACGGCGGTCGGCCCCTCGGGCGTGTCGGTGCGGGTGATGCGGGGCGGGCTGTCGCTCATGGATTCGGGAGGGGAAGGTCGGGGAGCGGAGGGTTGCGGGGTGTGCGCGGGAAGCCGATGGTAGCGGAGCGCGCCGGGGCGGCCGCGTCAGCGCAGGGCCCGTCCCGGTGGCGGCATTCATCCGGTTGAAATTTCGTCAAAACCGGGGCACGTCGGCGTATCGCCTGCATGAATAGCTATCAAAGCAGGAGCAGCAGGTGTTTCCCTATCGACAGCCCCCCGCCGCCGCGCACAATGGCCGGGCCCATCCCGGTCCCCCGGCCCCCGGCGCGGCGCGCGCGATGCCTTGCCCCACCTTTCCATGAGCGACACCACTTTCGACACCATCGTCATCGGCGGCGGCACGGCCGGCGCCCTGCTGTGCAACCGCCTGAGCGCCGACCCGCGCCACCGCGTGCTGCTGGTGGAGGCCGGCCGCAAGGACGACTACCACTGGATCCACATCCCCGTGGGCTACCTCTACTGCATCGGCAACCCGCGCACCGACTGGCTCTACCAGACCGAGCCCGACGCGGGCCTGAACGGCCGCAGCCTGCGCTACCCGCGCGGCAAGACGCTGGGCGGCTGCAGCAGCATCAACGGCATGATCTACATGCGCGGCCAGGCGCGCGACTACGACCAGTGGGCCGCGGCCACCGGCGACGACACCTGGCGCTGGGACAGCGTGCTCGATGCCTTCCGCCGCCACGAGGACCACTGGCGCCTGGACCGCCCGGACACGGCCAGCGACGCCTTCAAGCGCCTGCACGGCAGCAAGACCACGGGCGGCGGCGGCGAATGGCGCGTGGAGCGCCAGCGCCTGCGCTGGGACGTGCTCGACGCCTTCGCGCAGGCCGCGCAGCAGGCGGGCATCCCCGCCACCGACGACTTCAACGGCGGCGACAACGAGGGCGTGGGCTACTTCGAGGTCAACCAGAAGGGCGGCTGGCGCTGGAACACCGCCAAGGCCTTCCTGCGCCCCACCTGCTATGGCCGCCCCAACTTCGAGATGTGGACCGGCGCGCAGGCCAGCCGCCTCGTGCTGGAGACCTTGCCGGACGGCAGCAGCCGCTGCACCGGCGTGGAGGTCTGGAACGGGCAGGAAATGGTCACGGCCCGCGCCGCGCACGCCGTCGTGCTGAGCGCGGGGGCGGTCAACTCGCCGCAGCTGCTGCAGCTCTCGGGCATCGGCCCCGGCGCGCTGCTGCAGGCGCACGGCATCCCGGTGGCGCACGACCTGCCCGGCGTGGGCGCCAACCTGCAGGACCACCTGCAGATCCGCGCCGTGTTCAAGGTGAACGGCGTGCCCACGCTCAACACCCTGGCCGGCAGCTTCTGGGGCAAGGCGCGCATCGGGCTCGAATACGCGCTCAAGCGCAGCGGGCCGATGAGCATGGCGCCTTCGCAGCTCGGCGCCTTCACGCGCAGCAGCCCCGCCCAGCCCCACCCCAACCTCGAATACCACGTGCAGCCGCTCTCGCTCGACGCCTTCGGCGAGCCGCTGCACGCCTTCCCGGCCTTCACGGCCAGCGTGTGCAACCTCAACCCCACGAGCCGGGGCACGGTGCACATCAGGAGCCCGCGCTTCCAGGACGCGCCGGCCATCGCGCCGCGCTACCTGAGCACCCCCGAGGACCGGCAGGTGGCCGCCGACTCCCTGCGCGTGACGCGCCGCATCGTCGCCCAGCCCGCGCTCGCGCCCTACCGGCCCGAGGAATGGAAGCCCGGGCCGCAGTACGAATCCGACGACGACCTGGCGCGGCTGGCCGGCGACATCGCCACCACCATCTTCCACCCCGTGGGCACCACGCGCATGGGCGCCGACGGCGACCCGGGCGCCGTGCTCGACGCGCGCCTGCGCGTGCGCGACGGCCGGGGCGGCACCATCGCGGGCCTGCGCGTGGTCGATGCCGGCGCCATGCCCACCATCACCAGCGGCAACACCAACTCGCCCACGCTCATGATCGCGGAGAAGGCGGCCGGGTGGCTGCGCGAGGAGGAACGGGCGGCCGGCTGACGCGGCGCGGCTTACATCGGGCCCCCATCAGGCCGCCAGGGGACCGGTGCCGCCGGTTTGGGCGCCGGCCTCGCGCCGCCGCGCCACGGCCTGCTCCCAGGCGACGCCCCCGGCCGCCGCGGCACCGGCCAGCCACAGCGCGGACGACACCGTCTGCAGGCGCGCGGCGGTTTCGGCATCGCTCTCCGACGCCTGCACAGCGGCGGCCGACACGCCCGCCGCCGCCAGATTGGCCAGGCTGCCCGCGCCCAGCCAGAGCGCCACCCGCGTGCCGCCCTGGGGATGGGTGAGCGCGCTCCAGGCGGTCATCGCCCCGCTGGCGGCCCACGACGCCGCCGCGCCGTAGCCCAGCGCGCGCTGCAGCGCCCCCAGCGTGAAGGGCACGGCAACGCTGAAGGCGCCGGCGGCCATGCCCAGCCAGTTCGTCCCCGTGGACCCGACGCTGCGCGACACGTTGCCCGCCTCGCCCAGCGCACCGGCCGCCACCCACAGCCCGCCGCTCACCGCAGACACCACGCGCGCCGCCTGCGGCGCCGCGCCGAGCCGTGCGGAGGCCAGGGATGCCGCAGCCGCCGCGGCATCCACCAGCGGCGCGCTCAGCGCCGATGCCTCGCGCGCCACGCCGGGGCGGCCCGGCACGCCGGCGGCGGGAAGCCCGGGCATCCGCCCGGAGGAAGCCGGGGACTCCCCCAAGGGCGAGGCCACCGGGGATATCGAAGAGGACAGGGAAGCGGGGGAGACGGGGGAGGCCGGCGCGGACTCGCCGCCGCCGGCAGGCGGCGGGACCGGGCGCGGCACCGGCAGCGTGGCCCCGGGCGGTGCCGACAGGGAGCGGGGCAGGCGCACGGCGCGGCCCCGGGCCGGCACGGACTCCCCTGCGGGCAGCGGCGCGCCCCCGGACGGCGCCGACAGGGAGCGCGGCAGGCCCGCGGCGCGGGGCCGCTGGTCGGCCGCCACGCCGGACGGCGGCGCGCTGCGCGAACGCAGGCCGTCGGGCGCCTGCGGGCGCGCGGTGCGGCCCCGGGCCGGCACGGGCTCCCCGGCGGGTACCGGCGCGGCTGCGGGGGCGGAGGCAGGCGCGGGAGCGCGAAGAGAATCGAGGGAAGGCATGGAATGGAACAGCGGAATGGGGACGGCATGGAACCGGCGAGGAGAACTCCCCGGCGATCTCGGCAACACGGGAAACCCCGCGCGCCACAGTTGCCATTCCATGCAAAACCGCGCAAAAAAGGCATCAAAAGCAGCATCAGTGCTACCAAAACTTCGCAAATCCTGCCAAAAGTACGCATCCAGCGCCTTCACGCCAGACCGCCCCGCGCACCAGGACGGAGAATGCCGCACCGCCATCGCGCTTGCGCGGTCTGCGGGAAACCCCCAATGCACCAGCGGGGTGCGGGAGTTACATTGCGGTTACTCGATAGCGCGCAACGCCGCGCCACGAGGGGACCGAGGAGACAAACTCGAACTCGAATACACCAATCCAAAGCATCCCCTATAAGATGCCTTACCTGAAGCGCCGGAATCCCCGGCGCTTTTTTTTGCCCGCCACGCAGCGGCCCGCGCGGGGCCCGTGGGCCATCCCGCAGGACGGATTCCAAGCCTTTTCCGGGCCATGTCGGCGCATCGGCTACCTCTTCAGCTCCTGAAACCATAGCATCCGGTGCGACAATCCCGGCATGGAATGGATCATCGTCTCGCTGGCCTCGCTGCTGGCCGGCTTCGTGGACGCCATCGTGGGCGGCGGCGGGCTCATCCTCGTGCCCGCGCTGTTCGCCACGTTCCCCACCGCGCCGCCCGCCACCCTCATGGGCACCAACAAGAGCGGCTCGATCTGGGGCACCGGCATCGCCACCTGGCAATACAGCCGCCGCGTGCGCATGCGCTGGCAGGCCCTGCTGCCGGCCGCCGCGGCGGGTTTCGCGGGCGCCTTCGCCGGCGCCTGGACGGTCACCGTGGTGCCGGTGGACTTCCTGCGCCGGCTGCTGCCCTTCATCCTGCTGGCCGTGCTCGCCTACACCCTCGCGCGCAAGGACCTCGGCAAACACCACGCCCCGCGCTTCGAAGGCCATGCCGAAACCCGCGTGGCCTGCCTGATCGGGCTCACGATCGGGTTCTACGACGGGTTCTTCGGCCCGGGCACGGGCAGCTTCTTCGTCTTCCTGTTCGTGCGGCTGCTGGGCTACGACTTCCTGAACGCGTCCGCGTCGGCCAAGCTGCTCAACCTCGCGACCAACGTGGCCGCGCTCATCCTCTTCACCGCCAAGGGGCACGTGTGGTGGCACTTCGCCCTGCCGCTGGCGGTGGCCAACGTGGCCGGCAGCGTGCTGGGCACGCACATGGCCATGAAGCACGGCACGGGCTTCGTGCGCGGCATCTTCATCTTCGTGGTGAGCGCGCTGATCCTCAAGACCGGCTACGACGCCTTCCTGCGCTGACCCGGGGGCCGCGCGCGCGGCCGCTCAGCCCGCCGGACGCGGGCAGAGCCGGGCCGCCACGCGCACGATCGCGTCGATGAACACCGTGACGGCCGGGTGGGCACGCTCCCCGCGCCGGAAGGCCACGGAGATCCGCCGCCCCCCGTCCGGGCGCAGGCGCACGGCCCGGGTGCCCGGCACCGGCCGGATCAGGCGCAGGCCCGGCACCACGGTGACGGCGCAGCCCGCCGACACCATGGCCGAGACCACCTCGAAGCCCTGCGCCCGCACGTCCATGCGGGGCTCGAAGCCGGCCTTGCGACACAGGTCGCGCACGAACTCACCGAAGCTGCTCGCCGCCGCGTCCATGGCCCAGGATTCGTGGCGCAGGTCCGCCACGGTCAGCGACGCGCGGCCCGCCAGCGGGTGGGTGTCCGGCAGCAGCACGTGCAGCGAATCCTCGGCCAGCGGCACCAGGCCGAAGCCGCCGTGGCGGCGGTCCATCTGCAGCGAGAGGTGGTCGATCAGCGCGATGTCGGCGCGCCAGGAGCCCAGCGCCGCCAGCCCGTCCACGGGCTCCATCTCCTCCACCGCCAGCCGCAGGCGCGGCGTGGACGCGCGCAGCGCCTTGATCGTCTCGGGCAGGATGGCCGAGGCGATCGAGGGAAAGGCCGCCACGCGCAGCTCGCCGGCGACCTCGCGGCGCAGCAGCGCCAGCTCGGACTTCGCCTCGTCCAGCACCACCAGCAGGCGCTCGGCATGCCCCACCAGCGCCTCGCCCGCGGGCGTCAGGCGCACGCCCCGGCCCCGGCGCTCCGTGAGGGCCACGCCGGCCTCTTCCTCCAGGTGCGCGATCTGCTGCGACACGGCCGAGGGCGTCAGCGAAAGGGCCTCGGCGGCCGCGGCCATCGTGCCGCAGCGGGCCAGCTCGCGCAGCGCGCGCAGGCGGTTCATGTCCATGCCCGGCTCCCCCGGGGCACGGCCCCAATCGATAGGTTCGCTAATGTATCCCGTTAGAAAAGATCAGTAGACCTGATGGAACAGGCTTTCTACGCTTTCGCATCCCATCGATACCGCCGCGCGGCGCCACCAAGAGAACCGTTCACCATGGCCATCAGCGTCTTCGACCTCTTCAAGATCGGCATCGGGCCCTCCAGCTCGCACACCGTGGGGCCCATGCGCGCGGCCCGCATGTTCACCCACGCCCTGGAGCACCAGGGGCTGCTGCCCTCGGTGGGCCGCGTGGTGGCGCAGCTCCACGGCTCGCTGGGCGCCACCGGCAAGGGGCACGGCAGCGACACCGCCGTGCTGCTGGGGCTGGCCGGGCACGAGCCCGACACCGTGGACGTGGACCGCTTGGCCGGGTACGTCGCCGACATCCGCGCCCACCGGAGCCTGCCGCTCGCCGGCCGCCACGCCATCGGCTTCGAGGAGCGGCGCGACCTGCTGTTCTACGCGCTCCAGCCCCTGCCCTTCCACGCCAACGGCCTGCGCTTCGCCGCCCACGACGCTGCGGGCGCGCTGCTGCACGAGGCCACCTACTACTCCGTGGGCGGCGGCTTCATCGTGAGCGACGCGGTGGCGGCGGACGGCGCGCGCCAGAAGGTGATCGCGCCCGACCCCTCGGTGCTGCCGCTGCCCTTCGACGACGCGGCGCAGCTGTTGCGCCTGGCCGATGCCGGCGGCCAGGGCATCGCCGGCGTGATGCGCCGCAACGAGCGCCACTGGCGCACCGACGCCGAGATCGACGCCGGCCTGCTGGCGATCTGGCGCGCGATGCAGGACTGCGTGGAGCGCGGCTGCCGCACCGAAGGCATCCTGCCCGGCGGCTTCAAGGTCCGGCGCCGCGCCGCCGCGCTCGCGCGCCGCCTCGGGGACTTCGACCCGCGCCCGGCCGACCCGCTGCGCGTGCTCGACTGGGTGAACCTCTGGGCACTGGCCGTCAACGAGGAGAACGCGGCCGGCGGCCGCGTCGTCACCGCGCCCACCAACGGCGCGGCGGGCATCCTCCCCGCCGTGCTGCACTACTACGTGCGCACCGCCCCGCAGGCCAGCGAGCGCGGCGTGACCGACTTCCTGCTCACGGCCGGGGCCATCGGCATCCTCTACAAGAAGAACGCCTCCATCAGCGGCGCCGAGGTCGGCTGCCAGGGCGAGGTGGGCGTGGCCTGCTCGATGGCGGCCGGCGCGCTCTGCGCGGCCTTAGGGGGCACGCCGGCGCAGGCGGAGAACGCGGCCGAGATCGGCATGGAGCACCACCTGGGCCTCACCTGCGACCCGGTGGGCGGGCTGGTGCAGATCCCGTGCATCGAGCGCAACGCCATCGCCGCGGTCAAGGCCATCAACGCCGCGCGCATGGCGCTGCACGGCGACGGCACGCACTTCGTGAGCCTCGACCAGGTCATCAAGACCATGCGCGAGACCGGCGCGGACATGCTCACCAAGTACAAGGAAACCGCCCGGGGGGGCCTGGCGGTCAACATCGTGGAGTGCTGAAGGCCGGGCCCGGCCATCCGCATTTTCGATAAGGCATGAGCTCATGCCTGCTACTTATAATGCGACAGATCCGTGACGCCCTTCTGCCGGGCGCCAGCCTCGACGATATCCGGCTTCGCCACCCGCCAAGCCGGATTTTTTTACCCTGTCCCACCCCACCAGGAACCGCAGATGAAGCTTCTCAAGACGATGGCCGCCACCGCCGTGGCACTGTGCGCCGTGTTCTCCGCCCACGCCCGCCCGATCGACGCGATCCAGAAGGACGGCAAGATCGTCATCGCCACCGAGGGCCAGTTCGCGCCCTTCAACTACTTCAACGGCACGCAGCTCACCGGCTTCGAGGTCGAGGTCGCCAACCTCGTGGCCAAGAAGATGAACCTGAAGGTGGAGTGGAAGACCCTGGGCTTCGACGCGCTGCTCACCGGCCTGGCCCAGGACCGCTGGGACGTCGCCATCGCCTCCCACGGCGTGACCGAGGAGCGCTCCAAGGCCGTCACCTTCGCCACGCCCCACTACTGCTCGGGCGGCATGGTCATCGCCCTGGACCCGGCCATCCGCGCGGGCAAGGACCTCGCGGGCAAGGTGGTGGCCGTGCAGACCGGCACCAGCTACCTCGAAAACGTCAAGAAGGTGCCCGGCGTAAAGGACGTGAAGAACTTCCCCACCGACGTGGACGCGCGCAGCGCCCTCACCTCCAAGCGCGTGGACGCCTGGGTGACCGACAAGTTCGTCGCCAAGGAAGTGGCCGCCAAGAACCCCAAGGCGGGCCTCAAGCTCGGCGACATGCTCTTCATCGAGAAGATCGCCCCGGCCGTCGCCAAGGGCAACACGGGCCTGGCCGACGCCTGGAACAAGGCCTTCGCCGAGATCCTGGCCGACGGCAGCTATGCCGCCGTGTCCAAGAAGTACTTCAACGAAGACGTCCGCTGCGCTCCCTGAGCCCAGACCGCCGGCCGGCGCCCTGACGCGCCACGGCCGGCCTTCTTCCGCACGCCTATCCCATGCTCACCGCCCTCTGGCCCCGGCACTGGGGCCGCTCGCAGCGCAGCAATGCCACGCTGGTCTCGGCCCTGGTGCTGATGGTGCTGGCGCTGGCCCTGCTGGGCCACGCCCTCTCCTTCCTGCCCGACCCCATCGGCCCCAACGCGCAGGCCTTCGCCGACGGCGCGCGCACCACGCTCTGGCTCACGCTCGTGAGCGGCCTGTGCGGCCTCGCGCTCGGCACCGGCGCGGCGCTGGCCCGCACCGCGCGCTGGACGCCGCTGCGCTGGGCGGCCCGCTTCTACATCTGGGTGATCCGCGGCACGCCGCTGCTGGTGCAGATCCTCTTCGTGTACTTCGCGCTGCCGGTGCTGGTGCCCGGCCTGAACCTGCCCGACTTCGCCGCCGCCGTCGTGGCGCTGGGCCTGAACGTGGGCGCCTACAACGCCGAGGCCATCCGCGCCGGCCTGCTGGCCGTCCCGCGCGGGCAGACCGAGGCGGCGCGCGCGCTGGGCCTCTCGCGCACCTACGTCTTTTTCGACGTGGTGTTCCCGCAGGCCTTCAAGATCTCGCTGCCGCCGCTGGTGAGCAACTTCGTGGCGCTGCTCAAGGACTCGTCCCTCGCCTACGCCATCGGCGTGGTGGAACTCACCAACGTGGGCAACCGCATCCAGTCGGCCACCTTCCAGCCCATCGCCACGCTCTCCACCGTGGCCGTCACCTACCTGCTGCTCACCACGCTGGTCACGCAGGTCTCCAACGCCATCGAGCACCGCTTCGACGTGGAGGGCCGCGCGCAATGACGACCCCACGGCCTTCATCGCCCGCCGCGCCCTGCATCGTGGCAGAGAACGTCTGCAAGTCGTTCGGCGCGCACCAGGTGCTCAAGGACGTCTCCACCGCGTTCAACACCGGCGAGGTCACCGTCATCATCGGCGCCTCGGGCTCGGGCAAATCCACCCTGCTGCGCGCCATCAACCGGCTGGAGCCGCACGACAGCGGGCGCATCGCCATCGACGGCACCGAGGTCACCGACGACCCGCGCACCCTGCAGCGCCAGCGCAGCGAGGTCGGCATGGTGTTCCAGCAGTTCAACCTGTTCGGCCACATGAGCGTGCTCGACAACGTGACGCTCGCGCCGCGCCGCATCCGCCGCACGCCGCGCGCCGAGGCCAACGAGCAGGCCCTGAAGCTGCTGCAGCGCGTGGGCCTCAAGGAGCATGCGCACAAATACCCCTGGCAGCTCTCGGGCGGGCAGCAGCAGCGCGTGGCCATCGCGCGCGCGCTGGCGATGCAGCCCAAGGTGATGCTGTTCGACGAACCCACCTCCGCGCTCGATCCCGAGATGGTGCAGGAGGTGCTGGACGTGATGCGCGAGCTGGCGCGCGGCGGCATGACCATGATCGTGGTCACCCACGAGATGGGCTTCGCCCGCGAGGTGGCCGACCGCGTGATGTTCTTCGACCAGGGGCGCATCGTGCACGATGCGCCGCCCGCCGAGTTCTTCGCCAACCCGGCCAACGACCGCATCCGGGCCTTCCTGGGGCGCATGGGCACTGGAGTCGGAGCCCCCCCTGAGACGCCTTCGGCGCCTTCCCCCTGAAGGGGGACGACGCCGGTGGCCGGGCAAAGCCCGTTCCACGGCGTCCACTGGCTTGGCCTGCTCCGCGGCCTTTTGACGGGTGGCGCGGCGCCGGTTTCATGCGCCGCGGGTGGTGCATGCCCCCTGAAAACCGATATGCCGCCACCAGGGCCGCCATGGCCCGCGCGGTGGCCAACCCACTCCCTCGCCCTTTCGTCCCGATGTCCACCGCCGCCCCTTCCTCCCAGCGCCTGGGCCTCATCGCCCTCCTCGTCGTGACCCTCGTGTGGGGTACGACCTTTCCGTCCATGAAGCTGCTGGCCTCGTCCGGCCTGGACGCGCTGCAGCTCATCTGGGCGCGCTTCGCCATCGCGCTGGCGGTGCTCGCGCCCCTCTGGTGGGGCATGCGCCGCGCCGAGCGGCGCTGGGGGCTGGCGCTGGGCCTGCTGCTGTTCCTCGCGTTCTGGCTGCAGATCGAAGGGCTGGCGCGCACCAGCAGCAACCGCAATGCCTTCGTCACCGGGCTCAGCGTGCTGGTGGTGCCCCTGCTGGCGATGGCCGTGCTGTCGCGCCGCTACGGCGGGCGGCTCTGGACGGCCTGCGCCATGGCCCTGGCCGGCATGGCGCTGATGTTCCACGAGAACGATCCCTGGAACCTGGGCGACACGCTCACGCTGGCCAGCACGCTGTTCTATGCGCTCTACATCCTGGCGCTGGAGGAATGCGCGCGCCGCACGGCTGCGCAGCCGCTGCGCGCCACGCGCATGGCGGCCGCGCAGGCCGCGGCCATGCTCGTGGCCGCCACCGTGCTGCTGGGCCTGCGCCATGGCGGCGTGGCCTCCACGCTGGAGGCGCTGGCCGGCCTCCCCGTGCCCGCGGCGGCGGCGCTGGCCTACCTCGGCGTGATCGCGAGCGTGGTCGTGGTGACCCTGCAGGCCTGGGGCCAGCAGCGCGTGGACGCCATGCGCAGCGCCATCGTGTTCGGCCTGGAGCCCGTGTTCGCGGCGCTCACCGCCTGGTGGCTGATCGGCGAGCGCCTGGGCCCGGCCGGCATCGCGGGGGCCGCGCTCATCGTGGCGGCGCTGGTGTTCAGCCAGTGGCAGCCCGGCCGGGCGCCTGCGCGCGTGGCGGATTGACCTGCCGCACGGGCCACGGCACGGCGGCACCGGAAGGCGCCCGTCAAGGCTCCACGACCGGCACGTCCGCGGCGCGCAGCGGCGTGCCGATGGGCGCCGAGGCCTGGCCCTTGCGCACGGCCTCCATGTCCTGCGGATTGGGGGCCTGCCCCAGCAGCCAGTAGTCGAACACGCGCCGCGCGATGGGCGCCGCGTGGGCGGCGCCGAAGCCGGCGTTCTCCACGATCACCGCGAGCGCGATCTTCGGGTCCTCGGCGGGCGCGAAGGCCGCGAACAGCGAGTGGTCGCGCTGGTGCTCCTCCAGCGACTTGGCGTTGTACTTCACGTTCTGGCCCAGGCTCACGGCCTGCGCCGTGCCGGTCTTGCCGGCCGAGGTATAGGGCGCGCCCGCGAACACGCGCGTGCCCGTGCCGCCCTTGTTCACCGCCACCAGCGCGTTGCGCACCAGATCCACGTTCTTCGGCGAGAAACCCAGGTTCACGCCCGGGGGCTGCTCGATCTGGGTGATCTGGCCCGTCACTGTGTCCTTGATGGCCTTCACGAGGTGGGGCGTGTAGCGCGTGCCGCCGTTGGCGAGCGTGGCCTCGGCCACGGCGAGCTGCAGCATGGTGAAGTTGTTGTAGCCCTGGCCGATGCCCAGCGACACCGTCTCGCCCGAATACCAGCGCTTCATCTCCGGGCGCTTGTAGGTGTTGCGCTTCCACTGCGTGCTGGGCAGCACCCCGCGCACCTCGCCGTTGATGTCGATGCCCGTGGGCTGCCCGAAACCCAGCGGCTTCATGAAGTCGTGGATGGTGTCCACGCCCATGTCCACGGCCAGCGAATAAAAATACGTATTGCTGGAGAACTGGATCGCGCGGTGCATGTCCACGCCGCCGAGGCCCCCCTCGTGGCTGCGGAAGGTATGGCCGCCGTAGGTGTAGAAGCCGGGATCGTTGTAGACCTGCGTGGGTGAGCGCTTGTTCAGTTGCAGCGCGCCCAGCGCCATGAAGGGCTTGTAGGTGGAGCCGGGCGGATAGGTGCCGCGCAGCGCGCGGTTGAGCAGCGGCTTGTCGATCGACTCGTTGAGAGCCTGCCAGTTCTCGGAATCGATGCCCTCCACGAACAGGTTCGGATCGAACGTGGGCTTGGAGACCAGCGCGAGGATCTCGCCGTTGCGCGGATCGATCGCCACCAGCGCGCCCCGGCGGTCGCCGAACATTTCCTCCACGAGCTTCTGCAGCTTGATGTCGAGCGAGAGCATCACCGTGTTGCCCGGCGTGGCCGGATGGCTCGCGAGGCGGCGCACGGCGTGGCCGCCGGCCGAGGTCTCCATGCGCTCCACGCCGGTCAGGCCGTGCAGCGTGGTCTCCTGGCTCTGCTCGATGCCGAGCTTGCCGATGTGGTCGGTGCCGCGGTAGTTGGCCGAGTCCTCGGAATCCTCGATGCGCTCCTTCTCGCGCTGGTTGATGCGGCCGATGTAGCCGATGGCGTGGCTCGCCACCTCGCCCAGCGGGTAGTTGCGGAAAAGCCGGGCCTTGATGTCCACGCCCGGAAAGCGATAGCGCTGCGCGGTGAAGCGCGCCACCTCCTGGTCGGTGAGGCGCGTGCGGATCGGCAGCGACTCGAAGCTGCGCGACTCCTCCATCAGCCGCTTGAAGCGGCGCCGGTCGCGTGCGTGGATCTCCACCACCTTGGCCAGATCGTCGATGGTCTGCTCCAGCGACTCCACCTTCGACGGCGTGATCTCCAGCGTGTAGGCCGAGTAGTTGGTGGCCAGCACCACGCCGTTGCGGTCCTGGATGAGCCCCCGGTTGGGCACGATGGGCACCACCGCCGTGCGGTTGCTCTCGGCCTGGTCGGCCAGCTCCTCGTGGCGCGCCACCTGCAGCACCAGCAGCCGCGAGACGATGAGGCACATGGCCAGCAGCACCACGATGCCCACGGCGAACACGCGCGTGCGGAACCGCGAGAGATCGGCTTCGGTGTTGCGCAGCTCGGTCATGGCGGCGGGGTCGCGGGGGCAGGCGGTCCGGCCTCAGAGCGGCCGGTTCTCGTCGCGGTCGGGGGGGCGGCGCTGCGGCGCCAGCAGCACCCAGCTCGCCAGCGGCCACAGCAGCGCCTCCAGCGCGGGCGCGATCAGGCCGTCGAGCCCGGGCAGGATGCCGCCCGACACCATGCGCACGAGCAGCTCGATCGCGTGCGCCACCACGAACAGCGGCAGCACCTGCAGCGCCTGCGAGAACGGGCTGAACCACAGCAGGCGCCGGTGCAGGTAGATGGCACCGTACATCGTCGCGCTGTAGGCCAGCGCATGCTGGCCCAGCAGCGCGGTCTGGTACACGTCCATGCACAGGCCCATCGCGAAGGCCACGCCCATGCCCACGCGCTCGGGCTGGTGCACGCCCCAGAACACGAGCAGCACCATCAGCAGATCGGGCGTCCACACCACGCGCCCGAGCGGCAGCATGTTGAACGCCAGCGCCGCGAGCAGGCTCAGGGCGATGAAGGCGGGGCGCACGGGCAGCAGCAGCTGCTCGCCACGGGGCATGATCATCGGCGGCCCCCCTTGCGCGCGGGCGCGGGTTCCACGGGCGCCGGGCGCTCGGGCAGGCCCGGGTCCAGCGGCTGCAGCACCAGGACGTGGCGCGCGCCCTGCGCCTGGGCGAGCGGCGCGCAGTAGATGCGCGCGAACGCCGAGTCGGCCCGGCGCTCCACGCGCACGATGCGCGCCACCGGCAGACCGGGCGGGTAGAGCCCGTCCACCCCGCTGGTGGTGAGCAGGTCGCCCTCCTGCACGTCGGCATTGCTGGGCATGAAGCGCAGCTCCATGCCGCCGCCATGCGCGATCACCGGGTCGCCGTAGGCCACGCCGCGCGCGCCGGTGCGCACGTTCATCACCGGGATGGCCTGGTCGCGGTCGATCAGCAGGGTGACCTCGCTCAGCAGCGGGTGCACGCGCGTGACCTGCCCCAGCATGCCCGATTCGTCCATGACCGGCGAGCCCAGCACCACGCCGCCCATCTGGCCCTGGTCGATCATCACGCGGCGGGTGTAGGGGTCGGCGGCGTCGTAGATCACCTGCGCGGCTTTCGCGGGCGTGTTCAGGCGCTCGCGCAACTCCAGCAGCTTGCGCAGCCGGGCGTTCTCCTGCAAGAGCTGGTCGGCCTGGTTGGCCCGCTGGGCCATCTGGACCATGTTGCGGCGCGTGGCATCCACCTCGGCCTGCGCGGCCTCCATGGTGCGCAGGTAGGCCAAGCCCCCGCCCACGAACTCCACCGGCTGCAGCATGACCCACTGGACGGGGTAGAGCGCCACGGCGATCGCCTTGCGCAGCGGCTCGGCGACGTGCAGGCGCGCGTCGGCCACCATCAAAAACAGCGCCAGGGCGCTGTAGAGGGCGAGGCGGGCGCGGGGCGACGGCCCTTGCTTGAAGAACGACGGCGCGGACCGTTCGAGGGTACCGAGGGGCATGGCGGGAAGAACTGCCGCTGGGGGTTTTCAGGCAGGACGGCGCTTCGCGGGCCGGTCCGGGCGGAAGCGGGGCGGGCGGGGTGCCCGGCCCGCCGACATGCGGCCCCAGCCCACCGGCGCGGTCATGTCACTCGCTCGTGAAGATGCTGCCCTGGCGGTCCATGCGCTCCAGCGCGATGCCGCAGCCGCGCACCACGCAGGTCAGCGGGTCTTCGGCCACCAGCACGGGCAGGCCGGTTTCCTCGGCCAGCAGGCGGTCGAGGTCGCGCAGCAGCGCGCCGCCGCCCGTGAGCATCATGCCGCGCTCGGCGATGTCGGCGCCCAGCTCGGGAGGCGTCTGCTCCAGCGCGTTCTTGACGGAGGAGACGATCTGGTTGAGCGGATCGGTCAGGGCCTCCAGCACTTCGTTGCTGGAGATGGTGAAGCTGCGGGGCACGCCCTCGGACAGGTTGCGGCCCTTGACCTCCATCTCGCGCACTTCCGAGCCCGGGAAGGCCGAGCCGATGCTCTTCTTGATGGCCTCGGCCGTGGGTTCGCCGATCAGCATGCCGTAGTTGCGGCGGATGTAGCTGATGATGGCCTCGTCGAACTTGTCGCCGCCCACGCGGACGCTGCCCTTGTAGACCATGCCGCCCAGGGAGATCACGCCCACCTCGGTGGTGCCGCCGCCGATGTCCACCACCATGGAGCCGGAGGCCTCCGACACCGGCAGGCCGGCGCCGATGCCGGCGGCCATGGGTTCCTCGATGAGATAGACGGCCGTGGCGCCGGCCGCCTCGGCCGCGTCCTTGATGGCGCGGCGCTCCACCTGGGTGGAGCCGCAGGGCACGCAGATGATGATGCGCGGGCTCGGCGTGAGCAGCGTGCGCGGGTGCACCATCTTGATGAACTGCTTGATCATCTGCTCGGTGATCACGAAGTCGGCGATCACCCCGTCCTTCATGGGGCGGATGGCTTCGATGTTGCCCGGCACCTTGCCGAGCATGGCCTTGGCCTCGTGGCCGACGGCCTGGATGACTTTCTTGCCGTGGGGGCCGCCTTCGTGGCGGATGGCGACGACGGAGGGTTCGTCGAGCACGATGCCCTTGTCGCGGGCGAAGATCAGGGTGTTGGCTGTGCCAAGATCAATGGCAAGGTCGGTGGAGAAGTACCGACGGAAAGCTCCGAACATTCAAAAATCCTCTCGGGCACGGCATGCGCGTCGGCCTGCCATCGCCGGGTGTTTAGGGGGTGTTTATTGGCTTTTTTCGCACAATGACCGGCAGTTGGGAGGGTATTGCGGCAAAGCCGGGATAATACCGCATCCCCTGTGAATAACTTCCGCTCGCCCCGAGCGCGGCGCAGCTTTACATCCCGTTTCCGCACCCGTTTTCCCTATGGCACTGACACCCCAGGACATTGGCCGCATCGCCAATCTGGCGCGGCTTGAACTGAGCTCCGCCGAAAGTGAGCGCATGCTCACGCAGCTCAACGGCTTTTTCGGCATCGTCGAGAAAATGCGGGCTGTGGATACCACCGGCGTGCAGCCCCTGGCCCACCCCGTCGCGGCCATCCAGGACGTGGCCCTGCGCCTGCGCGAGGACGTGGCGAGCGAGCCCGACCAGCGCGAGGCCAACCAGCGCAGCGCGCCCGCCGTCGAACGCGGCCTGTTCCTGGTTCCGAAGGTGATCGAATAACAAGAATAAACAGACGCTATCCATGACCGAACCCTCTTCCCTGCACACCCTGGGCGTGGCCGAACTCGCCGCCGCGCTGCGCGGCAAGCGCGTCTCCGCCGTCGAGGCGGCCCGGCATTTTCTGGGCCGCATCCACCAGCACACCCACCTCGGCGCCTTCGTGAGCGTCAACGAGGAAGCCACCCTGGCCCAGGCCCGAGCCCAGGACGCGGCCATCGCCGCGGGCACGGCCGGCCCGCTCGCGGGCGTGCCCATCGCCCACAAGGACATCTTCGTCACGCGGGACTTCCCCAGCACGGCCGGCTCGAAGATGCTGGCCGGCTACCAGTCGCCGTTCGATGCCACCGTGGTCGCGCGGCTGGCCGATGCCGGGGCCGTGACGCTCGGCAAGCTCAACTGCGACGAGTTCGCCATGGGCTCGGCCAACGAGAACTCGGCCGTGGCGCCGCTGGGCGCGAGCACCCCCGCCCCCGTGCGCAACCCCTGGGCGCCGGACCACGTTCCGGGCGGCTCCTCGGGCGGCAGCGCCGTGGCCGTGGCCGCGCGCCTCGCCCCGGCCGTGACGGGCACCGACACGGGCGGCTCGATCCGCCAGCCGGCCTCGTTCTGCGGCATCACCGGCATCAAGCCCACCTACGGCCGCGCGAGCCGCTACGGCATGATCGCCTTCGCCTCCAGCCTCGACCAGGCCGGCCCCATGGCCCGATCGGCGGAAGACTGCGCGCTGCTGCTCTCGGCGATCTGCGGCCCCGACCCGGACCGCGACTCCACCAGCCTCGACATGCCCGCCGAGGACTTCACCGCCCGCCTGAACGATTCGCTGGACGGCCTGCGCATCGGCATCCCGGCCGAGTTCTTCGGCGAGGGCCTCGCGCCCGACGTGCGCGCCGCGGTCGATGGCGCGCTCAAGGAATACGAGAAGCTCGGCGCGAAGCTCGTGCCCATCCACCTGCCGCGCACCGAGCTGTCCATCCCGGTGTACTACATCATCGCGCCGGCCGAGGCCTCGTCCAACCTGAGCCGCTTCGACGGCGTGAAGTTCGGCCACCGCGCCCGGGACTACGCCGATCTGGCGGACATGTACCGGAAGACCCGCGCCGAAGGCTTCGGCGACGAGGTCAAGCGCCGCATCATGATCGGCACCTACGTGCTCTCGCACGGCTACTACGACGCCTACTACCTGCAGGCGCAGAGGATCCGCCGCATGATCGCCGACGACTTCCAGAACGCATTCAAGGAATGCGACCTGATCGCCGGCCCCGTGGCCCCCACCGTGGCCTGGAAGCTCGGCGAGCACGGCAACGACCCGCTGGCCGACTACCTGGCCGACATCTTCACCCTGCCCGCCTCGCTCGCCGGCCTGCCCGGCATGAGCGTGCCGGCCGGCTTCGGCGCGGGCGGCCTGCCCGTGGGCCTGCAGCTCATCGGCAACTACTTCCAGGAAAGCCGGCTGCTGAACGCCGCGCACCGGCTGCAGCAGGCGACGGATTTCCACCTCCGGGCACCGGAAGGCCTCTGACATGACCGTGAAACTGATCCAGGGCTACGAAGTCGTCATCGGCTTCGAGACGCACACCCAACTCGCCACGCAATCGAAGATCTTCAGCCGCGCCTCCACGGCCTTCGGCGCCGAGCCCAACACGCAGGCCTGCGCGGTGGACCTAGCGCTGCCCGGCACGCTGCCCGTGATGAACCGCGAGGCCGTGGCCTGCGCCATCCGGCTGGGGCTGGCCCTCGGCTCCACGGTGGCGCCCGAGAGCATCTTCGCGCGCAAGAACTACTTCTACCCCGACCTGCCCAAGGGCTACCAGATCAGCCAGTTCGAGATTCCCGTGGTGCAGGGCGGCGAGGTGTCGTTCTTCCTGGGCGACGAGAAGAAGACCGTGCGCCTCGTGCGCGCCCACCTGGAGGAAGACGCGGGCAAGTCGCTGCACGAGGACTTCATCGGCCAGTCGGGCATCGACCTGAACCGCGCGGGCACGCCGCTGCTGGAGATCGTGACCGAGCCCGACATCCGCTCCAGCGAGGAAGCCGTGGCCTACGCCAAGGAGCTGCACAAGATCGTCACCTGGATCGGCATCTGCGACGGCAACATGCAGGAGGGCTCGTTCCGCTGCGATGCCAACGTCTCGGTGCGCAAGCCGGGCCAGCCGCTGGGCACGCGCCGCGAGATCAAGAACCTGAACAGCTTCAAGTTCATGCAGCAGGCGATCGACTACGAGATCCGCTGGCAGATCGAGCAGATCGAAGACGGCCACGCGATCCAGCAGGCCACGGTGCTGTTCAACCCCGACACGGGCGAGACCCGCGCGATGCGCACCAAGGAGGACGCGGCCGACTACCGCTACTTCCCCGATCCGGACCTGCCGCCGCTACGAATTTCAGAGCAATGGATCGAGCAGGAACGCCGACTCATGCCCGAATTGCCCCGCAACATGGCCGCGCGCTTCGTGGCGGACTACGGCCTGCCCGAGTACGACGCGACCACGCTCACGCAAAGCAAGGCCATGGCGGCTTACTTCGAGGAAGTGGCCCGCGCCTGCAGCCAGCCCAAGCTGGCCAGCAACTGGATCATGGGCGAGGTGTCGCGCCGGCTGAACGCGGGCGAGACGGCGATCGAGGCGGCGCCGGTGAGCGCGGCGCAGCTCGCCGCGCTGATCGGGCGCATCGCCGACGGCACCGTCTCCAACAGCGCCGCGCGGCAGGTGTTCGACGCGCTCTGGAGCGGCGAGGGCGCCGAGGTGGATGCGCTCATCGACGCCAAGGGCCTCAGGCAGATGAACGATTCCGGCGCGCTGGAGAAGATCATCGACGAGGTGATCGCCGCCAACCCCGACAACGTGGCCCAGTTCAAGGCCGGCAAGGACAAGGCGTTCAACGCGCTCGTGGGCCAGGCCATGAAGGCCAGCAAGGGCAAGGCGAACCCGCAGCAGGTCAACGAGATGCTGCGCGCGCGGCTCGCGTCGGCATAAAGGAAAACAACCCCCTGTGGCGCTTCGCGCCCTCCCCCTTCTCCTGCGGGAAGGGGGACAACGCCGGTGGCCGAGCGAAGCTCGCTCCACGGCGCTTGCTGGCGTGGCCTGCTCCGCGGCCATCGGACGGGGGGCGCAGCGCCGGTTTCATGCGTCACGGTTGACGCGGCGCAATAGATCACGGATGTGCCGCCGCCCGGCAGGGCGGCCCGGTCAGGACCCCGGCAACACGGGTGCGCGCTGCTGCTCGGCCCAGAGCTGGCGCAACTGGGCCAGTTCCGCATCGAAGCGCTGGTGCACGCGGCGCTTTTCCTTCTCCTGCGCGGCGATGAAGCGCCGCTGCTCGGCCAGCGACTCCTCCTGCTCGGCGATCTGGCGGCGCAGGACCGGCGGGGCCTTGGCCGGATCGCGGCGGTAGAACTCCATCTCGGCATCGAGCGCCTTGCGCTGGCGGTGCAGCTCGGAGATGCGCTTCTCGGCCACGGACGTGACATCGTCGATCTGCGCGATGGCCGCGGCGCGCTCGGCATCGTGCGCGGCCTGGTCGGGGTAGCGCGTCACCAGCACCCGCTCGCGGCGGCGCTCCTCGGCGATGCGGGCACGCTCCTCGGCCTCCTTGCGGCGCTGGGCCTCCTGCGCGGCGCGCTCGTGATCAGAGAGCGTGGGGCCGACGCGGGCGCGCTCGGTGCCGGAAGGCCCCAGCACGCGCTGCTCGCGGTCGGTGCACTCCGCGATGGGGCGGTCGGCCGTGAGGCGGCGCCCCTTGGCGTCCACGCAGGTGTAAATGCCACCCGGACCGGGCTGCGACTGCGCGCCCGCGAGGCCTGGGCACAGCGCAACCAGCACCCCCGCATACCCCACGCTCCAGATGGCCTGTTTCTTCACCCGATGGTTCCTTGTATCAGACTCCGTAGCGCTGGCGATAGGCCAGCACCCGCTCATGGTGCGAGGCCATTTCAGAGCCCCCGCAATCCTGCAAATTCTGCAAATCCTGCAGATAATGCAATAAGTCTGCCAGCTTGGCGATGGTGCACACCTGCATGCCCAGTTGCCCGCGCACGTACTGCACGGCGCTGTGCTCCACGTCGCGGCCGTTCTCGGTGGCCTTTTCCTGGCGGTCCAGCGCGATCGCCATGGCATGCGGCACCGCGCCGGCGGCGCGGATGAGCGCGATGGATTCACGCGCGGCCGTGCCGGCGGACATCACGTCGTCCACGATCAGCACCCGGCCTTTCAGCGGAGCCCCCACGAGGGTGCCGCCCTCGCCGTGGTCCTTGGCCTCCTTGCGGTTGTAGGCGAAGGGCACGTTGCGGCCATGGCGCGCGAGTTCCACGGCCACGGTGGCGGCCAGCGGAATGCCTTTATAGGCCGGGCCGAAGACCATGTCGAATTCGATGCCGCTCGCCAGCAGGGCTTTTGCATAGAATCCCGCGAGCCGGCCCATCTTGGCGCCGTCGTCGAAGAGCCCGGCATTGAAGAAATACGGGCTCATGCGGCCCGCCTTGGTCTTGAATTCGCCGAACCGAAGCACGCCCGCCTCTACGGCGAAGTGCACGAAGTCCTGTGCGAGGCGGTCCGGCGACACGCCTTCTTCCGCCTTTTCCGTTCCCGTCTGCTGCTGCCGCGCGCCGTCTGCCACCATGGATGCTTCCCTTTTCAAATTGACCAGCCTGAACCTCAACGGCATCCGTTCCGCCGCCTCGAAAGGGGTGGAAGCCTGGATCGCCGAAACGCGGCCGGATTGTATTTGCGTGCAGGAAATCAAGGCCCAGTCGGCCGACATGGCCGGCCGCTTCGAAGTGCTGGCCGGCCTCCAGGGGCATTTCCACTTCGCGGCCAAGAAGGGCTATTCCGGCGTGGGCATCTACACGCGCCGCGAGCCCAGCGACGTGCGCATCGGCTACGGATCGACCGAATTCGACGCCGAGGGCCGCTACGTGGAGGCGCGCTTCGACACGCCCGCGCGCAAGCTCTCGATCATCAGCGCCTATTTCCCGAGCGGCTCCTCCGGGCCCGAGCGCCAGCTGGCCAAGTTCCGCTTCCTGGCCGAATTCCACGTCCACCTGATGCGGGTGAAGGAAGAGCGCGAATTCATCCTCTGCGGCGACGTCAACATCGCCCACCAGCAGATCGACCTGAAAAACTGGCGCAGCAACCAGAAAAACAGCGGTTTCCTGCCCGAGGAACGCGAGTGGATGACAAAGTTGTTGAACAAAACCGACGCGAGCGGCGGGCTGGTGGACGTCTACCGCATGCTGCAGCCCACCGCCACCGACACGGCCTACACCTGGTGGAGCAACCGCGGCCAGGCCTACGCGAACAACGTGGGCTGGCGCCTGGATTACCACTTGGCTTCGCCAACCCTGGCCAACACCGCCCGCCTCGCGACGATCTACAAGGACGTGAAGTTCAGCGACCACGCGCCGCTGACAATTGACTACGACTTCAACCTTTGATCAGACGAGGCTCCGGTTCGCTTTGCGCCCAAAGCGGCCACCCATCGCCCGCAGGTGGGCTGGTGGAGGAGCCTGCCCACATCGTCCTTTCCGCCTGAAATGCAGAAGGCGCATTGGATGCTGACGCTCAGGCTTCGGGGCGCGCCCCAGGTGCAGTGAACCGCTCCTTTGCCAGTCTCGTGCCTTCTGCCAGCGCCTGCAGCTTGCGCCACGCCACGTCCCGCCCCATCGGTGCCAGCCCGCAATTCGTGCACGGGAACAGCCGCTCCTTCGGCACGAACTCCAGCGCCCGGCCGATGGTGTCAGCCACTTCCTCGGGTGTCTCGACCACGTCGCTGGCCACATCGATCACGCCGACCAGCACGTCCTTGCCGGCCAGCAGCTTCATCAGGTCGGGCGGCACATGGGAGTGGATGCATTCCAGGCTCACCTGGTCGATGCGGCTGCGGGCCAGCGCGGGGAACACCGTCTCATACTGGCGCCATTCGTCGCCCAGGGTGCTCTTCCAGTCGGTATTGGCCTTGATGCCGTAGCCGTAGCAGATGTGCACCGCCGTCGTACAGGTCAAGCCCTGCGCCGCGCGCTCGAGCGCCTGCACGCCCCAGTCGGCGGCGTCCTTCATGTAGACATTGAAGGCGGGTTCGTCGAACTGGATGATGTCCACTCCATCGGCCTGCAGCGCGAGCGCTTCCTGGTTGAGCAGTTCCGCAAACGCGAAGGCCATCTTGACCTTGTCGCCGTAGAAGCGGTCTGCCACGGTGTCGACGATGGTCATGGGCCCGGGCAGGGTGAACTTCAGCTTCTTCTTCGTGTGCGCTCGCGCCAGTTGGGCTTCGAAGGCATGCACGCGGCCCTTCAGGCGCAGGGCCGACACCACCTGCGGCACCATCGCGTCGTAGCGGTTGTCGCGGATGCCCATCTTCACCTTGTGCTCGAAGTCGATGCCCTCGACCTGCTCAAGGAAGCCATGCACGAAATGCTGGCGCGATTGTTCGCCGTCGCACACGATGTCCAGGCCTGCGTCTTCCTGGGCCTTGATCCACAGCAGGGTCGCGTCGGCCTTGGCCTGGCGAAGCGCCTCGCCTTCAGCTCTCCACTGAGGCCAGAGCTTGTTGGTTTCAGCCAGCCAGGCTGGCTTCGGCAGGCTGCCGGCGATGGAGGTTTCAAACATCTGAGGATTCCTTTCAAGCAGAAATGGGGGGGCGAGCGTATTTCGGGACTGTGGTGCCCAAGCAGCCAAGGGAGGGAGTGTTACCGGGGACATGACGGCAGGCGCCGCCGATGCGAGTGGTCAGAGCGCGAAATCGGCAGCCCACTGCTCAAGGACGTTCTTGTACGGCTTGATGAAGTGCTCCTCCGCAAATTTCCCCTGCTTGACCGCCAACTGGCTGCGTTCTTCCCGGTCATAGACAATCTGCGTCAACGAGTAATCCTGGTTCTTCAGGCTCGGTTGATAGAGCTTCCCGGCGGCAGAATTGGCGTTGTAGATTTCGGGGCGGTAAATCTTCTGGAAGGTTTCCATGGTGCTGATGGTGCCGATCAGCTCGAGATTCGTGTAGTCGCCCAGCAGGTCGCCGTGAAAGTAGAAAGCCAACGGTGCAACGCTGTTCGGAGGCATGAAAAATCGAACCTGCATCCCCATCTTTGCGAAGTATTGGTCGGTCGAGGACAGTTCATTCTGTTGATACTCGGCACCCAGCACGGGGTGCTGGTTGCCCGTCCGCTGATAGGTCTTGCTGGTGGAGGCGCTGATGCAGATGACAGGCGGCTTGCTGAAGCGCTCCTTGTAAGTGTTCGAGCTGGCAAATTGCTTGAACAGCTTTCCATGCAAGTCGCCAAAATCTTCCGGAATGCTGAATTCCGCTCGATTCAAGTTGTAGCCCGGAAGCAAGACACTGAAGTCGTAATCGCGCACGTAGGAGGAGAAGTTGTTCCCCGCGATACCGTCGATGCGTTTGTTTTCTTTCTTGTCGTGAATGCTTGTCTTCAGTATTTCAATCAACGGAAATACATCGGTGCTGCTCTTGGCATCGATGCCCATCTCGACGGAGATGATCTCGAGTTCGACAGAGTAGCGATCGCCCGTCGGATTGTCCCAATGCGCCAGGTCATTGAAGCGGTTGTCGATCATCCTCAGCGTATTGCGCAGGTTCTGTAGCCGACTCGCTCCCCGGGCCAGGTTGGCAAAGTTGGTGGTGATG
The DNA here is from genome assembly GCF_003269065.1 of Paracidovorax anthurii. Lineage (GTDB taxonomy): Bacteria > Pseudomonadota > Gammaproteobacteria > Burkholderiales > Burkholderiaceae_C > Paracidovorax > Paracidovorax anthurii. Next base: position 61,185 of record NZ_QLTA01000001.1, read on the forward strand.
CGCGTGCTGTCCGATGGCTGGTAGTTCTCATCGAAGCAAATGCTCTTGAGGTTGAAGGTGAGTTCTTGGTTCATCGCAATCCAGTGAACTAATTTTTGAAAGAAAGCCGGGTTCTTGTTTCAGGCCGCAACCGCTTCATCGGCCAGAGAGTGCCGGGCGTAGCGAGCCAGATCCACCAGTGGCAGTGCCCGTTGGACCGCCAGTCCGGCCCGCTCGATCAAGGCCTCGTCCCGCAGGCGGTAATCCACGAAATCCTTGTCGGTCGCGTAGACGCCCAATGGCAGCGTGCGTGCCTGGAAGAAACTGAACAGCGGCCGCAACTGGTGGTCGATCACCAGGGCATGGCGCTCGCTGCCGCCGGTGGCGGCCAACAAGACCGGCTTGTCGATCAAGGCGTCCTGATGGATGAAGTCGAAGAAGTGCTTGAACAGCCCCGTGTAGGAGCCGCGGTAGACCGGTGTTGCCACCACCAGGACGTCAGCTTGCTCGACCGCGGCAAGTTCCCGCTCCACGGCATCGGGCAGTTGAGATCGCCAGACCGCGCCGGCAAGCTGCGGTGCGAGCTGACCCAGTTCGACCAGGCGCTGTTCGCACGGCACTCCGTCCGAGATCAGGTCCAGCAGATGCTCTGCCAGGGCAGCAGACTTGGAGGGGCGTTGCAGCCCGCCGGAAACTGCGACTAATCGGAGTGGACGTGTCATTGTTGCTTTCGTATGGATTGATCTGCGCAGTGCCAGAGACGTTGACGGAGTGCATCACCGAGGTCCTCCGCCATGACTCGCGCAGATCCTCAGGCCACGCTCGACGTCAATAGGAGCGGATGGTATTGACGAGAATCAATGAAGTAAAATGGTTTTATCTCATTCACCCATGAGCAGGAATCATCTGAATGTTGGAGCGCCTACACCTCAGCATCGTCCGGCAGGTCGAGAAGCAAGGGTCGTTGACGGCCGCCGCGGGCGTGCTGAACCTGACCCAGTCAGCGCTGAGCCACAGCATGAAGAAACTGGAGCTGCAACTCGGCACCGACATCTGGCTGCGCGAAGGGCGAAGCCTGCGCCTGACGCAGGCCGGCCAGTACCTGCTGGCGGTGGCCAACCGCGTGCTGCCGCAACTGGACCTGGCCGAAGAGCGCCTGGGCCAATTCGCGCAGGGCGAGCGCGGTGCGCTGCGCATCGGCATGGAATGCCACCCCTGCTACCAATGGCTGCTCAAGGTGGTGTCGCCCTATCTGGCCGCATGGCCCGACGTGGACGTGGACGTCAAGCAGAAGTTCCAGTTCGGCGGGATCGGCGCGCTCTTCGGCTACGAGATCGACCTGCTGGTCACACCTGATCCGCTGTTCAAGCCGGGGCTGAAATTCGAACCCGTGTTCGACTACGAGCAGGTGCTCGTCGTGGCCAAGGGCCACGCCCTGGCTTCGGCAGCCTACGTGAAACCCCAGCAGCTGACCCAGGAAGTGCTCATCAGCTACCCGGTGGACATCGAGCGCCTGGACATCTACAACCAGTTCCTGCTGCCGGCCGGTGTCACGCCCAAGCGCCACAAAGCGATCGAAACCACCGACATCATGCTGCAGATGGTGGCCAGCGGCCGCGGTGTGGCAGCCCTGCCGCGCTGGCTGGTCGAGGAGTACGCGGCCAAGATGGACGTGGTGCCTGTGCGGCTGGGCGTGCGCGGCATCGCCAAGCAGATCTTCCTGGGGGCACGCGAGGCGGACACCGCCATCGACTACGTGCGGGCCTTCATCGAACTGGCCCGTCAGCCTGCCGCCACCCTTGCGCAAGGAGCCAACGGATGAACACCACCGTCGAACGCAAACCGCTTCCGCTGCCCGGCGGCCACGACAAGGTGCTGCTGCATTCCTGCTGCGCGCCCTGCTCGGGCGAGGTCATGGAGGCCATGCTGGCGACCGGTATCGGCTACACCATCTTCTTCTACAACCCCAATATCCATCCGCTCAAGGAATACGAGCTGCGCAAGAACGAGAACATCCGCTTCGCCGAGCAGTTCGGCGTGCCCTTCATCGATGCGGACTACGACCGGGACAACTGGTTCGAGCGGGCCCGAGGCATGGAGCACGAGCCCGAGCGCGGCGTGCGCTGCACCATGTGCTTCGACATGCGCTTCGAGCGCACGGCGCTGTATGCGCATGAGCACGGCTTTCCGGTGATCACCAGCTCTCTGGGCATTTCGCGCTGGAAGAACATGCAGCAGATCAACGATTGCGGCGTGCGCGCGGCGGCCAGGTATCCCGGGCTGATGTACTGGGAATACAACTGGCGCAAGGGCGGTGGTTCGGCCCGCATGATCGAGATCAGCAAGCGCGAGAACTTCTACCAGCAGGAGTATTGCGGATGCGTCTACTCGCTGCGCGACAGTAACCGGCACCGGGTGGAAAGCGGCCGCGAGCGCATCCAGTTGGGAGTGATGTTCTACGGTGACGAGGCGCCCGCAAAAGACTGATGCGCCTTGTGGGGGGAGCCACGCCACCCCTGGCTTTCAGAACGTGTTCAACGGCGTCCGGCCCGCTCGATCAGAGCGGGCGTGCCGAGGTTTCCCCCCACATCCGCCAAGTATGGCAAGACCCTTGATCCCTCCCGAAAAGCCCAGGGCCGCAGACGACATCACCGACGGCTACTCGCTGGAAGTCAGCGCGAAGGACATTCCTGCACTGACCCCAGCGGCGCCTCGCATGCCGCCCGCGTCAACCGTTTCCATTCCCGACCTGGCAAGCGAGAACAACGAAATTTGGCACGGCGGGGCCGGATCTTTTCGTGGATCGTCTTGCCGCCGGCCTGACAGAAGCACATGGAAAGATGCGTCTGCATTGCTTCCCATTCGGGGGCATCGCACCGTCAGTGAACTGGATAGACCAGTACCGCGCTCGCACTGAGCACCCACGCCTCGATAACGCATCACGGGCTTGATAGATGGCCTGGCTTTGACAATAGCCGCGACACGGTGGGCTATACGACCTGGCGCTCCAGCCTTTGCCGGCACGGGGCCGCGGCCGGGCCCGGTCCTCATGCGTCCACCGCGTCCCCGATGGCATAGAAGCGCCCGCCCGCGATGTAGTGCAGGCTGCGCCAGGCGGGGTCGGCCGACTCGAAAAGCCAGTGCCCTTCGCGGAACGCGCGGTCATCCGCCCACGCGCCCACCACCTCGCCGATGAACAGGTCGTGGGCCTGCTGGTTGTGCGGCTCCGCGACCAGCCGGCAGGCCAGCCAGGCGGAGCACCCCTCGACGAACGGCAGGTCGTGGCCATCGATGCCGAAGAGCCGCACGCCGGCCTCCGCCAGCTTGCCGGGCTCGCGGTGCAGGCTGCGGTGCCCGACGCGGTGCGTGAGCGCGAGCAGCGCCACCGTGGGCACCTGGATCACGAAAGCGCCGCTGGCCTCGACCAGCTCGCGGGTGCGGGTCGTCTTGTCGAGCACCACGGTGAGCTTCGGCGGCGCGAAATCCAGCGCGCACGCCCAGGCCGCGGCCATGACGTCGTCGGTGCCGCCATGGCGCGCGGACACCAGCACCGTGGGGCCATGGTTGAGGAGCCGGTACGCCTTCTCCAGCGGCACGGAGGCGACGTGCGCCACCGAGAAGGCGGCCCCATCCGCCCCCGGCGCCCCCTCGCGCAGCAGGCGCTGCAGCCCCCCGTGCCCGGCGGCGAAGAGATCGCGCAGGGCCTGCGCGTGTTCCGCCCCCGGGTGCGGCGCGCGCGCCTCGAAGCGCGCCGACCAGTGGACCAGCGCCCGGGCCTGGTCGGACAGCGGCAGCACGCGCACGGTCGCCACGTAGTCGTCCACCGGCATCGGCGACGCCTCGAAGCGGTAGGAGAGCGCGCGGCCCGCATCGTCCAGCGACAGCAGCCGCTCGCGCACCAGCCCGCCGTCCGGCAGCGCCAGCCAGCGCACGGAGCCGACCGTGCCCTCCGGCAGGTCGCCTTCGATCCCGCTGCCCGCCAGGGCCGGATGCCACGCGCCGATCTCGCCGAACCGCCGCAAGACCTGCCATACGCGCCCGGCATCGCCGTCGATCAGCGCGGAATACTCCACCATGGGCATGCCCGATACCTCCATCCATTTCCGGCGCCCGGCCTTTGCGCCGGACACCGTCCCACCAGGGTTTGCCAGGAACACGGCGCGACGCGGACGCGGCGCGCCACCATGGGCCGCTTCAGATCACACCAGGCGATCGGACGTGACCACCCGCAGCCCCGGATGCGGCGCGAGCGCCGCATCGATCAGCGCCGCCGCGATGCGCGGGGCGGGGTTGACGCGCCAGCGCTTCGGCAGCACCGGCCCCAGCAGCGACAGGGCCAGCACCCCCACGCGCTCGCCCGGGCGGGATGCTTCGCGCGGCCCGCCGATCGCGCCGGGCCGCACCAGCGCCAGCGACGGGAATCCCAGCAGGGCGAGATCCCGCTCCAGATCGCCCTTGACCCGGTTGTAGAAGAAGCGGGAGCCCGCGTCGGCGCCGATGGCCGAGTTCAGCACACAGGTAGGCGTGCCATGCCGCCGGGCGTGCCGCGCGATGGCGAGAGGATAGCAATGGTCCACGCGGCGGAAGGCCTCCCGGGAACCGGCCACGCGCATCGTGGTGCCCAGCGTGCAGATGACGGCGTCCGCCGCCCACCAGGGCGCGGCCTCGGGCAGGCGGTCGAAATCCACCGGCACCGACTGCAGCCGGGCATGCGCGGGCAGCGCGCGGCGCGTCAGCGCCACCACGGCATCGACGCGCGGGTCGGCCAGCGCCTGTTCCAGCACCTGGCGACCGACCAGCCCGGTCGATCCGGCAAGGAGAAGTCTCATCGCGAAATCCTGCGGCCCGAGGGGCCAAAGCCGTACGGTAACCGCTGCGCGGGGCGCCGTCCTCCCGCCGACACACGCATGGCCTATCCTCCGGGCAGCACTTCACCCACCGACGAAGGCACCTGTATGAAACACCCCCTGCTGACCCCCCTGGCGGCCCTGGCCCTCGCACTGGCGGCCACCGGCGCCGCCGCCCAGGACCCGCGGCACGACTACCCGAGCTGCGACCTGCCGGCGCAGCGAAACCTCACCGGGCAGACCGGAGGGACCATCACGGACCCGCTGCAGGCCCACATCTCCGTGCGCGCGAACATCCTCCAGGCCGACATCGGCACCGCGCGCAAGGCACGGCGCATCTCCGAGCGGCAGGCCGAGCGGCTGTGGCACCGGGTCGACAAGGTCCGCAAGGACACCGACCGCTTCGTCCGCCAGCAGGGCTTCCTCAGCGCGGCCGAGCGCGCCAGCTACGACCGGGCGCTCGATGCGGTGGCGCTGAAAATCTGCCGCTAGGTGTTCAGTCCCGGCATTTGATGGATCGGATCAATCGTGAAGCGTTCGGGCTCAAACGACGGAATCCAGATTCATCGGGATGGCCTGGAAGGCAATTCGGCGCAGCAGGTCAACCTCGCCAGCAGTTCCCACCATTGCTGGCTTGGTATTGCCTGCGAAGCCGTACCGCCTCAACGTGACATTGGGCTTTGGATCCGCGGTGGCAGGGGTGACCCGCTCAATCCGGACATAGCCCGGGGCACCTCCGGGGCTCATGGCAACATGCAAGAGCAAGCCCACCAACCAACGATTGAGGCTGTAGGCCTTCATGCTATAGGCAGCACGATCGAGCAGTTGGACCTTGAATGGCGCTTGTCGCACGACCTCGTTGTGCCACTGAAGGACTGAAGGGGCCGCGACCGCCAGCAGCGCGGCCGTCTCGCGCTCGTACAGCGCATGAAGCTCCGAATAGATGCGCTCGTCGGTGTATCCCCACATCAAGGAGCGAAGCGCCTGATCTTCCGCTGACTGGAGTCGGCTGCAAAGCTGCAACCACTCAGTGCCGAGCCCGTCAGACAACAGTATTTCCTCCAGCCGACTCACACATCGGTGAAGATCGTGCCACTCGTCTTGGAGCACGAACCGCAAGGCCTCCTGCAAGCCTCCATCGCCAGCGCCTTCGATACGCACAATACCTGCCGCCGGACCTGCGACGGCCGCTTCAATGTCCTTTTTCAGGTCGCAATAGGAGAAAAAATCCTTTGCCGCTTCCGTTTGCTGGATGTCCTTGTCCAAGCCAAATCCCAACGCGAAGACCGCGATCTGGCCTTCCAAATGCAGCTTGCTGTCGGGGCTCTTGGTATCTCTCACCTTCACGGCGACGACGTTGCCTGGCTCGTTCGCGCTGATGTCTTTCATGAGACCGAGCCGGTAGCCACAGAGAATCTTCAATCGGGCGCCAAACTTTGTCTTGTAAGCGTCCAACTGGCCAAGGAATTCGGCCCGAAGTTCACTGGCCGTCCGCGCTGTCGAGGGAAATCGCAGGGTCGCTGCATCTCCTCGCAAACCTTTGACAGTCTCATCATCGCGCAGGACCTCGACATATGGAAACTTGTGCTTGCCACTGTGAAGGTGCGGCCAGTCATACACCGTCGCGCTGAAGAGACGATCGCTGCCCAAACCCAGAAGTGGAAAGCACGCCGTGTCAGACTCGACAAGCGTGACTGACAACCCCAGCTCACAGGCCATCAGGGCGGCGGACACGCCCCCAACGCCCGCACCAATGACGATGACATTGGAGGTGTCTGGCTCGGCAAGAGGGATCGGCCCGATGAGTCCGGCCTGATACGCGGCCAGCATCAAGGTTCGCCCACGAATGAGTTGATCCTTCATGCTGATGAATTTCAGATCGCGATTCAGATCGAACTGCAACGCCTGAATCTTGAAGGCAAGAATGGCAAGTCCGTCCTCACCATATTGGTTCAAAGCACCGATCGCGGGGCTCACAGACTGAATCCCTGCATCGCTTCGATGTTCACGTCCGCAAGATCGCTCTGGACGAGGAACTGGCTACTGCGTGCCAAGGCTTGGACGCTTTCGAAAGCGGACAGTGCGTTGGGACGGAAGAATGGGAATGCGGGTGGCGGCACCAGTTCACGGCCGACCACCTTACGGTCGAAGACGACCGTATCGTCCAGAGATGTCCGGCCCTCAGGCCAGTAGGCGTAGACGCCGGATCCGACGCGTTCCAGCATTCGCCGACGGACCATCCCGCTGACGAACCGCCTCACGACAGCAAGCGCAACAGACAAGGGCAATGCCTCGGAGATATACCGCGCAGCGACCTGGTCCCGCAGTTGCCTGACGGCTACAGAGTCGCCATGGCTGAAATTCTTCTCCAAATACTCGGCGAGCGCCCGCTCAAGTTCATCCATTAATCACCTCCCTGAGTTGCTTTGCCCGTCGAGTATGGCAAATGCACATTCATGATGAGCACGAGCTCATGCATTCAGGCAGAGAGTCAGGCCGTGTCAGCTTGACTCACACCAACCGGTCTCCACGAAAGCCGGGGTGATTCAGTGCTTACGGCTTCATTTACCCAGAGTAAATCACCCCTTCGCAAAACACACCGAACCATCCGTGGTCACGCTCCTCACCCAATTGCAGAACTTTTCCGCATGCCTCCACGGGCCGATGGCAACGACACGCGCAGGCCCTCCCTTTGGAATGCCGAGAGTCCATACTCGGGCCCAAACCACACACTGCCCCATCAAGCCAAGCCAGATCAATGCCTTTCGAAACGCTGCTCTCCGGGCAATGTAGGCTGCACCCGCCAGTTTCAAAACTGTGCTTCGGCCTTTAAGACTCCGTTGCGTCCCCCCATGCTCCACTACCACACCATCCCCGTCACCGCCTTCCAGCAGAACTGCTCCCTCGTCTGGTGCGACGCCACCCTGTCCGCCGCCGTGATCGACCCCGGAGGCGATCTGGAGCAGGTGCTGGCCGAGGTGGAGCGCCGCGGCCTGCGGCTGGAGCAGATCTGGCTCACGCACGCGCACATCGACCACGCGGGCGGCGCGGGCGAGCTGGCCGAGCGGCTGTCGCTGCCGGTCACCGGGCCGCACCCGGGCGATCAGTTCTGGATCGACGGGCTGGCGCAGCAGAGCGCGATGTTCGGCTTCCCGCCCGCGCGGCCGTTCACGCCCGCGCGCTGGCTGCACGACGGCGATACGGTGCAGGTCGGCCACGAGACGCTGCACGTGCGCCACTGCCCGGGGCACACGCCGGGGCACGTGGTGTTCCACGCGCCGCAGATCGAGCGCGCCTTCGTGGGCGACGTGCTGTTCGCGGGCAGCATCGGCCGCACCGATTTCCCGATGGGCGATCACCAGCAGCTCATCGACAGCATCACGCAGCGGCTCTGGCCGATGGGCGACGCCACGGTGTTCATCCCCGGCCACGGGCCCGAGAGCACGTTCGGGCGCGAGCGGCGCAGCAACCCCTACGTGGGCGGCACCTGACCCGGCACGGGCGGGCGGCGGGCCATCCGTGCCGCCTTGATGCCCGTCAATATCCCGCGGCGGCCCCGCGGGCATGCTTTCACATGAGTTGAGGCGCGGCGCAATCGGGAGTTTCCCCAGGGTGCCGCGCCCCACGGCCTTCGACCGTGAAAGCATCCTCCATGACGACGTCCGCTCCCCTTCCCGTTCCGCCGATCGCCTCGCAGCCCGAGCCCAGCTCCAACCGCAAGTTCGGCTTCCTGCTGCTCGCGCTCGGCCTCTATGCGCTGGTGCTCGCGCTGCCCACGCCCGCCGGGCTCTCGTCGTCCGGCCAGGTGGCCCTGGCGCTGCTCGCGCTGGTCATCACGCTGTGGATCAGCGAATGCGTCTCGCCGGCCAACAGCGCCGTGATCCTCACCGGCATGGCGGTGGTGGGCCTGATGGGCAAGCCGCTCACGCCCGGCGCCAAGCCCATGGGCTCGTCCGACGCGCTCACGGTGATGCTGGGTGGCTTCTCGTCCACGGCGGTGCTGCTGGTGGCCGCCGCGCTGTTCCTGGCGGTGGCGCTCAAGCACACGGGGCTGGACAAGCGCGTGGCGCTGCTGGTGATGAGCCGGGTGGGCCTCTCGCCCGCGCGGCTCACGGTGGGCGCGATGCTGGTGGGCTTCGTGCTGGCCCTCTTCATCCCCTCGGCCACGGCGCGCGTGGGCGCGGTGATCCCGATCATGGTGGGCATCACGGCGGCGCTGGGCCTGCCCGTGGGCAGCAGCCTGGGCGCCACGCTGATGATCGTGACGGCGCAGGCGTGCTCGATCTTCAACATCGCCGTGAAGACCGGCGCCGCGCAGAACCTCATCAGCCTGAACTTCATGCAGGGCGCCTTCGGCCACACGGTGACCTGGGGCGAATGGTTCCTCACGGCCCTGCCCTTCACCATCGGCATGGGCCTCGTGCTGTTCCTCGTCTCGCTCTGGCTGCTGCGACCCGAGGTGCCCGTGGCCGAGAACGCCGCGGAGCGCCTGCGCGAGCAACTGCGCGCCCTGGGCCCGGTGACCGCGCCCGAGAAGCGCCTGATCGCCGTGGCGCTGCTGCTGCTGGTGCTCTGGTCCACCGAGGGCGCGCTGCACCCCTTCGACACCACCACCACGACGCAGCTGGGGATCGCGCTGCTGCTCATGCCCAAGATCGGCGTGATGCACTGGTCGCAGGCCGAGAAGCTCGTGCCCTGGGGCACGGTGGTGCTGTTCGCCGCCTCGATCTCGCTGGGCACGCTGCTGCAGCGCACCGGCGCGGCCGGCTGGCTGGCGCAGCAGACGCTGGGGCAGCTGGGCCTCTCGGCCCTGCCCGTGGTGTCGGTGATCGCGGCGCTCTCGCTCTTCAGCATCGTGCTGCACCTGGGCTTCGCGTCGGCCACAGGCCTCGCGAGCACGCTGATCCCGATCTTCATCGCCTTCGCGCAGACGCTGCCCGTGTCGAAGGAGACCGCCTTCGGCGTCGTGCTCATCCAGAGCTTCGTGGTCTCGTTCGGCTTCATCCTGCCGACCAACGCGCCGCAGAACATGCTGTGCCATGGCACGGGCGCCTTCGGCACGCCGCAGTTCGCCAAGGTGGGGCTGCTGGTGACGCTGGCCGGCTTCGCGCTGATCCTGCTGCTGTCGGTCACTCTGTGGCCCCTGATGGGGGTGCTCTGACATGGGCGCGCGCATCGGCGTCGTCGGCGCGGGCCAGGTGGGCGCCGCGGCCAGCTACCTGCTGTCGTCCACGCCGGGCGTGAGCGACATCGTGCTGGTGGACCTGGACCCCGCCCGCGCCGCGGGCGAGGCGGCGGACATCGGCCACGCCGCCGCCTTCGGCACCGCGGCCCGCGTGCGCGAGGGCTCGCATGCCGACCTGGCCGGCGCCGACGTGGTGGTCATCACGGCCGGCGCGAGCCTGAAGCCCGGCCAGACGCGGCTGGAGCTGCTGCACCAGAACCTGCGCATCGTGGACCGCATCGTCGGGCAGGTGCTGCGCGCCGCGCCCGAAGCCGTGCTGCTCTTCGCCACCAACCCCGTGGACGTGATGCCCGCCATCGCCGTGCAGCGCTGGGGCGTGGCGCCCGGGCGCGCCATCGGCACGGGCTGCACGCTCGACTCCATCCGCTTTCGCGACCGGCTGGCCCACCACCTGGACGTGGCGCCGGGCTCGGTGCACGCCTACGTGCTGGGCGAGCACGGCGACTCGGAGGTGCTGCACTGGTCCAGCGCGCAGGTGGGCGGCGTGCCCATCCTCGACTTCGCCGCGCAGCGTGGCCGGCCCATCGACGAGGCGCTGCAGGGCGCCATCGCGGAAGACGTGCGCACCGCCGCCTACCGCATCAAGGCGGGCAAGGGCGTGTCGAACTTCGGCATCGGCGGCTGCATCGCGCGGCTGGTGCGCGCCATCGTGGGCGACGAGCGCAGCGTGTTCGCCGTCTCCACCTTCCTGCCCGAGCTGCTGGGCGTGCGGCAGACCTGCGTGTCGCTGCCGCACGTGGTGGGCGCGGGGGGCGCCTCCCGGCCCTTCGTGCCGCCGCTGGCGCCGCCCGAGGCCCGGGCGCTGCGCGCGAGCGCGGCCGTGCTGGCCGAGACGATCGCGGGCGGCATGGACGCGCTGGCGGGCACCGGCCCGGGATGAGGCGGACGCGGGCCGCGACCCGCACCGCCGATTGCTACATATTCAATAGCAAACTATTCAATAAACACGGCGACATGGACGGCCTTTTGCTCCCATACCGCCCTCAGCCCCGCCGCGCGGCCTGGTAGAGCCCCTGCACGCGCGGCACGTTCTGCTCCAGCTCGCGGATGCGGTCCGGGCCGCTCGGGTGGGTGGAGAGGAACGCCAGCCCGCCCTGCCCGCCCGTGGCATCGCCCATCTTGCGCCACAGGCTCACCGAGGCCTCGGGGTTGAAGCCGCCGCGCGCGGCCAGCTCCAGGCCCACGAGGTCGGCCTCGGTCTCGTCGCCGCGGCTGAACTTGAGCGTGAGCAACTGCGTGCCCAGGTTGGCGGCCGCGTTGCCCAGGTCGCCCAGCCCCAGCAGCTGCGCGCCCAGCGACAGGCCGATGCTGGTGGCCTGCGACTTGGCCAGGCGCGCGCGGGCGTGCTCGCGCAGCGCGTGGGCCATCTCGTGGCCCATGACCATGGCGGCCTCGTCGTCGCTCAGCTTGAGCTGGTCGAGGATGCCCGTGTAGAAGGCGATCTTGCCGCCGGGCATGCAGAAGGCGTTGATCTGCTTGCTGCCGATCAGGTTCACCTCCCACTTCCACTGCCGCGCGCGGTCGTTCCACTGCGGCGTGAACGGGATCAGGCGCTGGCCGATGCCACGCAGGCGCTGCAGCTGCGGGTGGCCGTCGCCCGCCAGCGCGCGCTGCGCCTTGGCCTTGGCGAGCATCTGGTCGTACTGCTGGTCGGCCGCCGCTTCGAGCTGCTCGGCCGGCACCAGGCGGCGCATGGACGAGGCGGAGCCCACGTCCACCTGCGCCAGCGCGGGCGCCGCCGCGGCCGCCCCGGCCGCGAGCAGGAAGCCGCGCCGCGCCTGCCAGGGGCCCGCGCGCAGAGCGCTGCAGAAACGGCATCCGGCATCGGCGTGGGGCGACGCGGCGGTCGCCAGAGGGGGGGTCAGGAGGTCGTTCGGCATGGTGGGAGCGAGCTAGAGTGCGTGATGCACTTTGACGTACCCGCAAAAGTGCATCACGCACTCTAGTGCACCCGCCCCGGGGCCGCTGTAGGCGGGCGCGCAAAAACGGCGACCGGCGCGAAGCCCCCGGGGCTCGGGCGGCGGTGCGGATAATGCCCGGCGGGCCGCCCCGCCCGCTCCAACGTCCATGAACCACGCACCCTCCCCCGCCCCGACCCCGGCCTCGACGCCTTCCCGCTCCTGGCGCGCCGCCTGGCGCGTCTATCGCGAGCCCGCCAGCCTGCGCATGCTCGCGCTGGGCTTCTCGGCCGGCCTGCCGCTGCTGCTGGTGCTGGGCACGCTGTCGTTCTGGCTGCGCGAGGCGGGCGTGGACCGCACCACCATCGGCTACCTGAGCTGGGTGGGGCTGGCGTATGCGTTCAAGTGGGTGTGGGCGCCGCTCGTGGACCGCATGCCGCTGCCGCTGCTCACGCGCGCGCTCGGGCGCCGGCGCAGCTGGCTGCTGCTGGCGCAGGCGATGGTGATCGGCGGACTCGTGGGCATGGCCTTCAATGATCCCCGGGTGGCGCTCGCGCCGCTGGTGTGGTGCGCGCTGGCGGTGGCCTTCGGCTCGGCCACGCAGGACATCGCGCTCGACGCCTTCCGCATCGAATCCGCCGACACCGACCGGCAGGCGGCGCTGGCCGCCACCTACCAGACCGGCTACCGGCTCGCGATGATCTGGGCCGGCGCGGGCGTGCTGTGGCTGGCCGCGCGCGCCGAGGTGCCCGATGCGGCGGGCTACCAGGGCAGCGCCTGGCGCTTCGCGTACCTCGCCATGGCCGCGTCGATGCTGGTGGGCGTGGTGACGGTGCTGTGCTCGCGCGAGCCCGCGCCGCGCCCGCTGCCGCCCGCGCGCACGCCGGCCGAATGGCTGCGCGGCGCGCTGGTCGAGCCCTTCGCGGACTTCGTGCGGCGCTACCGCTGGCAGGCGGCGCTGATCCTGGCGCTGATCGCCGTCTACCGCATCAGCGACGTGGTGATGGGCATCATGGCCAACCCGTTCTACGTGGACATGGGCTACACCAAGGACGAGGTGGCCGCCGTGACCAAGGTCTTCGGCGTGCTGATGACGCTCGCGGGCGCCTTCGTGGGCGGGGTGCTGTCGATGCGGCTGGGCGTGATGCGCGTGCTGATGCTGGGCGCAGTGCTCTCGGCGCTGAGCAACCTGCTGTTCGCCTGGCTGGCCCTGCGCGGGCACGATCCGGTGGGGCTGGTGCTGGTGGTGTCGGCCGACAACCTGGCCGGCGGCATCGCCTCGGCGGCCTTCATCGCCTACCTCTCGGGGCTCACCAACGTGCAGTATTCGGCCACGCAGTACGCACTGTTCAGCTCGATGATGCTGCTGCTGCCCAAATGGATCGCGGGCTTCTCGGGGCGCTTCGTGGACGCCTTCGGCTACGGCGACTTCTTCATCGCCACGGCCGTGCTGGGCCTGCCCGTGCTGGTGCTGGTGGCGCTGGCGGCGCGGGTGCACGCGCGCCAGGGAGCATGACGCCCGGACGCCGGTTTACCTAACTTTACGGAGACTTCAACGCCCCGAGAAGCGCCGGGGCGAGCATAAAGCCTCCGCCTTTCGCGGAAGAAGAACCACAGCCCATGAGTACCGCCCAACTGTTGATGATCGAAGACGACTTCCGCCTCGCGCAGATGGTCATCGAATACCTCGGCCAGTCGGGCCTGGAGGTCGCGCACATGGCCGACGGCCAGAGCGGCATGGCGCGCCTGCAGGGCCACGATGCCGGCCCGCTGCCCGACCTCGTGATCCTCGACCTGATGCTGCCCGACATGGACGGGCTGGACGTGTGCCGCCGCATCCGCTCGCTGCCCGGCCCGGCCGCGCAGGTGCCGGTGCTGATGCTCACCGCCAAGGGCGACCCGATGGACCGCATCATCGGCCTGGAGATCGGCGCCGACGACTACCTGCCCAAGCCCTTCGAGCCGCGCGAGCTGCTCGCGCGCATCCGCGCCATCCTGCGCCGCCGCGAGAACGGCCCGGCCGCGCCCTCGCAGGCGCTGCGCTTCGGCACGCTGGAGATCGACCGCGACGCGCGCTCGGTGGCCGTGGGCGGCCAGCCGGCCGAACTCACCTCCTACCAGTTCGACCTGCTGGTGGCGCTGGCCGAGCGCGCGGGCCGCGTGCTCACGCGCGACCAGATCATGGAGGCCGTGCGCGGCCGCGAGCTGGAGGCCTTCGACCGCTCCATCGACGTGCACATGGGCCGCATCCGCGCGGCCATCGAGGCCGACCCCAAGAACCCGCGCCGCATCCTCACCGTGCGCGGCGTGGGCTACGTGTTCGCCAAGCAGCAGGACTGATGATGATGATGGGCATCCCCCTGAGCGGCTGCGCCGCTTCCCCCTTCTCTCGCCGCGCTGCGCGCGGCGGGAAGGGCGGAGTGAGGGCCGCGGCTCCATGCCCGCCTGCGCGGGCATGGACGGCCCGAACGCCCCTTGCCTCTGGCAAGGGGCTGGACGCCGGTGGCCGGGCGGAGCCCGCTCCACGGCGTCCGCTGGCGTGGCCTGCTCCGCGGCCATCGGACCGGCGGCCGCCGTGCGCGATTCGCGGGCTGCGCGCATGGCGCAGCGCAATGGACCACCGAGCCGGCGCAAACCGCGCCTGAAATCAACCCATGTCCAATCCGTTCTCCCGCCGCCTCTATCTGCGCATCTGGCTTGCCGTGGTCGGCGGCGTGGCCGTGCTCACGCTGGCCGTGGGCTGGGCGTGGCGCATCGCGGCGGAGCAGAACGCGCTCACGCAGCCCGCGCCACCGCCGCGCGAGATCGTGCTGCTCGATCCCTCGGGCCAGCCGGTGCTGCGCGGCCTGGCGATCCGCGTGCCGCCCTCGGCGGGCGGGCCGCCCGAGGGGCTGGAGTTCCGCGTGGAGGCCGAGGGCGCCGAGCTGCCCTACACCCTGCAGTTCTCGCCGCGCATCCGCCCGCCGGGCCACGACCGGCGCGGCGGCGGCCCGGAGGCCGCCTTCTGGACGCGCCCGCCCTTCGGCTTCCTCTGGATGCTGGGCCTCGTGGGCGTGGCGGTGGCCGTGGGCGTGTTCCCCATCATCCGCCGGCTGCTCCAGCGGCTGGAGAACCTGCAGCGCGGCATGCAGCGCTTCGGCGAGGGCGACCTGTCGGTGCGCGTGGCCGAGCACGGCCATGACGAGGTGGCCGACCTCGCGCGCCAGTTCAACGCCGCGGCCGCGCGCATCGAGACGCTGGTGGCCTCGCACAAGTCGCTGCTGGCCAATGCCTCGCACGAGCTGCGCTCGCCGCTCACGCGCATCCGCATGGGGCTGGAGCTGATGCAGGGCAGCACGCCCTCGCCCGCCTTTCGCGCGGAGATCCTGCGCAACATCGCCGAGCTGGACCAGCTCGTGGACGAGATCCTGCTGGCCAGCCGCCTCGATGCGCGCGAGGCCGACATGGGCACCGTCGAGGCCGTGGACCTGCTGGGCCTGGCCGCCGAGGAATGCGTGCGCGTGGACGCCGAGCTGGACGCCGGCACCACCGGCGACACGCTGGAGGCGAGCGGCGTGGCCAAGCTGCTGCGCCGCGCGCTGCGCAACCTGCTGGAGAACGCGCGGCGCTACAGCCAGGGCGAGATCACCGTGGTGCTGCGGCGCGTGGGCCGCTACGCCGAGGTGCGCGTGTGCGACCACGGCCCCGGCGTGCCGCCCGCGCAGCGCGAGCGCATCTTCGAGCCCTTCTACCGCCTGCCGGGCGCGAGCGAACGCGCCGGCGGCGTGGGGCTGGGCCTGTCGCTGGTGCGCTCCATCGCCGAGCGGCACGGCGGCAGCGTGCGCTGCGAGGACCGGCCCGACCGCCAGAGCGGCGCCTGCTTCGTGCTCACGCTGCCGCTGGCGGGCACAGCCGCGCACCCGCCCGCACCCTGAGAACGTGTTCACGATCTGGCGGTCCCGGCCGCCGCGCCGTGCCATCCGGTTACACATAAACAATCGTTAGGCACCGATTTCAGAACGCCGACGGTTTCCAGGGGCCCGAATTAGCCGCTTCCCCCGTATGCTACTTTCCGCCCTACGGAACACCCCTGGGCACTCCCGCACGCAGCGGCACGGACCCCGCGGGGCCCGGCCGGGAAAGAAGCATCCGATGAGTGAACTCCGCGCAGACATGCCCCCCTGGCCAGGACAGCGGCTCCATGCGCTGGCGGCGGCGGTGGCCGCCATGGCCGCCCGGGGCAAGGGCATGCCGGAACGCGCGGCGCCCGTGCAGCCGCCCGTCCGGCCCGCGCCGCGCTCGCCGCTCTTCCTGATCACCCACACGCATTGGCCGGCCTGCGCGCGGCCGGACCACGCTCCGGACTGACGCGGGTTCACCGCCGGGGAGGCCGGGCGGGGCCGAAGCAACGCAGCGCCCCCCTCCCGCCGATGGCGAACCCGCATGGCCCCCCGGCCGCGCCGCGCGCGGCCTTCACAAGGAACTGACATGGCAATCGAGCACATTGAAGTCATTCACACACTGGGGCCCGCGGGCACCAATTGCGAGGCCGCGGCCCACGAGTGGTTCCGGCGCCAGGGCCGCCAGGGCGCCGTGCACCTGCACCCCACGCTGGAGGTGGCCGTCGAGTCCCTCAAGGACGACCCGCGCATCGCCCTGCTCGGGTGCGTGGCCTACCCGGACCTGCACACGCTGGTGTTCTCCAACCTCGAACGCTTCCAGATGCTGGACATCTTCGTGATGCCCACGTTCAACATGATCCTCGCCTCGCGCACGGGCGAGCCGCCCGCCACCGTCGCCACGCACCCGGCGCCGCAGAACCTCGCTCCGGCCGGCGCGCAGCTCTCGTTCGCCAACAGCAACGCGCAGGCCGCCCTGGACTGCCACCTCGGCAAGACCGAGGGCTGCGTGACGACGGCCAAGGCCGCCCGGTCGCTGGGCCTGAAGACGGTGCGCGATTTCGGCCCGGTGGCCATGGGCTTCACGATTCCACGCCACCGCATGAATGCCCACCGAACCGCCCCGGCCCGGGCCCGCCCGCACCGCGGTGCGCGGCAGGAAAACCATCCCCAGGGCCCGACCCTCGCCCTCCTCGACCCGATGAAGACCACCCAACAAGACAAGACCGTGCAGTCGCTGGAACGCCAGCTGAACGCCTTCCGGCAGCGGCAGACGTTCGACGGCAGCATTCCCGATCCCACACCGCAAGACATCGCCGCGCTGGGCCGCATCCAGGCCACCGGCACCCTGCTGCACGCCCGCTACGGGCAGGCCCGCATGATCGGCGCGTGGGAGCAGGACATCGCCGCCTGGCTGGCCGCCGGCCTGGACACCCCGCCCTGCTTCGACCGGGTGCGCGATGCATACCAGCCGCCGCCCAACGGCCTGGACGGCCTGTTCATCGGCCCGGTGATCACCGCCAACGGCCCCCCGCCCCGGGGCTACCACCTCGAATTCTTCATCGCGCGGCGCGAGGACCCGCCCGAGGTGAGCGATCTCGAATGGACTTATCCGCACCCCAAGAACAAGTGCGAATCCGCCCGCCTGCTGGCCGCCTCCGCCGGCTTCATGGAAGGCAACTGCATCGTCTTCTTCCCGGAGAACATCCGCGCGCGCGACAAGGTCAGCCACCAGCAGTACGCGCTGTTCTTCTTCAACAAATTCCAGAAGATCTACGAAGAGATCACGCTGCGCAACACCACCACCTTCATCGGCGCCGACCTGGCCGAGGCCTGGATGGGCGCCTCGCGCGGGATGGCGCCCGAGGACTGCTACCGCGCCCGCTGCGTGTGGGGCTACCTGCACGACTACTACCACCACCGCGGCCCGATGCCGCTGGACACGAACCTGCAGCTCAAGCTGAACTGGCACGCCGGCCTGCTGGAGGAGATCAAGGTGGACAGCCAGGTGGTGCTGGAATGCCTCGACCCGCGCATCGCCTACGGCGCCTCGGTCATCGAGTTCGTGCTGCTGGAGCGGCTGTTCCGCTACCCGCTGCAGGTGGACGTGTGCCGCAACTTCGACTCCGGCACGGGCGTGTTCCTGTTCGAGTGGCTTGCGGAGCACGGCGCCATCGCGCTCGACGGCGGGCGCATCACCGCCTTCGGCCGCGAGGCGATCTACGGCGCGCTGCGCTCGCTGGTGGAGACCATCGAGGCGCTGGAGCGCTCCGCGCGCGGCGACGACTACAAGGCCCTGGCGCGGCAGTTCGTGTACCGCTACCTGCGCCCGCCGAGCCAGGAGGGCGACCGCTTCGACATCCCGCCGCGCATGCGGGCCGTGCTGGACGCCGCGCACCGGCCCGAGCGCGAGCTGCAGTTCGCAGACCTCGCGTATTGACCCGCGTGAACGCCATCCCGACAGCAAGGAGAACGCAACGATGAGCGACCTGGCCCGGACCGTCCGGCACATCTGGCTGGACGGCGAAGTGGTGGCGGGCGAGCAGGCCCGGCTGCACGTGCTGAGCCACGGGCTGCACTATGCGCAGAGCGTGTTCGAGGGCATCCGCGTGTACCACGGCGCGCCCTTCCGGCTGCGCGAGCACAACCAGCGGCTGATCGATTCGGCGCGGCTGATCGGCTTCGATCTGCCCTTCGATGCCGAAACGCTGGACCACGCCACCCTGGACCTGCTGCGCCGCGAGAACGTGCGCACCGGCTACATCCGCCCCGTGGCGTGGCTGGGCAGCGAGACGCTGTCCATGCTGCCGGCGGGCGCCACGCCCCACGTGGCGATCGCCGCCTGGGACTGGCCCGACATCTTCGGCCCCAAGGCGCGCAGCGAGGGCATCGCCCTCTCGGTGTCCGAATGGCTGCGCCCCGGCCCCGCCTCCACCCCCGTGCAGGCCAAGTGCGCCGGCAACTACGCGCTGGCGGTGCTGAGCCGGCATTCGTCCGAGCGCAAGGGCGCCGACGATGCGCTGCTGCTGGACGCGCAGGGCAACGTCGCGGAATCGACGGGCGCCAACCTGTTCATGGCACGCCAGGGCATGCTGGTCACGCCGCCGCCCGACTACGTGCTCAACGGCATCACCCGCCAGACCGTGTTCGGCATCGCGCAGGCGCTGGGCATCCCGGTGGAAGAGCGCCCCATCGCCCCGCAGGAGCTGTGGGCAGCGGACGAGGTGTTCCTGTGCGGCACCGCGTACGAGATCCAGCCCGTGCGCGCCATCGACGCGCACGCCTTCGCCGTGGGCGAAATCACCCGGGCCGTGTCGGAGCGCTACCGGGCCCTGGTGGGCGCCTGACCACTCGGCGCACCGTCCCGCGCCCCACCCGGCGGCGCGGCGCCGGTGCGTAGTCCACCGGACTGGATGCGCGCGCCCGGGCCCGACATACTCCGGTGGACCCGATCGAGCCCCCCAGGAGACACACCATGCCCGCATCCCTGCCCTCCACCTTCGGCCTGCGCCTGCCCGTGATCCAGGGCCCCATGGCGGGCGCGGACACGCCGGCGCTGGCCGCCGCGGTATCGGCCGCCGGCGGCCTGGGCATGCTGGGCTGCGGCATGCGCTCGCCCGACGCCATGGCGCAGGCCGCGGCCGAGGTGCGCCGCGCCACCAGCCGGCCCTTCGGCATGAACCTCTTCGTGCAGGACACGCCCCGCCCCGACGCCGCCACGGTGGAGGCCGCGCTCGCACGGCTCGCGCCGCTGTATGCGCGCTTCGGGCTGGAGCCCGCCGTGCCCGCGCAGTGGTGCGAGGACTTCGCGCAGCAGTTCGAGGCGCTGCTGCAGGCCCGGCCTGCGGTGGCGAGCTTCACCTTCGGCATCCTCACGGCGGCGCAGGTCGGGCGGCTGCACGCTGCGGGCTGCACCGTGATCGGCACCGCCACCACGGTGGCCGAAGCCCGCGCCTGGGAGGCGGTGGGCGCCGATGCGGTCTGCGCCTCGGGGCCGGAGGCCGGCGGCCACCGGGGCACCTTCCTGGGCGACTTCGACGCCTCGATGGTCGGCACGCTGGCGCTCGTGCCGCAGTGCGCGGACGCGCTCTCCATCCCGGTGATCGCGGCCGGCGGCATCATGGATGGCCGGGGCATCGCCGCGGCGCTGGCGCTGGGCGCGCAGGCGGTGCAGATGGGCACGGCCTTCCTGGTGTGCGACGAGTCGGGCATCGGCCCCGCCTACCGCCAGGCGCTGGCCGGCGCGCGCGAGACCGGCACGCGCACGACGCGCATCTTCTCGGGCCGCCCCGCGCGGGGCATCGTCAACGCGATGATGGAGGCCCTGGCCGGCGCGGAAGCCGACGTGCCCGCCTACCCCGTGCAGAACGCGCTCACCGGCGCCCTGCGCAAGGCCGCGGCGGCGCACGGCGATGCGCAATACCTCTCCCTCTGGGCCGGCCAGGGCGTGACCCTCGCGCGGCCCCTGCCCGCGGCGGCGCTCGTGGAGCGGCTCGAAGGCGAATGGCACGCGGCCACCGCCGGCCTGGCCTTGCCACCGGTTGCTACTATTTAGATAGCAAACTCTCTAGCAAAATCGCCGACGTGGAGGCTCCCGGGGCCTGAAATCGGGGTTTCAGCCCCTACCGGAGCCCCGGGCGAATGTCACTGGCTCCAGGGCAGCGAGCGCGCCTCGCCCTGGATGACCGGCGCCTGGGCGTTGATCGTCTCGCCGGCCAGCACGCGCTCGTACATGCGCAGGTAGTCGCGCGCCATGCGCTCGGCGCCGAAGTGGCGCACCACGTGGTCGTGACAGGCGCGCGGATCGAAGCGGTTGGCGCGCACGGCCTCGGCAAGCGCCGGGGCGTTGTCGGCCAGCACGCCGCAGTCGCCGGGCACCAGCTCGGGCAGCGCGCCGTAGGGCGTGGAGAACACGGGGCAGCCGAAGTACAGGCTCTCGATCACGGCCAGGCCGAAGGGCTCGTGCCAGCGCACCGGGAAGATGAGCCCGCGCGAGGCGCCCAGCAGATCGGTCTTCTGCGTGCCGCCCACCATGCCGAAGAAATGGATGCGGCGCGAGAGCGTCCAGCGAAAGCCCCGGCGGAAGTTGATGCGGTCGCCGCCCAGCACGTCCAGCTCCACGCCCGCGAGCTTGGCCACGCGGATCGCGCCGCTCACGTTCTTCACGCGCCACGCGGCCTTGCCCAGGAAGTGGTAGTGGCTGCGCGGCCGCGCGAAATCGACGCCGCCGTAGCTCTCCCACAGCAGGCCGTTGTGCACGTATTCGGTGGAGCCGTAGCGCTGCGCGTGGTCGCGCGAGAGGAACACCGTGTTGCGCGGCAGCGGTTTGGGCTTGCGCGCGTTGCCGTGCTCGGTCACCAGGTAGGGCTTGGCGATCTCGGCGCGCGGGTTGAACTGGAAGTGGGTGATGTCCACGTCGTCCGGGATCTGCGGCTCCCAGGGCGCATCGGGGCGGATCGGCAGCACGCGGCCGAAGTCGCAGGTGGAGCCCTCGGGCACGAGGTAGCTCACGCGGTGGCCCAGGCGCACGAGCGTCTGGCCCAGATCCCAGATGACGCGCTCGGTGCCGCCGTAGCCATAGACCGGGATGGGGGAGTTGTTGACGAGCAGGACGTGCATGGCGGAAGGCCCTCGGAAGGGAAACGGGTTCGATCAGGCGGGACGGCGCTCGCGGCCCTGCAGGATGGCCAGCAGCACCATGTTCATGAACAGGTAGAACATGGTGCCGCTGTTGTGGCCCAGGAACACCTGCGTGACGCCGAAGCCCATGTAGGAAAGCGGCACCAGCACGCCCATCATGCGCAGGCACAGGGCCTCGCTGTCGGCCGGCCCGGCGGCCGCGCAGCCCACGCGGCGGCGCGTGGGCCAGAAAAGGGCCAGCGGCACGCCGTAGAACAGCAGCAGCACGCCCACGCCCATGAGCCCGCGCTTGGCGAAGATGTCCAGCACCTCGTTGTGCGCATGGCTGAAGTTCAGCAGGTACGGATGGGCCAGCCCGGCCTCCACGCGGCGCCGCTTCTCGACCTCGTAGCCGTAGCGGCCCCACCCGAGCAGCGGCCGGTCCATGCCCATCTGCCAGGCGAGCTTCCAGTGCGCGAGCCGCTGCCCCACCGAGTTCTCGGCCTCGCCGCTGGCCTCGAACTGGGTGACTTCCTCCTGGGCCTTGGTGACGCGGGTGCGCACCTCGTCGGCCTTGAGTGCCATGAGCACGCCCGCGCCCGCGATCACCAGCGCCGCGCCCGCCAGCGCCACGCGGCGCCGGCCGCAGCGGGCCTGCAGCCACACGCACACCGGCAGGGCGATCGGCAGCACGACCCAGCTCCCGCGCGACTCCGACAGCAGCGCGCCTTCCACGCCCAGCAGCACGGCGGCGATCCAGGCCGCGCGCTGCCAGGGCTTCCAGCGCTCCCACAGCGCGACCAGCGCCACCGAGGCCATGAGCGCCAGCAGCAGGCTGATGCCGCCGTACTGGATGGGGTTGGTGAAACCCGACGCGCGCGGGAAGTACGGGCCGGGGGACAGGAACCAGCCGTGCGCGGCGGGCAGCGTCTGGTGGATGCCGATCAGCCCCGCGCCCGCCGCGCCCACGCCCACGCCGCCGATCAGCCACGCGGCACGCGGCGGATAGGCCAGCACGTAGAACAGGCAGGGCAGCGCGAGCAGGTACTTCACGGGCCGGTCGAGCGTGCCGATGCCGATGGCGGCATTGAAGTCCAGGCCCCACACCGCGCCCATGAGCGCCATGGAGGCGAAGAGCCACCACGCCTGCCGGCCCGGCGGCCGGCGCAGCCACGTGGCGGCCGTGGCCAGGCTGGCCAGCAGCAGCAGGGCCGCGCCCCAGGAATAGCCCGAGCGCACCCAGAGGGCGATGCCCGGCACCATGAACGCGGCGGCGCACGAAAGCCGTGTGAAGAACTCCGCGCGCGGCGGAGACAGCGGGGAAGCGGCCATCAGCGGCGAACGCTCTCGGTCAAACGGGCCCGATCGTATTCGAGCGCGGCATAGCGGAAGAACGCCTCCAGCGCGACGAACAGGCAGTAGAGGAAGCCCGCGCCGCCGCACAGGAAGCCCAGGCGCAGCACGTAGAGCCGCACGAACATGCTCGACCCCGAGGCGAGGCCGCGCAGCACGCCGCCGCGCTTGCCCAGCGACGCGCGCTTGGCGGCGCCGAGCATGGCGTACTGCGTGAGCTTCTCCAGGCTGCCGCGCACCGTCTCGCGCGAGTGGTGCAGCAGCGGTTCGCGCATCACGTGGCGCGGGGCCTCGGGCTCGGTGAGCACGGCCTCCTCGTGCACCACGCCGATGTACTCGCGCAGCATGTCGCGGCGAAAGAGCCGCTCGATGGCCGAGGTGGTGCGCAGGTGGCGCAGCTCGTGGCCGAAGGCCACCATGCGCCAGCGGATCTTCCACACGGCCCGCGCATTCGACGCGACGATGGCCTGCAGCTCCTCGCGGAACCCGGGCGTCATCACCTCGTCGGCATCGAGGAAGAAGACGTAGTCGCCCGTGGCGTGCGCCAGCAGGCGGTTGCGCTGCACGGCGAAGCCCTGCCAGTCGGGATGGACGTGCACCTCGGCGCCCAGGCGCCGGGCCTCGGCCACGGTGTCGTCGGTGCTGCCGCTGTCCACCACGACGATCTGGTCGGCGAAAGCGGCGCTTTCCAGGCAGGCGGCGATGCGGTGGCCTTCGTTGAGGGTGAGCACCGCCACCGTGAGGGTGGGGCGCGGCGCGGCGTCGCCGCTGCGGTCAGCCGGCATCGGAGGAATCGTCATACCCATGGGCAATCGAAGCAGGAAGTGGATGCGAGGCCCGGACTGTGCTGTCTGCGGGCCACGGCGAAGGCAACGCCGTGGTAGCTTGGATTGCGAGTGGTATCAACCAGGATCAGTGGCCGGCGTGGACGTGCTCGCCCGCCTTCAGGCGGTACACGGTGCCGCAATACGGGCACTTGGCCTCGCCCGTGTGGGCCACGTCCAGATACACCTTGGGGTGGGTGTTCCAGAGCTTCATGTCGGCCTTGGGGCTGGGGCAGAAGACGCCGCCCTGCGGATTCAGGTCCTTGGCGAGCAGTTCGATGGGGGCTTGCGGCATGGTGGGGGCTTCGCTGGTGGAAAGGGAGAAGGGGGTCAGACCGGGGTCAGCCAGTGGGCGTACTTCGGGTTGCGGCCGTTCACGATGTCGAAGAACGCGCCCTGGATCTTCTCGGTGACGGGGC
This sequence comes from Paracidovorax anthurii, assembly GCF_003269065.1. Classification (GTDB taxonomy): domain Bacteria; phylum Pseudomonadota; class Gammaproteobacteria; order Burkholderiales; family Burkholderiaceae_C; genus Paracidovorax; species Paracidovorax anthurii. The sequence continues at coordinate 85,247 of NZ_QLTA01000001.1, forward strand.
CGCGGCCGCCCGCACCGATGGCGAGGCGGTCCAGCTCGCGGATGGGCGTGACCTCGGCCGCGGTGCCGGTGAAGAACGCCTCGTCGGCGATGTACACCTCGTCGCGCGTGATGCGCTTTTGCACGAGCTCGATCCCGAGGTCCTGGCAGATGTGGAAGATCGTGTTGCGCGTGATGCCGTTGAGCGCGCCGGCCGAGAGGTCGGGCGTATAGACCACGCCGTTCTTGACCACGAAGACGTTCTCGCCCGCGCCCTCGGAGACGAAGCCGGAGGCATCGAGCAGCAGGGCCTCGTCGTAGCCGTCGTCCACGGCCTCCATGTTGGCCAGGATCGAATTGGTGTAGTTGCTCACCGCCTTGGCCTGCGTCATGGTGATGTTGACGTGGTGGCGCGTGTAGCTGCTGGTCTTCACGCGGATGCCGCGCTGCAGGCCTTCCTCGCCCAGATAGGCGCCCCAGGCCCAGGCGGCCACCATCAGGTGGATGGGGTTGCCCTTGGGGCTGACGCCCAGCTTCTGCGAGCCGATCCAGGTGAGCGGGCGCAGGTAGCACGAGGCGAGCCCGTTGTCGCGCACCACGGCCCGCTGGGCCTCGTTCACCTCGTCCTGGGTGAAGGGGATGCGCATGCGCAGGATCTTGGCGCTGTTGAAGAGCCGCTCGGTGTGTTCCTGCAGGCGGAAGATCGCCGGGCCCCGGGGCGTCTCGTAGGCCCGCACCCCCTCGAAGGCGCCGCAGCCGTAGTGCAGGCTGTGGGTGAGCACGTGGACCTTGGCGTCGCGCCATTCCACCATCCGGCCATCCATCCAGATCTTGCCGTCGCGGTCGGCTATCGAGGGAACTACGGGGCTCATGGAAATCCTTTTCGGGGCCTCGGCCACCGGGTGCGGCCGCAAAACCCGCGATTTTACGAGCCTGCGGGGCTCGCGCCCGGGGGAAGGGCCCCGGCATCGCCCGGCGCCCCGCCGGAGCCCTCGTCCTGCGCGGGCCGCACCAGTTCCCACGACACGAGTCGGCCGCCCCGGAATTCGCAGGTCACGTGCGAGCCCGTGCCGTCGGTCCAGCGGTAGCGCTCGGGCTCCTCGCCCTCGGCCGACAGCACCTGCCCGAGCGCGCGGGTCATCGCCACCACGTGCATCAGGTTCACGCCCTCGCGCAGCTTGGCGTTGAGCATCACGGCGCTGCCCACGTGGCCGATGGGCCGGTCGGCGGCCTTGCGCATCACGTTCATGAGCCGCGTGAAATGCAGCAGCGCCCACATGAGCAGCCCGCCGCCGACGGCGAAGATGCCCTGCCAGCCGTAGACGCGGTGCGCCGTGAAGAGCAGCAGGACGATGAGGACGGGAATGAAGAAGCGGCGCAGATTCATGCGCCCGATTGTCGTCGGGCGGCGGCACGGGCCGGCTGTGGATCGTGCGTACCGGCGTGTCCGCACCCACGGCTGTCATGATCCGCGAGGCATGCAACCGGCGCTGCGCCACCCATCCGAAGGCCGCGGAGCAGGCCATGCCCGCGGACGCTCTGGATCTGGCTCGGCCAGGCCACCGGCGCCTTCCCCCCTGGGGGAAGGCGCCGCAGGCGGCTCAGGGGGCCTCCACTTCAGCCCATGCCCCGCACCACGTCCATGGCCTCCTCCACGCGCTCCACGGCATGGATCTCCAGGCCCTCGATCGGCTTCTTCGGCGCGTTGGCCTTGGGCACCACGGCCATGGTGAAGCCCAGCTTGGCGGCCTCCTTCAGGCGCTCCTGCCCGCGCGGCGCGGGGCGCACCTCGCCGGCCAGGCCCACCTCGCCGAAGGCGATGAAGCCCTTGGGAAGCGGCTTGCCGCGCAGGCTGCTGGTGATGGCCAGCATCACCGCCAGGTCGGCCGCGGGCTCGCTGATGCGCACGCCGCCCACGGCGTTCACGAACACGTCCTGGTCCATGCAGGCCACGCCCGCGTGGCGGTGCAGCACGGCCAGCAGCATGGCGAGGCGGTCGCGCTCCAGGCCCACCGAGAGGCGGCGCGGGCTGGGGCCGCCCTCGTCCACCAGCGCCTGGATCTCCACCAGCATCGGCCGCGTGCCCTCCAGCGTGACCAGCACGCACGAGCCCGGCACCGGCTCGCTGTGCTGCGAGAGGAAGATCGCGCTCGGGTTGGCCACGCCCTTGAGGCCCTTCTCGGTCATGGCGAACACGCCGATCTCGTTGACGGCGCCGAAGCGGTTCTTGATGGCCCGCACGAGGCGGAAGCTCGAATGCGTGTCGCCCTCGAAATACAGCACCGTGTCCACCATGTGCTCCAGCACGCGCGGGCCGGCGAGCGCGCCCTCCTTGGTGACGTGGCCCACCAGCACCATGGCCACGCCGGTGGACTTGGCCGCGCGCGTGAGGTGCGCAGCGCACTCGCGCACCTGCGCCACCGAGCCCGGCGCGCTCGTGAGCTGGTCCGAATACACGGTCTGGATGGAGTCGATCACCGCCACGGCGGGCTGCGTGGCCTCCACGGTGGCGAGGATCTTTTCGAGCTGGATCTCCGCCAGCACGTTCACCTGGCTGTGGTCCAGCCCCAGCCGGCGCGAGCGCAGCGCCACCTGCGCGCCGCTCTCCTCGCCCGTCACGTAGAGCGTGGGCAGGCCCGCGCGCTGCAGCGCATCCAGCGCCTGCAGCAGCAGCGTGGACTTGCCGATGCCCGGGTCGCCGCCGATGAGCACCACGCCGCCCTCCACGATGCCACCGCCGAGCACGCGGTCGAGTTCCTCGATGCCGCTGGGCGTGCGCGCCACGTCCGCCGCCTCGATGGCCGCGAGCGGCGTGACGGCCTGCGCCTGCGCGAGCCCGGCGTATTGCGGCGTGCTCAGGCGGTTCTTGCCCGGGCCGGCTTCGGGCACCGATTCCACCAGCGTGTTCCAGGCCCCGCAGGCGGGGCATTTGCCGAGCCAGCGCGGGCTGGTGCCCCCGCATTCGGAGCAGGTGAAAACGGTCTTGTCCTTGGCCATGGGTGGGAGAGCGGGTTCGTTGAGCGGAGGGGCGCGGACGGTGCGGGCAGCGCCGGCGGCGCGGCGCGCATGCGCGGGGGCCGGATTTTCCGGCGCGGCGGGCCGCCCGGCGGGCGAGCGGTAAGCAAATGCGTCGTCGGTCCTATCCTACTCCGCGGCCGCCGCGCGCTTCCTAGGATGGGCACCCCTGCGGCATCGTGCCGCGCCCCTTGAACGGAGAACAATCCATGTCCGAGAACACCGCAGCCCCCGCTTCCACCCTGGCTTCCCGCCGCTGGATGGTGGCCGCGCCGATCGCGCTGGCGTCGGTGCTGGCCCTTTCCGCCTGCGACCGCAACAAGGAGAGCAACGTGAACACCGCGCCCTCCAGCAGCCCGGCCCCGGCCCCGGCGACGGCGCCTGCCCCGGCCGGCAGCGGCGCGGTCACCATGCCCCCGTCCTCGGGTGGCGCCACCTTCGGCGGCACGGCCACGCGGCCGTCCCCGCCGCCCACGCCGGCCGCCTCCGACGCCGCCAGCGCGGCACGCTGACCGCGCCCTTGCCGGGCGGCCCCGCCGCCCGCGCGTGACAATAGCCCTCCCCGGCCCCGCGCGCCCCTGCGGCGCATGCGCGGGGCCTTTCTTCGTGCGCGCGAGCGGTCAGGCAAAGGAGGCAAGAGGCGATGAGAGTTGCGATCTATGGCGCGGGCGCCATCGGCGGATGGCTGGGCATGGCGCTGGCGCGCGCGGGCGCGCAGGTGTCCTTCGTGGCGCGCGGCGCCACGCTGCGGGCGCTGCGCGAGGACGGCCTGCGCTGCGTGCGGCCGGACGGCACGCAGGAAAGCGCCCGCGTGGCCGCCGCGGACGACCCCGCCGCGCTCGGCGCGCAGGACGCCGTGGTGCTGGCCGTGAAGGCCCCGGCCCTGCCCGACGTGGCCGCGCGCATCGGCCCGCTGATCGGGCCCGGCACCGCCGTGCTCACCGCCATGAACGGCGTGCCCTGGTGGTTCCTGGAAGGTTGCGAGGGCCCCGCGCGCGGGCAGGCCCTGCGCGCGGTGGACCCGGACGGCGCCCTGGCGCGCGCCATCCCCTCGGCCCGGGTGGTCGGCGGCGTGGTGCATGCCAGTTGCTCGCTCGACGCGCCCGGCGTGGTGCGGCAGCACTTCGGCAACCGGCTCATCCTGGGCGAGGCCGGCGGCGCGCCCACGCCCCGCGTGCGCGGCCTGGCCGACACCCTGGCGCGCGGCGGCATCGAGGTGGAGGTGTCCGAGCGCATCCAGCAGGACATCTGGTTCAAGCTCTGGGGCAACCTCACCATGAACCCCATCAGCGCGCTCACCGGCGCCACCACCGACCGCATCCTGGACGACGACCTCGTGCTCACCTTCGTCTCCGACGTGATGCGCGAGGCCAAGGCCATCGGAGAGCGCCTGGGCCTGCCCATCGACCAGCAACCGCAGGACCGCCACGCCGTCACCCGCAAGCTGGGCGCGTTCAAGACCTCGATGCTGCAGGACGTGGAGGCCGGCAAGCCGCTGGAGATCGACGCGCTGGTGGGCGCGGTGCACGAGCTCGGGCGCCTCACGCACACGCCCACGCCCGCCACCGATGCGCTGTTCGGCCTCGCGCGGCTGATGGGCCGCACGCGCGGGCTGTACTGAGCGGCCCGGCGGCCATCCCGTGCACACTATTAAAACAGTAGCAAAGAGCCCAATGGAAACGCCGACATCCGGCCTTCAACACCCTTTCAACCCGCCAAAGGACACCATGACCTCCTCCCAGCCCGCACTCACGCTCCACTACGCCCGGGGCACCTGCGCCCTCGCGGTGCGCATCGCCCTGGAAGAGGCCGGCGCGGACTACACGCTCGCGCGGCTGGACCTGCCGGCCGGGCAGCAGCGCTCGCCCGAATACCTCGCCATCAATCCCAAGGGCCGCGTGCCCGCGCTCGCGACCGAGACCGGCGTGCTCACCGAGACGCCCGCGCTGCTGGCCTACGTGGCCCAGCGCTTCGCGCAGGCGCGGCTCGCGCCCGTGGCGCCGCACGCCTTCGCGCGCATGCAGGAGTTCCACAGCTACCTCGCCTCCACGGTGCACGTGGCCCATGCGCACGGACGGCGCGGGGCCCGCTGGGCGGACGAGCCCGAGGCCATCGCCGCCCTGCAGCGCAAGGTGGGCCCCAACATGGTGGAGTGCTTCGAGCTCATCGAGCAGCACTACCTGCAGGGCCCCTGGGTGCTGGGCGAGGACTATTCGGTGAGCGACGGCTACCTGTTCACCGTGGGCGGCTGGCTGCAGAGCGACGGCGTGGACATCGCGCGCTTCCCGAAGGTGCACGCGCACCACCAGCGCGTGGCCGCGCGGCCGGCGGTGCAGCGCGCGATGATGGACTGACCTTCACACCCCCGTGGGCGCCGGTGGCCGGGCCGGGCCCGCTCCACGGCGCCCGCCGGCGTGGCCTGCTGCGCGGCCGTCGGGCGGGTGGGGCCGTGGCCGCTCCCGCGCCAGGGCCGGCGATCAGTTCACCTTGAGCGCGCGCCAGTCGATGCGGTTGTCGGCGCGGTGCGGCAGGTTCACCTTCTGCGTGGCGGCCCAGGGGATGATCTGGTTGTAGAGCGGGATGTGCGAGATCAGCTCGTGGTCCTTGAGCAGCGCCTGCTCGATGAGGCCGTTGCGCGTGGCGGTGTCGGTCTCTTTCTTGATGCGCTCGATCAGCGCGTCCTGCTGCGGATCGGAGAAGCGGCCCAGGTTGAAGTTGCCGTCGCCGCCCGCGCCCGGCGAGCGCACCAGCGACTGCAGCGTGTAGAAGGCGTCGAAGGTCGGCACGCCCCAACCCAGCAGGTAGATGCTGGCCTCGTTGCGCTGGATCATCGGGAAATACGTGGTGAACGGCTGGGTGCGCAGCTTGGCGCGCACGCCCACCTTCGCCCACTGCGCGGTGATCGCCTGGCACAGGGCCTCGTCGCTGGGGTAGCGGCCGGCGCTGCAGGCGAAATCGACATCGAAGCCCTGCGCGTAGCCGGCCTCGGCCAGCAGCTTCTGCGCGGCGGCGGGGTCGTAGGGCCAGCGCGCGTCGGCTTTCTGCGTCCAGCCGTTCACCTGCCGCGCGATGAGCGCACCCGTGGGCTGCCCGAGGCCGCGCAGCGTGACGCGCTGGATGGTGTTGATGTCGATGGCCTGGTAGAGCGCGCGGCGCACGCGCAGGTCTTTCAGCGGGTTCCTGCCCTTCACGTTCGAGCCGGGCAGCTCTTCGCGGAACTGGTCCAGGCCCAGGAACAGCGTGCGGTTCTCGGGCCCTTCCAGCACCTGGAAGCCCGGGGTCTGGCGCACGCGGGCGATGTCCTGCGGGCTGGGGTCGAGCACGAAGTCCACCTCGCCCGAGAGCAGCGCCGCCGTGCGCGTGGCGTCGGACTTGATGGGGGTGTAGACCACGTCGGTCACATTGCCCGGGAACTGGCCCCGGCCCCACCAGTGCGGGTTGGCGGCCAGCACGATGCGCTGGTCGGGCGTCCACGACTTGAGCGCCAGGGGGCCCGTGCCCAGCGCGTTGCGGTGGGTGTAGGGCTCGTCGCTGGTCTTGATGTCCTTGGGGGTCGTGGCGTTGTGCTTCTCGGCCCAGGGCTTGCTCATGATGCGCAGCTCGGTGAGCTGGTTCACCAGCACGGGGTTGGGCACGTCCGAGAAGATGTCGATGGTCTTCGCATCCACCACTTCCACGCGGTCCACGCCCTGGGCATACACGGCGAAGTTGGAGGTCTTGGCCCGCGCGCGCTCCAGCGAGAACTTCACGTCCTCGGCCGTCAGCGGCGAGCCGTCGCTGAACTTCACGCCCTGGCGCAGCGTGACGCGCAGCTGCGTGGGGCTCACGCGCTTCCAGGCGGTGGCCAGCTGCGGCTCGGGCTTGAAGGTCTTGCTGTTGTATTCGACCAGGGTCTCGTACACGGCCGAATGCAGCACGTTGTTGGGCCCCACGTTGTGGGCATGCACGTCCCAGGTGGTGATGTCGGCCGAGCGGGCGAAGCGAAAGGTGGCGGCCTGGGCGGCCAGGGGCAGCGCGGCAGCGATCGCGGCGGCCAGGAGGGTGCGGGAAAGTCGCATGGTGGTCTCGGGTCTTGCGGACAACGGAAGGCGCTGCCGGGGCAGCGAAACCACCACTATGCCAAGCGGCCCGGGCGGGGCGAACGACTTTGTGGTTGTAACGATATGCGCGCGGTTGCGAAGATTGGCGCGCGGGCGCGGGACACCGCCCCGGCTTCACGCAGCCGCGCGCAGCATGCGCACCGCCTCGGGCAGCGACTGCGCCTCGGGCAAGAAGCGGTCGATCGTGGCGCCCAGCACGACGGCGCACAGCAGCGCACCCAGCAGGGGTTTCCAGGTCAGGCGCACGGCGGCCGCGAGCCAGCCGGCGCGCTCCACGCCCATGGCGGCGCGCGCCGTGGCGACCGAGAACGCCAGCTCCACCGCCACGGCCAGCAGCACGTCGAAGCCGAAGTACAGCAGCGCGAGCGCCCCGGCGCCGAAGAGCACGGCCGCGCCGATCAGGAAGATCGCCACCACGGGCACGACCACCACCGCGCCTTCGTCCGCGCCCGCCGCCGCATCGAGCGCGCCGCTCGCCATGTCGCCCAGGGCATCGCCGAAATGCCCGTCGGCCCCGCCCCCGGCGAAGTCCCCGCCGCCGGACCGTGGCAACGGCATGCGCCCGCCCGTGCCGCGCACCGCGCGTGCGGCGAGGTCGCCGGCGTCGTAGATCAGCTCCGCCGCGTCCAGGACATCCGCGTCGGCCCCGTCGCCATCGCGGCGCTGTGCGCCGCGCGCGGACGGCTGCACCAGCCGCGCCGCCCAGAGGCGCAGCACCAGCAGGTACGCCGCATAGCCGGCCCCGAGCGTGACGAGGTAGCGCACGGCGAGCGAATCCACGCCCAGCACCATCTGCGTGTGCGAGACCGCCCACATGAAGGCCATCATGAAGGCGCCGATGCACCAGCCATGCAGTTGCAGGCGATGGCGCTGGCGCAGGGACTGCTCCAGCGCGCGGTCGGGCGCCTGCACGCGGCGCCAGCTGGAGCCCCTGCCGGGCGGTCTCTGGCCGGGCCGGGCCTTGCCGTCCCCCATCAGTCCACCACCACCGGCACGCGCGGGGCCAGGGCGCACATCAGCTCGTAGCCCACGGTGCCGGCCGCGTGGGCCACCTCGTCGATGGGCAGCACGGCACCGCCCGCCGCGCGGCCCCAGAGCGTGGCCTCGCTGCCCACGCCCGCGTCCACCCCGGCCGCGCGCAGCGGCGCGAGATCGACGGTGACCATGTCCATGCTCACGCGGCCCACGGTGCGCGTGCGCACGCCGTTCACCAGCACCGGTGTGCCAGTGGGAGCGTGGCGCGGGTAGCCGTCGGCATAGCCGCAGGCGACCACGCCGATGTCCATCGGCGCGTCGGCGGTGAAGGAGGAGCCGTAGCCCACCGTGTCGCCGGCCTGCAGCCGCTGCGTGCCGATGATGCGCGCCGAGAGCGTCATGGCGGGCGCGAGGCCCCAGTGCGCGGCCGTGTGCTCGGGGAAGTCGGCCGCGCTGCCGTAGAGCACGATGCCCGCGCGCGCCCAGTCGCCGCGCACGCGCGCATCGCCGGCATGGCGCAGGGTGGCGGCGCTGTTGCACACCGTGCGCTCGCCCGGCAGGTCCTGCGTGGCGGTGGCGAAGGCCTCGACCTGGTGCGCGATGCCGCGCGGGCCGTCGGCGTCGCTGAAGTGGGTCATGAACGAGATCTCGTCCACCTGCGGCAGCGCATTGAGCCGCGCCCAGGCGGCCCGGTAGCGCCCGGGCGGAAAGCCCAGGCGGTTCATGCCCGAGTTCATCTTGAGGAAGACGCGGTGCGGCACGTGCGTCTTGTGGGCCGAGAGCCAGTCGATCTGCGCGTCGCAGTGCACCGTGTGCCAGAGCGACAGGCGCGAGCACAGCTCCAGGTCGCGCGGCTCGAACACCCCCTCCAGCAGCAGGATCGGGCCGCGCCAGCCGAGCTGGCGCACGCGCTCGGCCTCGGCCAGGTCCAGCAGCGCGAAGCCGTCCGCCGCCCGCAGGCCCTCGTAGGCGCGCTCGATGCCGTGCCCGTAGGCATTGGCCTTGACCACCGCCCACACCCGCGCATCGGGCACGGCCGCGCGGGCGCGGGCCAGGTTTTGCTGCAGTGCAGCAGTGTGGATGGTGGCTTGGATGGGACGCGGCATGGTGGCGGGACTGCGGGGCGGAAGGGGGGAATTCTGGCATCGGACCCCAGGAAGCGCGTGATATAACCGCCAGTCACTTGCAGCGGGTTCCGAGATTTAACAGGGCATCAGTTCCGCTGATGCACCCACCAGCCATTCGATGAAGCGCGGTTTCTATACGATCATGTCGGCGCAGTTTTGCAGCTCGCTGGCCGACAACGCACTCTTCGTCGCAGCCGTCGAACTGCTGCGCACCAGCGGTTCCCCGGAATGGCAGCGCGCCGCCCTGGTGCCGATGTTCGCCCTGTTCTATGTCGTGCTCGCGCCCTTCGTGGGCGCGTTCGCCGACGCGCTGCCCAAGGGCAAGGTCATGTTCGTGAGCAACGCGATCAAGGTCGCGGGCTGCCTCATGATGCTCTTCGGCTCGCACCCGCTCATCGCCTACGCCGTGGTGGGGCTGGGGGCGGCGGCCTATTCGCCGGCCAAGTACGGCATCCTCACCGAACTGCTGCCCGCCTCGCAGCTCGTGAAGGCCAATGGCTGGATCGAGGGGCTCACGATCGCCTCCATCATCCTGGGGGTGCTGCTGGGCGGCCAGCTCGTCGGGCCGACCCTCTCGGGGCTGCTGCTGTCGGTGGACCTGCCCGTGTTCGACACCGGCGTGGACACCGCGGCCGAGGCGGCCATCGCCGCGCTCATCGGCATCTACCTTGCCGCCGCGTGGTTCAACACGCGCATCCCGCACACCGGCGTGGAGATGCGCCCCATGCCGAGCAACCCGCTCGCGCTGCTGCCCGACTTCTGGGCCTGCAACAACCGGCTGTGGCGCGACAAGCTGGGGCAGATCTCCCTGTCCACCACCACCCTCTTCTGGGGCGCGGGCGGCAACCTCAAGTTCATCGTGCTGGCCTGGGCCGCGGCGGCCCTCTCCTACAACACCACGCAGGCCTCGGCCCTCACGGGCGTGGTGGCCATCGGCACGGCCGTGGGCGCGGTGGTGGCCTCCATGCGCATGCGGCTGGACATGGCCACCCGCGTCATCCCGCTGGGCATCGCCATGGGCGTGCTGCTGATCCTGATGGTGTTCATCAAGAGCATCTGGATCGCCATCCCCTTCCTGATCCTGCTGGGCGGGCTGGGCGGGTTCCTCGTCGTGCCCATGAACGCGCTGCTGCAGCACCGGGGCCACAACCTCATGGGCGCGGGCCGCTCCATCGCCGTGCAGAACTTCAACGAGCAGGCCGCCATCCTGGGCCTGGGCGCGTTCTACAGCCTCTCGCTCAAGCTGGGGCTGTCGGTGTTCGGCGCCATCACGGTCTTCGGGCTGGTGGTGGCCGGCGTGATGTGGGCCATCCGGCGCTGGCATTTCCACAACTGCGCGCGCTACCCCGACGAGGTGGAGCACCTGCTGCACATCGCCCGGCACGACCACCACCACTGAGCCTGCCGCCGCCACGGCCGCAAGCTATTCTTTTAATAGCAAAGAATCCAGCAGGCACAGCGACATGGGCCCGGTTTCACCATGACATCGCCGCTGCCCGTCCTCGCCCTGCTGTTCAACGCCTTCGTCTGGGGTCTGGCCTGGTGGCCGTTCCGCGTGATGCACGGCGCGGGGCTGCACCCGCTGTGGGCCACGGCGGTGATGTACGCGCTGGTGCTGGCCGCGCTGCTGGCGCTGCGCCCGGGCCTCTGGGCGCAGGTGCGCGCGCACCCGCAGCTCTGGCTGCTGGCCCTGAGCTCGGGCCTGAACAACGTGGCCTTCAACTGGGCGGTGACGGTGGGCGACGTGGTGCGCGTGATCCTGCTCTTCTACCTGATGCCCGCCTGGGCGGTGCTGCTGGCCTGGAAGATCCTGGGCGAACGGCCCACGCCCCAGGCGATCGGGCGGCTGGCGCTCGCCTTCGCGGGCGTGGCGCTGGTGCTGTGGCCCGAGGGCGCCTCGGCGCAGCGCCTGCTGCGCGATCTCTCGCTGGCCGACGGGCTGGCGCTGCTGGGCGGCTTCATGTTCGCGCTGACCAACGTCACCCTGCGGCGCCTGCACGCCGTGCCGGGGCAGGCGCGCATGTTCGCGATGTTCGGCGGCTGCATGCTGATGGCGCTGGCGGCGGGCGCCGTCGGCCTGCGGGCGGGGGTGGTGGAGCCCTTCCCCGCGCCCGATGCCGCCTGGGTCGTGACGGCGCTGCTGCTCGCGGGCGTGCTGATGCTGGGCAACTGGGCGCTGCAGTATGGCGCGGCCCGCCTCGCGGCCGGCACCACGGCGGTGGTGATGCTCTCGGAGGTGGTGTTCGCCAGCGTGTCCTCGGTGCTGCTCGCGGCCGCCACGCCGCAGCCGCGCACGCTGCTGGGCGGCGCGCTGATCGTGCTGGCGGCGCTGCTGGCCTCGCTGCGGCGGCGCTGAAGGCGCGTGGCGCTGTCGCCTCCGCGACATCCATCCGGCGTGCCATCATCGCGCGGGCGGCCCGCAACCGCACCCCCACAAAATCCAAGGAGACGACATGACCCCCATCCATCGGCGCGCGGCGCTCGCCCGCACGGCCGCGGCCCTGCTGGGCGCGGCCGCACTTTCGGCGGCACCGGCCGCGCAGGCGCAGCCGCCGGCCTGGCCCGCCAAGAGCATCCGCTTCGTCGTGCCGTTCTCGGCCGGTGGCGCCAACGACCTCATGGCCCGCGCCGCGGCCGAGGGCGCCGGCAAGGCGCTCGGCCAGCCGGTCATCATCGACAACCGCCCCGGTGCGGGCGGCACGCTGGGCGCGGACATCGTGGCCAAGAGCGCGCCCGACGGCTACACCTTCCTCGTCAGCGCGGCCGGCGTGATCTCCAACAGCATGATCAAGAAGAGCATGCCGTTCAAGGACGACGACCTCGTGCCCGTGGCCATGATCGGGCTCGCGCCCTCGGTGATCGTGGTGCCCAAGTCGGCGCCCTACCAGAACCTGCGCGACTTCGTGGAGGCCTCCAGGAAGGGCAGCGGCTTCAACTTCGCCACCGCCGGCACGGGCAGCACGCCGCACTTCGTGGCCGAGATGCTGAACGTGAAGTACGGCGCCAAGCTGCAGCCCGTGCCCTACAAGAGCGGCTCGGAGAGCACCACGGCCGTGCTCGGCGGGCAGGTGGAGGGCACGTCGGAGGCCAGCATCATCGCGCTGCCGCACATCCTGCGCGACGGCAAGTTCAAGCCGCTGGCCACCACCTGGACGCGCCGCATCTCGGCCTATCCGCAGCTCCCCACCGCCGTGGAGCAGGGCTTCGCCGACCTGCAGATCGCGCACTGGGCGGGCGTGCACGCGCCGCGCGGCACGCCGCCCGAGATCCTCGACAAGGTGGCCGCCGCCGTGGACAAGGCCATGCGCGACCCCGCCACCGCCACCAAGCTCAAGGGCATGGGCATCGAGCCCGTGGGCGGCACGCGCGCCGAGTTCGTGCAGTTCACCGACGCCGAGCGCAAGCGCCTGGGCGAGATCGTGAAGGCCGCCCGCATGCAGGAAGATTGATCGGATCGGAACCCCCATGACCATGAACACCAGGCAGCAACTGCGCGCGCTGGCCGAGGCCCGGCGCGGCACCCTCGTGCCCGGCGCCTTCAACGCCCTCTCGGCCCGCATCGCCGCCGACCTGGGCTTCCAGGCCCTCTACATCACCGGCGCCGGCGTCACCAACATGGCCTTCGGCCTGCCCGACCAGGCCTTCATGGGCCTCAGCGACATCGCCGACCACACCGCCCGCATCCGCGATGCCGTCGAGCTGCCCCTCATCGTGGATGCCGACACCGGCTTCGGCAACGCCCTCAACACCTACCACGCCGTGCGCACCCTGGAGCGCGCCGGCGCCGACTGCATCCAGCTCGAAGACCAGGTGAGCCCCAAGCGCTGCGGCCACTTCAGCGGCAAGGACGTCATCCCCACCCAGGAGATGCTCGGCAAGATCCGCGCGGCCTGCGATGCCCGGCGCGACGCCGACCTGCTCATCCTGGCCCGCACCGACGCCGCCGCCGTGCACGGCTTCGAGGCCGCCGTCGAGCGCGCCCAGGCCTTCTCCGAGGCCGGCGCCGACATCCTCTTCGTCGAGGCCGTCACCACCGCCCAGGACGTGCGCGCCCTGCCCACCCGGCTGGCCAAGCCCCAGCTCATGAACATGGTGATCGGCGGCAAGACTCCCATCGCCGGCGCGGAGGAACTGGCCGGCCTGGGCTACGGCCTCGTGCTCTACGCCAACGCCGCCCTGCAGGGCGCCGTGGCCGGCATGCAGAAGGCCCTGACCCACCTGCGCGACCACCGCCGCATCGACGAGGACCCGGCCCTCGTCGCGCCCTTCGCCGAGCGCCAGCGGCTCGTGGGCAAGCCCTTCTGGGACGACCTGGACCGCCGCTACGAATAGACAGGAGCGGGTTCACGCACTCGGGGCGCTCCGGATGCCCATCCCCGGCCTGGCTGGCGACAATGGGGCCCCCGCAGTGGCGAGGTCCCCCTGACCGCGCAGGCGATGCGGGGCTTTCCGGAGGATGCCCGCCATGACCCGCGCCCATGACTTCGACGCCCTGCAGATGGACGGCCAGACCGTGCCGCTGCGCCAGTACGAGGGCCGCGTGCTGCTCATCGTCAACACCGCGAGCGCCTGCGGTTTCACGCCCCAGTTCGCGGGGCTGGAAGCGTTGCACCAGCGCTATGCCGGGCAGGGGCTGGTGGTGCTCGGCTTCCCGTGCAACCAGTTCGGCCGCCAGGACCCGGGCACGCACGAGGAGATCGCCGCCTTCTGCCAGCGCAACTACGGTGTCAGCTTTCCGATGATGGCCAAGATCGACGTGAACGGCGCCGACGCGGCGCCGCTCTATCGCTGGCTCACGGCCGAGGCGCCCGGCCTGCTGGGCACCAAGGCCATCAAGTGGAACTTCACCAAGTTCCTCGTGGGCCGCGACGGACAGGTGGTCCGCCGCTATGCGCCCACCGACAAGCCCGAATCGCTCGCCCAGGACATCGAGGCCGCGCTCGCGCAGCCGGCGCCCTGAGCGCCCCCGGGCCGCGCGTCAATCAGTCGGCCGGCTCGCGCTGCGGCCGGCCGGAGATCTCGAAGTGCCGCGAGAAGCCCAGCGGCCGCGACACGCCGCGCGCCTCGGGCAGCAGCGGCACGCGCAGGCGCGGGCGGGGCAGCACGCGCAGGCGCCAGTCGGTACCGCCGATGAAGCGGAAACGCACCGTGTCGGTCCCCTCCACGCCCAGCAGCAGGAAGCTGCCGGTGGAGTACATGCCGCCGATGGTGGCGGTGTCGAGCAGGTCGAACGTGTCGCTGTAGAGGTGGATGCCCAGGAATTCCTCGCCGGGCACGTCGTCGGTCGTGAAGAGCAGGTAGCCGCCACCGCAGTGGAAAGCGGCCTCCAGCAGCGCCGCATCCACGGTGCGGCCCACGGGGCGGCTGGCCACCAGGATCTCGCTGCGGGGCCGCTGCCGTCCGCTGGCTTCCTGTACGAGGTGGAGGGAGAGTTCTTCGGCGGAGAGCACATCCATGGCGCGGCGCTCTCTCACCAGAGCAGGTCGGCGCCGAAGGCGGCGAGCGCGCCACCCACGAAGGCCCCCACGGCCACGCACACCGGCGCGCCGGGCCCGCAGGCCAGCCCCGCGAGCGCACCGCCCGCGATCCCGCCGCCGATGCCCGCGCCGGCCACCGCCACCTCCTTGCCGGCCGCGGCCACCTTGTCCTCGGCCGTGGCCACGTTGTAGACCGACAGCGCCACGGACAGCACGATGAGCCCCCGCCCGGCGCGCGAGAGGCCGCGCATGGCCTGCGTCACGCGCGGATTGGACTTGCCGGCGGACTTGACGATCTCGCCATACACCGCGTTCTGCTGCGCGGCCGTGAGCCGGTCGAACCGCGCGCCCGGCCCGTGCATCTGCTGCGCCTTGCGCGCGACGAGTTCGTTGAGCGTCTTGCCCTCGGCCTTGAGCTGCTGGGCCATTGCCAGGCCGAACGGCGTGCTGCGCCCCCGGATCACCTCCATGATGACGTTGCGCGCCTCCTGCGCCTGCTGAGCGGCCTGCGGCCAGGTGATGCGCCCGGACAGGGCCTGGGCGCGCAGCTCGTTGGCCATGGCCTCGATCTGGCGGGTGTAGGCCAGCCGGGCATTCGAGTCGATGGCCATGTAGGCGCCGGCATTGGCCATCTCGACCTTGAGCAGCCAGATGGCCGACTCGAACGCGGAACGGTCCTTGTCGGAAGGGTTGTCGGGGGCTGTGGCCATATCTCCTCTCCTCTTTTCTTTGCAACGGCGCCGTTCTGCGGCGGACGACTCCGGCCGCGCTGCGCCTGTCCGGCGACCGTACCAGCGGTGCCCGCATCCGTTCCGCAACCGCCGGTCAAAGAAGTGTCTTTTGGTATCCATGCCATGCGCATCACAAGCCCCTCCACGGGAGGGTTGCCAGCGGCGGCCCTGTGCGGTCTAGTTGCGCCTCGATCGAACAACCCACAATGACTTCACACGGGAGAGCGCCACCGATGGCAACGATTTTCACGATTTCCACCACACCGCAAGGACCGTGCCATGCGGCCCGGGCCGTGCTCTGCGCCCTCGCGGCGGCGGCCGCGCCGGTGTTCGCCCAGACCTCGGCCACCCCGGGCGCCGAGCCCGAGCCCGGCATGTGGGCCTTCGATGGCGAACTGAACGGCCAGCCCGGCCGCAGCCTGCAGATCGACACCCAGCAGGGCCAGGGCATGATCGTGTCCTACCTGGGCTACCGGACCGACGGCTCCGCGCTCTTCCTGCAGGCGAGCGGCTTCCGCGCGGCCGGCAGCACCGCGTTCACGGGCGATCTGCAGGAGTTCCGCAACGGCCCCGTGATCGGTGGCCGCACCGGCAACGGCGAGGCGGCGGGCAGCGCGGGCACGGTCCGGCTCACCTTCGACACGCCCACCTCCGGCACCGTGACGCTGCCGGGCGACGCGCCCCGGCGCATCTCGCGCTTCACCTACCAGGCGCTGTGGTCCGAGCCGTTCAGCAACAGGTTCACCCTCAAGGCCTATTCCACCACCCTGATCCCGGCACCCGTCGCGACCCATGAGATCCGGCTCGCCCAGGGCAGCTTCCGCATGAGCCAGCTCTCCACCACCGACGGGCGGCTGTGCACCTACTCCGGCCCCTACCAGACCCGGGGCAACGGGATCGAATCCGAGGGCACGAAGGTCTGCACCGATGCAGCCGGCACGCAGCAGCGCAGCACCTACCGCGCCGAGCGGTTCGGCATCGACGGCAACGGCCTCTTCGCCGGAACGCTGCGCTCCGACGGCCGCGATGTCTTCTTCATGGGCCCGTGCCTGGCGGGCGCCGTCATGCTCGGCAGCCCCGACACCTGCGCCACGGGCTCGCGCAGCGACGTCGCGGTGCAGCCGGGCATGTGGGGCTTCGACGACGAGCAGGACGGCCGGCCGGGCCGCAGCCTGCAGATCGACGCCCAGCAGGGCAGCCGCGCGATGATCGTGTCCTACCTGGGATACCGCGCCAACGGCTCCGCGCTGTTCCTGCAGGGCAGCACGCCGAACCGCGCCTCGCCGACGCGCTACACCGTCACCCTGAAAGAGTTCCGCAACGGCCCCGCGATCGGCAGGCCGGCCACGGCCGGCGAAGAGGCCGCCACCGTGGGCGAGGCCCAGCTGGACTTCGACAGCCCCACCACCGGCACGGTCACGCTGCCCGGCGAGGCGCCGCGCCGCATCTCGCGCTTCCGGTACGAGGACCACAGCGTGCGCTTCGACAAGGCCTACAGCGCGCAGGTGTACCCGCTCTGGCAGACCGGGGGCGTCGAGACCCTGATCGACATCGTCGCGCGCGACAACGTGTTCCGCATGGACACCACGGCCTACGGCCCCGGCAACTTCTGCCAGTACCGGGGCACCTACCGCCTGGCCGGCGACGGACTGGCCTCGGAGGGCACGCGCACCTGCACCGTGGGCAGCGGCGCCACGACCGCCACCCGCTACCGCATCGAGCAGTTCACGGTGGACCGCGACGGCCTGCTGCGCGGCACCCTGCGCGAGGCCGATGGCGTGTACCTGGTGATGGGCGGCTGCGCGAACTACACCCTCTGCACCCGCGCAGAGCTGGAACGGCCCCGCTGAACGGGCTCCGGGTGCCGGCCCCGGACCTGCCGCATCAGGTCCGCGAGCGTGCGCCCGGGCTCCGGCGCGAAGCGCTCGCCGAGCACCTCCAGCGCCGCGATGCGGTCGATGCGGAAACCCCGGAAATCCGCGCGCAGCTCGCACCAGGCGGCCACGGTCCAGACCTTGCCCCAGAAGAAGCAGCCCAGCGGCCGGATGCGCCGCACGCTCGCGCGGCCCTGTTCATCGGCGTAGTCGATGCACGCGATGCGGCGCGCATGCACCGCTTCGCGCAGCGGTGCGAGCAGCGCCTGGGTGCGCTCGTCCATGCCGGGGCCAGGCGCGTAGAGTGCCTGCGATTCGGCAGCCACCCGGGCCGAGGGTGGCAGCGCCGACAGGATCTTGCCGAGCGCGCCCTCCACCTGCAGGGCCAGCGCAGGATCGAGCCACGCCTGCGCGAGCCGCGCGGCCACCACGAGCGCGTCGGCCTCGCCCTGGCTGAACATGAGCGGCGGCAGCTCGAACCCCGCGCCCAGCCGGTAGCCCACGCCGGCCTCGCCCTCGATGGGCACGCCCTGGCGCTGCAGGTCGGCCACGTCGCGGTAGACGGTGCGCACCGACACCTCCAGCCGCGCGGCCAGGAATTCGGCGGTGGAAAGCCGCCGGCCCCGGATGAGCTGGATGATCTGGAACAGGCGGTCGGCACGGCGCATGGGCGGGCAGAGGAATCCGATCGAAAACCGGCGGATGTCGCCGGTTTTTCTCGATAGTTAGCTATGTTTTCGATAGCAATCGGCCACCGTGGCCGATTCAGCGCGCGGAGGCATGCAGGCCGATGGTATTGCCCTCGGTGTCGCGCAGGTGGGCGATGAAGCCGATGCCGTGCGGCAGTTCGATGCAGGCGTCGATCACCTCCCCGCCCGCCGCGGCGACGCGGCCCATGGCGGCATCCAGGCCGGGCATGCAATCGAGGTAGATGCGCACGCCGCCGTCGCCGGCCGCGCGGCGCGCGGGCCCCGCCGCCAGGCAGCCGCCGGTGTTCGGATCGCCGTACGCGAAGACGGCCATCGGGTCGCCGCCGAAATCCTCGCGGCGCATGGGGCGGCCCAGCACGCGCTCATAGAAGGCCTGCGCGCGGCCGAGGTCGGCGCACGGGATCTCGAACCAGTTGATGACGCGTGCGGCGGTGGCGGGGGATGGGTTATGGGTCATGGAAGGCTCCTGGGTTGCGAAGGACTCCATGGTGCGGGGCCCCTGCTGACAGCGTGGTGTCAGCAGGGTGCGCCGGGCGGACGGCCGCCGCCGCGCATCAGGCGGACGGCGTGGCGCCGCGGTCCACGGCCTCGCTGCCGGCCTCCACGGCCAACTCCGCTGCGGCATCGGCCGCCGGCGCCTGGGCGCGGGCCTCGGCGGCGCGGCGCAACTGGCGCGCACGCTGCAGCGAACGCTCCACCGCCCGCGCGTCCATGCCGTACATGTCGGCGAACGGCGCCACGTCGGCGCTGCCGCTGGCCTCGAAGGCGCGCAGCAGGGCCTCGGCCTTCGCATCGCGCTCGGCGACTTCCGCCAGCGCCTCGTCCAGCAGCGCATTGGCCTGCTCGTCGCGGCCGCGCACAAGCGCGTCGTAGCCGGCACGGTCCAGGCCCGAGGCCTCGAACGCCTGCGCGATGCGGCGGCGCAGCTTGGCCACGGGGTCCTCGCCCTCGCGCGGCTTGCGGCGGCGGAACACCTCCAGCAGCGCGTGGTGCACGTGCTCGGGCGCCATGGCCTCGACGGGCCGGCCCTGCAGATCGTGGCGCGGGCGGCCCTCGGCCACCACCTGCAGGTAGCGCGTGGAGCGCGTGTGGATGCCCAGCGCCACCTTGAGCGCGTCGCGCTCGAACACGCCGGCATGCGCGTCCAGCAGGTCCTGGAAGATGCCGCGCTTGAGGGGCAGGAACTGCGCGCCGAAGAGCCGCGGATACAGCGCCGCGAGCTGTTCGAGCGCCGGGTGGGTGCGGCGCCCGCCTCCCGTCGGCGCGGCCGGCTCGCCGGGCGCGCCCGCGGGGGCCGCGCCGCCTTCCGCGCCCTTGCGCCGGTTGCGGCCGCCACGGCGGGCCGGGCGGCGTTCGGCCGCGGGCGTGGGGGCGGCGGCAGCCGCCTCGCCAGGGGCGCTGGCCACGGGGGCCTCTGGGGCCTCGGAATCGGATGCGTTCACGGTATCGTTCATGGCAGAAAGGGAAGGCCCTGGAGCACGGTCGGGCCGCCGGCCTGCGCGGCCCGGGCGGCGATCGGAAAACCCGCCATCATGCCAGCCTCCGCGCGCGGGCGGCCCGGGAGGGCACGCGCCCCGGCGGCGCGGCGGCGTGGGCGGGTCGGGAATGCATGCGGTGGGCCATCGGGAAGCGCACGGGGGCAAAGGCCCATCACGCCAGGAAGTCCAGGACCTCGCGGCCCAGCGCGTCCACGCGCGCGGCATCTTCCCGCAGCCACCGCGACACCGCGTGGTCGCAGCCGGGCAGCAGGATCTTGCGCAGGCGCGAGGGGGCCATGGCGCCCTCGATGGCGTCCACCACCTCGCGGGGGATCACGCTGCTGCGCGGCGCGCCCGCCAGGACCACCGTGCCCGCGGAGCGGCCGGCCGGCTGGCCGTGGTCCGCGGCGCGCAGGCCGTCGTATGCGCCCATCACCAGCAGCAGCTCGCCGGCGTAGCGCTCCAGGAAGCGCAGCGAGGTCGAATCCAGGAAACCGAACGGGCGCGAGATGGCCGCCGTGAACTCCGGCCCGAACGGGCGGGCATGGGCCGCCTCGGGGTAGACGGCCGGGCAGATCAGGATCAGCTTGCGGACCGATGCCTCGTGGCGCTCGGCGAGCTTGAGCGCCAGCGCGCCGCCCAGGCTCTGGCCCAGCACCACCGGCGGGGGAAGCGCCGACGCCGCGTGGAAGCGTTCGGCCTCCTGCAGGTTGCGCGCCAGCGACGTGGCGTGCAGCGGCACCGGGGACGACGGGCCGTGGCCCGACAGGTTGAAGCTCAGGCTCCCGACGCCCTGCCCCTGCAGCCAGAACAGCAGGGGATTGAGCCGCGTGTAGTCCGAGCGCGCGCCGTGGATGGCGAACACCGGGCCCGCGGCCGCCGAGTCTTCCTCGCGGCCCCGCAGGACCCGGCCTTCCAGGCGGTAGCCGCCGAAGTCCTCCGAGAAATAGCCCGCCGGGCCCGGCGGGGATTCGGCGAAGGCGGGGTTCACGGCAGCCACAGCGCGCCGGCGATGGCCTCGCGCAGGGGGTTGCCCGGGGAGCTGAGCAGCTTGGCGGCCAGGACGCAGCACACCACCACGATCATCGGCTTCACGAGCTTCGGGCCCACCTTCACCGCGCAGCGCGCGCCCAGCTGGGCGCCGGCGAACGAGGCGCAGGCCATCGCGATCGCGAGCGGCCAGAGGATGGCGCCCTTGGTGATGAACACCAGCAGCGAGCCGATGTTGCACGAGGCGTTGCCGAGCTTGGTGAAGCTCACCGCCCGCATCGTTCCCAGGCCGCAGAGCAGCACGAAGGCCACCATGAAGAAGGACCCCACGCCCGGCCCGAACACGCCGTCGTAGAACCCCAGCAGCGGCGCCACCGTCATCGAGAAAAGGAAGATGGAGATCCGGGCCTTGCGGGCCCCGTTGTCCAGCCGGGGAGCCAGGATGAAGTACGCGGCCACCAGGATCAGCAGCACGGGCACGCTGGCCTCCAGCCAGCGCTTGTTGAAGAAGCTGACCAGCAGCGCGCCGCACATGCCGCCGCCCATCGCGAAGGGAATGAGGTACTTGCCCTCGCTCCATTCGATCAGCCCCTTGCGGGCGAAGGTGGCGGTCGCGGAGATGGTGGCGGATGCCGCCTGGAACTTGTTGGTGGCGATGGCGCTGACGGGCTCCACGCCCGCCAGGAACAGGGCCGGCAGCGTGATGAGCCCGCCGCCGCCCGCGATCGCATCGAAAAAGCCGGCGAAGAAGGCCACCGCCGCCAGCGCCGCAATCGTCTCGATATCCATGGTCTGTCAAAAAATAAAAGCTGCCGCGGCGCCTGGGCCGCGGCAGCATGGGGAGGAAAAGATCCGCTCCGGGTTACGGGGTTGCCATCAAAGAGCGCACAAGGCGCGAAGCCGCAGACAGTGCGACAGCACGGAAAAGCGAAGCAACGCGGTGATCCTTTTGATGGCGGAACCGTATCAGCCCTGGACGATCAGCGGCGATTCATTCAGCGTGACGGCCCGGGCCACATTCGAGTAGCCGAAGACCCGCGCCAGCAGGCGCCGGTTGTCCTTCACGACGTCGCGGCAGTGCAGCGCCCGGGTGTTGTTGATGACGATCGTCGATTCCTGCGACAGCGCGTACTGGAACGGACGGGCATCGGCCACCGCCTGGAAGAAGGCCGCGAAGGCCTGCTTGACCAGGGGGGAGGCCGCCTCGTCCACCGTGAAGCGGTAGGAATTGAAGCGGGCCGCGAATCCCACGCGCGCATCGAAGTCGAGGATCGACACGCCGCGGCCGTCCTCGCCCTGGCCGGCGTTGAACGAATCGCTGCGGCTGAAGTTGAAGCTGGGCGACGTGAGGCACAGGGTGTTCGTCGCGCCGATGCGCTCCAGGATCTCGGGCAGGGGGATGACCGAGGTCGGCTCCTGGCCGGGATTCCACAGGGCCGTGAGGATCAGCGCCGAGGGCGCCGGGGAATGGCCGTCGCGGTCTTCCACCGCGCACCAGTACGGCGCCTCGGTGTGCGGGCCCAGCGAGAGGCCCGAGTGCGAGCTCAGCTCCACCGTGCCGGTTTCGTGGGCCAGCTTCTCCTGGCCGCCGCCCTTGAAGTTGCCGACCAGGCGCACGAGCTTGCCGGCGTTGTCGATGTCGTAGGCGAAGGCACGGTGCTCGACCGCCTTCAGCAGGATCTGGCTGCGCGCGCCCAGCCGCAGGATGGCGGGGTCGCCCTCCAGCATTTCCGGAGCGGGCAGGGACGGCGGCAGGGGCCGGTCGTCCACGGCGGCCAGGCCCTCGAAGATCAGCGCCGACATGCCGCCGTGGGCATAGTGGTCCGCGATCCGCTGCTGCCCGGCACTGAAGGTGGAGCGCAGTTCGGTGGCCGCGTGCGCGGCCATGGTGCGCGCCTGGGGCGACTGAATGCCGCCGATCGCGGCGATGTCCGCCGCGAGGCGGTCCAGCAGGGTGGCCTGCTGGGGAGACAACCGGAGCGTGTCGATTTCCTGGACGGAAGAGGAGAAAGACTGTTGTTCTTGATTCTCGACAACCAAACTCATTTTTATAGATACCCTCATAAAAAAACCCGCATCCAGCGGGCCCGGGCAATCTATCATCAATTATTTGAATGGCAATATGCCATTTAATAAACAAAAGTTATCCGAAACATAATAGAAACCCTTAAGGGAAAACCCAGCCAGGGCACGGCCCGCCCGGGTGCGCCGCGTCAGCCCGCGCCGGGCCGCAGCGCCTCGTCGAGCACCTCGATCCAGTGGCGTACGGGCGTGGCCGTGCCGCCCTGCAGGTGGGTGATGCAGCCGATGTTGGCCGAGAGGATGGCGGCGGGCGCCTCCTCCGCGCAGGCCTCGCCGAGCGCGCCGAGCTTGCGGTCGCGCAGTTGCCCCGCGATCTCCGGCTGCAGCAGCGAGTAGGTGCCGGCCGAGCCGCAGCACAGGTGCGATTCGGTGCGCGCCACGCGCAGGCGAAAGCCCAGGCGCGCCAGGTGCGCCTCGACGCCGCCGCGCAGTTTCTGCCCGTGCTGCAGGGTGCAGGGCGGGTGGTAGGCCAGCAGCGCCTTGGGCGGATCGACGCGGCCCGCGAGGCGCTCGGCCAGCGCCGGCAGCATGTCGGGCAGCAGCTCGGAGAGGTCGCGCGCCAGGGCGCTCACGCGCGCGGCGCGCCCGGCGTAGGCGGGGTCGTCCTGCAGCAGGTGGCCATAGTCCTTCACCGTGACGCCGCAGCCCGAGGCGTTGACCACGATGGCCTCCACGCCGCCCTCCTCCACGTGCGGCCACCAGGCGTCGATGTTGGCGCGCATCTGCGCGCGGCCGCCCTCCTGGTCGTTGAGGTGGAACTTCACCGCGCCGCAGCAGCCCTCGCCCGCCGCGATCACGGTCTGGATGCCGGCCGCGTCGAGCACGCGCGCCGTGGCGCGGTTCACGTTGGGCAGCATGGCCGGCTGCACGCAGCCCGCGAGCATCAGCACCTTGCGCGCGTGCGTGCGCACCGGCCAGGCGCCGGCCTCCTGCGGGCGCGGCACCTTGGCGCGCAGCGCGGCGGGCAGCAGGCCGCGCACGGCCTGCCCGGCCTTGAGCGCGGGCGCGAACAGCGGCGAAGGCACGCCCTCCTTCAGCGCCCAGCGCCGCGCGCGCTCGGGCAGCGGGCGGCGCACTTTCTTCTCGACGATGTGCCGGCCGATGTCCACGAGGCGGCCGTACTGCACGCCGCTCGGGCAGGTGGTCTCGCAGTTGCGGCAGGTGAGGCAGCGGTCCAGGTGCAGCTGCGTCTTGCGCGTGGGTGTCTCGCCTTCGAGCACCTGCTTGATGAGGTAGATGCGGCCGCGCGGGCCGTCCAGCTCGTCGCCCAGCAGCTGGTAGGTGGGGCAGGTGGCGGTGCAAAAGCCGCAGTGCACGCATTTGCGCAGGATGGCCTCGGCCTCGCGGCCCTCGGGGGTGCCTTGGAATTCGGGGGCGAGCTGGGTTTGCATGGCGGTGTCTCGTGGGTTGCGTGGGGAGGCCCGCGGGCCTCAGCCGGGGCGCCGGCGCCGCGCGCGCCACAGCGCCGCGAGCCGCTCGAAATCCGCCGCCAGCGGCGGCAGCGAGAGCCCCAGCAGGATCGCCGCGAGCGGCACCACCCAGATGAAGCCCACGTGCTTGAAGCCCGCCGCGCCCACGATGCCGCCGGCCGTGAACATGCCCAGCAGGCTCGCGAACAGCACGAGCCGCTGGCGATTGGCATGCACGTGCGCCTCGGGCGGCGTGCCGCGCCGGTTCCAGTAGAGCATCTTGCCCATCTCGATGCCCAGGTCGGTCGCCACGCCGGTCATGTGCGTGGTGCGGATCTGGGCCGACGACATCTTGGTGACCACGGCGTTCTGCAGCCCCATGAGGAAGGCCAGCAGCAGCACGGTGAGCGGCACCGAGAACGGCGTGGGCCAGCCCAGCGTGATCGCGCCCATGAGCCCGAAGAGCAGCAGCAGCACCGCCTCCAGCAGCAGCGGCAGCGCGAAGCCGCTGCGCAGCCGCTGCTGGCGCGCCCAGTTGACCAGGATGGCCGTGCTGCCCGCGCCCGACATGAAGGCCCAGAGCGTGCCCACCGCGCCCAGCACCAGCGCCATGTTGCCCAGCACGAGGTTGTCGGCCACGGTGGAGAGGAAGCCCGTCATGTGCGAGGTGTACGAGTGCACCACCAGAAAGCCCCCCGCGTTCACCGCGCCCGCGTTGAAGGCCAGCAGCAGGCCCAGCAGCCGGTTGGTGGCCGGCGTGCGGTGCCGCCCCGTGAGATGCCACAGCAGGCGCATGTCCTCGGACCTCCTAGTTCAACGGCAGCCGGCCGGGGTTGAAGATGCCGGCCGGATCGAAGGCCTCGCGCAGCCGGGCGTGGAGCCGGTCCAGGGCGGCCTGCGGGGCGGATTGAGGGTCTTTTGCGCTCCATGTCGCCGTATCTTCTGCATCTTTCGCTATGAAAAGCGTAGCACTTCCACCCGCGGCGCGGGCCGCCTCGCGCAGGGCCGGGCCGAGCGCGGCCGGGGCCTGCACCCAGCGCAGCCCGCCGTGCCATTCGACGAGCGGCGCGGGCGTGCCGGCGGGCAGCGCCAGCGCGGGCGCTGCGGGCGGCACCGACAGCCGCCAGAGCGCGTGGCCGGCGGGCCGGCCGGCGAACCACGGCAGGGCCTGATCGCGGCAGGCGGCCCACTGCGCGCGGGCCTCCTCGGGCGCCTGCCGCTCGCCGCCCAGCGTGCGGCAGGCGGCCTCCACCGCCGCGGCGGCGCCGCGCAGGCGCAGGTGCAGCGTGCCGCCCGCCGCCCCGGGCGCGGCGGCCGCGGCAGATGCCTCCCAGCGGCTGGCATTGAGCGGCAGCGGCTGCCCGCCCCAGGCCTGCAGGCGGCGCAGCGCCTCGGCCTGCGGCAACTCGAAGCGCAGCGTGGCCTCGGCGGGCGGCACGGGCAGCACCTTGAGGCTCGCCTCGGTGACCAGCCCGAGCGTGCCCCAGGCCCCCACCATGAGGCGCGAGACGTCGTAGCCCGCCACGTTCTTCATCACCTGGCCGCCGAAGCGCAGGCACTCGGCGCGGCCGTTGACGATCTCCACGCCCAGCACGAAATCGCGCACCGCGCCGGCACTGGCCCGCGCCGGCCCCGAGAGCCCGGCGGCGACCATGCCGCCCACGGTGGCGCCCTCGCCGAAGTGCGGCGGCTCGAACGGCAGGCACTGGCCCTGCCGCGCGAGCAGCGCCTCCAGCTCCGCGAGCGGGGTGCCGGCGCGCATGGTGACCACCAGCTCGCTGGGCTCGTAGTCCACCACGCCCGCCAGCGCGCGCGTGTCGAGCACCTCGCCCGCGAGCGGCGCGCCGCCGTGGAAATCCTTGGTGCCGCCCCCCCGGATGCGCAGGGGCCGGCGTTCGCTGGCGCTGTCGCGCACGCGCTCGATGATCTGGCGAAGAGCGGAGTCCATGGTGGAGGATCGTAGCGGCAGGCCCCGCGCGGCCCGGCGCGCCGGGCCGTGAATTTTTTGAACGGGGCGCGTGAGCGGCCCGGGGACGGCCGCCGATGCCCTGCCTGCGGGCTTGCCATCGAAGGGGGAACGCGCCGCAGCAGGGCGGCGAAGCCGCGTCAGTCCAGCCCCGCCGGCAGCGCGGATTCCTCATACCACGCCACGGGCAGCCCGGGGGCCGGGGCCGGCCGGCCGGCGCGCAGCAGCAGGCCCGTCCAGGGCAGGCGCGCGATCTCCGCGGCGGAGCGCCCCTTGCGCGCCGAGGTGGCGAACAGCTCGCGGCCGCCCGCGCCGCCCAGGCAGGGCATGGTGGGGCACTGCGCGGGCACGGGCACCTCGGCCGCGATCTCGCCCGAGGGCGCCAGCCGCAGCAGCCGCGCGCCCTCGTACATGGCGCACCAGTAGTGGCCCTCGGCGTCCACCACGGCGCCGTCGGGCCGGCCCAGGTAGCCGGACTGGCCGGACTGCCAGTGCGGCGGCTTCGGGGCGAAGGAATGGAACACCCGCGGCTCGCCCCGGGGCTCGCCGTGGGCGTCGCAGTCCCAGGCGCGCACGGTGTGGGCGGGCGTATCGGCCCAGTAGAGCCGCAGGCCGTCCGGCGACCACGCGAGGCCGTTGGCCGTCATCACGCCGTCCAGCATGCGGCGCACCACGGGCGTGCTCGCGCTGCCCCGGCCGTCGATGCAGTAGAGCGCGCCCACCGCCTCGCGCGGCTGGCCGGGGGCCGGCTCGTGCAGCGTGCCCACCCAGAAGCGGCCCAGCGCATCGCACTTGCCGTCGTTGGCGCGCTGCGTGGCGGGGTCGTAGGGCAGCGTGGCGACGGGCACCAGCGTGCCGCCCCACTCGCGCGCGCGGTAGATGCCGTCCCGCAAGGCGATCACCAGGCCGCTGGCCGCGCCGGCGGTGCGCGCGGGGGCGATGCAGCCGGGCTCGCCGGGCATGGCCCAGTATTCGACGCGGCCGGTGTCAGGCTCCCAGCGCGCGAGCGCGCGGCCGGCGATGTCCACCCAGTAGAGGCGCGTCTCCAGCGGGTGCCAGAAGGGCGATTCGCCGAGCTGGTCGGGCTCCAGGCTGCCCGCGTGCCAGTCCATGTCGAGATGCATGCGGTGGTCTCTCCCCGTGCGGCCCCGAGGCGCGACCGCCGCGCCTGCCTGAGGAGCCAGCGCCGATTATTCGGCCACGCCGCGACAGGGGCAAAAAAAAGCCCGCCTTGCGGGCGGGCCGAATGTCCAGAGGAGTCACTCGATCGTCGTCATCGATCCGGGCGGAGCCACCAGCCGCCGCCCGGTCCGATCCGTTCCGCTTTCAGCGGTTGTAGGCCGTCTCGCCGTGCGAGGTGATGTCCAGTCCCTCGCGCTCGGCTTCCTCGCTCACGCGCAGGCCCACGAGCAGGTCGGCGATCTTGTAGGCGATGAAGGCCACCACGCCGGACCACACCAGGGTGACGCCCACGCTCTTGATCTGGATCCACACCTGGGCGCCCATGGAGAACGTGTCGGGCGTCAGGCCGCCCGTGCCGCCCAGGCCCTGCGAGGCGAACACGCCGGTCAGGATGGCGCCGATGATGCCGCCCACGCCGTGCACGCCGAACACGTCGAACGCGTCGTCCGCGCCCAGCATCTTCTTGAGGCCACCCACGCCCCAGAGGCAGACCACGCCGGCGATCAGGCCCAGCACGATGGCGCCCATCGGGCCCACGAAGCCGGCGGCCGGCGTGACGGCCACGAGGCCGGCCACGGCACCGGAGGCGGCGCCCAGCATGGAGGCCTTGCCCTTGTGCAGCGATTCACCGGCCAGCCAGCTCAGCGTGGCGGCACCCGTGGCGAGCACGGTGTTCACGAAGGCCAGGCCCGCGGCGCCGTTGGCGGCACCGGCCGAGCCGGCGTTGAAGCCGAACCAGCCCACCCACAGCAGCGAGGCGCCCACCATGGTCAGCGTCAGGCTGTGGGGCGTGAGGGCTTCCTTGCCGAAGCCGATGCGCTTGCCCACCATGTAGGCGCCCACGAGGCCGGCGATACCGGCGTTGATGTGCACCACGGTGCCGCCCGCGAAGTCGAGCGCGCCATCCTTGCCCAGCAGGCCGCCGCCCCAGACCATGTGGGCCATCGGGATGTAGCTGAAGGTGAACCACAGCACCGAGAAGATCAGCACGGCCGAGAACTTGATGCGCTCGGCGAACGAGCCCACGATCAGCGCCACGGTGATGGCCGCGAACGTGGCCTGGAACGACACGAACACGTATTCGGGGATCGTCGGCAGCAGCGCGGACAGCGTGTCCGGCGCGATGCCCTTGAGGAAGATCTTGTCGAAGCCGCCGAAGAACGTGCCCTCGCCGCCGAAGGCCAGGCTGTAGCCATAGATGGCCCACAGCACCGAGATCAGCGAGAAGATCACGAACACCTGCACCAGCACCGACAGCATGTTCTTGGAGCGGGCGAGGCCGCCGTAGAAGAGCGCCAGGCCCGGGATGGTCATCAGGATCACGAGCAGCGTGGAGGTCAGCATCCACGCGGTGTCGCCGGAATCGAGCTTCGGAGCCGGCGCGGCGGCGGCGGGCTCGGAGGCAGCGGCGGCGGCCGGTGCGGCCACGGCGGGAGCGGCCGGGGCCGGAGCTGCGGCGGGCGCGGCCTCGGGCGCCGAAGCGACGGCGGCGGCGGGTTCGGAGGCGGCCGGGGCCTGCGCCAGCGCGGCGCCGCCGGCCAGCAGACCCATCCCCAGCAGGAAGGAAGCAAGCAGTTTTTTCATGGTGTTTCTCTTGGAATGCGTTGATCCATCGGGCTGCGCGAAACGGCGCGCGTCAGAGGGCTTCCTTGCCGGTTTCGCCGGTGCGGATGCGAACGACCTGCTCCAGGTGGCAGACGAAGATCTTGCCGTCGCCGATCTTGCCGGTGCGGGCGGCGCCCTCGATGGCCTCGATGACGCGCTCCACGAGGTCATCGGCCACGGCGGCCTCGATCTTCACCTTCGGAAGGAAGTCCACCACGTACTCCGCGCCCCGATAGAGCTCGGTGTGGCCCTTCTGGCGGCCGAAGCCCTTGACCTCGGTCACCGTGATGCCCTGCACGCCGATGTCCGAGAGGGCTTCGCGCACCTCGTCGAGCTTGAAGGGTTTGATGATGGCTGTCACCATTTTCATGTTCGGATCTCCGTAGTGGGCACCGTCGGCGCCCGTTGTGCATTGTGATTTCAGAGGGTTTTCGTGAGCGTGACAATCAGTCGGTTCTTGTTGACCGGGCCGAAGAAGTCCTTCTTGTTGGCGCCCGTCACCGCCGCCGAGAGCGAGAGGCCGGAGCCGAAGTCATAGGCGCCGCCCACGCTGTAGTCCACGTAGTTGGGCACGCCCAGGTCCTTGATGTCGCTGGCGAAGCGCGTGAAGCCCACCGACGCCTTGAGCGTGGTGTTGGGCGCCACCTCCTGCGCGTACGCGAGGTTCAGGTAGCCGGTGTTGCGGCCGCGGTTGCCCGAGGTCTTGGCGCCCGCCCAGCCGAAATAGTCCTTGGAGATGGTGTGCGAGTACTTGGCCGTCAGCGGGCCGTAGGTGGCGGCGCCGTACAGCTCGGTGGTGTTGCCGGTGGTGTTGCCGGGATAGACGTAGGTCAGCGCGCCCACGTCCAGATCCATGCCGCCGGCCTTGAATTTGTAGCCGCCGTAGAAGTCCATCTCGATGGAGTTGCCGCGCAGCCAGTCCACGCTGGAGTTCCAGTTGCCCAGGTAGAAGCCGCTGTCGCCGAAGCTGTAGTCGAGGCCGCCCTGGATGGCGGGCTTGACGGCCTTCACCTTGCTGGCGTCCTGGTCCTGGCCGCGGAACTTGTAGTTGGTGGTCAGGCTCACGTTGCCGGTGAGTTGGGCGCCGGCCCAGAGGGGCGTGGCGGCCAGGATGGCGATGCTCAGGGACTTCAAGGCACGGTTCATGGGTTTTCCTCCGGAAGAAACCAACGATGGCGGGTGTGTTTGCCCTAGCGCAAAGCATGGACCGTGCCATGCGCCCGAAGCACGCTCCGAATGGGTGCGCGGAGTACGGTCCCCATCCGCCAATCGTTACAACGCTGACCGATTTGCAGCATGATGCACCTCATTGGTGCAATTCATCCGACCCGCACGGCACGGGCATCGGGGGCGCACCCAGTTGGGGAGGTATCGGGTCATGGGTCTTGCATTGGTGCAGAGCCGCGCGCTCCTGGGGCTGCAGGCGCCGGCCGCCGCGGTAGAGGCATGTCTGGCCAACGGCCCGCCGGATCTCCCCCGGGTGGGGCGGCCGCGACAGGGTTCCACCCGCCATCCGTCCACCACCCGCGCACAGCCAACCGATTCGCCTGTCCGCCGGGCTGTTCATGCCGCCTTGGTTCATTTGCCATGGATGTTCGCGCGACACGAACATCGCAGGCAAATGAACAAAACCCGCGTGACGGGGCGGGCCCTGCGCGCCGCAGGACCTGTCCTGGGGACAGCGTCAAGGCACCGCAGGTCCATGCACGTTGGTGCCCGCGCGATCGGCAAGCCGGGCCGCCATGGTCAACCCGTGCGATCGGAGGCTCCTGCCGGAAACGATGGCGCGGAGCGGCGCCTGGAGGCTTTCATTTCCAGCCATCACAATGGGTTCCTGGGCCGTGCCACGCAATGACGCGTGGCGGCACTGGAATCGAAAGTGCGCGCCGCAACGGTAGCGCACACCCGCGGAGGGAGGGTATTTCATGAGTCTTGCATTGGTGCAGAGCCGCGCGCTCCTGGGGCTGCAGGCCCCCGCCGTCACGGTGGAGGTGCATCTGGCCAACGGCCTGCCCAGCTTCACGCTGGTGGGCCTGGCGGAGGTGGAGGTGAAGGAGGCGCGCGAGCGCGTGCGCTCGGCGCTGCTGAACGCGGGGCTCGACTTTCCCCACAACAAGAAGATCACCGTCAACCTCGCGCCCGCCGACCTGCCCAAGGATTCCGGCCGGTTCGACCTGCCCATCGCGCTGGGCATCCTCGCGGCCAGCGGCCAGATCGACGCGGCGCGCCTGGCGGGCCATGAATTCGCGGGCGAGCTGTCGCTCTCGGGCGGGCTGCGGCCCGTGCGCGGCGCGCTCGCCACCAGCCTCGCGCTGCGCGCGGCCGGCGAGACCGCGCGCATGGTGCTGCCGCCGGGCAGCGCCGAAGAGGCCGCGCTGGTGCCCGGCACCGAGGTCTACCGCGCCCGGCACCTGCTGGACGTGGTGGCCCGCTTCCTGCCGCCGCAAGCCCCGGAGGGCGATGCCCCGGGCCCCGGTGAAGCGGCCCCGGACGGCGACGGCTGGTGTCGCGTACACGCCGCGCCGCCGGCCGCGGCCGCGCCCGCCGACGACCTCGCGGACGTGAAGGGCCAGGCGGCCGCCAAGCGCGCGCTGGAGATCGCTGCCGCCGGCGGCCACGGGCTGCTGATGGTGGGCCCGCCGGGCTCGGGCAAGTCCATGCTGGCGCACCGCTTCGCGGGGCTGCTGCCCGCGATGTCGGTGGACGAGGCGCTGGAGAGCGCGGCCGTGGCCAGCCTGGCCGGGCGCTTCACGCCGGCGGGCTGGGCGGTGCGGCCGACGGCCGCGCCGCACCACACCTGCAGCGCCGTGGCGCTGGTGGGCGGCGGCACGCCGCCCCGGCCGGGCGAGATCTCGCTGGCGCACCACGGCGTGCTGTTCCTCGACGAATTCCCCGAGTACGCGCGCAGCGCGCTGGAGGCCCTGCGCGAGCCGCTGGAGACCGGCCGCATCACCATCGCCCGGGCCGCGCGCCGCGCGGACTTCCCCGCGCGCTTCCAGCTCGTGGCGGCGATGAACCCCTGCCCCTGCGGCTACCTGGGCTCGCACCAGCGCGCCTGCCGCTGCACGCCCGACCAGGTCGGCCGCTACCAGGCCAAGCTGAGCGGGCCGCTGCTCGACCGCATCGACCTGCACGTGGAAGTGCCCGCCCTGCCGGCGGACGAACTGCTGGCCACCGCGCCCGGAGAGCCCTCGGCCGCCGTGCGCGACCGCGTGGCGGCGGCCCGCGAACGCGCCCTGGCGCGCCAGGGCAAGCCCAACCAGGCGCTGCAGGGCCGCGAGATCGACACGCACCTGGGCCTCGACGACGCGGCCGCGCGCTTCCTGCAGGCCGCCTCGGCGCGCCTGGGCTGGTCGGCGCGCAGCACCCACCGCGCGCTCAAGGTGGCGCGCACGATCGCCGATATGGCGGGCGAAGACCGCGTGGGCCCCGCCCACGTGGCCGAAGCCGTGCAATACCGCCGCGTGCTGCGCGCGCCGGGCGCCTGAGCTTCTAAGAGCGTGTTTACGATCTTTTCATGGTGCCCGCAAGGCAGCAAACAGCCGCAATCTAGGCGCGCGCCGCAGGCCATGCTGGCGGCCTGGGCAAGGCGTCGCAACGACGAGTGCGGCTGTTTGCTGCCTTGCCCGGAGGGTTGCCCCGCTTTGGGCCCGTCTGCGGCGTTGCAAATGCTCGCCGGGCCACCAGCCCGGCTGCGCTTTGCGCCTTGCAGCCGAGCCCAAAGCGGGGCAACGGGCACCATGAAAAGATCGTAAACACGCTCTAACCGGACGCGACCTGCACGGTCACGCCGGATTCATTCGCGCGCTCCGGGCACGCCCCGCCCGCGTCCCCTTCTCCAGCGCCCCCCCCATGCGAAATCTCCGCGCCGGAGCGCGCATCGAGCAACAGCTCGACCGCCTGGCCGAGAAGGCCGTACGGGCCGACGTGGCGGCGGCGGCGACGACTGGAAAGCGTTCTGACGGTCGGCGGGCCCGCATGCGGGCGGCCGAACCATTCGCTACCAAATCAATAGCAAGCTATTGAGAAAAATCAGCGACATGGGGCCGATTCCATTCGGATCGGTGCTCCCAAGCCCCCGCGCATCACAGGAACATGCCGCCCGACGCCTCGATGCGCTGCGCGTTGATCCAGCGGCTGGCGGGCAGCAGCAGCGAGGCGACCACGCCGCCGATGTCGTCCGGCCGGCCCACGCGCCCGAGCGCCGTCTGGGACGCGATGAAGGCGTTGAGCTGCGCGTTGTCGCGCACCGCGCCGCCGCCGAAGTCGGTTTCGATGGCGCCGGGCGCGACCACGTTCACCGCGATGCCGCGCGGCCCCAGCTCCTTGGCCAGGTAGCGGGTCAGCACCTCCACCGCGCCCTTCATCGCCGCATAGGCCGCATAGCCCGGCAGCGCGAAGCGGGCCAGGCCCGAGGACACGTTCACGATGCGCCCGCCGTCGTTCATGAGCGGCAGCAGCGCCTGGGTGAGGAAGAACACGCCCTTGAAGTGCACGTTCACGAGTTCGTCGAACTGCGCCTCGGTGGTCTCCGCGAACGGGGCGTGCACGCCCATGCCCGCGTTGTTGACGAGGAAGTCGAAGCGCTCGCGCTGCCAGTGCCCCGCGAGCGCGGCGCGCACCGCATCCGCGAAGGCCGCGAAACCGCCGCTGCGGCCCACGTCCAGCGGCAGGGCCACGGCGCGCCGGCCCAGGCCCTCGATGGCGGCCACCACCGCCTGGGCTTCGTCCGCGCGGCTGCGGTAGGTGAGGATCACGTCCATGCCCTGGCCCGCGATCTGCAGCGCCGCATCGCGGCCGAGGCCGCGGCTGCCGCCGGTCACGAGGGCGATGGAGGGGGCCGAGGGGACGGTGGCGGAAGGGGCTGTGACAGTCATGGAATGGGCCTTTCGAGAGGGGGGAACGGAATGGCGCCAGTCTATTGATCCACCGGACGCCGATAAATAGGCAAGAATCGATCTCTTTGTTCAACCGAAAAGAACAATGGACCCCTTCCAACGCATGCAGGTGTTCGCGCGCGTGGCCGAGCTGGCCAGCTTCACCCAGGCCGCGCAGGCGCTGGCGCTGCCCAAGGCGAGCGTCTCGACGGCCGTGCAGTCCCTGGAGACGGAACTGGGCACGCGGCTGCTGCACCGCACCACCCGGCGCGTGCAGCTCACGCAGGATGGGCAGGCCTATTACGAGCGCTGCAAGGACCTGCTGGCGGACGTGGACGAGCTGCAGTCCATGTTCCAGCACGCCGACGGCGCCAGCCTGCGCGGGCGCGTGCGCATCGACATGTCCACCGGCATGGCGCGCAACGTGGTGGTGCCGCACCTGCCCCAATTGCTGGCGCGCCACCCGGCGCTGGAACTGGAACTGAGCAGCACCGAGCGGCGTGTGGACGTGGTGCGCGAGGGCTTCGACTGCGTGCTGCGCACAGGTGCGGTGGTGGACAGCAGCCTCGTCGCGCGCCCGCTGGGCGAGGCGCGGCTGGCCAACTGCGTGAGCCCGGCCTACCTGCGCCGGTACGGCATGCCGGAGTCGCTCGCCGACCTGGCCGGCCACCGGCTGGTGCACTTCGTCAACACGCTGGGCGCGCGCTCCACCGGGTTCGAGGCGCGGGTGGACGGGGCCCTGGTGCTCACGCCGATGCAGGGCGCCGTCACCGTGAACAACGCCGAGGCCTACATCGCCGGTTGCCTGGCGGGGCTGGGCATCATCCAGGTGCCGCGCCTGGGCGTGGTGGACCTGCTCGCGCGCGGCGAACTGGTGGAAGTGCTGCCCGGGCTGGCCGCGCCGGCCATGCCGCTCACGCTGCTGTACGCCAACCGCCGCAACCTGCCGCGGCGCGTGCGCTACGTGATGGACTGGCTCGCGGAGGTGGTGGCCACCCACCTGGGCGCCCGGGAAGCGGCGCAGGGGGCCCCGGCCCCGCCCGGGCGCAGTCCCGTCAAACGTTCTCCCACGGGCGGCCGGGGCTGACGCCATCGATCTCGATGACCGAGGCGCCCGACTCCCGGGCGGGCGATTCTTCCTGGATCTGCCCCGGGGCCGAGGTAACGGACGGACCCGGCAGCGATCCCTCCCCGGGGGCCTGCACGGCCGGGTCGAGCCGCAGGGACGTATCGCCGCGGTAGCTCAGCCGGCTCGACTCGGCCTGCAGCAAATTCTGGAACCGGGCGGAAATCCGCCGCGATTGCTCGGCCTTTTCCTTCTCCTTGTCCTTCGCCTTTTGCTTGATGCTCCTGTGCTCCCTGATCGAATCCTCCTGGTTCAGGGACGATTCAGGAAGCGGTGGAAGCCTCTTCACATCCACCCCGGCCAGCAGGCCGCCGAGATCCCTGACGCCATGCTGGCGCAGTTCATTCAGTTTTTCCAACTCCTTGTTCTGCTCGCGGCGCTTCGCGAAATCGGGACGGATGCATGCGGAAAAGCTGCGGGTCAACCCACGCGCCGTGGCGGCATTCGGCACCAGCGTGCGCAGGGAACCGGCCACGCGCTGCGAAAGCGAGCGCACCATCGCCCTGCTGGAATCGGGCGCGGCGGTGGCCGTGGTGCCGGTCTCCGGGAGGGTGGTCGTCGAGGCGGGGAGGGGTCGGCGCGAGCCCGATCCCGAGATATGGGTCATGGGTAAGAAACTCCTGGAGGGGGCCTCCAGCATGGCGCGCCTTTTGCGGAATGGCGAGCGACCCTGCGAAGCGCCATCGCGCGCAACGAAGGCACAGCCCCTGCGAGATCGTGAGCCCGTTCTAAAGGCCCAGGAACGCCGCGCGCAGCTCCGGTGCCGCCGCGAGCCGCGCCATCGGCATGTGGCCCCGCACCTCGCCCCGCTCCAGCAGGTAGGCCCGGTCGGCCACCGCCTCGGCGAACGCGAGGTTCTGCTCCGACAGCAGGATGCCCACGCCCTGGGCCTTGAGGCGCAGGATGGCGTCCGCCATCTGTTCCACGATGACCGGCGCCACGCCCTCGGAGGGCTCGTCCAGCAGCACCACGAGCGGCTGGCCCATGAGCGTGCGCGCCACGGCCAGCATCTGCTGCTCGCCGCCGCTCATGCGCCCGCCCGGGCGCCGGGGCATCTCGCCCAGGTTGGGGAACAGCGCGAACAGCGCCTCGGGCGTCCACACGGGCGCGGGCGTGCCGTCGGGCCAGCGGCGCGGCGGCTGGCGGCCCACGCCGAGGTTTTCCAGCACCGTGAGGTCGGTGAAGATGCGCCGCTCCTCGGGCACGTAGCCCAGGCCGGCGCGCGCGATGCGGTGCGGCGCGAGGCGCGAGACGTCGCGGCCCAGGAAGCGCACCGTGCCCTCGCGCCGCGCGACCAGCCCCGCGATGACCTTGAGCGTGGTGGACTTGCCCGCGCCGTTGCGCCCCATGAGCGCCACGACCTCGCCGCGCCCCACCTCCAGCGCCACATCCGCCAGGATCTGCGCGCCGCCGTACCAGGCGCGCAGCCCTTCCACCTGCAGCAGCGGCGGCGCGGTCATGGCGCGGCCTCCGCGCGGGCCGGCGCCAGCCGGCCGCTGCCCAGGTAGGCGGCCTGCACGCGCGGGTCGGCCTGGATCGCGGCGGGCGGGCCCTCGGCCAGCAGGCGGCCGCGCACCAGCACCAGCACGCGGTCGGCATGGCGGAACACCACGTCCATGCTGTGCTCGGTGAACAGCACGCCCATGCGGCGCTCGGTGGCGAGTTCGCGCGCCAGGGCCATCAGCGACAGGCGCTCGGCCGGCGCCATGCCGGCCGTGGGCTCGTCCATGAGCAGCAGGCGCGGGCCGTGGGCCAGGGCCATGGCCAGCTCCACGCGCTTGACGTCGCCGTAGGCCAGCTCGCGGCAGGGCCGGTGGGCCTGCGCGCGCAGGCCCAGGCGCTCCAGCAGGGCCAGCGCGTCCTGCGGCCGGTGGTCCGTGGCCCGGCGCCAGAAGCGGAACACGCGCCCGTCGGCCGCGAGCAGCGCCATCTGCACGTTCTGCAGCACGGTGAGCGAGGCGAAGGTCTCGGCGATCTGGAAGGTGCGCCCCACGCCCAGGCGCCAGATGGCGCGCGGCGGCAGGCCGGCGATGTCGCGGCCCGCGAGGCGCACCGTGCCGGCATCGGGCGCGAGCTGCCCGCCCACCATGTTGAAGGTGGTGGACTTGCCCGCGCCGTTGGGGCCGATGAGGGCCAGCATCTCGCCCGGCGCCAGCGCGAAGCCGATGCCGTCCACCGCCCGCACGCCGCCGAAGGACCGGGCCAGGCCATGCACCTCCAGCAGGCTCATGGCACGCCTCCGCCGCGCCGCCCGCGCCAGGACAGCGCGCCCGCGAGGCCCCGGGGAAACAGCAGCACCAGCAGCAGCAGGGTGCCGCCCAGCACGGCGCGCCAGTAGTCGGTCTGGCGCGCGAACGTGTCGTGCAGGCCGGTGAACACGGCCGCGCCCGCGAGCGGCCCGGCCAGCGACTGCACGCCGCCGAGCAGCACCATCACCAACCCGTCCACCGACTTGCCCACCGACAGCAGCTCGGGCGCGGCGCCGCCCTTGGAGAGCGCGTGCAGCGCGCCGGCCAGCCCGGCCGCCATGCCCATGGCCACGAACGCCGCCCAGCGCAGCCGCCGCACGTCGATGCCGATGGCCTCGGCCCGGGGCGCCGAGTCGCGCGCGGCGCGCAGCGCCATGCCGAAGGGCGCGTGCAGCAGGCGGCGCAGCCCCCACACGCCGCCCGCCACGCAGGCCAGCGTGAGCAGGTAGAACGCCGCCCCCTCGGCCAGCCAGCCCGTGGGCCAGGCGCCGGTGATGCCGTTGCTGCCGCCCGTGACGGCGTCCCACTGGAAGGCGATCGCCCAGGTGATCTGCGCCAGCGCCAGCGTGAGCATCGCCAGGTACACGCCCGACAGCCGCACGCAGAGCCAGCCATAGGCCACCGCGAACAGCCCCGCCGCCACGGGCGCGAGCGCCAGCGCGGCCGCCGCGGGCAGCCCCGCCGCGCGCACCAGCAGCGCCACCGCGTAGGCGCCGATCCCGAAATACGCCGCGTGCCCGAACGAATGCAGGCCGGCGGGGCCCAGGAGCACGTGCAGGCTCGCGGCGAAGAGCGCGGCCACCAGCACGTCCTGCGCGAGCACCGTGGCATAGGGCCACGCGCCCGACGCCAGCGGCAGCAGGGCCAGGGCCGCGACGCCGGCGGCCCAGCCCGCGCGCGCCACGGCGCCGGCGGGGCGCGGCGGCGCCTCGGCATCGGCCCCGGCCGGCGCGCGCTGCGGCGCCAGCGGCCGGCCGAGCAGTCCCCAGGGCCGCCAGGCCAGCACGGCCGCCATCACGAGGAATTCGGCCACCAGCGTGAGCTGGGAGAACGACACCGCCACGCCCGCGATCTCCACCACGCCGAGCCAGATGCACACCGCCTTGAGCTGCGCGATCAGCAGCGCCGCCACGAAAGCGCCGGGCAGCGACCCCATGCCGCCCACCACCACCACGACGAAGGCCGCGCCGAGGGTGTTCAGGTCCAGGTCCAGGCTGGCCGGCTCGCGCGGCAATTGCAACGCGCCGCCCAGGCCCGCGAGCAGCGCGCCCAGCGCGAACACCGCCGTGAACAGCCACGCCGGGTCCACGCCCAGCGCGCCCACCATCTCGCGGTCCTGCGTGGCCGCGCGCACCAGCGTGCCCCAGCGCGTGCGGTGCAGCAGCGCCCACAGCAGCGCCAGCACCGCCGGGCCCACGGCGATCAGGAACAGGTCGTAGGCCGGAAAGCGCCGCCCGAGGATGTCCACCGCGCCCTCCAGCCCCGGCGCGCGCGGGCCCAGCAGCTCCTCCGGCCCGAAGGCCCAGAGCACGGCGTCCTTGATGACCAGCACCAGCGCGAAGGTGGCGAGCAGTTGCAGCAGCTCGGGCGCGCGGTAGATGCGGCGCAGCAGCGCCACCTCCGCCAGCGCGCCCAGCAGCCCCACGGCCAGCGGCGCGAGCAGCAGCGCGGGCCAGAAGCCGATCGCGCCGCCCAGGCGCTCCACCAGCGCCCAGGCCGCGTAGAGCCCCAGCATGTAGAACGAGCCGTGCGCGAAATTGACGATGCGCGTCACGCCGAAGATCAGCGACAGCCCCGCCGCCACGAGGAACAGCGTGGAAGCGCCCGCCAGCCCGTTCAGGAGCTGGACCGCGAGGCCGGAAACATCCATGCGGCGCGCCTGGGCAGGAAGACCGTGCCGTGCCGGGGCCGCGTCAGTCCACGGCCTTGCGCAGCGCCTTCACCTCGGCGTCGGTGGGCTGGAACTTCGCGCCGTCCTGGTAGCGGAAATCCGCCATCACGCCCTGGCCGCCCTGCTTCTTCGTGCGGCCCACGAAGGCGCCCATGGTGGACTGGTGGTCCTGCGCGCGGTAGGTGATGGGCCCGAAGGGCGTGGCCACTTCGAGGCCCCGGAAGGCGGCGATGAGCTTCTCGGTGTCGGCCGAACCGCCCGCCCGGCGCAGGCCGGCCGCGATCGACTGGATGGCGCTGTAGCCCACGATGGAGCCGGCGCGCGGGTGGTCCTTGAAGCGCGCCTGGTAGGCATCGAGGAATGCCTTGTGCTCCGGCGTGGCGATGGCGTACCAGGGGTAGCCGGTGACGATCCAGCCCTCGGGCGCCTCGCCCTTGAGCGGGTCGAGGTATTCGGGCTCGCCCGAGAGCAGGCTCACCACCTCGCGGCCCTGGAACAGCCCGCGCGTGTGGCCTTCGCGCACGAACTTCGCGAGGTCGGCCGCGAACAGCACGTTGAAGATCGCGTCCGGCTTCGCGTCGGCCAGGGCCTGCGCCACGCTGCCGGCGTCCACCTTGCCCAGGGGCGCGGCCTGCTCGGCGACGAACTCCACGCCGGGCTGCGCGGCGGCCAGCAGCCGCTTGAACGTCGCCACGGCCGACTGGCCGTATTCGTAGTTGGGGTAGACGATGGCCCAGCGCTTCTTCTTCAGCGCCGCCGCCTCGGGCACCAGCATGGCCACCTGCATATAGGTGGAGGGGCGCAGGCGGAAGGTGTAGCGGTTGCCCTGCTCCCACACGATCTTGTCGGTGAGCGGCTCGGCCGCGAGGAAGAACACCTTGCGCTGGCGCGCGAAGTCGGTCAGCGCCAGCCCCACGTGCGAGAGGAAGCTGCCCATGAGCACGTCCGCCTTCTCGCGCGCCAGCAGCTCCTCGGCCGCGCGCACCGCGTCGCCGGGGTTGCCGTTGTCGTCGCGCGTGACCAGCTCCAGCCTGCGCCCGCCGATGCCGCCGGCCGCGTTGACCTGCGCCACCGCCAGCTCCATGCCCTTGCGGTAGGGCTCCAGGAAGGCCGGCTGGGCCTTGTAGCTGTTGATCTCGCCGATCTTGATCGTGCCCTGCGCATGGGCCGCGGCGGCGGCGAATCCGAGGGCGGCGAGGAGGAGGCGGGCGGGCCGGAGCATGGGCAATCCTGATTTCCGAATGACGTTCTGCGGGCCTGAAATGTACCTGCCACGGCGGTTTGGCCGACAATGCGGGGGTTTGCCCGCTTGGCAGGGGGCAGCCAGGGCGACCCGAAGGCGCGCCCGCACGAGCCACCGGCCCTGCCCTTGAAGGCCACGCGCCGCTTTCCCGCTTTCTTTTCCTCACTGTCCTGCCATCCATCCATGAGCGCATTCAACGAAGAGCGAGTCCTCTCCGTCCACCACTGGACCGACCGCCTGTTCTCCTTCACCACCACCCGCGACACCTCGCTGCGGTTCTCCAACGGCCACTTCACCATGATCGGCCTCAAGGTGAACGACAAGCCCCTGCTGCGCGCCTACAGCATCGCCAGCGCCAACTACGAGGAGCACCTGGAGTTCCTCTCCATCAAGGTGCCCGACGGCCCGCTCACCTCGCGCCTGCAGAACATCCAGGTGGGCGACAGCATCGTCGTGGGCCGCAAGCCCACCGGCACGCTGCTCATCGACTACCTGCTGCCGGCCAAGCGCCTGTACCTGATCTCCACCGGCACGGGCCTGGCGCCCTTCCTCTCGGTGATCCGCGACCCCGAGACCTACGAGAAATTCGAGGAAGTGGTGCTGGTGCACGGCGTGCGCCAGGTGAGCGAGCTGGCCTACCACGACTTCATCACCCAGGAGCTGCCGAAGCACGAGTTCCTGGGCGAGATCGTGGCCAAGCAGCTCAAGTACTACCCCACCGTCACGCGCGAGCCCTTCCGCAACCAGGGCCGCATCAACGACCTGATCGAGAACGGCAAGCTCTTCACCGATCTGGGCGTGCCGCCGCTCGACCCGCTGGTGGACCGCGTGATGCTCTGCGGCAGCCCCGAGATGCTGGCCTCGCTCAAGACCATCCTGGAAAAGCGCGATTTCGAGGAGGGCAACACCACCAAGCCCGGCGACTTCGTGATCGAGCGCGCCTTCGTCGAGAAGTGACGCCCCCGGGGCGGCGCCGGGAGGGCGTTCCGGCCGCCGCCGCAGCCCTTTTCGGGCACGGGTTCAGAGTCTTTCAACCGCCATGTCGGCGAGAAATCTACGTCTTCAGCTATTTATTTAATAGCATGACCATCACCCCGGCCTCAACGAAAACGGGCGGCCAGAGGCCGCCCGTCGGGGTGGGAGGATGCACGCAGGCGGCCGGATCGCCGCCCGTGCATGGCGCCCGTCAATAGCCGTTGTCGGCCACGCGCATCGACTGCGGCCCCTGGGTGGAATAGCCACCGCCGTAGCCGCCGCCATAGTTGCCGCTCTCCACACGGAAGCCGCGGCCTTCCACGCGCACCGGCGTGCCCTCGGCCACCGGCTGCGAACGCGTGAACGTGCGCACCGAGCCATCGTCCATCCGCACGCGGATCTGGTAGGCGGTGGTGGTGCGGGTGCGCTGCTCCACCGTGTGGCCCAGGTAGCCGCCGCCCACGGCGCCCAGCACCGTGGCCGCCGTGCGGCCCGAACCCTTGCCCACCTGGTTGCCCACCACGGCCCCCAGCACGCCACCGGCCACGGCGCCCACGCCCGTGGCGGGAGCGGCCTGCTGGACGGTCTGCACGGATTCGACGCGGCCGCAGGTCGCGCACACCGGCGCCGCGGCGCGCTGCATGGCCACCGGCTGGCCCTGCCCCTGCGGGGCCGGATAGCCGGACTGCGCGGCATAGCCGCCGGACGGCGCCGCGGCGGGAGCGCGCTGCGCGATGTTCTGCACGGGGACGGGGGCCTGCGGGCGGGCGGCGTCAGGCGCCGGCGCGGCGGCCAGCGGCTGCGCCGTGGCGGGGTCCGCCGCGGCGGTTGCGGGGGCCCGGTTCTGGACCACCAGCGTGGCGCCCAGGGCCAGCACACTGACGCCCAGTGCGCCGATCGCGGCCCAG
This sequence comes from Paracidovorax anthurii, assembly GCF_003269065.1. GTDB lineage: Bacteria > Pseudomonadota > Gammaproteobacteria > Burkholderiales > Burkholderiaceae_C > Paracidovorax > Paracidovorax anthurii. Next base: position 127,215 of record NZ_QLTA01000001.1, read on the forward strand.
AGCCACTTGGCCGAGCCACCGGCCACGGCCGGGTTCGACAACGGATTGGAGCGGACGACGAGACTCATGGTGTTTCCCTTCTGGGGTGTTATGCCTGCAGAGTACACGCAGGCCCGATTCACATAACGCGCGGTTCTGTAAACGGCGTAAGAAGCTGTAGAACCGCCGGATGCCGTCCGACACGGGCGGTGCGCGATGCCCCACAAATGGGCCGGATCGGGCCTTTTTCCGGGCCTCCGGGGCCTGAATCGCCCCCCTCCGCCATCGCTTTCAGCTCCGCACGGGCCGGTGCAAATTCTCGGCACGCACCTCCTGCAGCGCCCGCGCGCAGCTGGCCGAGAACAGCAGCACGGCCGACGAGAAATAGATCCACATCAGCAGCACCACGAGCGATCCGGCTGCGCCGTAGGCCGACACGACGGCGGCCGTGGCCAGATACAGCGCCAGCAGCTGCTTGCCCACGGTGAACAGGATGGCGCCCACCACGGCCCCGAAGGCCAGGCACACCATCGGCGGCTTCGGCCCGCCGCCGATGCGCATCAGCCCCATGAACAGCAGCACCGCGATGCCGAAGGCCACCAGCTCGTTGACCACCTGCAGGATCGGCCCCGACGCCGTGGGCAGGCGCGCGCTGGCCCAGGTGGCCACGACGTGGATCGCCGTGGAGACCACCAGCGAGACGAGCAGCAGGAACCCGATGGCCAGCACGTAGGCCAGCCCCCGCAGCCGCAGCGACGCCATGCGCCACCAGGCCTTGTCCTCCGGCGCGGGCGGGTGGCCGGCGGTCCAGAGCCGCTCCAGCGCCGACTGCAGCTCCACGAACACCCCCGTGGCGCCCGAGAGCAGCAGCACGAAGCCCGCGATCGAGGCCAGCCGCCCCTCCGAGGGCTCGCGCGCGCTGGCGAGCGCCAGCCGCACCACCTCCGCGCCGCGCTCGCCCATCACCGCCTGCACCTGGGCGATGAGGTTGGTCTCCAGGTAGGACTTGTCGATCCACCACCCCATCACGCCCACCAGCAGCAACAGCAGGGGCGCAAGGCTCAGCATGCCGTAGAACGACATCGCCGCGCTCATGCGCAGGCCGTCGGCGTCGAGCCAGAGATGGACGGCGCGCACCAGCGGCATGACGGGCCGCGCTGCGCGCCGGGCGCGGTCGATCCAGGGCGTGGGGAGGGGGGAGGGCATCGGTGGATTTCACCCCAGCGGCACAGGTTCCGGTGTCAGCGCCTTTCGCCAATCGACCCTGCGGGCGGCGGCGCGGGGCGGCCGCCCCGCCCCCTCCGGGCCCGGGCCATCCCGGCGTTCATGGACCGCTTCCTCACGCGCCGACAGACAAGCCGGCCGAAGTAGAGCATCATGGCCCTTGCCCGGCGCCGGGCCGGGGGCCTGCGGGCCCGCCACGTACAAGAAAACCCCAGGCCTCCCCCGAAAACGCCTGGGCAATGAGCAGAGGGTGTCACATGAAGAGGGACTTTCTTCCATCCGCGTCCACGAGCCGGTTCCTGATGCTGCTGGTGCTGGCCCTGACGGCCGTGCAGCTGGTGGCCTTCGTCTTCCTGCACTACGCCAACCGGCAGATCGCGCTCGAGAGCGTGGACGCCGCGCTGGATGCGGGGGCCCTGACCTTCGAATACACCGGCACCACCCGGCGGGAATACCGGCAGGCCACCTCCGAGCTGATCGCCAAGGATTACGGCCTGCAGAACACCATCTTCAACGAAACCAACCGCGCCACGATCGAATCCGCCCTCTTCAACCAGCTGGCGAGATCGGGCGCGGAGCTGATCGTGCTGACCGACCTGAGCAACCGGGTCCTGGCCCGTTCGTCGGCCACCGGCCTGCTGAGCGAGCGGGATGCCGACCTCGACGCGGAACTGGAGAGGCTGGTGGCCGGCGTCAAGGGCAACGGCCGGAACATGCGGCCACTGGCGGTGACGGATCACACGCAGCTGCTGCACAGCTGGGTCAAGGTCACGGTGCGGGCACCGGTTCCCGTGGCCCATATCTACCTGGCCTACCGGCTCACGAACGCGGGCGTCGAGCAGTTCACCAAGATGACGCAGCTGCAGATGGCATTCGTTTCCCGCAGCCGGCACCACACGCAAAGCAAGTACACCATCCACGCGACCACGCTTCCGCCATCCATCCTGGCGGAAGACATCCAGCACCACGAGATGTCGCGCGACACGTTCTCCGTGGTGGACGACGATGGGTCCCGCTACCGGGTCAAGGTGATCGCCATGGACGAAGGACCGGGATACACGGTGAATGCCGTGGTGGCCAAGCCCTTCGCGCCGGTGTTTTCCCCGTTCCTGAAGCTGGAGGCGCTGTTCGCGCTCAGCATCACGTTCAGCTCCTGCATTTCCATACTGGCCGTCAAGATGGTCGCCAACCGCGTGGTGACGCCGCTGGAGGACGTGGCCCAGAAAGACCCCCTGACCGGGCTGGCCAACCGGCGGACCTTCGAAGCGCGGCTCCTCGCCGCGGAGCGGGAGCAGAAGAAGCTATCCACCGGCTTCGCGGTGATGCTGATGGACCTGAACAAGTTCAAGTTCGTCAACGACACCTACGGGCACGACTCCGGAGACATCGTCCTCAAGGAAATATCCCAGCGGATGAGAAAGCTCATCCGGTCCTCCGACACGCTGGCCCGGCTCGGCGGCGACGAATTCGCGATCCTGGTGCGCACCAACGACGTGGACACCCTGGCCGACATCGCCACCTCCATCGGCGAGGTCGTCAAGATCCCCATCCAGATCCGCCCGGACCTGTCCGTGGAGGTCGGCGCCAGCATCGGCATCGCGCTCTCCCCGGCCCACTCGCAGCAGGGCACCGAGGTGTTGCACCACGCGGACATGGCCATGTACTCGGCCAAGAAGCGCGGGGGAGGGTTCGAGGTCGCGGAGCTGCCGGATGCCGGAACAGGCAGAGAGTCTTCGACATCCGCCGGGGCGAGGTCTTAGCGTCGGCCCGCAAGGGTGCGCCCTTGCGCACCCTCACGGCAGAGAATCAGTTGCGCAGCGCACACAGTGAACGCTCGACCCGGCCAGCACCCGCCCATCCAGGGGCATCCCCCGATGCTCAGGGTGCCGCCTTGCTTCACAGATTCGGCGCCAGCAGCCGCCGCAGTTCCCCCTCGTCCATCCCGCGCCGTGCGGCCATGTCGGCGAGCTGGTCCTCGCCGATCTTGCCCACGTTGAAGTACACGCTGTCGGGGTGGCCGATGTAGAAGCCGCTCACGCTGGCGGCGGGGGTCATGGCGAGGCTTTCGGTGAGGCCCATGCCGATCTCGCCGGCCTGCAGCACGCGGAAGAGGTCGCCCTTGGGGCTGTGGTCGGGGCAGGCGGGGTAGCCGGGCGCGGGGCGGATGCCCTGGTATTGCTCGGCGATGAGCTGGTCGTTGCCCAGGCGCTCCTGCGGTGCGTAGCCCCAGAGGTCGGTGCGCACGCGCAGGTGCAGGCATTCGGCGAAGGCCTCGGCCAGGCGGTCGGCCAGGGCCTTGAGCATGATGGCGGAGTAGTCGTCCAGCGCGTCGATGAAGGCCTGCTCCTTCTTCTCCACGCCCAGGCCGGCCGTGACGGCGAAGAGGCCCGCGTAGTCGGCGATGCCGCTGTCCCTGGGCGCGACGAAGTCGGCCAGGCACCGGCTGGGGCGCATCACGCCGTCGATGGCCTGCTTCTCGGCCTGCTGGCGCAGGCCGTACCAGGTCATCGCGACCTGGGTGCGGGATTCGTCGGTGTAGAACGCGATGTCGTCGCCCACGCTGTTGGCGGGCAACAGGGCCATCACGCCGCTGGCCTGCAGCCAGCGGCCTTCGATGAGCCGCTTGAGCATGGCCTGCCCGTCCGCGAACACGCGCTGCGCCTGCTCGCCCACCACCTCGTCGGTGAGGATGGCGGGGTAGGGCCCGGCCAGGTCCCAGGTCTGGAAGAAGGGGCCCCAGTCGATGTACTTCGCCAGCTCGGCGAGATCGAAGTTCTTGAACACGCGGCGGCCCAGCGCGCGCGGCGCGGCGGGGCGCCAGGCCTCCCATGCGATGGGCGTGCGGTTGGCGCGGGCCTTCGCCAGCGGCCACAGCGGGGTCTGCTTCTTGTTGGCGTGCTGCTGGCGCACCTTCGCGTAATCGGCCTCGACCTCGGCGAGGTAGGTGGGCGCGGCCTCGCCCAGCAGGCTCTGGGCCACGCTCACGCTGCGCGAGGCGTCGGGCACGTAGACCACGGGGCCCTCGTAGTGCGGCGCGATCTTGACGGCGGTGTGCACGCGGCTGGTGGTGGCGCCGCCGATGAGCAGCGGGATCTTCTTGACGCGGAAGTAGTCGTCCTTCTGCATCTCGCCGGCCACGTACTGCATCTCTTCCAGGCTGGGCGTGATGAGGCCCGAGAGGCCGATGATGTCGGCGCCCTCGACCTTGGCCTTCGCGAGGATCTCGTGGCAGGGCACCATCACGCCCATGTTCACCACCTCGAAGTTGTTGCACTGCAGGACCACGGTGACGATGTTCTTGCCAATGTCGTGCACGTCGCCCTTGACGGTGGCGATGACGATCTTGCCCTTGCTGCGCACGTCGCGGCCGGCGAGTTCGTCCTGGCGCTTTTCCTCTTCGATGTAGGGAATGAGGTGCGCCACGGCGGATTTCATCACGCGCGCGCTCTTGACCACCTGCGGCAGGAACATCTTGCCCGCGCCGAACAGGTCGCCCACCACGTTCATGCCGTCCATGAGCGGCCCCTCGATCACGTGCAGGGGGCGGCCGCCGCGCGCGAGGATCTCGCGGTAGGCCTCCTCGGTGTCGTCCACGATGAAGTCGGTGATGCCGTGCACCAGCGCGTGCGACAGGCGCTCGCCCACGGTCTTCGGGTGCTCGGGCGTGCCGCGCCATTCGAGCTTTTTGCTCTCGTCCTTGGCGCCGCTCTTGGCGGTTTCGGCGATTTCCACGAGGCGCTCGCCGGCATCGGGGCGGCGGTTGAGCACCACGTCCTCCACGCGCTCGCGCAGGACGGGCTCCAGGTCGTCGTAGACGCCGACCATGCCGGCATTGACGATGCCCATGTCCATGCCGGCGGCGATGGCGTGGTAGAGGAACACGGTGTGGATGGCCTCGCGCACCGGGTCGTTGCCGCGGAAGCTGAACGACACGTTGGAGACGCCGCCCGAAACCTTCGCGCCCGGCAGGTGCTGCTTGATCCAGCGCACCGCCTCGATGAAATCGACGGCGTAGTTGTTGTGCTCCTCGATGCCCGTGGCCACCGCGAAGATGTTGGGGTCGAAGATGATGTCCTCGGGCGGAAAGCCGACCTCGTCCACGAGGATGCGGTAGGCGCGCTCGCAGATCTCGATCTTGCGCGCGTAGGTGTCGGCCTGGCCCACCTCGTCGAAGGCCATGACCACGGCGGCCGCGCCGTAGCGCTTGACGAGGCGCGCCTCGTGCTTGAACTTCTCCACCCCCTCCTTCATCGAGATGGAGTTGACGATGCCCTTGCCCTGGATGCAGCGCAGGCCCGCCTCGATCACCTCCCACTTGGAGGAGTCCACCATGATCGGCACGCGCGCGATGTCGGGCTCGGAGGCCACGAGCTGCAGGAAGCGCACCATGGCGGCCCGGCTGTCGAGCATGGCCTCGTCCATGTTGATGTCGATGACCTGCGCGCCGTTCTCCACCTGCTGGCGCGCCACGGCCAGGGCCTCTTCGTACTGGCCGTTGAGGATCATGCGGGCGAAGGCCTTGGAGCCCGTGACGTTGGTGCGCTCGCCGATGTTGACGAACAGCGTGCCCTCACCGATGGTGACGGGCTCCAGGCCCGAGAGCTTCATGGGGGGCGGAGAGAGGGGGGCGGACATCAGGCTCACCTGCGCAGGCGTGGGGGTCGGTTACAGGTGAGCGTCGTTCGGGATGGCGGCGGGCCGCTCCGAGCCTGACGGCGCGGGCCGCTGCAACGCTCCTCGGGGGGCGGGCGGATTTTAGAACGTGTTATGCACTTCGACGTGCCCGCGTCCCCCGCGCGGGCGCAGCGCTCAGCGCACGGGCAGGAACTGCAGGAACGAGCCGCCCATGATGCCCTGCACGTAGCTGATGGCGGCGCGGCGGTATTTCTCGGCCGCCACGGCGGACAGCAGGTCGAGGCGGCCGATGATCTTGCCGAACTCGCGCTCGAAGCTCAGGTTGCGCTCGCGCTCGCTGATCTCGTCGGCCAGCAGCAGCGGCCGGCCCGCGGCCGTGCGGCGCTGGGCCAGCACCCAGGCGGCGATCTCCACGTTGCGCGCGGCGTTGTAGAGGTATTGCGCGTCCAGGCTGTCGATCAGGAAGAACTCGGTCTTGCCGCCGTGGGCGGCGATGACCATGTCGGCGGTGGCATGGATGAAGGCGGCCACGCGGTCGCCCGCGAACTCGGGCGAGAGCGCGAACGCCAGGGCCGCGATGTCGCGCCGGCCCTGCAGGGCCGGCCAGGGCTGGCGGCGCTCGACGGCCTCGCGCACCTGCTCCAGCGCCTGCTCGCGCCCGGCGGCCGGGCCCTTGCGCCACTCGGCCGGGTTGCGGCGGTAGAGCTTGTCCATGAGGCGGTAGAGGCCGTCGAGGTTCTCGCGCATGGCGAGGGTGGCCATGCGATTCACGTCGGACTGGGCCAGCTCGCCGGTGGTGGCGGGCGCGGCCTTCGCCTCGCCGCGCGGGGTGGGCGCCGGCGCGGCGCAGCCGAGCAGCACGCCGGCGCAGAGCGCGCCGGCCATGGCCGGGCGCCACCGGAGGGGGCAGGAGTGCGGGGTCATGTGCGCCGCATTATCGGCAAGCGGGCCCACGGCCGGAAACCGCCAGAGCATCGTCGAAAAGCCCCTCTTCCAGGCCCGGCTCGCGGCCTGACGCCCACCTCATCGAAGAGTTGATGAATTACTACCAAAAATATAGCAACAAACATAGCATTGACGCCGACATGGGATGCCCCAGGCATCACACGGGGTGCAAAGCCGCGTCACGCGGCGTCCGCCCCGGCATCCACGTACACCCAGGCCCTGCGCCCGGACGCCAGCGGCAGCAGCACGCGGCGGTATTCGCTCACCTCGTAGCGATCGGCATGGGCCAGCTCCTGCGGGGTGACGGCGAAGACCATGCCTTCCACCCGGTCCTCGGCCGACGCGGGCCGGGCGATGGGGTGGTGGCCCTTGCCGCTGGTGGCCACCACCTGCGCATCGCGGATGGGCAAGGGCGCCACCCGCCAGCCGGGCAGCGCATCCGGCACGCCCTGCAGCAGGCGGCCGAAGGTGGCCCGCTGCACGCCCTCCTGCTGCAGCGTGCCGTAGGAAAAGAGCAGTTCGGACAGGGCGGCGGTCATGGCGCGAGGGCCGCCGAGGCCGCGGGCGCGGTCCCGGCGGCGGACGGATCGCCCACCAGCAGGTCTTCGTGGAAGGCGCCGAACGGGCGGGTGGGATGGGCGATCTGGATCTCCAGGATCCACAGGCCCGCCTGCGGGCAGTCGGCGAAGTCGCCCAGGTCGCCCGCGCGGTAGATGGCGTGCGGGAAATCGCACACCCGGTGGCCCTTGATGTCCAGGTTCAGCCGCCAGCCCATGGCCTCCGCGCGCTCCGCCGCGTAGGCATAGAGCGCCTGCCCGCCCACGCCGTGGCTGCGCCAGCGCCCGGCCACGTCGTGCCACAGGGTGCGCGCGGCATCGGCGCAGGCCCGCATCCCGGCATCGTCGCCCAGCACGTAGGTCGCGCCGGCATCGCCTTCGTGGCCGTCCCACACGGTGCCGATGTCGATGAAGAAGATGTCGCGCTCGCCCAGCACGCGGTCGAGGTCGATGCGCTCCTTGAAGGTCTTGAGCGTACCTTCGCCAAAGCGCACCAGCGTCTGGTGCCAGATGCGCTGCATGCCCATCTCCCGGAGGATGGCCGTGGCGCGGTCGCAGGCATCGCCCTCGCGCATGCCGGGGCGCACGGCGGAGGCGATGCGCTCCACGGCCGCCCAGGAGCGCTCGCGGGCATGCAGCATGGAAGCGAGGCGGTAGCGGGCTCCCACCGCCTCCTGGGCGTGGGGGGAAATCTGGGACATTCAAGATCCTCGGGCGGGCTGCAGGGATCGCTATTCTCTTTCATACATAACGGTCCACCCTCCCGCCGCCGCCCGGCCGGCCCCCGCTAATCGGCAGCGTGCAGCAGCCGGATGCCGGTGGCGCCCTCGCGCTCCAGCTGCGCCACGAGGCCCAGCTCCCAGTCCAGGTACTCGCGGAAGCCCGCGTCGCGCAGCGACGGGTCGCGGTGCGCGTAGGGGCTGAACCAGTGGTCGTCGTCGCCGGTCAGCACGCCCTCGCCGCCCTGCGCCACCGGCAAGCCGGCGGCGACCCAGGCGGCGGTGCCGCCCGCGATGGCGCGCACGTCGCGGCCGGTGCGCGCGGCCAGCTCGGCGGCCACGGCGCGCGCCAATACGCCGTCGGGCGAAGCGAGCAGCACGGCCTGCGGCGCGGGCACCCCGTTCACGAACTCGGGCAGCCGGTCCGGCACCGCGAAGCGCGCGCCGGCGATGTGCTCGCGCTCGAACGCGGCACGGCGGTCCACGTCGAAGACGACGGCCTCGCCGGCGTCCAGCAGCGCGCGGGCCTGCCCGGGCGACACCGTGGGCGCCGCAGGGTGCGAGGCCAGCACACGCACCGGCTCGGGGCCCGTGACCCACGCGGCCAGCGCGGGCGGGCGGTGCACCAACACCTCCCAGCCGCCCAGCTGCGCCAGCCATGCGCCGGTGGTGAGCGCGCGCACGCCGTCCCAGTCGGCCAGCACGATGCGCGCGCCGCGCGTGCCCGCGTATTCGTCCGTGGCCTGAACGAGCTGGCCGCCGGGCGCCCAGCGCCAGCCCTCCAGGTGGCCGGCCTCGTACTCCTCGCGGGTGCGCACGTCGAAGCGGTAGAGCGTGCGCTCGGCACCATCCGCCTCCAGCCGTGCCAGCGCGGCGGCGTCGATGCGCCGCACGCCCGCGCGCCGCGCCACGGCCTCGGCGCGCTCGCGCGCGGCTGGCAGCGTGGCGGGCGATGGCTCGGGCAGCGCGGCACCCCGGCCGTGGGCCAGCGCGCGGCCCGTGAGCAGCCAGTCCATGGTGCCGTTGCGCAGCGACACCACGCGGTTCGGGATGCCCGCGTCGATCAGCGTCTGCGCGCCCACGATGCTGCGCGTGCGGCCCGCGCAGTTCACCACCACCAGCGTCGCGGGGTCGGGCGCCACCTCGCCGATGCGGTAGACCAGCTCGGCGCCCGGCAGGCTGTGCGCGAAGGGCAGGCTGAAGGCGGCGAACTCCTCGGGCGTGCGGCTGTCCACCACCACCAGGTCGTCGCCGCGCTCCACGCGCTCGTACAACTCGTCGGCAGTGATCCAGGGCGTGTGCTTCTCGTGCTCGATCACCTCGCCGAACGCCTTGCCCGGCACGTTGGTGCCGCTGAAGACCTCGTGGCCCGCGGCCGCCCAGCCCTCGGTGCCGCCGGCCAGCACCGACACGTTGCGCCAGCCCAGCCGCGAGAGCCTGGCGGCGGCCTCATGCGCGAGCGTGCCGTCGCCGTCCACCAGCACGGTGCGCGTGCCGCGGCGCGGCACGAGCCGGTCGATGAGCAGCTCCAGCCGCCACGCCGGCGCGGAGACCGCGAACAGCAGGTGGCGGTGCGCGAACACGCCGGTCTCGCGCACGTCGAGCACGGCGATCTCGTCGCCGTCGGCCAGCGCGGCCTTCAGGGCCTGCGGCGTGATCAGCGCATGGCGGATGGATTTCGGCGGCCCGAAGGTGCGGTAGCTGCCGCCCCCGGGGCCCTCGAACGCCACGCGCCCGGGCAGGCGGTCCAGCCCCCGGCCGTAGAAGTGCAGGTGCAGGCCGGGTTCGTCGCCCACCAGCTCGATGGTGTGCACGTCGGCGGGCGAGAGCGCCACCGACACGCCGGGCACCACGTCCACCGTGCGCTCGGCGGCGAGGGCGTCGCGCGCCGGGTCGGCCGTCTTCCCGCGCCGGTAGAACACGTTGCGCTCGTTGCCCTGGATGCCGGCGATCAGCGCCCAGGTGGTGTGGTCGTGCGGCGGCTGGGCCTTGCCCGGCAGGCCGGCGGACACATAGAGCGCGTACTGGCCGCCGGGCTCCTCGCTCAGGCGGTACACCTGCGCGGGGTTGTCGAGCGACACGGGGAAGTGCTCCGGCGGAAACAGCTCGCGCCGCAGCCCCAGCGCCTCCAGCGCGGCGGCCACGCCGCGCAGTTGCTCAGGGGTGGCGCCCTCGGGGTCCGGCGCGAGGCGGCGGGCGGTGGCGATGAAGGCGGCGACGGCGGCGGCGCGGCGGCTGGCGACGTCGCTGCCGGAGAAGTCCAGGGAGAGGTGGGTCTGGGTCATGGCGGAAAGGCGCGGGCGCGGGAAATGGGAGAGCGGCCACCGTATGCCGCCCGCGCGGCGGCGCCAACGACCGAATGCGCCTATGGATATGCGCCGCGCCGGGGCCGACGATCGATATGCGGCTTCCTTCGTTCACGCCGCGCGCGGCCGTCCCTAGATTGGCATCCTCCTCCACGCCCGCCCCCACCGCCATGACCGCGAAACGGCGCCCGACGCGCACCCTGACCTTCTTCCTCCTGGCCCTGGCCGCGCTGGCGGCCACCACGCTGCACACCGCCGCGCTGCATGCCGCGCCGGACACCGAGGCCACCTTCCCCTCCCGGCCGGTGCGCATCGTCGTGCCGGTGGCCGCCGGCGGCAGCGCCGACAAGCTCACGCGCACGCTGGCCGACAAGCTCGCCGCGCGGTGGGGCCAGAGCGTGATCGTGGAGAACGTGGCCGGCGCGAGCGGCACCATCGGCGCAGGCCGCGTGGCCAAGGCCGCGCCCGACGGCCACACGCTGCTGCAGCAGGGCGAGGGCATCACGCTCAACGGCCTCCTGTTCCGTACCCTGCCCTACGACACGCAAAAGAGCTTCACCCCCATCATCAAGGCCGTGGTGAATCCGCAGATCCTGGTGGTGCATCCCGGCACCGGCATCCACAGTCTGGCCGACTACGTGGCCCGCGCCAGGGCCCGGCCCGAGAGCATCAGCCTGGGGCTGCCGGGCAACGGCGGCATCGCCCACGTGGCGCACGAAATCCTGTCGCAGGAGACGGGCGCCAGGGTCAACTACATCCCCTACCCCGGCGGCGGCCCGGCCACGGTCGACGTGCTCGCGGGCCACACCGACGCCACGCTCATCACCCTGGCCGCCGTCACCGACCACGTGCGCGCCGGCAAGCTGCGCGCCCTGGCCGTGACCACGGCCTACCGCTCCCCCGCCCTGCCCGACGTGCCCACGGTGGCCGAGGCCGGCGGCCCGCGCGGCTACGCGGTGGAGAGCTGGCAGGGCTACTTCGCCCCCGCCGGCACGCCCCCCGCCATCGTGCGCAAGATCAACCGCGACCTGCAGGCGGTGCTGCAGGCGCCCGACGTGCGCGCCCAGCTGGAGGCCCAGGGCTTCAAGGTGGCGGGCGGCACGCCGGAAGACCTCGCCCGGAGCCTGCGGGCCGAGCAGCCGCGCTACGCCAGGGCGATCGAGACCGCCGGCCTGGCGCTGCGCTGAGGCCCGCAGGCACGGCCGGCGGAATGCGCGGCCGCCGGCTACGGCGCACCGCGCGGCGGCCCCGCCCCACCCAGGCGCTCGGCCAGGAAATCGATGAAGCTGCGCAGCTTGGGCGGCATGTGCCGGCGGCTGGCATAGACGGCGAACAGCGTGCCCGCGAAATCGGCAGCGCCCGGCAGCTTCACCAGCCGGCCGCTCGCCAGATCGCCCTCGACCAGCCAGTCCGGCAGGAAGGCCGCGCCCATGCCGGCGATCACGGCGTGGTAGCTCAGCGTGGAGTCGCTCGACTTCATCACCGTGTCGATGGGCTGGCGCAGGCCGTCCTGCAGCATGCCCCGGAAGCGCTCGAACGGCACGTAGTTGGGCACGACCACCGGAATCGGCGGGGGCGCGCCGAGCGGCCCGCCGCCGGGCAAAGGCAGCGCCCCGGGGGCCGCGACCAGGTGGAACGCCACCGGGCACAGCGGGCGCGCGATCAGTTGGGGCGCGGGCTCGGCGGTCATTCGCAGCGCCACGTCGAAACCCTCCGAGACGATGTCCACCATGTGGTTGTCGAGGTGCAGGTCCAGCCGCACCTCGGGGAAGGCCCGGCGGTACGCCGCCAGGAGGCCGGCGAAGCGCGGCGTGGCGCACCAGACCGGGGCGCTGATGCGCAGCTCGCCGCGCGGCCGGTCCTGGCCCTGGCCCGCCATGGCCGCCGCCGCGTCCAGCAGCTCCAGCGCCTGCCGGCCCTGCGCGCAGAACGCCGTGCCGGCTTCCGTCAGGCTCATGCTGCGGCTGGTGCGGTGCAGCAGGCGGGCACCCAGCACGCGCTCCAGCCGCGCGATGTGCTTGCTCACCATGGGCGGCGCCATGCCGAGGCGGTCGGCGGCCGCGCTGAAGCTGCCGGCCTCGACGATCGCCAGGAAGACGCGCAGGCCGGTGAGTTCCAGTCCGGAGGGCTCCATGGTTTCCTCAAAAGGAATTAAATCCATCACTTTAACGCCATCGATTTCCCCAAAAGGAAACCTTAACCTTCCCTCCGTCGCCACCCGCCGTGGCCTTCCAGGAGCCCTGCCATGACCACCGCCCCGCATTCCCCCGCTTCCGCCGTGCCGGCGGGCACGCCGCTGCGCGCCGGCCTCTGGGTCGCCCAGTGCCTCGTCGCCTTCGTGTTCTGCGCCTCCGGCTTCATGAAGCTGACCACGCCCATCCCCGAGCTGAGCGCGATGATGCCCTGGACCGGGCAGCACCCGGCCGCCTTCGTGCGGGCGATCGGGCTGATCGATCTGGCCGGCGGCCTGGGCATCCTGCTGCCCGCGCTCACGCGCATCCTGCCCCGGCTGACGGTATGGGCGGCGCTGGGCTGCGTGGTGCTGCAGGTGTTCGCCATCGTCTTCCACCTGAGCCGCGGCGAGGCCATGGCGCTGCCGCTGAACTTCGTCCTGCTGCCGCTGTGCGCCTTCGTGCTGTGGGGCCGCGCCCGGCGGGCACCGATCCGCCCCCGCGGCGCCTGACGCCACCGCCCGGCACCTGCCCTCCATCGCCATGCCCCACCCATCCGCCCCCCTTCTGCCCACCTACTTCCTGTCGCACGGCGGCGGCCCCTGGCCCTACGTGCCGGAGATGCGCCGCGCCATGCAGGTGCTGGAGCAGTCGCTGCAGGACATCCCGCGCCAGATCGGCACCCGCCCCGAGGCCGTGCTGGTGGTCTCCGGCCACTGGGAGGACGAGGCCTTCGCCGTGATGGCCAGCCCCCGGCCTCCGATGGTGTACGACTACTACGGCTTTCCGCCCCACACCTACGAAGTGCGCTACCCGGCTCCGGGCGCGCCGGCCCTGGCCGGGCGCATCGCGGCGCTCATCGCGGCGGCCGGACTGCCGACCCGGCTCGACGCCGAACGCGGCTTCGACCACGGCACCTTCGCGCCCCTGCAGGTGATGTACCCGGCCGCCGACGTGCCCGTGATCCAGGTCTCGCTGCAGCGCGACCTCGACCCGGCGCAGCACCTGGCGCTCGGCCGCGCGCTGGCGCCGCTGCGCGGCGAGGGCGTGCTCATCGTCGGCAGCGGGCTGAGCTACCACAACCTGCGCCGCTTCGGCGAGGCCGGGCGCGCGCCCTCGGCGGCCTTCGACCAATGGCTGCAGGACACGCTGGTCCACGGCGATGCGGCCGGGCGGGCCGCGCGGCTCATGGCCTGGGACAGCGCGCCGGCGGCGCGGCTCGCCCATCCGCGCGAGGACCACCTGGTCCCGCTGATGGTCGCGGCCGGCGCCGCCGAGTCCGAGCCGGCCCGGTGCGTCTACCACGAGGAAGGCATCTTCGGCGGCGTGACGGCTTCGAGCTTCCGCTTCGGCCCGGGCCTGTGAACGGGCCCCGGGCGCCCGTCAGCCCGGCACGCCCACCGCCTGCGCCGATGCGGGCAGCCCGAACACCCGGTCGAACGCCCAGTTGAAGACGAAGGTGTAGCCCAGGAAGAACAGCAGCAGGCCCAGGTCCATCAGCAGGGCCTCCCAGAGCCCCACGCCGAACCACCACGCCAGCACCGGCACCAGGATGAACGCGAGCCCGCCCTCGAAGCCGATGGCGTGGGCCACGCGCCGCGCGGTGCTGCGCCCGCGCACCGGCTGGCGCGCCTCCCAGCGCTCGAAGGCCCAGTTGAAGGCCACGTTCCACACGATGGCGATGCCCGAGGCGATGGCGGCCACCGCGCCCGAATGGCCGGCGCCCTGGCCCGTGGCCAGCGCCAGCCCCAGAGTGGCCACGGCGATGGCGATCAACTCGTAGAGCGCCACGTAGAGCACGCGGCGCGCGGGGCCCTGCAGGCCGGCGGGACGGGGAGAGAGGGAGGAGGATTGCGACATGGACCGCACTTTATGTGCGCACCGCTGATATATAAAGTCAGCTTGTTTCAGTTTTTCTGACAGGTTGGCGCATGGCCTTTTCTTCCGACAGCGTGCAGGTGTTCCTGGCCGTGCTGGACCACGGCTCGTTCTCGGCGGCGGCGCGGGCGCTGTCGCGCGTGCCCTCGGCCGTGAGCATGACCATCGCCCACCTGGAGGCCGAGCTGGCCGTGCAGCTCTTCGACCGCGCCGGGCGCGAGCCGCGCCCCACGGCGGCCGCGCGCGCGCTGGAGCCGCAGGCACGGCTGCTGGCGGCGCAGTTGCGGCAGCTGAACGCGCAGGCGCTCGCCCTCACCCAGGGGCTGGAGGAGCGCCTCACGCTCGCCATCGCCCCCGAGTTGCTGGCCGGCCCCTGGAGCGGGCCGCTGGCGGCGCTGGCCGAGGAACACCCCCTGCTGCAGGTGGAGGTGCTGGCCGCGCCCCAGGCCGATGCGCTCGCGCTGCTGCACGCGGGGCGCGCGCAGCTGGCGCTGGTGTTCGAGCGCCCCAGCCTGGACGGCCGCGAGGGCTTCCAGGAAGTGGGCAGCGAAACCCTGGTCGCCGTGATGGCGCCCCACCACCCCGTGCTGGCCGCCGCGCGCGCGGCCGGCGGCGACCGCGCGCTGCTGCGCGAGGAGCACCTGACCACCACCCGCCAGATCGTGGTCGCCAGCCGCGACCTGGCGCAGACCGACCCGCGCCTCGTGTTCGCGCGCCACCACTGGCGCACCGACAGCCACCTGGCCGCGCTGGGCCTGATCGAGGCCGGCCTGGGCTGGGGCTGGCAGCCCCGGGCGCTGGCCGAGCCGCGCATCGCCGCCGGAACGCTGGTGGAGATGCCCTTCGAGAACCTCAGCAACGGCGTGGCGCTGTGGGTGGACGTGGTGTGGTCCAAGGAGCGGCCGCTGGGCCTGGGCGCGCGGCGCTTCGTGGCGCTGATCGAGCGGCAGGGCGGGCGGGGCACTTGAGAGTGCGGCCGGGAAGGAGGCGCGGGGCCTTGCGGCATCGCGCACCGGGAAGCCCCCGTACCGCGGCCGGTTGCCGGTGATTTCTCAGATGAAAGTTAAATTAATTTCAATCAATAGTTAAACACTGCTTTGCCTTCCCACGGCCCGTGCGCCGCGACCCGCCGTTAGCATCCGTCCCGACAAAAACGCTATCGACAAGGGGGAATCGATGGGTGCGGAACTCGCTGCCACATTCTTCAATATGGGGTACGCCCAGACCGTGGCCCAGTCCATGGACAAGAACCAGGTGGACGTCCTGGTGCTCACCCAGGGACAGTACATGGGCATCCTGCAGGACAAGGCGAGGAACAACCCCGCGCTGGAATTCAGCCTGCGCAAGATGCTTGCCCATTCGACCTTCGGCCAGTACTGGCAAAAGACATTCAGCCCCCATGCCGGCGAACCCTGGGTCGGCCCGGTGGCGCAGGGCGCCAACGACGCCATCGCCATCACTAGGACGCTGAACGCCATCGGCATGGCAGGGATCACGAGCTACGTGAAGACCACGGCGACCGGCACCTACATCATCATCAAGGGCTACTCGGCCCAGCGCAGCGGCGCCTTGCAGGGAACGCGCTACCTCGCCACCCATCCCAAGATGCTCAAGCTCGGCCTGGGCATGAAGAGCCTGCAGGGCATCGCCAAGGGCGGGTTCACCCTGGGTGTCGTGGTGTCCACGGGGATCGAGTTGATGGACTTCATGTTCAACAACGAGAAGACCATGTATGACCTGGTGGGCGGGATCGGGGTGGAGGCGGTGAAGGGAGGATTGGGCGCCCTGGTGGCCTACGGGGCAGCTGCCATGGTCGGGTCCATTACGGCAGTCGCCGTCCTGCCGCTGGTCGTCATGGCAGTTGTCGCGGTGGGCGTGGGCATCGGATTGAACCAACTGGATACCCACCACGCCATCAAGAGCAAGGTGATTGCCGGCATCAAGATGCTGCCGGAGCACACGGCCCAGGGCCTCTACTACATCGACACCAAGGCCCAGTCCTGGCAGGATGATTTGCGCAACACCGTCGAGCAGAAGAAAGTGGAGATGGGACGTGCGATCGACCAGGGTGTCAAAGACTGGCTCTGCCGCATCCGTTGCGTCCGCTACTGATCCAGTCAACCGTCCATATCCGAGCGGAGTCCCACCCATCCTATGTTCGACGTGCAAAGAATCCGCAAGACCCTGGTATGGGGCATTCCGCTATACCTCGGTCTGACGGCAGGCTCCCTTTTGATGATCGCGCACATGATCGTGCCGACCATCATGGGCATCGCGGCGCAGGCCCCCGCCGTGCGCATTGCCCCAGCCGTCCAGGTGACGCCCTTCATTGCGGCCTTCTGCCTCCTGGGCATCGTGGTCGCGTCCATGCGTGCGATCCCCTGCAGCAGCAGAGCCATCCAACCATTCGAGCGGGCATTCATCATCACGGTGTTGGCGGGAGGAGTGGCCACGCTCCTGATTCCAGTGACTGCGTTGATTTCACGCCACTACATGCCCAGCCTGGGCTATTCAGCATGCCATGCCCTGCAAGGCAATCCCACGCTCTGGTTCACGGACTGGGTGCGCGATCCGGCGTGGTGCGTCCAGGGCAAGAGCCTGGAGTGGGTGAACGAGCAGGCCCGCCGACCGGCCCCATCGCCCCCCCGCTGACGCGGCAGCCCGCGATGGAGCCGGCAACGGCACGAACCTCCATCCGCCGCGATGCCCTGAAAAAGCCGCGCCCCTGGGCGCCGCTGGAACCCCGTGACGCCCGCCGCAAGAAGTACCACTGGGACAAGGTACTAACCCTGCGCAGTGGCATCCACGACCAGCAGTTGGGCGACGACGCCGTGGCCGTGGGCACGAATGCCAACCACGGCGCCATCCATCCGTTCGGGGGAGAGATCGAGCAGCCCGCGCGCGCGGCCACCGTGCGCTATCGCAGTGTGGCTGGGCAGGTGCTCTTCGCTGGCCGCAAGCACAAGCGGGCGACGGAGCGGGCCGTCACGATCCCCGCGCACGTGGTGCGCATTCCGGCGCGGCAGTACCTGGGCATCAGCGCGGCAGACGATGCGGAGGTTCGGGAGGTCATTCGGGAGTGGGCGACCGAGCGTGGGCTGGGGCGGTCGGTTTGACTGACGCCAGGGGCAGTAAACCCACAGCCAGGACCACGCAGGCCGGCGATGGGGGTGTTGCCAATCACAACAATTCTGCGATGGCTTTGTAAGGATCGTGCAAGGTGGCATGGCAGTAATGCCGACCGCTGGCGGGAGGCCAGCGAGCCGCGGCGGTACTGTCCTGCGGCGTCCACCACAAGACCCTATGCCTGACATTGCCCTTTCCTGCCGCCGCGATGGTTGCGGCACGCCCGTTGAGACTTCCGACGCAGGCGCCATCAGCCATCTCATGTACCAGTTCCGAAAGCTCTATCGCCAGTCCACCCTGGCCGCCGACAATGCGGCCCAATATTGGGCGGACGTTGCCGCCACGTCGGACAGCCCGCTCGCTCCCCTGGCCCACGTGCCCGGTGTGTTTGCGGCCCTCTGGACTCCGGATGTGGCGCCGACCACGGCCACTGTGCTCGGTGCGGCGGGTTACGGATTCGCGGCTCTGCCAAAGCACCTTATCCACTTCACGACGGAGGCGGGGGCAGCGGGAATTGCGCGCACCGGCGTCATCAATGCGAGCCGCGCTGGATCGCATGGCATTTTTGGCCCAGGTGTCTATATGGCGAGATTCGGCCTGCCCTTGAACATGATGATCAAGGAAGTGGCGACAGTGCCCATTTATCTGCCTACACCGGCCGGCACGGTGCGAATTCTCCCTTACCTGGTCTATGTGCGCTGGGGCAGTAGCGGTGTCAGGATCGCGAGATGAAATTTCGCGGATTCGCTTTCTACGCCCGCTGGTTCAGTGCCGCCTTCGCCTGGACTTGCTGGGTCCTCGCCTATTTCTATTCGTGGTGGTGGCTGGTCCCGTCGCTTATTCCATACGTGCTCTGCAATAAATTCCTCGGTGACGGTGAGTCATGACAAGGGCAGAAATGAAGATCAGGCGCCGTAGCCCGGCCATTGCTCCTCTGGCGTGTCTCAAATAGGGCTCTGGTTCCCAAGACTTTGCGGCTGCGGCCGCCGACCATGGCGGCATGCATCAACGCACCGCCACCAATACCGCGATCTGCACCGCCACATAGGCATCAACCGTAGCGGTCGCTGCATGCGCTTACAGCCTGGCCACCCAGCCCTTCGCCATCGACATCTTCCAGCCCACCTACGGCCAGGCGCCCGGCACGCTCACGCCCGGCTTCGACACCCGCGACCGCCAGCGCGCCACGGGCCTGTTCGTGCAGGACCAGATCGACCTGACCGACCGCTGGAAGCTGCTGGCGGGCGTGCGCTTCGACCAGTTCCACCAGGACTACGAGAACCGCCTCGCGGGCACGACGCAGGTCCAGAAGCACTCGGCCACCACGCCGCGCGCGGGCCTGACCTACCTGCTGAGCGACCGCGCCTCGCTCTACGTGTCGGCCGGCCGCTCGTTCCGCCCCAACACCGGCGCGGACGAGAGCGGCGGCGCCTTCGCCCCGCAAAAGGGCAAGGCCTTCGAGGCCGGCGCCAAGTGGCAATCGGCCGACCAGCGCCTGAGCGGCGCGGTGGCCCTGTTCGACATCCGCAAGACCAACGTGCTCACGCGCAGCCCCACCAACGCCAACTTCAACATCGCCGCCGGCGAGGTGCGCAGCCGCGGCGCCGAGGCCGACCTCGCGGGGCGGCTGGACGCGCACTGGCGCCTCTCGGCCAACCTCGCCTACACCGACACCGAGGTCACGCGCGACAACAACCCCGCGCTGCTCGGCAAGCGCCTGGCCAACATCCCGCGCGTGAGCGCCGGCCTCTTCGCCATCCGCGAGGACCGGCTCGCCTCCGGCGGGCGCTACGGCCTGGGCGGCGGCCTCGTGCACGTGGGCGAGCGCACGGGCACCGCCACCGACACCTACCGCCTGCCCGCCTACACCACCGCGCGCCTGACCGGCTACTGGCAGATCGACCCGCGCACGCGCCTCACGCTGGACGTGCACAACCTGTTCGACAAGACCTACTACACCGCCTCCTGGGGCGCGATCACCGTGCTGCCCGGCCTGGGGCGGCAGGTGGTGGCGGGCGTGCAGGTGCAGTTCTGAAGCCGGCCCCCCGGGCGGCTGCTCCGCGGCCACCCGGGGGGATCGCGGCGCCGGCTGCAGGCATCGCGGATGGTGCGATGCACCATCGAAGGCGGGGATGCGCCGGGAAAATGAAAAAAGCGCCCTTCAGCCCCAGAATCCAGGCCAGACCGGCGCCATGTCGCCGTCGATATTGGCTTTATAGCTATCAATAACATAGCAGACAGTAAAACGCCACAGCCCCGGCCGGTTGCTCCACAATCGCGGACACCCCGCCACCGCCCGGAGACACCCGCATGGCCCCGCCTTCCCGCGCATTCGACATCCGCGACACGGACACCGCCAGGATCTGGCGGCGCTGGCAGCCGGGCGGGCCGGCGCCGGGCAAGGGCGCCGATGCCGCGGCGCCGTTCTCGCTGGCGGCCTTCGATCCGGCCGCCAAGCCTTTTTCGAGCGGCGAGAAGGCGAAGGACAAATCCGCCGTGGAGGCCCTGGCCGCCGAGATCGACCGGCTGCAGGGCGTGCTCTACGCCGACCGCCGCTTCAAGCTCCTCGTCGTGCTGCAGGGCATGGATGCCTCGGGCAAGGACGGCACGGTGCGCGGCGTGTTCGGCCGGGCGAGCCCGCTGGGCGTGCGCGCGGTGAGCTGGAAGGCCCCCACCGCCATCGAGCGCGCGCACGACTACCTCTGGCGCATCCACGCGCAGGCGCCCGGCGCGGGCGAGATCGCGGTCTTCAACCGCAGCCACTACGAAGACGTGCTCGTGCCCGTGGTCAACGGGGAAATCACCGACGCGCAGCACCGCCAGCGCCTCGCGCACATCAACGACTTCGAGCGCATGCTGGCCGAGACGGGCACCGTCATCCTCAAGTTCATGCTGCGCATCGGCCGGGACGAGCAGCGCAAGCGCCTGCAGGAGCGGCTCGACGACCCGGCCAAGCACTGGAAGTTCGAGCCCGGCGACCTCGCCGTGCGCCGCCAGTGGGACGACTACGAGCGCGCCTACGAGGCCCTGCTGCCCGCCACCCACACGCCCTGGGCGCCCTGGACCATCGTGCCCGCCGACTCCAAGACGCACCGCAACCTCATGATCGCCACGCTCCTGCGCGGCGTGCTGGACGGGCTGGACCTGCGCTACCCCGAGGGCGATCCGGCCCTGGCCCACGTGCGCGTGGAGTAGCACCCGCGCCAACTTATGCAACAGACGCATAACGCCGTGCCACTCCGGCCTTGGACAGCGCCGGGGGGCCGGGCATAAGCTTTGCGTCTGCACAGATTCCCTTCAACCAGGACCTCTCCTCCCATGTCGAACCACGACGCATCGAACGCCGCGCCCCTGCAGACGCACCCCCTGCCCTCCTACCTGCAGGCCGACAACCTCGGCCCCTGGGGCATCTACCTGCAACAGGTGGACCGCGTGACCCCCTACCTCGGCAGCCTCGCGCGCTGGGTGGAAACGCTCAAGCGGCCCAAGCGCGCGCTGATCGTGGACGTGCCGCTTGAGCTGGACAACGGCACCATCGCCCACTTCGAGGGCTACCGCGTGCAGCACAACACGAGCCGCGGCCCCGGCAAGGGCGGCGTGCGCTTCCACCAGGACGTCACGCTCTCCGAGGTGATGGCCCTCTCGGCCTGGATGTCGGTCAAGAACGCGGCCGTGAACGTGCCCTACGGCGGCGCCAAG
Organism: Paracidovorax anthurii; assembly: GCF_003269065.1. Classification (GTDB taxonomy): domain Bacteria; phylum Pseudomonadota; class Gammaproteobacteria; order Burkholderiales; family Burkholderiaceae_C; genus Paracidovorax; species Paracidovorax anthurii. The sequence continues at coordinate 148,454 of NZ_QLTA01000001.1, forward strand.
GGCGGCATCCGCGTCGATCCCAAGACGCTCTCGCGCGCAGAGCTGGAGCGCCTCACGCGCCGCTACACGAGCGAGATCGGCATCATCATCGGCCCCTCCAAGGACATCCCCGCGCCTGACGTCAACACCAACGGCCAGATCATGGCCTGGATGATGGACACCTACTCCATGAACGTGGGCTCCACCGCCACCGGCGTGGTCACCGGCAAGCCGGTGGACCTGGGCGGCTCGCTGGGCCGCGTCGAGGCCACGGGTCGCGGCGTGTTCACGGTGGGCGTCGAGGCCGCCAAGCTCACGGGCCTGGCGATCGCCGGTGCCCGCGTGGCCGTGCAGGGCTTCGGCAACGTGGGCGGCATCGCCGCCAAGCTGTTCGCCGAGGCGGGCGCCAAGGTGGTGGCCGTGCAGGACCACACCGGCACCATCTTCAACGGCAACGGCGTGGACGTGCCCGCGCTGCTGGCCCACGTGAAGGCCCAGGGTGGCGTGGGCGGCTTCGCCGGCGCCGAGAAGATGAACCCCGCCGAGTTCTGGGGCGTGGACTGCGAGATCCTGATCCCCGCGGCCCTGGAAGGCCAGATCACCAAGGACAACGCCGGCCAGATCAAGGCCAAGCTGGTGATCGAGGGCGCCAACGGCCCCACCACCCCCGAGGCCGACGACATCCTGAACGACAAGGGCGTGCTGGTGCTGCCCGACGTGATCGCCAACGCCGGCGGCGTGACGGTGAGCTACTTCGAATGGGTGCAGGACTTCTCCAGCTTCTTCTGGAGCGAGGACGAGATCAACGCCCGCCTCGTGCGCATCATGCAGGATGCCTTCGCCGGCATCTGGCACGTGGCCCAGGAACACAAGGTGAGCCTGCGCACCGCCACCTTCATCGTGGCCTGCCAGCGCATCCTGCACGCCCGCGAAATGCGCGGCCTGTACCCCTGAGCTTTCGCCCGGCCCCTTCCAGAAGGGGCCTGCTCCGTTTCGTGGAGCCTCGGCCACCGGCGCCCGCAAGGGCCTGGTGGCTTTTTTTCGGCCGCGCGGCGCAGGGCCCCGGGGGCCTGTCACGCGCCGGCGGAGCGCTGCGGCGCCATCACCCGCAGCGCCATGCAGAACGGCTGCTCGCAGGGCGCGCGGTCCGCGTACGGGCACCCCTGCACATCGCACAGCGGCACGCCGCCCCGGCGCGCGGCCGCCTCGGCCTCCTCGTCCTCGCGGCGGTAGCCGCTCGCCTGCAGGGCCGCCATCTGCAGCCAGGGATCGGTGCGCGCCACCGGCACCAGCCACTCGCGCCCGTAGAGCCCTGGCGGGGGCGGCGGCTGGAACTCCAGCGACAGCAGCGCGCTGCCGCGCACGCCGCCTGCGCCGGCCCCGTCCCGGCCCTGCAGCACCAGCGCGAACACCCCCGACTCCAGCTGGGCCGTGCGCCCCGGCAGCGGCACCGTCAGCGCGGCACCCGCGCCGGCACCGGCGGGCATTGGCGCCGTGCCGCCCCCGGCGGGCGGGGGAACCGCCGCGCCGCGCTGCAGCCACGCGGCCGGCGCCTGCAGCGTGAACGAGAACCCCCGCTCGCCATCCTCCGCGTGCACGCTGCCCTGCCCCACCAGCCAGGTCTGCAGCGCCGCCGCAGGACCCTGCAACGCGGCACCGGCCCGCAGCGCCTGGGCCTGCTCCGCCGTCCAGGGCTGGGCGGCCACCACGCGCAGGCCCCCGCCCGCCCCCGCGAGCTGGTGCGCCAGCATGCCGAGCAGTGCGCGCATCGGTCCGGCGACGCCCCCGGCCGGCCAGGCACCGGCGGCCCCCGCCACGGGCGCCGCGCCCGGAGCGGACACCGGGGCGGCGACGCCTCCAGCGCCGGGGCTGGCGGGCGCCTGCCCGCCGGGGGACGCCCCGCGCCCCCCGGGCCCCGCCACCGCCGCGCCCGGGCCGCGCGATCCGGGCGGCAGCCCCGCCGCCGCCGCATCCGCCCGCGCACGCGCCTCCGGCGATACGCTGACGCGCTCGGCGGGCGGCGTGGCGGGTGTGGGGAGAGGGAGCGCGGAGGGCGTGGCCGGGGCTGGCGCGGTGCGGTCCCGGTCGGTGCCGAGCAGCATGTTCTGCCGCTGCAGCGCGGCTTCCGCCATCAGGCGTGCCAGGGGAGCCAGCGGCGGGCGTGGCGGATCGATGGATGAAGGCATGGGGCGCGACCTTCCGGGTAGAGCCGGCCCCCGGGGCGGGCGGCCAGGGCCCGATTCTGCGGCGTGGCGCGGCTGGCCGCCACCGCATCGGCCGGCGCTCGCGCGTGCCGTTCGGTGCCGGGGCGGGCACGCAGCCCGCCCACGGCCCGACGGCCCACGGTCAGCCCGCGCCCCAGGCGCGCCAGCCGCCGCGGATTTTTCGATCGCCTCATCCGGCTTCGCAATCAAAAAGATAACTGCGTTGCTTCGCCTGGCCGTGCTACAGCACTGTCTGCGGCTTCGCGCCTTGTTCTCTCTTTGATGGCAAATCCGTATCCGCGCTCCTCCCCCGCTCCCGGCCCGTGGTGCGGGCCGTCTGCGGGATTTATACCGAAGGTCCGTGAAAACGTGAACATTTGTAAACCATTGACCCCGGGCTGCAGTGCCGGCCCGCACGGCGTCAGCGCGACGTAAGAAAGCGCGGCTAATGCCAGCCCCACGGCGCCACGGCCCCATGGACGGCCGGCTCCCCGGTGGGCCGGCCGCTACTGCGCGCCCTGCCGGCAGATCCGCAGCACATCCTCGCCATAGGCCTCCAGCTTCTTCGCGCCCATGCCGCTGATGCCCTGCAGGTCGGCCAGCGACGCGGGATGGCGCTCGGCGATGGCGGCCAGCGTGGCGTCGTGGAAGATCACGTAGGCCGGCAGGTTGTGCTCGCGCGCCACCTCGGCGCGCCAGGCCTTGAGGTTGATGAAGCGCGCCTGCGCATCCGGACCCAGGTTGGCGGCGGCCGCTGGCGGCGCCGTGCTGCGCCGCGTGCGCCGGGCCGGCGCGCTGGCCGTGGATTCGCGCAGCTGCACAGGCACCTGGCCCTTGAGCACGGGGCGCGAGCCTTCGGTGAGCGCCAGCGTGTCGAAGCTGTGGCCGCTCTCCAGCATCACTTTATGCAGCCCCACCGCGCCCGTGGCCAGCAACTGGCGCAGCACGCCGCGCAGCTGGGCCTCGGAATAGTCTTTCCCGAGGCCGAAGGTGGAGAGCTTGTCGTGGCCGAACTGCTTGACCTTCTCGGTGTCCTTGCCGCGCACGATGTCCATGATGTGCCCGGTGCCGAAGGTGAGCCCGCTCGCCTCGTGCACGCGGTAGATGGTGGAGAGCAGCTTGCGCGCCGCGTCCGTGCCGTCCCACACCGCGGGCGGGTTGATGCAGTTGTCGCAGTTGCCGCAGGGCTCGGACGGCTCGCCGAAATAGCCCAGCAGGCGCACGCGGCGGCAGTCGGTGGCCTCGGCCAGGCCCAGCAGCGCGTCGAGCTTGCCGCGCATCACCTGCTTGAATTCCTCGCCCGCCGGGCTCTCGTCGATCATGCGGCGCTGGTTCACCACGTCCTGCAGGCCGTAGGCCATCCAGGCGTCGGCGGCCAGGCCGTCGCGGCCCGCGCGGCCGGTTTCCTGGTAGTAGCCCTCGATGTTCTTGGGCATGTCCACGTGGGCGACGAAGCGCACGTCGGGCTTGTCGATGCCCATGCCGAAGGCTATTGTTGCCACCATCACGATGCCCTCCTCGCGCAGGAAGCGGTCCTGGTTCTCCTGGCGCACCTCGGGCGGCAGGCCGGCGTGGTAGGGCAGCGACTTCAGGCCCGCGTCGACCAGCGCGGCGGACATCTCCTCCACGCGCTTGCGGGACTGGCAATAGACCACGCCCGCGTCCTCGGGGTGCTCGCGCTCGATGAAGCGCAGCAGCTGCGCGAGCGGCTCCTTCTTCTCCTCGATGCGGTAGCGGATATTGGGCCGGTCGAAGCTGCTGACGAAATGCTGCGCGCCTTCGAGCTGCAGCCGCTCCACGATGTCGGCGCGCGTGAGCGCGTCGGCCGTGGCGGTGAGCGCGATGCGCGGCACGCCGGGGTAGCGCTCGTGCAGCACGGTGAGCGCGCGGTATTCGGGGCGGAAGTCGTGGCCCCACTGGCTCACGCAGTGCGCCTCGTCGATGGCGAACATCGAGAGCTGGCCGCGCTGGTGCAGGCCGTCGAGCAGCTCCAGGAAGCGCGGCGTGGTGAGCCGCTCGGGCGCGGCATAGAGCATGGTGATGTCGCCGCGCGCCACGCGCCGCTCCAGCTCCTGCGTCTGCTGCCAGTCGAGCGTGGAGTTGAGGAAGGCGGCGTCCACCCCCGCCTCGTGCAGCGCACCCACCTGGTCGTGCATGAGCGCGATGAGCGGCGAGACCACGATGGCCACGCCCCGGCCCGCATCGCGCCGCACGATGGCCGGCACCTGGTAGCACAGCGACTTGCCGCCGCCCGTGGGCATGAGCACGAGCGCGTCGCCACCGGCGATCACGTGCTCGACGATGGCCTGCTGCGGGCCCCTGAACTGGTCGTAGCCAAAGACGTCGTGCAGGACGAAATGCGCGGGGGACAAACTGATTTACTCTCTTTTTTATAGCAATCCATATCGCAAAATCAACGACATGGAGGCCATCAGGCTCAATTTCCGAAGGGCGCGGCATCCACGATGCCCGCGCCCGCCAAGCCGCCTATTGTGCGCGGCCCCGGCACCGGGCCCCCGCCGGCCGGAACGGGCCACCGGCCTTCCTACAATCGCGGGATGACGCTCCCCCGCTACACCCGCGCCCAGCAGCTCCCCGACATCCTCGCCCGGCGCATCGCCATCCTCGACGGCGCCATGGGCACCATGATCCAGCGCTTCAAGCTCGGGGAGGCGCAGTACCGGGGCGAGGGCTACGGCGGCCCGGACGGCGCGGGCGAGCGCTTCAAGGACTTCCCGCGCGACGTGAAGGGCAACAACGAACTGCTCTCGCTCACCCGCCCGGACGTGATCCGCGACATCCACGAGGGCTACCTCGCGGCGGGCGCCGACCTGATCGAGACCAACACCTTCGGCGCCACCACCATCGCGCAGGAGGACTACCGCATGGCCGATCTGGCGCGCGAGATGAACCGCGCCTCGGCCCGCCTCGCGCGCGCGGCCTGCGACAAGTTCTCCACGCCCGACAAGCCCCGCTTCGTGGCCGGCGCGCTCGGCCCCACGCCCAAGACGGCCAGCATCAGCCCCGACGTGAACGACCCCGGCGCGCGCAACGTCGATTTCGAGCAGCTGCGCGCGGCCTACTACGAGCAGACCGAGGACCTGGTCGCGGGCGGCGCCGACGTGCTGCTGGTGGAGACCATCTTCGACACGCTCAACGCCAAGGCCGCCCTGTTCGCCATCGACGAATTCTTCGAGGCGAGCGGCGAATGCCTGCCGCTCATCATCAGCGGCACGGTGACCGACGCCTCGGGCCGCATCCTCTCGGGCCAGACGGTGACGGCCTTCTGGCACAGCGTGCGCCACGCGCGCCCGCTGGCCGTGGGCCTGAACTGCGCCCTGGGCGCCACGCTGATGCGCCCCTACATCCAGGAGTTGAACCGCGTGGCGGAGGACACCTTCATCAGCTGCTACCCCAACGCCGGCCTGCCCAATCCGATGAGCGACACCGGCTTCGACGAGACGCCCGAGGTGACCAGCCGCCTGGTGCACGAGTTCGCCGCCGAGGGGCTGGTGAACATCGTGGGCGGCTGCTGCGGCACCACGCCGGACCACATCGCGGCGATCAGCCGGGCTGTGGGCCCGGTGCCGGCGCGCCGGCTGTTCTACCCCGAGGCGGCCTGACCCGGGGCCGACCACAGGGGCGCGGCGCCGGCACGCCCTGCCGGCCTGCTCCTACCGCCGCGGCGCCCCCGGGCGCTTAGCATGCGCTGCCACCACCGCCCCCCAGGCCCGCCGTGAGGTCCCTGCGCATTCAACTGCTTCTTTTCTGGATCCTGCTGATCGGGGCCTGCGCGCTCGTGGCGGTGGTCATCGTGGGCCTGTACCGCTCCGGATCGGGCGCGCAGGTCGCCGCCGGCCGCGACCGGGCGGCGCGGGCCTGCGAGGACATCGCCCTGCGCTACGCCCGCTCGGCCCCGCAGGCGGCCGCGGACGCGCCGCAGGTGGATCTGCTGCGCGTGCTGCTGCAGATGGTGCTGCGGGAAGCGCCCCACGTGGAGGGCGGCGTGTGGCGCGACGGGCCGGGCATGCTGGCCTATGCCTATCCCACCTACGAGGGCAGCGGCGTGAAGAGCGACATCCCCGCGGCCGAGGCGCCGCTGCTGGTGGAGATGGCCCGGCAGGCGAGCGCCTCCGGGCGGCCGCTGGTCAATCTGATGCGCGGCAGCCGCGAGGTGCTCATCGTCGCGGCCTGCCCGCTGCCGGCCCACCCCGACACGGCCGTCTGGACCATGACGCGCACGCAGGCGGGCGCGCTCGCCGCCCAGGACGGCCTGCGCACCGGCATCGCGGTGCTGGCGCTGATCGTCGTCGTCTCCGGCGCCTGGCTGGCCTGGCTGCTGCAGCAGGGGCTGCGGCGCGTGCGCCGCATCGAGCACGCGCTGGCGCAGGCCACAGGCGATGCCGTGCCCGAGCTGGAGCGCACGGGCACCCAGGAGCTCGACCGCATCGTCGATGGCTTCAACGGCTTCCGCGCGCGCTTCGAGGAGGCGCGCGCCCGCCTGCGGGAGGCGCTCGCCCGGCAGCAGCGCGACATGCGCCTGGCCGCGCTGGGGCGCATGACCGCCGCCGTGGCGCACGAGATCCGCAACCCCATCGCGGCCATGCGCCTGAAGGCCGACAACGCCCTGGCCGCGCCGCCCGAGCGGCATGCCGACGCGCTGGGGGCCATCGTCACCCAGATCGACCGCCTCGAAGGCCTGGTGCAGAGCCTGCTGGCCCTGGTGCAGCCGCTCGCCCTCCAGCCCCGGCCCGTGCCCCTGCGGGAGTGGCTGGACGAGCGCCTCGACGCCGCGCGCCCCCGGGCCGAGGCCCGGGGCGTGCGCCTCGCATGCCCGGGCAATCCGCCCGAGTGCGCCGTGTTCGACCCCGTGCACCTCGCGCGCGCCATCGACAACCTGCTGGACAACGCCGTGCGGCATGCGCGCGAGGGCGGCAGCGTGGTGCTGACGGTGCGCGCCGACGAGGCCCGCGCCCTCTGGACCCTGGAGGTCGAGGACGACGGCCCGGGCGTGCCCGAGGCGCTGCGGGCGCAACTGTTCGAGCCCTTCGCCACCGGCCGCGCCGACGGCAACGGCCTGGGCCTGGCGCTGGCCCGCGAGGTCGCCCTGGCGCACGGCGGAGAGCTGCATTACGCGCCCCGGGACGGCGGCGCGCTGTTCATTCTGGAGCTGCCATGGCGCGCCTGCTAGTGGTCGATGACGACGACGCCTTCCGGGACTCGCTGGCCGAGACCCTGCAGGGGCTGGGCCACGAGGTCCACGCCGCCCCCGGCGGCGAACAGGCGCTGCGGCTCATGGAGCGCACCCGCTACGGCGCCGTGTTCCTCGACCACCGCATGCCGGGCATGGATGGCCTGGAGACGCTGCGGGCCATGGCGGCGCGCTGCGCGCGGCTGCCGCCCGTGGTGGTGCTCACGGCCTATGCCAGCGGCTCGGGCACCATCGAGGCCATGCGGCTCGGCGCGTTCGACCACCTGACCAAGCCGGTCAGCCGCGCGGCCGTGATCGAGGTGCTGGAGCGCGCCCTGCGCCCGGACCCCGCGCCCGGCGGCGCACCCATGCCCGGGGCCGGCGATGACGATGACGGCGAGCTGATCGGCGTCAGCGAGGCCATGCGCGAGGTGCACAAGCGCATCGGCCTGGCCGCCGCGAGCGACGCGCCGGTGCTCATCGAGGGCGAGACCGGCACGGGCAAAGAGCTCGTGGCCCGGGCGCTGCACCGGCACTCGGAGCGCGGCGCGGGCCCCTTCGTGGCGGTGAACTGCGCGGCCATCCCCGGCGAGCTGCTGGAGAGCGAGCTGTTCGGCCACGTGAAGGGCGCCTTCACCGGCGCCGCCGCCGACCGGCCCGGGTGCTTCCGCGCGGCGGACGGGGGCGTGCTGCTGCTCGACGAGATCGGCGACATGGCGCCGGACGTGCAGGCCAAGCTGCTGCGCGCGCTGCAGGAGGGCGAGGTCACCCCGCTGGGCAGCCACCGGCCCGTGAAGGTGGACGTGCGCATCGTGGCCGCCACGCACCGCGACCTCGCCGCCGCCGTGCGCGAAGGCCGCTTCCGCGAAGACCTGCGCTACCGCCTCGACGTGCTGCACATCCGCCTGCCGCCCCTGCGCGAGCGCCTGGCGGACATCGTGCCCCTGGCCGAGCACTTCCTGCGCCGCGCGGCCGCGCCGCAGCCCGCCAAGCGCCTCTCGGCCGAGGCCGCGCGCGAGCTGCTGGCCCACGCCTGGCCCGGCAACGTGCGCGAGCTGCGCAACGCCATGGAGCGCTGCCACGCGCTGCAGCGCGGCCCGGTGGTGGCCGCCGCGGACCTGCTGCCGCCGCAGCCGGCGTCCACGCCGGGGCCGGACACGCCGGACGCGCTGGACGCGGAATGGCCCGGCGGCTGGCTCGACGGCGAACTGCCCCAGGCCGTCGAGCGGCTGGAGCGCCTGATGCTCGCGCACGCGCTGGCCCAGGCCCGGGGCAACCGCTCGCTCGCGGCGCGGCGCCTGGGCATCCACCGGCAGCTGCTCTACAGCAAGCTCGCGCAGTACGGGCTCGGCTGAACGCGTGGGCCCCGGGGGTGTCCGCCATCCGGACACAGGTGTCGCCATTCCACCCGGCCACGCCACGGCCTGCGCACGCAAGCCATTGATTCATAAGGGCATGCGACTTGGCACGGCGCTTGATGGTGGTTCAGCGTCGCAATCCACCAGGAGTCTTTCCATGCCATTGAATCCTTTGATCCGCACCGGCCTGATCGCCGCCGCGCTGGCCGCCGCCGGCGCCCATGCCCAGCCGCAGCCCCCGGGGCCCCTGGGCCCGGGAGGCCCCGTGGCCACGCCGGCCCCGGTGGCGCAGGCCACCCAGAGCGGACGCCTGCAGCGCTGGCTGCTCAACCCCAACGGCGAGGCGGACGGCCTGCTGCTCGACGACAGCACGCAGGTGGCCTTTCCGCCCCACCTCTCCACCTCGCTGACATCCTGGCTCCGGCCGGGCGACGCGGTGGACGTGGTGGGCTGGCGCATCTCCAGCACGGCCGCGATGCGCGCCAGCACGATCCGCTCGCAGGGCCGCTCCGTCGATGACACGCCCCCGGTCCCCGGCCAGTTCCCGCCGCCGCCCCGGGATGCCCTGAGCGCCATGAACACCGACGGCCGCATCGCGCTGGTGCTGTTCAACGACCGGGGTGACGCGCACGGCGTGCTGCTCGACAGCGGCGTGATCGTGCGCTTCCCGCCGCACGTGGGCTTCGCGCAGGCCGCGCTGCTGCAGCCCGGCGCCACGTTCTCCGCGCGCGGCTGGGGCACCCGCAACACCCTGGGCATCGCGCTGGAGGCCGCGCAGATGGGCGCGACGGCCGACACGCTGCAGGACGTGCTCGGCCCCATCGGCCCGGCCGGTCCCGTCGGCCCCGCGGGCGGGCCGCCGCGCGCACCGTGACACCCGCCCCCGCCGCACCGCGCACCCATCCGCCAGCCGCCATGCGCACGCCCGATGCCCTCCACGCAGGCCCCGGGGAGGCGGCCTCCAGCCGCTCGCTCGCGGCGCTCGCCGCGATGGGCTTTTTCATGGCGGACGTGCGCGACGGCCTGGGCCCGTTCCTCGCCACCCACCTGCAGTCGCAGCGCACCGACCAGGCGCTCATCGGCCTGGTGATGGCCGCCGGGGGCCTCGCGGCGGTCGCGGTGACGCCGCTGGCGGGCCTCTGGGTGGACCGCACGCGGGCCCTGCGCGCCCTCACCGCCGCCAGCACCCTGCTGATCCTCGGGGCCAGCGCGATCGCGTTCCTGACCCGCTCGCCGGGCATGCTGGTGCTGTCGCAGGTCGCCACCGGCGCGGCCGGCGCCCTGCTGGCCGCGACCCTGGCCGCGCTCACCCTGGGCCTGGCGCGCAGCGCGGGCCTGCGCCGGCAGACCGGGCGCAACGAGGCCTGCAACCACGCGGGCAACATCGCCTCGGCGCTGGGGGCCGCCGCCGTGGCGCACTGGCTCGGGGCCCCCTGGATGCTGGCCGTGATGGCGGGCATGGCGGCGGCCGCGCTCGCCTGCCTGGCCGCCATCCGGGCCGATGACATCGACCCCGGCGCGGCGCGCGGCGCCCAGCCCCCCGGGCCCCTCGCGCCCGGGGCCGCGCCCGGCCCCGGCGGGCTGCGGGCCTTGCGGGGCCACCGCGCCCTGTGGCTCTTCGCCCTCAGCTGCGCGCTCTTCCACCTCGGCAACGCCGCCATGCTGCCCCTGCTGAACCAGCGGCTCGCGGCCACGGAGCCCGCCTCGGCCCCCCTGCTGTGGACGGGCGTCGCCATCGTCGTCGCGCAGCTCACCATGGTGCCGGTGGCGCTCTGGGTCGCGCGCAGCCGGCGGTTCGACCTGCCGGTGTTCATCTACATCGCCATCCTCGCGCTGCCCCTGCGCGGCGTGATCGCCGGGTGGATTCCGGGCGCCTGGGCCAACGTGCCGGTGCAGATCCTCGACGGCATCGCCGCGGGCATGCTGGGCGTGGCCACGCCCCTGATGGTGGAGCGCCAGGTGCGCGGCAGCGGCTGCTACAACACCGCCCTGGGGCTGGTGATGGCCCTGCAGGGCATCGGCGCGGCGCTGAGCCCCGCCATCGCCAACGCGGTGGTGGGCGCGCAGGGCCACTTCGGCCGGGCCTTCGCCGTGCTGGCGGGCTGCGCGGCGCTGGCGCTGCCCGCCTTCATGCTCGCGCAGCGGTCGGCGCGCCGGGCCGCGCGCGCCGCCCCCGCGCAACCGCCGCACGGCCCCCTGCGAACCAGACAGACGGCGTGACGGCCACCACGCCGCCCGGGATAATGCGCGGCACCCCGGCCCCCAGGTTCCGCCATGCACTCCATCCGCCGCATCCTGCCGCTGTTGCTTGCTGCCCTGCTCTCCACGGGCCTGGCGGGCCCAGGCCTCGCCGCCACGGCCCCCGAACCGCCCACCCCCGACACCCGGGTGCTGCGCCTGGACATCGACGGGCACAGCGTGGACCTGGTGACCCAGGTCTTCCGCCCCGAGGGGCCCGGCCCCTTCCCGCTGGTGATCTTTTCGCACGGCCGGTCGGCCGACCCCGACGTGCGCGCCCAACTGAAAAATCCCGTCCCCCTGGGGCACGTGCGCTACTGGCTGCGCAAGGGCGTGGCGGTGGTTGCCGCCATCCGCCCGGGCTACGGCGCCACGGGGGGCGCCGACCGCGAGAACTCGTCCGCCCGGTGGCCCGCCGGCGCCACCCGCTGCACGGGCCAGCCCGACTTCACGGTCGTGGCGCGCAACGCCCGCGCCACCGTCCATGCCCTGCACCAGTGGGCGCTGCAGCAGCCCTGGGTGCGGCACGACCGCATCCTGCTGGAAGGCCAGTCGGTGGGCGGCCTGACCACCATCGCCGCGGCCGCCGAGAACCTGCCCGGGGTCGTGGGGGCCGTCAACTTCTCCGGCGGCGCCGGGGGCAAGCCCGCCGTCGCGCCCGGCCAGAGCTGCAGGCCCGAGCTGCTGACGGACGTCTACCGGCAACTGGGCACCCAGGTGCACGTGCCCACGCTGTGGCTCTATGCCGAGAACGACCAGTTCTGGGGGCCGCGCATGCCCTCGCTGTGGTTCGACGCCTTCCGCCAGGGCGGCAGCGATGCGCGGTTCGTCGCGGCCCCCGCACTGGAGGGCACGGACGGGCACCGGCTGCTGCTGGCGGGGGGCCGGCACTGGCAGGAGCCGCTGGACAGGTTCGTGGAGAAAGTCGGGCTGGTGGCGCATTAGCCTCGCCGGCCCCGCGCCCAGATTGCGCTTCCACCCCGCACGTTTCAAAATGAAACATATCGTGCGGCAAGGCCCCCGGTCCGCGGAAGGCCCCGGGCCCCGCACGAGTGCACGGAAAGGAACGAGGATGGACACGACGGGTGCTCGGATGGCGGACAAGCCGGCTTTCAGCCGCGGAGCCGAGGGCGTGGAGGACGAAACGCTGCGGGCCATCGGCCGGCGGGCCGATGCGCTGGTGCTGGGCATGGTGGCCCTGGGCGGCCTGGTGGCCCTGTGGATCGGCGGGATGCATGGCCGCCCCGGCACGGCGGCCGCCTGGGCCGGGCTGCTGCTCGGCGCGGGCGCCCTGGCCTACGGCATGGCGCGCGGCACGCTGCTCTCGCGCCTGGTGCTGGTGGTGGTGGGCATGGGCATGGTCGCGCTGCACATCCAGCTCAGCCTGGGCACGCTGGAGTTCCACTTCGGCGTGTTCGTGTTCCTGGCCTTCCTGCTGGCCTACCGCGACTGGCGGCCGGTGGTGTTCGGCGCGGCGGTGATCGCCGTGCACCACATCGCCTTCGACCGGCTGCAGCTCGCGGGCCTGCCGTTCTACTGCCTGGGCGAGCCGGATTTCGGGCGCATCCTGGTGCATGCGGCCTTCGTGGTGGTGCAGACGGCGGTGGAGGTGGGCATCTCGCTGCGCACGCGCGCCGACGCGATCGAATCGGCCGAACTGCAGCGGCTGTGCCGGCCGCAGGCCGACGGGCAACTGGCGCTGGACGTGGGCCACGTGGCCGTGCACAGCGCGAGCGCCACGGCCCTGCGCGATGCGTTGCTGCGGCTGCACGGCGTGGTGGCCGACGTGCACCGGGCGGCCGAGGGCATGTCCAGCGCCTCCGGGCAAATCGCGGCGGGCAACCAGGACCTGAGCCAGCGCACCGAACGCACGGCTTCGCACCTGCAGGAAGCCGCGGCCTCGATGGAGCAGCTGGGCGGCGTGGTGAACCACAACGCCCAGGAAGCGGTGGCGGCCCGGGCGCTCACCCAGGAGGCCTCGCAGCGCGCCGAGCAGTGCGGCCAGGTGGTGTCCGGGGTGGTCGCCACCATGCAGGAGATCCAGGAGGGCGCCCGGCGCATCGCCGACCTGCTGGGCGAGATCGACGGCATCGCCTTCCAGACCAACATCCTGGCGCTCAACGCGGCCGTGGAGGCCGCGCGCGCGGGCGAGCAGGGCCGGGGCTTCGCCGTGGTGGCCAGCGAGGTGCGCTCCCTGGCGGGCCGCAGCGCGGAGGCGGCGCGCCAGGTGCGCACGCTCATCGCCACCTCGCGCGAGCAGGCCGACCGGGGCACCGAGCTGGTGGCCGAGGCCGGCCGCAGCATGGACAGCGTGGTGGACTGCGCGCGCCGCGCATCGCACCGGGTGGACGCCATCTGCACCAGCGTGCAGGGCCAGTCGGGCGACCTGGACCGCGTGAGCGAATCGGTCACCCAGGTGGACCAGATGACGCAGCAGAACGCCGCGCTGGTGGAGGAATCCGCCGCCGCGGCCGCGAGCCTGCAGCAGCAGGCCCACCGGCTGCGCAGCGTGGTGGACGGGTTCCGCTTCGATCCGGCGCGCGCGCTCTCCGCGCCGGCCTGAGTTCCCCCGCCCAGCCGCCTCGCCCCCTGTGCGGGCGAGGCTGGACGCAAGGATGGCGTGGTTTGCCGCGAACCTGACGCGGTCTGCATGCCATCGCGGGGCGGCAGCGCCTAGAGTGCCGACACGCACCCGGACGCTGTGCCGGGCCCCACGCGGTACGGCGCTCCCGGCGAGACGGCTCGCAGGGCCCGCCCCTGTCCGCACCACCCGGCAAAGGAGCATCGACATCATGTCCAGGAAGACGGCATTGGTCACCGGAGGAACCACCGGCATCGGCCTCGCGATCGCATCGCAACTCGCCCGCAAGGGCCTCAACGTGGTCATCAGCGGCCGGCGCGAGTCCGAAGGGCTCGCGGCCGTCCGCCAGCTCCAGCAGGAGGCCACGGGCGGCGCGGCCGTCCGCTTCATGCGCAACGACGTCACGGTCGAGAGCGACGTGAAGGCGATGTTCGACGGCATCGCCTCGGCGTTCGGCACGCTGGACTATGCGGTCAACAACGCGGGCACGGCGCTGGAGACCAAGCCGCTGGCGGACACGGACAGCGACGCGTTCAGGCAGGTGCTCGACGTGAACGTGCTCGGGCTGTATTACTGCATGAAGGAGGAGATCCGGCGCATGCTGGGCCAGGGCGGGGGCTCCATCGTCAACATGGCCTCCGCCGCCGGGCTCAACGGCATGGCCTGGGTGGGGCCGTACGCCGCCACCAAACATGCGGTGGTGGGCCTGACGCGCACGGCGGCGCTGGAATACGCCACGCAGAACCTCCGCGTCAACGCCGTGGCGCCCGGCACCATCCGCACCGAGCGGATCGAGGAGCGGATCCGCTCCAGCGGCGCCAGCGCGGAAGCGGTCGCCGCGATGCATCCCATGCAGCGCCTGGGCACCCCCGAGGAAGTCGCCCACGCCACGTGCTGGCTGCTGTCGGACGAGGCGAGCTTCGTGACGGGCCACGTCCTCAGCGTGGACGGCGGCTTGCAGGCGCGGTAGTTCCATGCGCGGCGACGCCATCGACCCGGTGAGGATCTCCCCCGCCTTCTGGGAAGGGGTGCGGCGGGTGGGCGTGGACCCGGCCGCGCTGATCCGCCGCTCTAAGCTGCCGCTCCAGGCCCTCGCCGAAGGGCGGCGCGTCAAGACCCACCACTACTTCGCCGTCTGGCAGGCGCTGGCGGAAATGGCGGGCGACGCGGGCATCGGCCTCAGGATGGCCGCCGCGGTGGATGCCTCCGTGATGCCGCCGACCTTCATCATGGCCCAGCATGCCCGCGATCTGCGGGACGCGCTGCGCCGGATCGCGCGCTTCAAGCACCTCTGCGCGCCAGAGGAAGTCGTGCTGGAGGAAAGCCCGGGGGCCTGCAGCATCGAGGTCCGGTGGCTGCCCACCGGGATACGGCCCCCGGACGACCTGACCGATGCGGTCCTGGCCGCGCTGCTGCGGCTCGCGCGGCATGGCACGGGGCGCGAGATCCGCGCGCTGCGCGTCGAACTCGCGCGTGCGCAGCCCGCGCACTCCGGGCACGAGCGGTTCTTCGGCGGCCCCGTGCGGTGGCGCTCCACGGGCAACCGCCTGGTCCTGCACGGCGCGGACCTGGACCTCGCGTTCACGACCTACAACGCGGACCTGCTGGCCATCCTCACCCCGGCGCTGGAGGCGGAATCCGCGAAGCTGCAAAGCGGCCTCCGGATCGCGGACCGGGTGCGCTGGGTGCTGCACCGCCTCATGAGCGCCGGACGCCCCGAGGTCGATGCCGTGGCGGCGGAGCTGTCCATGAGCGGCCGGTCGCTGCAGCGGCGGCTGACGGTGGAAGGCGTCACGTTCCAGTCGCTGCTGCAGGAAACCCGGCAACGGCTGGCGCGGCAGTACCTGCAGGACCCGCAGCTCGACCTGGCCGAAGTGGCGTGCCTGCTGGGCTACGAGGACGGGAATTCGTTCCACCGGGCCTTCCGGCAGTGGGAGCGGCAGAGCCCGGGCGACTGGCGCGCCCTGGCGCTGGACACGGGGCCGGGCCCGGATCGGTCCGAAAGAATCGCCCTCAAGCCAGCTTGAGGTACACCCGCCCCTGCTCGACGCGCACCGGATAGGTCCGCACGCCCTGGGTGAGCGGCGCGCACAGCGCGCTGCCGTCGCGCACGTCGAAGCGGCCCTGGTGCAGCGGGCATTCGATCTCGTGCCCTTCCAGAAAGCCGTCGCACAGCCGCGCGCTTCCGTGGGTGCAGAGGTTGTCGGTGGCGAAGACCTCGCCGCCCACGGTGTAGAGCGCCACGTCGCGCCCATCCACGTCCACGCCCACCACGTCGTCCTCGGGCAGGTCGCCCCGCGCGATGGCCTCGGTCCAGCCGGTGTCGGTGTCTTGCATGGGGCGTCTCCTCAGATGGGGTAGATGATGGAATTCGGGATCATTTCGCTGTCGTAGATGCACTGCTTCGACGCGAAGCGCAGGCCCCCGGGCGTGCGCACCACGACGTCGAGGTAGCGCCCCACGTTGAACACGGTGGTCGGCTCCGAGAGCTTGGTGCGAAAGACGGCGTAGTTCGCCTCGCACTCCCAGCGGCCCTCGCCGGCCGGGCGCACGAGGGGCGCGCCGACCACGTGGCGCTGGTAGTAGGGGTCGTGGAACAGCGTTTCGCGGATGCCGTACACGCGGTCGCGGAGCATGCCCTGGCTGTCGAACGACAGCGTGGCCAGCGGCAGGCCG
Source organism: Paracidovorax anthurii (assembly GCF_003269065.1). Taxonomy (GTDB): domain Bacteria; phylum Pseudomonadota; class Gammaproteobacteria; order Burkholderiales; family Burkholderiaceae_C; genus Paracidovorax; species Paracidovorax anthurii. Next base: position 164,681 of record NZ_QLTA01000001.1, read on the forward strand.
CGCTCGTGGTTCTCGCGCGGCTGCAGGCGGTACACGCAGTCGTCGGTGAAGAAGCCCGGCCACCGCTCCCACTGCGCGGCGTCGAGCGCGGCGGCGTAGTCGGCATAGAGCTGCTGCAGGGCGAGGTAGTCGGCGAAGTCGATGGGCGTGGCCATGGCGTTCACTCCTCCGTCTCCATCACGCTGCGCCAATATTCGTACATGCCCCGGATCAGCGTCTCCGTGACCATGTGGTCGGCGTCGCCCACGTCGCGCCCGCCCAGCTCCACCAGCGCGCGGTGGAAGGGCTTCTGCTCGAAGCCCTGCTGCGAGAACTCGATCACCTCGCCGTCGTCGGCCGAGACGAAGCCCGCCGGGCCGAACAGGTTGGCCTGCAGCAGGCGGCGGCGCGTCATGGCCTCGTCGTCGTCCTCGAAGCCGAAGTGCGTCCACACGAAGTCGAAGGCGTCGTGGCCCACGGGCTGGATGTGGCGCGTGGAGACGCTGTTGACCTGCTGCTGCAGGATCACGCTGGGGAACAGCGTGGTCATCACGGCCGTGGGGCCGCCCCACCAGGGCTCGGGCACGATGTCGAGGAAGCGCGGGTCCTCCAGTTGCATGCCGGCCTTGAAGCTGGAGACGTTGGACACGTCGGACTGCTTCTTCGCCTCTCCGCGCGTGGAGACCATCGCGGCGTGGCGGTGGCGCGCATCCATCCGCAGCTCGGACTGGTTGTCGGCGCGCCAGAGGCCGAAGGTGACGAACCAGGTGTGCAGCAGGCCCGGGTGGTAGGGGTCCTTGATGTTCTCCTGCATCAGCTTCCAGTTGCCGGGGATGCGCTGGCGGTTGTAGCCCAGGATCTTCAATGCGCGGCCGTCGAAGAGGCGGTCGAAGTAGCGCAGGATCTCGGGGCCCATGAAGTCCTCCAGCGGTTCCACGCCATGGTCGAACGAGGCGAACACCACGCCGCCGCGCGCGGCCACCTTCAGCCGCGTGAGGCCGTGCTCCTCCACCTTGAAATCCGCCGGCATGCCGCCGTTCACCTTGCCGTCCTGCTTCACGCCCCGGCGGAAGGGCACGCCCTGCAGCGCGCCGTCGAGGCGGTAGTTCCACTGGTGGTAGGGGCAGACGAATTCCTTGCGGTTGCCGTGCCGCTCGCGGCAAAAGCGCATGCCCCGGTGCGCGCAGACGTTTTCCACCACGTGCAGCTGCATGTCCTCGCCGCGCACCAGGATCACCGAGCGCTCGCCGATCGCCGTGCGCTTGAAGTCGCCCGGGTTCGGCACCTCAGCCTCCAGCCCCACGTAGCACCAGTGGCCGCGGTAGAAAAAGCGCTCCAGCTCCCGGCGGTAGAGGTCTTCGCTGGTGTAGGCCAGGAAGGGCACGCGGCTCGTGCCCTCGGACTCCCAGGCGGGCCGGATCGGGAACACCGGTTGGGGTGCGTTCATGGTTTGTCTCCTTGTGGTGGTGGGGTGTGTCTTTTGTGGAACCGGCGCTGCGCTTCCCGTCCGATGGCCGCGGAGCAAGCCATGCCAGCGGACGCCGTGGCATCACGCGGCAACGCTGGCGTAGAAGGCGTCGGCATGGATGTGCGCGGGGTCGATGCCGCGCTGGCGCGCGAGCAGCGATGCGGCCTCGACCATCGGCGGCGAGCCGCACAGGTAGGCCCGCCAGCCGCGCAGGTCGCGCCAGTCCTGCGCGATCGCCTCGGTGACGAGGCCCGGGCGCTGCCCCGGCGCCGGGTGGCCCCCGGCCACCACCGCATGCACGTGCAGGTTGCCGTGGTCGCGCCGCAGCGCTTCGAGCCACGGCAGGCCATAGACGTCACGCGGCGAGCGCGCCCCGCAATAGACGTGGATGGGGTTGCGCATGCCGCCCTCCAGCGCGCCGCGCACGATGGAGAGGATGGGCGCGAGCCCCGTGCCGCCGGCCACGCAGAGCATCGGGCCGTCGTGCCGGCGGCGCAGGTAGGCCGAGCCGAGCGGGCCGCTCACGCGCACGGCGTCACCCACGGCCAGCGCGTTCGCCACGTGCTCCGAGGCCTGCCCGCCCGCGACGAGGCGCACGTGGAACTCCAGCTCGCCGTCGCCCGCAAGGCCGGCCATCGAGTAGGGGCGCACGAGGCCGGGGCCGAACTGCAGGTGGGCGTACTGGCCCGGCGAGAACTCCAGCGGCTTGGCTGGCTTCAGGCGCAGGCGCCGGATGTCGTGGGTGAGCGTTTCGATGGCCACCACGGCGGCCTTGAGGATGCGCGCGGGGTGCACCACCACCTCGTCGGGCTCGGGGATTTCGATGGTGCAGGACTCGCTGAGCACCGTCTGGCAGGCGAGCACGGTCTCTTCGTCGCCCTCGCTCGGGCGGCGCATGGCGCGGCCCGTGTCGAGCACGTCGCCGGAGAGCACCTTGCAGCGGCAGGTGCCGCAGCGGCCGGCCATGCAGCTATAGGAAACGGGGATCTGGTGCTCTCGCAGCACCTCCAGGAGATTGGCGCCCGCCGGTGCGGAAAGCACGCGGCCGAGCGGCTGGATGCGCAGTTCCATCGTGGTTGTCTCGGTTTCGTTGGAGTTGTGGAGCGCATCATTCCAACGATCCTGACATCAGCCAATAGAATGGCATGAATACACCTTATCACTGCAATCAATACAGGTGCCGCGCATGGAGCTGGAAGACATCGACCTGAACCTGCTGGTGGTCTTCCAGCAATTGCTCGTCACGCGGCGAGTCTCCAGGGTGGCCGAAAACCTGGGCCTCACGCAGCCGGCGGTGAGCAATGCGCTGGCGCGGCTGCGCAAGCTGCTGGGCGACGAGCTGTTCCTGCGCACGCCGGGCGGCATGGAGCCCACGCCCTACGCGGAGCAACTGGCCGAATCGGTGTCGTACGCGCTGGCGATGATCCACGGCGCGCTGAACCACCGGGCGGGGTTCGACCCGCTCACGAGCCAGCGCGTGTTCAAGGTGGGCATGACCGACATCGGCGAGATCTATTTCCTGCCGCGCCTGCTGGAGCGCCTGGCGCGCGACGCCCCCGGCGTGCGGCTGAGCACAGTGCGCAGCACCGCCGTGAACCTCAAGGAGGCGATGGAATCGGGCGCGGTGGACCTCGCCATCGGCCTGCTGCCGCAGCTCAAGGCAGGGTTCTTCCAGCGGCGGCTGTTCCGCCAGCCCTATGTGTGCCTGTTCCGCCAGGGGCACCGCCTCGACAGGCGCCGCATCACCCTGGCCGATTTCTCGCGCGCCGGGCACGTGGTGGTGGTGTCGGAGGGCACGGGCCACGGCAAGGTGGACGAGCTGCTGGAGCGCATGGGCATCGCGCGCGACGTGCGGCTGACGGTGCCGCACTTCGTGGCCATCGGCCACATCCTGCAGGCCACGCAGCTGGTGGCCACGGTGCCCGAGAAGCTGGCGCAGGGCCTGGCGCAGCCCTTCGGCCTGGCCTGGGGCGCGCACCCGGCCAAGCTGCCGCAGGTGGCCATCAACCTGTTCTGGCACACCAAGTTCCACCGCGACCCGGCCAGCCAGTGGCTGCGCGGGCTGATGGTGGAGATGTTCGCCGAGTCCCAATGACCCTAGTGCCCGCCGTGGCGCCCGGGGGCGGGCGCGGCGCAATCAGCCCGCGCCGCGCCGGATGCGGCCGAGCGCGAACACCGCCGCGGCCGCCAGCAGCGCCGGCACCGCCGCCGCGAGGATGATGGACGAGGCCGGCCAAGCCGCGGCCAGGAACGCGCCGCCCGCCAGCGGCCCCACGATGGCGCCGATGCGGCCCACGCCCAGCGCCCAGCCCACGCCGGTGGCGCGGATGTGGGTGGGGTAGATCGAGGCCGCGAGCGCGTTGCAGCCGATCTGCGCGCCCACCACGCCGAAGCCCGAGAGCGCCGCGCCCGCCAGCAGCCCGCCGAGGTTCTGCCCGCTGAAGGCGATGAGCGCGATGAAGCCGGCCGATGCCGCGTAGGCCGCGCCCAGCACCGCATAGGGGCTGAAACGGTCGATGAGGCGGCCGAGCACGAGCGCGCCCGCCACGCCGCCCAGGTTGAGCATGGCGGTGGAGAGGATGGCCTTCTCCAGCGGCAGGCCCGCGCCCTTGAGCAGCGTGGGCAGCCAGTTGACGAGGAAGTACATGACCAGCAGGTTCATGAAGAACGCCAGCCACAGCAGCGCGGTGGTGGGCAGGCGCCCGTGGCGGAACAGCTCGAACACCGAGAAGCCCGCCCCCGCGCCCCCCGCCTCGCCGCGCAGACCCGCCATGACGGTGGCCGGGTCCTCGCCGGGATAGGCGCGGCGCACGATGGGCTCGTAGCGCGCGGGCGCGGCGCCGCTCGCGGCCAGGTAGCGCAGCGACTCGGGCAGCATGGCCGCCAGCACGGGCAGCAGCAGCAGCGGCAGCACGCCGCCCAGCACGAACACCGCGTGCCAGTCGTAGCGCGCGATGAGCCAGCTCGACACGAGCCCGCCCAGCGTGGAGCCCAGCGGGAAGCCGCAGAACATCACCGTGACCAGCGTGGCGCGCAGGCGCTGCGGCGCGTATTCGCTGGTGAGGGCGATGATGTTGGGCATGGCCGCGCCCAGGCCCACGCCGGTGACGAAGCGGTAGGCCAGCAGCTCGGTCATGCTCGTGGCCCAGGCGGTGAGCAGCGCGAACAGGCCGAAGATGAAGGTGGACAGCAGGATGATCTTCTTGCGGCCCCAGCGGTCGGCGGCGGGGCTCAGGATGAAGGCGCCGGCCATCAGCCCGAAGAGGCCCACGGCGAAGATGGGCCCGAAGTCCGAGGGCTTGAGCCCCCAGTCCTCCGCGATGCGCGGGGCCACGTAGGCGATGGACTGGGTGTCGAAGCCGTCGAGCATGGCGACGATGGCGCACAGCAGCGTCACGTGGAACTGCAGCGGCCCGAACGCGGACCGGTCGGCCACGGAGGCGCCGGCGGTGAGGGGGATGGTCATGGTTGTCTCGCTCCTGTTTTTTCTGTCGCTCTCCCGCGGGATGCCGGGCCCCGGGGCGGGCCCTGCGCCGTCACGGCTGGTGGTCGGGCTGCGCCTGCGGCCGCGCCGCGATGAAGGCCGGGTGGCCGCCGGCATGCGCGTGCACCGCCATCACGCGCGCGTAGGGCGCCAGGTCGCAGCCCGCGCGCAGCGCGTTGGCCACCTGCGGGACCAGGCACACGTCGGCGGCCGTGGGCTGGTCGCCGAAGCACCAGGGGCCGTGGCCATCGCGCTCCAGCAGGCGCTCCACGGCCGTGAAGCCCTCGGCCACCCAGTGCGCGTACCACGCGTCCTTCTGTGCCGCCGTGAGCCCCAGCGGGCCCTGCAGGTACTTCAGGATGCGCAGGTTGTTGACGGGGTGCATGTCGCACGCGATCGCGTGGGCCAGCTCCAGCACGCGCGCGCGCAGCCGGGGCTCCAGCGGGATCAGGCGCGGCTCGGGCACGCGCTGGTCGAGGTAGTCGAGGATGGCCATCGATTGCCCGAGGGCGAAGCCGTCGTCCACCAGCGTGGGCACGGACCGCGAGGGGTTGAGCCCCGCGTAGTCCCCGGCGCGGTGCGCGCCCGCGCGGATGTCCACCCCGTGGTATTGCGCGTCCAGCCCCTTGAGGGCCAGCGCGATGCGCACCCGGTACGAGGTGGAGCTGTTGAAGAAGCTGTAGAGCTGCATGCCGCGGTGCTCCGTCAGGCGATCTCGGCGCGCAGCTCGCCCAGGCGGTCCACGCCCACGGCCAGGCGGTCGCCGCGCGCCACGGCGCCCACGCCCTCGGGGGTGCCGGTGTAGACCAGGTCGCCCGGCTCCAGGCGGAAGTAGGTGGAGAGATCGGCGATGGTCTCGGCCACCGACCAGATGAGGTGCGACACGTCGCTGCGCTGGCGGTCGGCGCCGTTCACGGTGAGCCAGATGCCGGCCTGCGCGAAGTGGCCCACGTCGCTGGCGCGGTGGATCGGGCCGATGGGCGCCGACTGGTCGAAGGCCTTGCCGATCTCCCAGGGCCGGCCCATCTCGCGCATCTCCATCTGGCGGTCGCGGCGCGTCATGTCCAGGCCCACGGCATAGCCCCAGGCGTGGTCCAGCGCCGTGGCCACCGGGATGTCGCTGCCGCCCCGGCCGATGGCCACGACCAGCTCGGCCTCGTAGTGGTAGTTGCCGGTGCGCGGCGGGTAGGCGAGCCGCAGCGTCTCGCCCGGGGCCACGGGCACGACCGCGTCGGCGGGCTTGCAGAAGAAGAAGGGCGGCTCGCGGTCGGGGTCGAAGCCCATCTCGCGCGCGTGGGCGGCGTAGTTGCGGCCCACGCAGTACACGCGGCGGACGGCGAAATGGTCGCCCGTGCCGGCGACGGGCACGGCGACGGGGGCGGGCGCGGGGAAGACGAAGGCCATGGTTCTTTTGCTTTCTGTTTCAGGGGATGACGATGGGGAACGGATGGTGTTCAGGCGCGCTCTTCGCGCAGCAGGCCGAGCGCCGCCTGCACGGGGCGGTCGGAGTAGCTGAAGAGCACCGCGTCCTGCGTGGCGGCGAGCTGCACCGGCGCCCACGAGGGCACGACGAAGGTGTCGCGCGGGCCGAACTGGAAGGTCTGCTCGCCGATGCGCGCCGTGCCCTGGCCCTCGACCACGCTGAAGACGGTGGCGTCGGTGCTGCGCCAGGTGCGGCCCTGGAAGCCCGCGGGCAGGAGCTGCAGGAAGGTGGCCATGGTGGGCATGGGCCAGCCGCCCGTGGCGGGGTTGGCGTAGCGCAGCTTCACGCCGTCCCATGCGTCCAGCTCGCCCTGGCGGAAGAGCTGGTCCAGCGCCTCGCGGCTGCGCTCGTAGGGGTAGCTGAAGAGCGGCGATGCCGGGTCGGCCGCGCGGTGCCGCACGGGCACCATGGCATGGCCGAAGGCGGCGAGGCTGCGGCCCTCGGGCCGCGCGAGCGGCTGCACGGCCTGCGGATAGTTCTCGGCGAAGCCCGCGTCCAGGGACCGGACCAGCGGGATGTCCAGCCCGTCGAGCCACACCACGGGCTCGCCGCCCTCCTCCACCGTCGGGTTGCCGTGGTCGTGCCAGGTCCACGAGGGCGTGATGATGAAATCGCCCGGGCGCATGGTGGTGCGCTCGCCGTTCACCGCCGTGTAGGCGCCCCGCCCCTCGACGATGAAGCGCAGCGCCGACTGCGTGTGGCGGTGGCTGGGCGCGACCTCGCCGGGCAGGATGAGCTGCAGCCCGGCGTAGAGCGTGGAGGTGATGCTGGCGCGGCCCGCGAGCCCCGGGTTCTCCAGGATCAGCACGCGGCGCACGGCCTCCTCGGCGCTGATGACCTCGCCGGCCTGCATCACCAGCGGGCGCACGTCCTCGTACCGCCAGAGGGCCGCCACGGCCTGGGGCCGGGGCTCGCGCGGCACCAGGCTGTGCAGCGATTCCCACAGCGGGGCGAGGCCCTGGCGGGCGATGCGGTCGTAGTAGGCCTGCCGGTCGGGGCGGGCCCCGGCCTGCGCCGCCGGGGGGGAAAGGGTGGTGGCATCCATGCCTTGTCTCCTGTCTCTGGGGGATTCCCATGCCATGGGCCCTTCTTGCGGGGCCGTGCATGGCGCGATGGGCGGATTATTCGAAGGCAGGGATAGTCCGTAAAATCATTTTTTGGTCTTATCCATATATTTCCGGATATAGCCATCTTTCCCCCACCCCCCATGGACTGGACCCACCGCCTGCGGCTGCGCCACCTGCAGATGCTCCTGAGCCTCGCGCAGACGGGCAACATGAGCCGCTCGGCGCAGGCGCTCAACACCGCGCAGCCCGCGCTCTCCAAGTGGCTCAAGGAGCTGGAGGAGGACATCGGCGTGCCGCTCTTCGAGCGCCACGCGCGCGGGCTCAAGCCCACGGCCCAGGGCGAGGCGCTGATCGCCCACGCGCGGCGCGTCGAGGCGCACCTGGACAGCGCGCGCGACGACATGCACGCGCTGCGCGAGGGCGGCAGCGGCCTGGTGGTGGTGGGCACCTCGGGCGCCTCGGCCTCCGACGTGGTGCCCATGGCCGTGCTGCGCCTGCTGGAGTGGCTGCCGCGCGCGCGCATCCGGCTGGCCGAGAGCACCATGAACGTGCTCATGCAGCAGCTCGCCACCGGCGAGCTCGACGTGGTGGTGGGCCGCTCGGCGCCCGAGCTGCACGACACCCACATCCACGCCGAGATGCTCTACATGGAGCCCATCCACCTCGTGGCGCGGCCGCAGCACCCGCTGTTCCGGCAGCCGGGCGAGCCGGGCTGGGACGACCTCATGGCCTACCGCTGGCTCGTCTGGCCCCGGGGCACGCCGATCCGCAACGCGCTGGAGAACGCCCTCGCCACGGCCGGGCACGCGGTGCCGCGCGACACCGTGGAGTCGAACTCCGTCACGCTCAACCTCACGCTGCTGGGCCATAGCGACATGATCGGCATGGCCTCGCACCGCGCGGCGCTGCGCTTCTCGCAGCTGGGCGCGCTGCGCGTGCTGCCGGTGCGGCTGTCGGGCTTTGGCTCGGTGTCGATGTACTGGCGCGAGAACACCACCGACCGCGCCGCCGTGGCCAGCATGCTGCGCGCGCTGCGCGAGGTGGCCGCGTCCGCTCCGGCCCCATGAGCACCGTGGGTTCCGCCATTCACTCCTAAAGATATAGCAAACAACGTAGCAAAGACGGCGACATGGAGCCCTTCTGGCTTCAAAAATGCGACAAAGCACCGCCCCGGGCGTGCAAGTTCGCGGAACCGGGAGCACCATGGCGCCTTCGCGCACCGCGCGCCGCCAGCGGAGGACACGCCCATGGCCCCGGCCCACGCCACCCACGAGGTCTTCAACCAGTACCCGGAAATCACCGGCTACGACCTGCTCGCCACCGATGCCGCCCTGCTGGAAGGCCTGCAGCGCGCGGGCGCCGAGGGCGACCTGCCCGCCCTCGGCGCCTATGCGCGGCGGCTGGGCACGGCCGAGACCTTCGCGCTGGCCGAGCAGGCCAACCGCCACGCGCCCGAGCTGCACCGCTTCGACAGCCGGGGGCGGCGCATCGACCACGTGGAGTTCCACCCCGCATGGCACGCGCTCATGGCGCTCTACCGCGCGCAGGGGCTGGTCTCGATGCCGTTCGAGGGCGAGCGGCGCGGCCGCTGGAGCGCCTGGGCGGCGGGCTTCTACCTGCACGCGCAGGTGGAGCAGGGCACGCTCTGCCCGGCCACCATGACGCAGGCCGCCATCCCGCTGCTGCGCCGGGAGCCCGCGCTCTGGGAGCTGCTCGGCGCCCGGCTGCACGCCCGCGAGTACGACCCGCGCGACGTGCCGGCGCGGGACAAGGCCAGCATCTGGCTCGGCATGGGCATGACCGAGAAGCAGGGCGGATCGGACGTACGCGCCAACACCACCGTCGCCACGCCCGCGGACGCGGGCGGCCGGGGGAGCGAATACCTGCTGCGCGGCCACAAGTGGTTCTTCTCGGCGCCCCAGAGCGATGCGCACCTCGTCGTGGCGCGCACCGGCGAGGGCGGCCCGTTCGCGTGCTTCTACGTGCCGCGCCGCAGGCCCGACGGCACGCTCAACGGCGTGCACCTGCAGCGGCTCAAGGACAAGGTGGGCAACCGCAGCAACGCCAGCAGCGAGGCGGAATTCCACGACGCCTGGGGCCTGCTGGTGGGTGAGGAAGGCCGGGGCATCCCGACCCTCATCGAGATGGCCACCATCACGCGCCTGAACTGCGTGGCCGGCAGCGCGGCCATCCTGCGGCAGGCCACCGTGCAGGCCATCGCCTACGCGCGCCGCCGCCACGCCTTCGGCAAGGCCCTGGCCGATCAGCCGCTGATGCGCGCCGTGCTGGTCGATCTGGCGCTGGAGAGCGAGGCCGCGCTCGCCCTGCTGCTGCGCCTGGCCGAGGCCTTCGAGCAGGACAACAGCCCGGCGGAGCGGGCCTGGAAGCGCATCGTGACGCCGGCCGCCAAGTTCTGGGTGTGCAAGCGCGGCGTGGAATGCACCGCCGAGGCCATGGAGGTGCTCGGCGGCAACGGCTATGTGCGCGAGGGAACGCTGGCGCGGCTCTTTCTGGAGGCGCCGGTGAATTCGATCTGGGAAGGCTCGGGCAACGTGATGTGCCTGGACGTGCTGCGCGCCCTGGCGCGCGAGCCCGAGGCCGCGCTCGCGCTGCTGGACGAGCTGGCCCCGGCCGCGCAGGGCGAGCCGCGCATCGCCGCCGCGCTGCGCGACCTGCAGGCGGTCCTGCTGGCGCCGCCCGAGGGGCTGGAAGCCCTGGGCCGCGTGCTCGCGCAGCGCCTCGTGCTGGCCGCCCAGGCCTGCCTGCTGCGCCGCCACGCGCCCGACGCCGTGGCCGACGCGTTCATCGCCACGCGGCTGGCGGACGGCGGCGCGGGGCGCGTGGTGGGCGCCATCGACACGCGCGCGATGGACACCGGGGCGATCCTGGAGCGGGCGTTTTCGGGGTGAGCCGCGCCGCGCCAGCAGCCTAGATCGCTTGCAATGCAGTCATGTACTTCATGAAAGTCGCGTTGGCCTCTTCGGACGATGCGGCGCCGGCGCCCAGCAGCGGCAGCAACTGCTCAGGCGCGCCATGCTTTTTCAGCGCGTCGTCGATCTGTGCAACAACCGTTGCCTCGTCGTTCGTGTCCGCAATCGCGGTCCGCACCTGCGCCGCGAATGCCAGTTCAGACGGGGGAACTTCGCCCAGCTGGATCGTGTAGCCCATCGCCCCCAGGAACGGCCCTGGTCCTTTTTCTCCGAAGTGCTTGCCCAGCTCATCGGCGGCGGTCTTGCGCAGTTCCCCGTCCAACATCGGATCGGTCATCGCCTGCATCAGGTTGTCGATGCCCTTGGCCACCTCGCTGCGGGCCCATCCAGCCGGGACCTCGATCATCGCCTCCGACCCCAGCCGCGCCGTCTGTACCGCCGTCCACAATGCCATCGCCTTTTGGGGCTCCACCGAAGTGCCGCCCTTGAGGTGCGTTGCCACCTCCGTTTCCACCTCGGTGCGCTGCGCAGCCGTCATGGCCTCGGCCTGCTGGAGCTGCTCCTCGGCCGTCGCCTTCAGCAGGTTCCTGACCCGCTCCTGCGCCGGCCGCAGGCTGGGCGCATGCGGCGCGGTGCGCTGGGGACTCGCGGAACGCGCACGCGCGGCGGGCGAATCGATCGACGCCGAACGACCGCGCGGCGACCCGGCCAGCGCGTGGTCGGCATGCCGCGCGGAGCCTCGCGGCGAGACCTCGCCGGTGGAGGCCGAAGATGCGGAGCCATGCTCCGGCGGCGGCATGGTGGCGCGGCGCGCAGACGCGGGCGTGGAAACGTTGAGGGTCATGGCAAAAACTCCCTTGTCAAAAAGGGCCCATGCTCGCGCCGCCGGGCCGCACGGCCCCGGCCCCCCGCGAAAGGCATCGCTGCCTTGCGAAAGAAGGCAGGCCGGGGGCACGCTTCGCGCCATGGCGCAGCCCTTCGCGCCGCCCCCGCTGCGCCGCACGCGGCAGGCACACCATGCAGTGCCACGCCGCCGGCTCCGCACCGCCCCCGAGAAAGACGCGCCATGCTTCCCATCACCTCCCGCCCCTCTTCTCCCCGCGCAGGCCTGGACCACCCCGGGGCCCTTCCGGCGCAGGAGACCCCGGGCAGCCCGGGGCCGCGCCCGCCATCGCCCCACCCGCTGCGCGGCGCGCTGCCCTCCCGGCCGGGCACGCCGACGCCGCCGGATTCCCCGCTGGCGCCCCGGCGAACGCAACTCGGCACCTCCAGCTCCACGGAACGGCTGCAGGCGTTGCTGCGCCACCAGGCCGACGAGGCGACGGACGACGCGGCCCAGGCGATGGACACCGATTCGGATTCGGATTCCGACATGGAACTCGACATCGTCATCGACGACAGCGCGATCCAGGCCGCGCGCCAGGCCCGGATCGCCGAACTCACGCAGGCCCTGGCGGGCGCGCACACGACCGAGGCCTTGAACGCCATGGTGGAGCAGGCCATGCAGACGGCCTGGCAGGCGGCCGAGCGCGCCACGGTCCCCACGGGCAAGGACATCTCCGGCGCCCTCGTGCCCACCTTCGACAACCGGCACAACGGCTTCATGGACGCCTCGCAGGCCGTCGTGCGCCTGGAGGCGGCCGCGAACGCCTGGGATGCCGCGGTGGAGCACTACGGCGCGACGCTCTCCGCCCGCGACCTGCTCCTGCCGCACGCCGGCCCCGACCTGCTCGATCTGCAACTGCAGCACTTCCAGACCATGGCATGCCGCCTGCGGGCGCAGGAGAAGACCCTGCGCGGCCTCCTGCTCCTGCTGCAGTGCTTCCGGGTGGGGGCAGCGGGCCAGTCGCGCGTCCAGGACGAGGCGGCCGGCCATCTGCGCGAAGCCCGGGCCCTGCGCGCGCAGGAGCCCCTGGACGCGCTGCCTCCGGGCCTCGCGGAAATCGACCAGGCGCTCCGCCAGGCGCTGGCGCGCGTGGGCAAGTCCATCCAGGGCGATCTGGAGCAGATCCAACAGAGCGGCAAGCCGCACCACGCCCCCGCCACGCTGGCGCCGCCGGGCAGCAACGCCAGCCGGCCCACGTCCATCGAGGAGGCCTGGATCGCGCACGTCGCCCAGTCCGGCACCGCGCTGGAGGAAGCCGCCCGGGCATTGCTGGCCGCCTGGGGGCACCCACCGGAAGCGCCGGCCCTGGCCGCGCCGGTGGCCGAGGCGCTGACCGACCTGCCAGCCCTGCAAGACCGCGCGACCCAGCGCCGCGAAGCCGCGCTGCACCAGGCCATGGAGCCCCTGATGATGGCCGTGGAAGAGATGCAGGCCCGCGCCGCCGCGCGGCAGGACACGGCGCCGGACATGCCGTGGCGGCACACCCTGGACGTGTTCCACGACCTGAACCTCGCCCTGCAGTGCGCGGACGACTTCAGCCGCATGCTGGACGCCCGCGCCGCGCAGTGGACCCCCGCGCAGCGCGAAACCTCCCGCGAGACCCTCGACGGCCTGCAGGCCCGGATCGCCCCGGCCCGGGAACAGGCCTCGGCACAGGCGCGGGCCGCCCTGAACCAGTCGCTCGACAGCCTCATCCAGCGGGGCATCGGCCTGCTGCGGATCGCGCAAACCGGGCCCGAGGACATGCAGGCCGCGGTCCGGCAAGCCCTTCCCGAGCTGGCCTCCACGGCGCGGAGCGCCCTGGCGTGGCTGGAGCAGTCGGGCGTCCACCCCCGCCTCGCCCCCCTCTCGCTGGAGCAGTGCGCGCAGGTGTGCACCGCCATCGCCCAGGCCTGCGACGACATGGTCCACGTGCCCGGAACACCCGCCGAGGCCGTGGAACACGCGGCGCGCCTGCAGGCGACCGAGCGCCAGGTCCGACAGGCCGGCCAGGGGGAGCTGGCGCCCGCCATGCGCCCGTTGGCGGACCTCTGCGGGGCCGCGCGCATGGAGGCGCTGGAAAAGGCGATCGAGTTGGAGATCGAGGCCGTCAACGCCCTGGACCAGACCGAATGGAGCGGCATCAACACGGCGATGGAGCGCGTGGGAACCCTGCTGTCCTCGGCCCACGCCATCGGCTTCGGACTGCCATTGCAGACAGGCCCCTCGGGACTGCAGGCGGCCGGCACGGGCGCGTCCTCGTCCACGACCGCGTCGGCCATGGACGCCACCACCTCCGAGGACGCGGCGCTCGCAGCCACGGTCCGCGCCACGGCCCGGCGCGCGCGGGAGATGCGGCAGGCCTCCGCGGAGCTGCCGCGGGACACGCCGGCGCAGCTGGCGCAGATCCACCGCGAAACCCGCGCGGCGATCAGCGAGATCCTCTTCGCGGCGGAGGCCACCGACACGCTGCTCACCGTCTTCCAGGACGCCTCGGCCGCCCTGGCCATCGCCAGCGCGGCGGACCGGCCCGCGCTGGCGGCCGGTTTCGCGGACAGGGCCCGCCTGTCGAGCACGCACGCGGTCGATGCCCTGAGCGACCAGCTCGCCGCCAGCGCCGGCTTCAGCTCGAAGAAGGCCCGCCACCAGATCGACGATGCCGGGGCCAACAACCGCTACACCGAACGCACGGCGGCCCAGGCGGAGCTGAGCCTGCGGGCTCTGGGGCTGATCTTCGAAGGCCAGAAGAAAGCCCTGCAGATTCACGGGCAGGAGCGGCTCGCACACCACGAGTTCCAGGATGCCGTACACGCCATCAGCAAGCCGTACGAGGAAGCATTGACGACCATCGAAACGGGGATCAAGCGGCTGGAGGACAACCTGGCGACGGAGCGCGCGGCCTCGGGCGATACGCAGGGAACGGACGCGGAACTGAGTGCCATCAAGGCCAGCCTGGAGCGGCTGTCGTGGCGCGCCAGCAAGGAAATGGACATCACCGTCAGCCAGCTCACGGCCGACTGGCTGGAGCGCTTCATCGGCAATCCCCAGGCCAGCGCATCCCACGTGCGCCAGTTGATCGGCAGCACGGAAACGGTGAAGACCTACACCGAGCTGCTGGAGAAGCACAAGAAGGACCTCCTCGCAAAACTCGGCGACGATGCCATGAAGAGCGAGGCTCGCGCCTTCCTCGCGACCTGCCTGCGGGTGATGCAGCAACTGAGCGACCATAAAGAGAAGATCAAGCCCCAACTGAAGGAATTCACCACCCAGTACCTGGCGGATGCCGCCGCCAAGGCCGAGGAGCGCAAGACCTCGCAGCCCACCAACAAGGCACGCGGCCGCAAGCGGCGCTGACGGGGGCGGCCTGCGCCGCGGAATCCGCCCTCGCGGCCCGCCGGCGCGCCCCGTGCCGCCATAGAATGCGATCCATTCGCATCTGAGCCCTGCTTCCGCGGCGCCCGCCCACCCCATGTCCACCCCCGCTCCCACCGCCTCCGGGAATGCGGTGCACGCCCTCTACCTGCAGCACCATGGCTGGCTCGTCGCGCGGCTGCGCCGCAAGCTGGGCTGCGCCTGGGACGCGGCCGACCTGGCGCAGAGCACCTTCGTGCGGGTGCTGTGCGCGCGCGGCACGCCCGTGGAATCGCTGGCCGAGCCCCGCGCCTACCTGACCACCATCGCCCAGCACCTGCTCTCCAACCACCTGCGCCGCCGGCAGATCGAGCGCGCCTACCTGGAGGCCCTGGCCACGCTGCCCGAGCCCGTGGCGCCGCCGCCCGACGCGCGCCTGATGGTGCTGGAGACGCTCGTCGCCATCGACCGCCTGCTGGACGGCCTGCCCGTGGTGGCGCGCCGCGCCTTCCTGCTCTGGCGGCTGGAGGAGCTGACGCAGGAGGAGATCGCCGCGCGCCTGGGCCTCTCGCGCACCAGCGTGCGCCGGCACCTCGCGGCGGCGGCCGAGCGCTGCTATTTCGGCGATGCCGGCGATGCCGGCGATGCGGCCTGAGGCCCCGGCCGTGAGCCCCGCCGTGGCCCGGCAGGCCGTGGCCTGGCTGCTGGCGCTGGACGATGCGCCCGAGGGCTCGGCCGCCGCGCCCGCCACCCACGCGCGCTGGCGCGACTGGCTGGACGCCGACCCCGCCCATGCCCTGGCCTGGGAGCGCATCGCGGCCATGGACGCGCGGCTGCGCGAGACGCCCCCCGGCGCCGCGCTGCATGCGCTGGCAGCCCCGGGGGCCGCGCGCCGCCGCACGGCGGCCCGGCTGGCGGTGCTGCTGGCGGCGGGCACGGGCGCGCTGCTGGCCGCGCGCCAGACCGCGCCCTGGCAGGCGCTCGCGGCCGACCTCTCCACCGCCACGGGCGAGCGGCGGCACACCGTGCTTGCCGACGGCACGCGGCTGCAGCTGGATACGGCCTCGGCCGTGGATGTGCGCTACGGCGCCATCGAGCGCCGCATCGTGCTGCGCCGGGGCGAGATCCTGATCGAAAGCGCGCCGGATGCCGCGCGCCCGCTGCGCGTGCAGACCGCCGAGGGCACCGTGCGCGCCATCGGCACGCGCTTCACCGTGCGCCAGCGGGATGGCCTGACGGCCGTCGCCGTGCTGGGCGGCGCGGTGGAACTGCAGCCGCGCGGCGCGCAGGCACCGCCCCTGGTGCTGCACGCGGGGCAGGAGGCGGCCTTCAGCGCCACGCAGGCATCGCCGGCCGCCCCTCTGCGCGAAGGCGCGGCCGCCTGGAGCGAGGGCATGCTCGTGGCCGACGACATGGCCCTGCCCGACTTCCTCGCCGAGCTGGGCCGCTACCGCCCCGGCGTGCTGCGCTGCGCGCCCGAGGCCGCCGGCCTGCGCGTGTCGGGCACCTACCCGCTGGACGACACCGACCGCGTACTGGCCGCGCTCACGCGCTCGCTGCCGGTGGAGGTGCGCAGCCGCTCGCGCTGGTGGGTGACCGTGGCACGGCGGGCGGGCTGACCGGCACGCCCTTCCGGCCAGGACCGAATAGCTACACATTTAATAGCAAACTCTCCATATTTCACGGCGACATGGAACCATCCCGGCTTCAAATCCTGCCCGGGGTGGCCATTTTCCGGCCCTCGCGTGTCATGCCAGGAGAAGCCCCGCACTGCGGGGCCTCGCCGCCCGACGGCACCGCCCGTCGATGCCCCTCCGATCCGCCCCGCACCTCCATGACCTCCGCGCCGCGCCTCCGCCACCCGCTCGCTCCCCTGCCCCTCGCCGCCCGCCTGCTGTGCCTCGCCGCCCTCGGGGCCTTCGCGCCCGCCGCAGCCCTCGCCCAGCCCGCGCCCACGGCCGGGGACAGCGCCCCCCGCGCCTACGCCATCGGCCCGGGCCCGCTCGCCGCGGCCCTGAACCGCCTCGGCCGGGAATCGGGCACGCTCATCACCTTCGACCCCGCCCTGGCGGCGGGCCTGGAAACGCCCGGCGTGCAGGGCGCGCGCACGGTGGACGGCGCGCTCGCCGCGCTGCTGCGCGGCACGGGCCTGGAAGCCGTGCCGGGCCAGGACGGCGCCTACTCCCTGCGCCGCACGCCCGAGGCGGCCCCCGCGCTGCCGCCGCGCGGCGCCACGGTGCTGCGGGAGGTAACGGTCGCCGCCACCGCCACCGCCGGGCCGGACGCGCTGCCGGGCGCCTATGCCGGCGGCCAGGTGGCGCGCGGCGCGCGCCTGGGCCTGCTGGGCCAGACCGACGCGATGGACGCGCCCTTCCACGTCACCAGCATCACTGCCCAGGCCATGGAAGACCGCCAGACCACCACCGTGGCCGACGCGCTCGCCGCCGATCCCTCGGTGCGCAGCGCCGCGCCCGGCGGCGACGTGGCCGACGCCTTCTTCATCCGCGGCTTCGCCATCGGCGACAACAACATCGGCGAGGTGGCCTTCGACGGCCTGTACGGCGTGGCGCCCAACTACCGCCTGCTCACCGACTACGCCGAGCGCGTCGAAGTGCTCAAGGGCCCGGCGGCCATGCTCTACGGCATGTCGCCCAACAGCGGCATCGGCGGCGGCATCAACGTGGTGCCCAAGCGCGCCGCCGAAGACCTGCTGCGCCTGCGCGCCGACGCCGGCACGCGCTCGCAGGCCGGCGGCCACGTGGACTTCGCGCGCCGCTTCGGCGAGGGCCGCGCGTTCGGGGTGCGCTTCAACGGCGGCCGCCGCACCGGCGACACGCCCCTGGACCACCAGCACCGCGGCGCCACGCTGGGCGCGCTGTCGCTCGACTACACCGGCGAGCGCACCCAGGCCACGCTGGACCTGATCCACCAGCGCGAGGCCGTGGACGCCCCCACGCGCCGCCCCGCGCTGGCCGCCGGCGTGCCCGTGCCCGCCGCGCCCGACGCGCGGCGCAACATCACCCAGCGCTGGGAGTGGTACGACAGCACCGAGAAATCCGCCCTGCTGCGCGTGCAGCACGCGCTGCATCCCCAGCTCTCGCTGTTCGCGAGCGCGGGCACGGCGCAGTCCGACGTGGACCGCCTCTTCAACACCCCCACCATCGTGAACACGGCGGGCGACACCCGCGTCACCCCCACGCGCGCCCGCTTCGACGTGCGCCGCGAGGCGCAGGAGGCCGGCCTGCGCGGCCGCTTCGCCACGGGCGGCGCCTCGCACCAGGTCGCGCTGCAGTGGAGCCGCTACGAGGACCGCTACCGCATGGGCTCCGTGTCCGGCAGCGCCTACACGTCCAACCTCTACGCGCCCATCGATCGGCCCGCGCAATCGGTGGCCGCGCCGGCCGCCACGCCGCAGCGCTCGGGCAACCAGCTGCGCGGCGTCGCGCTCTCGGACACCATCGGCCTGCTGGACGAGCGCCTCATCGCCGTGCTGGGCGTGCGCCGCCAGCACGTGGGCTCGGACAACTTCGACGCCACGGGCGTGCGCACCGGCACCTATGCGCAAAGCGCCACCACGCCCATGGCGGGCCTCGTGTTCAAGCCCTGGGCGGGCGTCTCCCTCTACGCCAACGCCATCGAGGGCCTGAGCAAGGGCGACACCGCGCCCGGCACCGCCAGCAACACGGGCGAGGTGTTCGCGCCCTACAAGGCCCGCCAGCGCGAGATCGGCGTGAAGGTGGACCACGGCCGCTTCATGACCACGGCCAGCCTGTTCCAGATCCGCAAGCCCAGCGGCCTGCTGGTGGACAACCGCTTCACGGTGGCCGGCGAGCAGCGCAACCGCGGCCTGGAGCTGACCGCCTACGGCGCGCTGCCCGGCGGCTGGCGCCTGCACGGCGGCGCCACCTGGATCGACGCCGAACTCACGCGCACCGGCAACCCGGCCACGGCTGGGCGCACCGCCGTGGGCGTGCCGCGCGCGCAGTTCACGCTGCAGGCCGAGGTGGACGCCGCCGCCGTGCCGGGCCTCACGCTCACGGCCGCGGCCCAGCACACCGGCGCGCAGTTCGCCGACGCCGCCAACACCCAGCGCCTGCCCGCCTGGACCACGCTGGACCTGGGCCTGCGCTGGCGCGCGCGCATCGCCGACCGCGACACCACCTTCCGCGCCATCGTGCGCAACGCCACGGGCCGCGACTACTGGGCGGGCGCGTCCACCTGGGGCACCCTGCTGCAGGGCGCGCCGCGCACGCTGCAGGTGTCGGCCACGGTGGATTTCTGAAACTCAGGCCGGCATGCCACCCAGCTTCAGCAGCAGCGCGCTCTCCTCTTCGGACTTGCTGCGAACGAAGTCGGCCGCGGCCACGTTGTAGGCCACGCGCTCTTCCACGTGGGCATCGCCATCGGGCGGCAGTTCCCGGTCGTGGAACTCATGTTGGTCGAACTTCGCATCCAGTTCCGCGAAAGACTCCGGGTGCAGCTGGCGCATGCCGTCGCGCCAGATATCGAGCGACAGCAGGTACGGCCCCAGCGTGCCGGGATCGGCCTCGGCCTCCAGCACGCGGCCGGCGATCAGCGCCAGGTCGGTGGGCGTCAGCACGCTCTCGGGCGCATAGGCCATTTCGGCGGGGACGCTGTCGGGCAGGCCCAGCGCATCCTTGAGCGCCACCTGGGCGTGCAGCAGGGTCTCCATCGCCTCGCGGTCCAGCTGGCCCGCCATGTCCTCCGGCAGGCCCTGCAACTGCCGGGCGCGCTGGATGAACTGGTGCACCTCGGTTTCCAGCGCGTTCAGCCGGAACTGGCGCCGTGCCCAATCCCCGAGCCCGGCGGCATCGACACGGCCCTCGCGGATGGCACGCGCCATGTCGTGGGTGCGCACGGCGAGCACGATGGCGGCGAACCCTGCCGCCACGTTGTCGCCGCAGGTGCCCAGCGCGTTCTCGGACATCGCGAACACCCGGGCCCGCAAGTCGCTGTCCTCGCACACCGCCCGGATCACCTCGCGGCCCTCTTCCAGGATCACCCGCCCCCGGCCATCGGGATCGGCCAGCGCGAGCGCGGACGGGCGCCGCCGCTCCAGCAGCCGCGAGAACGACGATGCATAGGTCTCCCCACCAAACGCCGCGATCTCCGGCACGGGCGCGTCCATCCATTGCCCGGCCGTCTCCGCCAGCGGGCGCGCCTGCGCGACATCGTCCTCCAGCTCGGCCTCCTGGCGCAGCAGCCGCCGCGCATGCCCCAGGACCGACAGCGCCGCATCGCGGTCCTCCGGGGCCTCCATGCCGGCCAGGACCTGCGCCTGCGCTGCCTCCAGCGCATCGGTCCCCGCATCCTTCATCAGCGCCTTCACGGCGGCCGCGCGCCGCTCGGGTAACGGTTCGGCCAGCGCGGCCCGCAACGCCTCGCCGAGCGACGGCGCCGTGCCGCCGGGCACGGCACCGGGATGCCGCGCGACGAAACGCCGTTCCCAGCGGCTCAGGAACGCCTCGTCCGTGACCTGGTAGCCCGATTCCGCCAGCGCGGCGATGCCGTCCTGCCGCAGCCTGCGCGCATGCGCCGGAGCGATGGTGCCCTCGGTCTCGCAGTGGTAGAGCAGCGCCTGGTGCGCGGCCTCGCGCAGCGCCGGGTCCAGCGCGGCATCGCCGATCACGCGCAGCAGGTGGTTGAGCGCCGTGCGGTACTCCGGCCGGAGCATCGAGTCGTAGTAGTCGCTGCGGCTGTCGGCCATCCGCTGCGCCACCGTGGTGGCGGAACAAAGCCCCGAGCCCAGCGTGCGCACGATGTTGTGCGCCTGCGACCAGTGGTGGGCGCTGCGGTGCTCGGCCGTGTGGGTGCGCAGGCGGGCATGCTGCACGGATAGCCACAGCGTCATCGCCTCGACGCGCTCCCCGGGGTCGGCGGCCTGCCGGAACCGCTGCTCCAGCGCCGCCTCCAGGCGGGCGCGCTGCTCGGGCGCGAGCCGCTTGGCATAGAGGTACTGCTCGGATGCCGGCTTCTTGAGCCAGCGATCATGGAGCACCGCGGAGTGCCGGGCCATCTCGCCCAGCGCGGATTGCACCCATGCGCCGTCCGCGCGCGGCCGCCCCCCGGCCGCAGCGGCCGCGGGAGCGCGCGCGGCCCCTGGCGGAAAGCCCGTGGCCAGCGCGGCCGCGGAGCCCCGGCCGGCAGCCGGCGCGGGAACGGAACCCTGGGCATCGCGCGGCCGCGCGGGGCTCGGGGCGGCCGGCAGGCCGGACCGGATCACAGGCATGAAGGGCTCCGAGGGCAGGGGCGCAAGGGAATGATGAAACCGGACGATGCCCGTTTGCCCACCCGCCCGCACCGCGCGCGCGAAACCCCGTCCCGCCGCGCGAAGCCACGCCCCGGCGAAGCCACCGGGCATTCCGGCCCGCGGCACGCGCCACAATGGCGCCCATGCTCACCCTCCCCGACATCCAGGCCGCCGCCGCCCGCCTCCAGGGCCAGGTGCTCGACACCCCTTGCGTCGAATCGCGCACGCTCTCGCAGATCGTGGGCGCGCAGGTGTTCCTCAAGTTCGAGAACCTGCAGTTCACCGCCTCGTTCAAGGAGCGCGGCGCCTGCAACAAGCTCGCGCTGCTCTCCGAGGCCGAGCGCGCGCGCGGCGTGATCGCCATGAGCGCCGGCAACCACGCCCAGGGCGTGGCCTACCACGCGCAGCGCCTGGGCCTGCAGGCCGTGATCGTCATGCCGCGCTTCACGCCCGGCGTGAAGGTGGAGCGCACGCGCGGCTTCGGCGCCGAAGTGGTGCTGCACGGCGACACGCTGGAGGCGGCGCGCGCGCATGCCTACGCGCTCGCCGAAGAGCGCGGCCTGACCTTCGTGCACCCCTACGACGACGAGGCCGTGGCCGCGGGCCAGGGCACCATCGGCCTGGAGATGCTGCAGGCCGTGCCCGACCTCGACACGCTGGTCATCGCCGTGGGCGGCGGCGGCCTGATCTCCGGCATCGCCACCGCGGCCAAGGCGCTCAGGCCCGGCATCGAGATCGTGGGCGTGCAGACCGCGCGCTTCCCGGCCATGGTCAACGCCATCCAGGGCACGCACCACGAACAGGGCACCTCCACCATCGCCGAGGGCATCGCCGTGGGCACGCCCGGCAAGATCACGCAGGAGGTGATCGCCCGGCTGGTGGACGACCTCGTGCTGGTGGACGAGGGCGACATCGAGCAGGCCGTGCTGATGCTGCTGGAGATCGAGAAGACCCTGGTGGAAGGCGCGGGCGCGGTCGGCCTCGCGGCCCTGCTGCGGCACCCGGAGCGCTTTCGCGGCAAGCGCGTGGGGCTGGTGCTGTGCGGCGGCAACATCGACCCGCTGCTGCTGGCCGCGATCATCGGGCGCGGCATGGCGCGCTCGGGGCGCCTCGCGCGCATCCGGGTGGGCGCGCGCGACGTGCCCGGCGTGCTCGCGCGCATCACCGCCACCGTGGCCGAGGCCGGCGCCAACATCGAGGAGGTGCACCACCAGCGCGCCTTCACCATGCTGTCCGCGCAGAACGTGGAGATCGAACTCGTGCTGCAGACGCGCGGCCAGGAGCACGTGCAGCAGGTGCTGGCGCAACTGCGCGCGGCGGCCATGCAGGCCGACCTGGTGTGAGCCGCACCGCCGCGCCCATGTAGGACGCGGGCGGCTTTTGCGCCCAATGCCCGCACAAACACACGCCGTTGCGTCAGGGCCGCGCCGTTTTCGGCACACTGCGGGCCCATGCAGAAACCCCAACGACGCCACTTCCTCCGCACCCTCGGCCGCGGCGCCGCGCTGGCCACGGCGGGCGGCCTGGGCCTGAACTGGACCCAGGCCTTCGCCGCCCTCAAGCCCCTGGGCGCGCCCCGGGCCTTCGATTTCGCGGCCCTCAAGGGACAGGCCCGCGCGCTCGCCGCCAAGGCCTACGAGCCCCCCAAGGACAGCATCCCGCCCTCGGTGGGCCAGCTCGACTGGGACCAGTACCAGTCCATCCAGTTCCGGGGCGACCACGCCCTGTGGGCCGACGAGAAGCTGCGCTTCCAGGCCAAGTTCTTCCACCTGGGCCTGTTCTTCAAGAAGCCCGTGCGCATGTTCGAGCTGGCGGACGGCCAGGCCCAGGAACTGGCCTACGACCCCGAGATGTTCGACTACGGCAAGAGCGGCCTGAAGGCCGGCGACCTGCCGCCCAGCCTCGGCTTCGCGGGCTTTCGCCTCAACTTCCACACCGACCCCGTGCGCGACGTGGCGGCCTTCCTGGGCGCGAGCTACTTCCGCGCCGTGGGCGGGGAATGGCAGTACGGCCTCTCGGCCCGCGGCCTCGCGATCGACACCGGCATGCAGCGCCCGGAAGAGTTCCCGGATTTCACCGCCTTCTACCTGGAGCGGCCCGCGCCGGGCTCCAACACCGTCGTGGTGCTGGCCCTGCTCGATTCGCCCAGCGTCGCGGGCGCCTACCGCTTCGCGATCACGCCGGGCGACACGCAGGTGATGGAGATCGACGCCGCGCTCTACCCGCGCAAGGAGATCGAGCGCCTGGGCATCGCGCCCTGCACCAGCATGTTCCAGCACGGCGAGAACGACCGCCGCATGGCCAACGACTGGCGCCCCGAGATCCACGACTCCGACGGCCTGCAGATGTGGCGCGGCAACGGCGAATGGGTCTGGCGGCCGCTCACCAACCCGCCCGCGCTGCAGTTCAACGCCTTCGCCGACCAGAGCCCGCGCGGCTTCGGCCTCGTGCAGCGCGACCGCAACTTCGACCACTACCAGGACGACGGCGTGTTCTACGAGCGCCGGCCCTCGCTCTGGGTGGAGCCCAAGGCCGACTGGGGCGCGGGCTCCGTGCAGCTGGTGGAGATCCCCACCATCGACGAGACCTTCGACAACATCGTCGCGTTCTGGAACCCCGACCGCAAGCCGCAGGCCGGCGAAGAGCTGCTGATCGGCTACCGCCTCTTCTGGGGCGCGCACCCGCCCGCGCAGTCGCCCCTGGCCCGCTGCGTGGCCACGTGGACCGGCCTGGGCGGCGTGGTGGGCCAGCCGCGCAAGTACTTCTCGTGGCGCTTCGCGGTGGACTTCGCGGGCGAAAACCTCGTCGCCCTGGGCCGCGGCGCCAAGGTGGAGCCCGTCATCACCGCCAGCCGCGGCAAGATCGAGATCGCCTCCGCGCGCCCGCAAGACGCCATCCAGGGCTGGCGCGCGATGTTCGACCTCAAGCCCGAGGACGACAGCACCAACCCGATCACCATCCGCATGTTCCTGCGCGGCGAGAACGGCGCGCCGCTCACCGAGACCTGGCTCTACCAGTGGGTGCCGCCCGCGCCGGCCGACCGGCGCCTGTACTGAGAAACCCGCGAGGGCCGCGCGCGGCCCCTCGCTAGAATGAACCACGCCCCCAACGCCACCCCGATCCCAGGAGACCGCCATGGCCCACGACGACACCACCACCGCGCACACCGGCGAGCAGCACGCCCCCGACGGCGTGGAAGCCGTGGTGCCCTTCATGCCCATCGTGCTGCCGGTGGCGGGCGGTGTGCTGATGTTCCTGCTGGCCTTCATCGCGATCTACATGGCCTGACGCCGGCAGCGGCCCCGACGACAGCCCCGCGCCCGCGGGGCTTTTTCTTTGGGGCGGCGCGCCGGCCTGCGTTTTCTTCGAACTTTCCACACACCCCAAGGACACCCCATGCGAGCCGGTCACGCCCTCGTTCTTTTCTCCGGAGGCCAGGACTCCACCACCTGCCTGGCCTGGGCCCTCGAACGCTTCGAGCGCGTGGAGACCATCGGCTTCGACTACGGCCAGCGCCACCACGTCGAGCTGCAGGCGCGCACCACCGTGCTCGCGGCGCTGCGCGCGCAGTTCCCCGCGTGGGATGCACGGCTCGGCGACGACCACATGGTGGACCTGGCCGTGCTCGGGCAGATCAGCGACACGGCCCTCACGCGCGACACCGCCATCCAGATGACCGAGGCCGGCCTGCCCAACACCTTCGTGCCGGGCCGCAACCTGCTGTTCTTCCAGCTCGCGGCCGCCGTGGGCTACCGGCGCGGCCTGCACACGCTGGTGGGCGGCATGTGCGAGACCGACTTCTCGGGCTACCCCGACTGCCGCGACGACACGCTCAAGGCGCTGCAGGTGGCGCTGTCGCTGGGCATGGGCCAGCGCTTCACCATCGACACGCCCCTCATGTGGATCGACAAGGCCGACACCTGGGAGCTCGCGCACCAGCTCGGCGGCGACGCGCTGGTGCGGCTCATCGTGCAGGACACCCACACCTGCTACCACGGCGTGCGCGGCACGCTGCACGCCTGGGGCCACGGCTGCGGCGAGTGCCCGGCCTGCGCGCTGCGGCGCGCGGGCCACGAGCGCTGGGTGGCGCAGCGCGCGGCCCCTTGAGTCAGCACATAACCCCATGCTTCTTTTGCATTAATTTCCGCCCTGTCCGACAGACACGGAAGGGCCCGATTCATAAAATCGTCATCTCCAGCCGACCTGCGGATGACGCAATCGCCACCCTGGCGCCCCACGCCTCCGCCCGCCGACTGAGCCGCAAGCCGTTTTCTCAAAGACAGCGCTCAGGAGCCAGCGCGGCCACGCCGCCATCCCCCGGCCGCTTCCTTTGAAAAGACCGTTTTTCAACTTCAGGAAGCTCCCGATGAACGCACCCACCATGCAAGGCCTCAACCTCCAGGCCCCCGCATACGTCAAGAACGCCCGCCTCATCGCCTGGGTGGCCGACATGGCCGCCCTGTGCAAGCCCGCCAGCATCCACTGGTGCGACGGCTCCAAGGAAGAGTACGACCGCCTCTGCCAGCAGCTGGTGGATGCCGGCACCTTCAAGAAGCTCGACCCCGCCAAGCGCCCGGGCAGCTACCTCGCCTGGTCCGATCCGTCCGACGTGGCGCGCGTGGAAGACCGCACCTACATCTGCTCGGCCAGGAAGGAAGACGCCGGCCCCACCAACAACTGGATGGCCCCGGCCGAGATGCGCACCACGCTGCAGCCCCTGTTCGACGGCTGCATGAAGGGCCGCACCATGTACGTGGTGCCCTTCAGCATGGGCCCGCTGGGCTCGCCCATCGCGCACGTGGGCATCGAGCTGTCCGACAGCCCCTACGTGGCCGTCAACATGAAGATCATGACCCGCATGGGCAAGGCCGTGTACGACGTGCTGGGCGTGGAAGGCGACTTCGTGCCCTGCGTGCACACCGTGGGCGCGCCGCTCGAAGCCGGCCAGCAGGACGTGGCCTGGCCCTGCAACAAGACCAAGTACATCGTTCACTACCCCGAGACGCGCGAGATCTGGTCCTACGGCTCGGGCTACGGCGGCAACGCGCTGCTGGGCAAGAAGTGCTTCGCGCTGCGCATCGCCTCCACCATGGGCCGCGACCAGGGCTGGCTGGCCGAGCACATGCTGATCCTGGGCGTCTCCAGCCCCGAGGGCAAGAAGTACCACGTGGCCGCCGCCTTCCCGAGCGCCTGCGGCAAGACCAACTTCTCCATGCTCGTGCCGCCCCAGGGCTTCGAGGGCTGGAAGGTCACCACCATCGGCGACGACATCGCCTGGATCAAGCCCCAGCCCGACGGCAGCCTGCGCGCCATCAACCCCGAGGCCGGCTACTTCGGCGTGGCCCCGGGCACGAACACGCTCACCAACCCCAACTGCATGGCCAGCCTCGACAAGGACGTGATCTTCACGAACGTCGCGCTGACCGATGACGGCGACGTGTGGTGGGAAGGCATGGAAAAAGACACCAGCAAGCTGCCCGACCACCTGATCGACTGGCAGGGCAAGGACTGGACGCCCCAGATCGCCAAGGAAACCGGCGCCAAGGCCGCCCACCCCAATGCCCGCTTCACCGTAGCCGCCACGAACAACCCCGCGCTGGACCCCGCCTGGGACGACCCCAAGGGCGTGAAGATCGACGCCTTCATCTTCGGTGGCCGCCGCTCCACCACCGTGCCGCTGGTGACCGAGGCCCGCGACTGGACCGAAGGCGTCTACATGGCCGCCACCATGGGCTCCGAAACCACCGCTGCCGCCTTCGGCGCGCAGGGCGTGGTGCGCCGCGACCCGTTCGCCATGCTGCCCTTCATGGGCTACAACATGAGCGACTACTTCCAGCACTGGCTCACCCTGGGCGAGAAGATCGCCGCCTCGGGCGCCACGCTGCCGCGCATCTACACCACCAACTGGTTCCGCAAGGACGAGGCCGGCAAGTTCGTGTGGCCCGGCTACGGCGAGAACATGCGCGTGCTCAAGTGGATGATCGACCGCATCGAGGGCCGCGCCACGGGCCAGGAAACCGCCTTCGGCATCGCGCCGCAGTACGGCGAGATCAACTGGACGGGCCTGGACTTCACGGGCGAGCAGTTCAACACCGTGACCAGCATCGACAAGGCCGCCTGGGCCGACGAGCTGAAGCTGCACGCCGCGCACTTCGAGCAACTGGCCTACCACCTGCCGGCCGAGATGCTCCAGACCAAGGCCGCGCTGGAGCAGCGCCTCGCCACGGCCTGAGCGCCCACCTGCCGGCGGCCCCGCAACGGGCCGCCGCCCTCCCCCTGAAAACGCCCGGGCCGCGCCAGCACCCGGGCGTTTTCGCATCCGCCGCGGCCCGGGCAAAGGCCTTACGCGTTGACATTCATTCTCATCCGGCAGGTTGCTTTCGGATACAGTCGTCCCGCGCCTTGCCCATGCCGGGGCCAGCGGCCCTGCCGCGCGGGCGGGCCCTTTCCGTACCGCGCGTTTGCACGTTTTGGCACGCTGCGCACCTCCGGCGGCATGCCGCCCCTCTCATCCTCCCGCATCCGGCGCGGATGCGGCCACATGGTTGACATGGCCCCCCAGGACCCGCCCGCCCCCTCTTCGCCCCCTTCCCCCTCCTCCCGCCGCCGCACGGGCCGCCTGTGGCTGGCCCTGCTGGGCGTGGTCCTGCTCGGCGCGCTGGCGGGCTATGCCTTCCTGCGCCCGCCCCCCGCGCCGGAAGCCGGGCCCAACCCCTGGAGCGGCCCCATCCCCGTGCGCATGGTGGAAGCCCAGCGCCGCGCGCTCACCGAGCAGATCAAGGCCGTGGGCACCGTCACGCCGCTGCAGAGCGTGGTGGTGCGCAGCCGCGTGGAGGGCACGCTGGCGCGCGTGCTGTTCCAGGAAGGCCAGGACGTGCGCGCGGGCCAGCTCCTCGCGGAGATCGACCCCGCGCCGTACCGCGTGCGCCTCGCCCAGGCCGAGGGCCAGCTCCAGCAGATCCAGGCGCAGCTGCGCAACGCCGAGCGCGATCTGGCCCGCTACCGCACCCTGCTGGAGCAGGACTCCATCGCGCGCCAGCAGCTCGACGCGCAGGACGCGCTGGTGGCGCAGCTGCGCGGCGGCCTCGCCTCGGCCCGGGCGCAGGTGGACGAGGCGCGGCTGCAGCTCTCCTACACGCGCATCGAGGCCCCCGTGGGCGGGCGCCTGGGCATCCGCCGGCTCGACGCGGGCAACCTCGTGGCGGCCGGCGACACGCAAGGCCTCGTCTCGATCGCGCAGACGCGGCCCATCGAGGTGCTCTTCGCCGTGCCCGAGGCGCAGTTGCCCGCCGTGCGCGCCAGCCTGCGCGCCGGCCAGCCGCTCGCCGTGCAGGTGTGGGACCGCGCGGAAAGAACGCGGCTCGCCACGGGCCGCCTCACCACGCTCGACAACCAGATCGACACCGCCACCGGCACGCTGCGCATGAAGGCCCGGTTCGACAACGCCGACGATGCGCTCTTCCCCCAGCAGTTCGTGAACGTGCGGCTGCAGGTGCGCACCCTGGCCGACGCGCTGGTGGTGCCGGCCGATGCCGTGCAGCACGGCAGCCAGGGCCCCTACGTCTATACCGTGCGGGACGGCAAGGCCGTGCTGCGCCGCGTGGTGCTCGGGCCGGGCGACGGCGGGGCCGTGTCGGTGGAAGAAGGGCTGGCCCCGGGCGACGCCGTGGTGCTGGAGGGCCTGGACCGGCTGCGCGACGGCCGCGAAGTGGTGCGCGTGGTGGACGGCGAGCCGCCGCAGACCGCCCTGCAGCTCCAGCAGCGCCAGCGCGCGCCGGCTGCCTCCGCGCCCGCGGCGGGCGGCGCATCGGCCGCCCGCTGAAGACCGCGCAGGCCGCCCGCTGCCATGAACCTGTCGCGCCCCTTCATCCTGCGGCCGGTGGCCACCCTCCTGCTGATGCTGGCCCTGCTGGCCTCGGGCGCCATCGCCTGGCGCATGCTGCCGGTGGCGGCGTTGCCGCAGGTGGACTACCCCGTCATCCAGGTCTTCACCTTCCAGCCGGGCGCAAGCGCCGACGTCACGGCCCGCGCCATCACCGCGCCGCTGGAACGCCGGCTCGGGCAGATCCCGGGCCTCAAGCAGATGTCGTCCACCAGCGCGCACGGCGCGTCGGTCATCACGCTGCAGTTCATGCTGGACGCCTCCCTGGCCGTGGCCGAGCAGGACGTGCAGTCGGCCCTCAACACCGCCGCCAGCCTGCTGCCCGCCGACCTGCCCGCGCCCCCCATCTACCGCAAGGTGAACCCGGCCGACGCCCCCATCCTCACGCTGGCGGTCACCTCCCCCAGCCTGCCGCTGCACGAAGTGCACGACCTCGTCGAGACGCGCGTGGCGCAGCGGCTCTCGCAGGTCTCGGGCGTGGGCCTCGTGAGCATCGCCGGCGGCCAACGGCCCGCCATGCGCGTGCGCGCCAACCCCGCCGCGCTGGCCGCCCACGGCCTGGGCATGGAGGACCTGCGCCGCGCCATCGCCTCCGCCAACACCAACCAGCCCAAGGGCAGCTTCGACGGCCCCTACCGCACCACGCTGCTGGACGCCAACGACCAGATCACCAGCCCCGAGGCCTACCGCCGCCTCATCGTGGCGTGGCGCGCGCCCGCCGGGGATGCCGCCGCGGTGCCCGCCGCGCCATCGGCCTCGCAGCCCGCCGGCGGCGCCGGCGCGCCCATCCGCCTGGGCGACGTGGCCACGGTGGAAACCGGCCCGGAGGACCGCTTCCTCGCCGCCTGGGCCGACCGGCAGCCGGCGGTGCTGGTCAACATCCAGCGCCAGCCCGGCGCCAACGTGATCGAGGTGGCGGACCGCGTGCGCGAGCTGCTGCCCCGCCTCACCGCCACCCTGCCGGCCGCCGTGGACGTGGCCGTGCTCACCGACCGCACGCAGAGCATCCGCGCGTCGGTGCGCGGCGTGCAGCAGGAGCTGGTCTTCGCCGTGCTGCTGGTGGTGGCCGTCACGTGGCTGTTCCTGCGCAGCCCCTCGGCCACCTTCATCCCCGCTGTGGTGGTGCCGATCTCGCTGGTGGGCACCTTCGGCGCGATGGTGCTGCTGGGCTTCTCGGTCAACAACCTGAGCCTGATGGCGCTCACCATCGCCACCGGCTTCGTGGTGGACGACGCCATCGTGATGCTGGAGAACATCGCCCGCCACCGCGAGCAGGGCGAGACCCCGCTGCGCGCGGCGCTCAAGGGCGCCTCGGAGATCGGTTTCACGCTGGTGTCGCTCACCGTCTCGCTGGTGGCGGTGCTGATTCCGCTGCTGTTCATGCGCGACGTGGTGGGGCGCCTCTTCCACGAGTTCGCCCTCACGCTGGCCGTGGCCATCGGCCTGTCGCTCGTGGTGTCGCTCACGCTCACGCCGATGATGAGCGCGCGGCTGCTGCGCGCGCCGCATGCCGCCGGGCACGCGTCCGGCGACGGCTTCATGGACCGCGCGCTCGCGCGCTATGCGCGCGCCATCGACTGGGTGCTGGCCCGCCAGCGCCTCACGCTGGCCACGATGCTCGCCACGCTGGCGCTCACGGCCGGCCTCTACGCCGTGGTGCCCAAGGGCTTCTTTCCGGTGCAGGACAGCGGCGCCGTGCAGGTGGTGACCGAAGTGCCGCCGGACAGCGCCTTCCCGGTGGTGGCGCAGCGCCAGCAGGCCCTGGCCGACGCGCTGCTGCGCGAGCCCGGCGTGGCCAGCCTCGCCTCGTTCATCGGCGTGGACGGCAGCAATGCCTCGCTCGCCAGCGGCCGCATGCTGCTCAACCTGCGGCCCCACGGCGATCGCGACGACGCCGCAGCGCTGCTGGCGCGGCTGCGCGAGCGCGCGGCGCAGGTGCCGGGCATCCGCGCCTGGTTCCAGCCGGTGCAGGAGCTGTCCATCGAGGACCGCGTGAGCCGCACGCAGTACCTCTTCACCCTCACCACGCCCGACGCGCGCCTGCTGGACACCTGGGTGCCGCGCCTCGTCGAGCGCCTGCAGGCGCGCCGCGAACTCGCCGACGCGGCCAGCGACCTGCAGCAGCAGGGACGCCAGGCGCACGTGGAGGTGGACCGCGATGCGGCCGCGCGCCTGGGCCTCACCGTGGCCGACGTGGCCACGGCCCTGCAGAACGCCTATGCCCAGCGGCAGGTGGCCACCCTGTTCACGCAGGCCAGCCAGTACCGCGTGGTGCTGGAGGTCGATCCGCGCCACGCGCGCGGGCTCGAAGCGCTGCAGACCACCTTCGTCTCCACGCCCGGCGGGCGCAGCGTGCCGCTGGCCGCCATCGCGCGCGTGGTGCAGCAGCCCGCGCCGCTGCAGATCGCGCAGCAGGGCCAGTTCCCGGCCGCCACGGTGTCGTTCAACCTGGGCGCCGGCGCGTCGCTGGGCGCGGCCGTGCGCGCCATCGAGGCGGAGATCGCGGCCGCCGGCCTGCCCCCGCAGATCGAGGTGCGCTTCCAGGGTGCGGCCGAGGCGTTCCGCGCATCGCTCTCGAACACGCTGTGGCTCATCCTCGCGGCGGTGGTCACCATGTACATCGTGCTGGGCGTGCTCTACGAGAGCGCCATCCACCCGGTCACCATCCTCTCGACGCTGCCCTCGGCCGCCGTGGGCGCGCTGCTGGCGCTGCTGGCCACCGGGCGCCCGCTGGACATGGTGGCCGTGATCGGCATCGTGCTGCTCATCGGCCTCGTGAAGAAGAACGGCATCATGATGGTGGACTTCGCGCTCGACGCGCAGCGCCGCCTGGGCCTCCCGGCACACGAGGCCATCCGCCGCGCCGCGCTGCTGCGCCTGCGGCCCATCCTCATGACCACGCTGGCCGCACTGGTGGGCGCGCTGCCGCTCATGTTCGCCAGCGGCCCGGGCGCCGAGCTGCGCCAGCCCCTGGGCATCGTGATGGTGGGCGGCCTCGTCGTGAGCCAGGTGCTCACGCTCTTCACCACGCCCGTGGTGTACCTGTTCTTCGACCGGCTCGGCCGGCGCCGCGCGCCGGAGGCCGCGCAGCCATGAAGGGCCTGGTGCGGCTGTGCGTGCGGCGCCCGGTCGGCACGGCCCTGCTGGCCTGCGCGCTGGTGCTGCTGGGCCTGCTCGCCTGGCGCCTGCTGCCGGTGGCGGCGCTGCCGCAGGTGGACTTCCCCGTGATCCGCGTGAGCGCCAGCCTGCCGGGCGGCAGCCCCGAGACCATGGCCGCCACCGTGGCCGCGCCGCTGGAGCGCGCGCTGGGCGCCATCGCGGGGGTGACGGCGATCTCCTCCACCAGCTTCCAGGGCTCGACCGACGTGAAGCTGGAGTTCGAGCTGGGCCGCGACCTCGACGCCGCCGCGCGCGACGTGCAGGCGGCCATCAACGCCGTGCGCTCGCAGTTGCCGCCGGGCATGAAGGGCAACCCCAGCTTCCGCAAGATCCAGGCGGCGCAGCGGCCGGTGGTGGTGCTGGCGCTGTCCTCGCCCGAGCTGCCGGCCGCCGCGCTCTACGACGCGGCCTCGACCATCCTCGCGCAGAAGCTCGCGCAGGTTCCGGGCGTGTCCGAGGTGTCCGTGGGCGGCGCCTCGCTGCCTGCCGTGCGCGTGCAGCTGGACCCCGGCGCGCTCGCCCACCAGGGGCTGGCGCTGGACGACGTGCGCGCGGCCATCGCGCGCAGCGCCACGGTGCAGCCGCTGGGCGCCGTGGGCGACGGCGCCCGCCAGTGGCCGCTGGCGATGGACTCGCCGCCCGCGCGCGCCCAGGATTTCGCGCCGCTCATCGTGCGCTGGCGGGACGGCGCGGCCGTGCGCCTCGCCGACGTGGCGCACGTCACCGATTCCACCGAGAACCGCTACAGCAGCGGCTTCCACAACGAGCGCGACGCCGTGATCCTGCAGGTGCGCCGCCAGCCCGGCGCGAACATCGTGGCCACGGTGGACGCGGTGCGCGCGCAACTGCCCTACCTGCGCACCCTCGTGCCCGCCAGCGCCCGGCTGGAGGTGGTGGTGGAGCGCTCCCAGGGCATCCGCGCCACGCTGCGCGAGGCGCACTTCACGCTGCTGCTGTCCGTGGGGCTGGTGGTGGCGGTGGTGGCGGCCTTCCTCGGGCGGCTGCGCACCGCGCTCATCCCCGTGGTGGCGATTCCCGTCTCGCTCATCGGCACGTTCGCGGCCATGCACTGGGCGGGCTTCTCGCTCAACAACCTCTCGCTGATGGCCCTGATCGTGGCCACGGGGCTGGTGGTGGACGATGCCATCGTGGTGCTGGAGAACGTGGAGCGCCACATCGAGCGCGGCCTCTCGCCGCTGCGCGCGGCCCTGCGCGGCACGGGCGAGGTCGGCTTCACCCTGGTCGCGATGACGCTGGCGCTGGTCATCGTCTTCGTTGCCGTGCTCTTCATGGGCGGCATGGTGCAGCGGCTCTTCCGCGAGTTCTCCCTCACGCTGGCCGCCGCCGTGGCGATCTCGCTGGGGGTGTCGGTCACCCTCACGCCGGTGCTGTGCGCCTGGGGGCTGCGCGCCCGGCCGGCACGCGCCCCGGCCGGGCGGGCGGGCTGGGGCCGGCGCGCCGGCGCGGCGGCCATGGCGATGCGGGACGACCTGCGCCGCGCCTATGAACGCAGCCTGGGCTGGGCGCTCGCCCATCCGGCCGTGGTGCTGCTCGCCTTCGCGGGGGTGATCGCCGCCAACGTGTGGCTCTACCAGGCGCTGCCCAAGATCCTGCTGCCTCGGCAGGACACCGGCATCGTGCACGCCTTCATCCGGGGCGACGACGGCTTTTCGTTCCAGGTCATGCAGCCCAAGATCGAGGCCTACCGGCGCCTGATCCTGGCCGACCCCGCCGTGGCGCACGTGGCCGGCACCAGCGGCGGCAGCGGGAGCGTGGCCAACAGCTTCTTCATCGTCAGCCTGAAGCCGCTGGCCGAGCGCGGCGGCGAACCCACCCAGGCGGTGATCGACCGGCTGCGGCGGGTGGCGCCGGCCGTGCCGGGCGGGGTGCTGAGCCCCAGCATCGAGCAGGACATCCAGATCGGCAGCCTCTCGTTCGGCGAGGCCGACAGCGCCGTGATCCTGCGCTCGGGCGAAGCCGGCCCGCTGCGCGCCTGGGCGCGCAAGGTGTCGCAGGCGCTGGGCGAGGCGCCGGAATTCACCGACGTGCAGGCCGTGAGCGACGGCGGCGCGCAGCAGGTGGTGGTGGACATCGACCGCGAGGCCGCGCGGCGCCTGGGCGTGGACATGGAAACCGTGGCGACGGTGCTCAACAACTCGTTCTCGCAGCGCCAGGTGGCCACGCTCTACGACCGCCTCAACCAGTACCGCGTGGTGATGGAGCTGGACCCGCGCTTCACCGCCCAGCCCGAATCGCTCGCGCAGGTGCAGGTGCGCTCGGCCCGGGGCGACCGCGTGCCGCTCACGGCCTTCGCCACCTGGCGCTACGGACTGGCGGACGACCAGGTGTGGCACGACGGGCTCTTCGCGGCCATGTATATCGGCTACAGCCTGGCGCCGGGCGTGACCCAGGAGCAGGGAAAGCGGGCGCTGGACGCGGTGCTGGCGCGCGTGATGCTGCCCTCGTCGATCCACGTCGCGCCCTCGGGCGAGGACGCGGCGCGCGCGCGGGCCGTGCGGTCGCAGCCCTGGCTGATCCTGGGCCTGGTGCTGGCCGTGTACCTGGTGCTGGGCGTGCTCTACGAAAGCACACTGCACCCGCTCACCATCCTCTCCACCGTGCCGCCGGCCGGCATCGGCGCGCTGGCGGCGCTCTGGCTCACCGGCACGCCGTTCAGCCTGATGGCGCTGCTGGGGTTGTTCCTGCTCATCGGCATCGTGATGAAGAACGCCATCCTCATGATCGATTTCGCGCTGGCCATGCAGCGGCGCGAAGGCCTCGCGCCGCACGAGGCGATCCGGCGGGCCGCGGTGCTGCGGCTGCGGCCCATCCTCATGACCAACCTCGCCGGCCTGCTGGGGGCGCTGCCCCTGGTGCTGGGCAGCGGCGAGGGCTCCGAGCTGCGGCGCCCTCTGGGCTGGGCCATCGTGGGCGGCCTCGCGGCGAGCCAGTGGCTCACGCTCTACACCACCCCGGTGGTCTACCAGCTGCTGGAGCAGTGGCGCCAACAATTGACAGCGGCTCAAAAGTCTTACTGGTAGCGAATCAACCCGCCACACGCAGCGATGCGAGCTATCGCCCACGTTGCAACGATTGATGACTCCTGCCTTGCCGAGCGCATGTCAAGTGGCAATTCAACGCGGAGGAGAAGCCATTGCATTCGTGGCCGAAGCTTTTGGACAGGTTTTGGAACCCGACCTGCGTTCAACGACTCAGACCGCAGATCAGCAACCGCAGTATCTCGTGGGGACCTTTCGGCAACTCATCCAGCTTGAATTGCAGCACCAGCGGGTTGTAGTAGATCTCCATGGCGCGCGCGATGGCGCGACCTGCTTCGTTCGGCGGTGTCCTGGCATGGAACTCACCACTGACTTGCCCCTGCTGGACGATGGTGGAGACAAATCTCTCCACCGCCTCGACATATGCGACGCTTGGCGCCCAACGCTCGCGCATGGCATCCAAAGCAATGTCGGCAAGCCGTGGGTACTTCTTGCAGAGCGCAACGTTCACATCAACAAGCTTGAGGAAGTACAGCGACAAGCGTTCGCTCGACGTAGCTCCCTTGCGTGATGCGTGTTGCGCCTTGTCCAGCAGGACTTCCATGATCTGCGTGCACAACGCTTCGCCGATGGCGCGTTTGGAATCGAAGAACTTGTAGATGTAAGCCTTGGAGAAACCGATCGTCTTCGCCACGTCAGCGACAGCGACATTCGCGTATCCGTCCTGAGAAAAACGTTCACGGGCCGCATCGACGATCTGCCGCCTGACAGCGTGATCGCTGCGTCCGCGGTAGCCGGTTGAAGTCAGGTCCAAGGTGCTTTGTGCCATGCGCAACTCTTCAGGGATGATTGCTAACATGGTGACCAAATTGCATAATGGTCACCATTCTAATTGCCTGCGCGAGTGGTGCGCTGTGCAGGCGGTCGATGACCGACGACGTGCCGTGGCTTTGAGGAGGCTGCACATGAGTTTCTATGATGAAGTTCCTGACATCAATCCCGTACCCGATGCCTCAACCAGCGTGCGTGAGGCGGTGCAGCATCGCCCGGGGATGCTCGATCGGCTGATCTATCGCGTTTTCGCCCGCGACCTGACCGTAGTTGCCGTGGAGACGCTTGCCGGGCACTTCCGGCTGGTCATGTTTCAGGACGACTCCCTGAAGGGCTTCGATTGGATACCGGGACAGAAGCTTCAAGTCGCGATGGGGTCTGCGCTCGAGGCGAGGACCTACACGCCGATCGAAGTCGATGCTCGATCGGGAAAGCTGCGCATCATTGCCTACGCGCACGGGTCTGGACCCGGCAGCATGTGGGTTAAAGGGCTCAAGCCGGGAGATGTCTGCAAGGCGTTCGGTCCATCCAATTCACAGGATCTTCGGCCCTCCTCGACAGCAATGGTGCTGGTCGGCGATGAGACATCCATCGGCCTGTCTTGTGCTGCGGCCGCCCATCGCCAGAGTCAGGGGGACCGAGTCCTTCCTATTCAACACTTCTTCGAGGTCGACTCGAAGGAACAGGTGCAAGCATTGCTGAACCGTTTGCCAGACCTGGGGACAGTGCAGCTCTATGAGCGCGAGCCCGACAACGTGCATTGGGACGTAATGGAGCACGCGATTCAATCCTTCGTGTCGGATCAAGCAGCGAACATCGTGCTTACCGGCCGTGCATCGAGCATCCAGCGGTTTCGGCGCGTGCTGCGCCCGCTAAAGTTTCCAGGCAAACAGCTTTCTTCGAAAGCCTTCTGGGCTGATGGCAAGCGTGGGCTCGACTAGCACAGGCGCGCTAAGTCCGCGTGCTGGCAGCCGGGCAAAGCGGTAAGCAAGTACGCAACCCACGTGCCCTGCAGCACCAGATAGCCCGCAACCTCGTGATCAACCATCAGCGGCACGGCGCGTGCATGCCACCGTGGAAGTGCCCAACGCACAAGTCGAGGCTGAATAGGCGCACGCCAACCGCAACTCGGCGCCGGAGACCGCCTTGTCATCGCAGGATGGCGCTGGTCGCGGCCATCGACAGCCTGCCACTTCAATGCAATGCAGCGAGGCTTTCATGCCCAACCGCTTCGAGAGCATGAAAAAAGGGCGCCATTTCGGCGCCCTTGAAGGGGAAATCTGTGCGCGAGGCGCGTGGATCAGTAGTAGCGGCGGATGTTGTCCACTGCGATGCCGTTCATGGCGCGGCTCAGGTCGGCCATGATGCGGGCGTCGTGCAGGGCCGCGTTCCAGGTCTTCTCGTCCTCGGCCTCGCGGCGGCGGGCTTCCTTCCAGGCGCGGAAGCCGGCGCGCAGCATGGCGGCGGTGCGGCGCACGGGGCTCGCCAGCAGGGCCAGGGCGGCGAAGGCGATCAGCCAGAGCACCATCCAGGCGGCCAGCAGGTGGCCTTCGCCCCAGGTGTCCAGCACCTGGTTGGCCACCACCAGCACGGCGGCCACGACGGCGGCCAGCAGCAGGGAGGATGCGCCGCGCGAGAGGTCGAAGCGGGAGGCCACGCTCTTCAGCGTGGCGGCAGCTTGTTCTGCGCGTGCCACGCCGGCATGTTCGGTACGGTAGTCGATGTGTACGAAGTTCGTCATGATGCAAGACCCTTTCAGCCGCTTTTGGCGAAATTGCCGGGCGAATGCAGGTATATTAGGGTTTACCCCATGGTTGTTCCACTTTATATTTTGAATCTCAGTCATTCACATCAATGATGATTCAGGCATGCAACCCGTCAACTTCCGCTCGCTGGACCTGAATCTGCTGCGCGTTTTCGACGAGGTGATGTCCGAACGCAACCTCACCCGCGCGGCGCAGAAGCTGGCGCTGACCCAGCCGGCGGTGAGCAACGCCCTGCGCCGGCTGCGCGAAGTGCTCGGCGACGACATCGTGGTGCGCAGCGGCCAGGGGGTGGAGCCCACGCCCCGCGCGCTGGCGCTGTGGCCGCCGGTGCGGCAGGCGCTGGCCCAGTTGCAGCAATCCCTGGCGCCGGGCACCTTCGACCCCGCTTCCGCCAATTCCACCTTCGTGCTGGCGATGGCCGATGCCACGGGCGCCACGCTGATCCCGCCGCTGGTGGAAATCGTGGAGCGCGAGGCGCCCGGCGTCTCGCTGCGCGTGGTGCCGCTCACCACGCGCGACCCGCGCGGCCTGCTGGACGACGATTCCACCGACATGGCCGTGGGCTACTTCCCCGCCGTGATGGCCGACCTGACCGCCCGCGCCCAGACCGACAGCGTGATCGCCCACGAAAGCCTGCGCCTCTACGACGGCGAATACGTCTGCGTGATGCGCCAGGACCACCCGCTGGCGAAGGAGCCGCTGTCGCTGGACCAGTATTGCGCCGCGCGCCACCTGCTGGTGAGCTTCTCGGGCAAGCCCTACGGCTTCATCGACGAGGCGCTCACCGCGCTGGGCCGCGAGCGGCGCATCGTGCTGACGGTGAACCAGTTCTTCACGGCCGGCCGCGTGGTGGCGACCACCGACCTGCTCACCGTGCTGCCGCGCCACTTCGTCGGCGTGGCCAGCCTGGGCGGCGAGCTCGTCTGGCGCCCGCTGCCCATGCCCCTGCCCACGGTGCACGTGGACGCGCTCTGGCACCGCCGCCGGCGCCACGATGCCGCCCACCGCTGGCTGCGCGACGCCATGGCCCGCTCGGCGCT
Organism: Paracidovorax anthurii; assembly: GCF_003269065.1. Taxonomy (GTDB): domain Bacteria; phylum Pseudomonadota; class Gammaproteobacteria; order Burkholderiales; family Burkholderiaceae_C; genus Paracidovorax; species Paracidovorax anthurii. Next base: position 203,256 of record NZ_QLTA01000001.1, read on the forward strand.
GCACACCACGGCGCGGCCGCCGGCGGCATGAACGCGGCCCGCGCGCCGGACAATGCGGGCGCATGAAGATCCAACTGCTGTCCGACCTGCACCTGGAGGCCCACCCCGCGTTCCAGCCCAGCCCCGCGCCCGGCGCCGACCTGCTCGTGCTGGCGGGCGACATCGGCTCCTACCAGCCCGGCTCCCGGCTGGCGGACGACGACTTCGGGCTCGCGCGCTTCTCGCCGCTACCGCAGTACGCGGGCTGGCCCACGCCCGTGCTGTTCGTGCCGGGCAACCATGAATACGACATGCACGACTTCGACGCCGCGCGCGACCGGCTGCGGGCCACCTGCGACCGGCTCGGCCTGCGGTGGCTGGACCGGGAGGTGGTGGTGCTGGACGGCGTGCGCTTCGTGGGCACCACGCTCTGGAGCGACTTCGACGCCATCGCGCTGCAGGACGGCGGCGGGGGCACGGACACGGCGCGGCTGCTGCGCCAGCGCGACAAGGCCTTCCGCGCCGCCAACTTCTACCTGCGCAAGACCGGCGGCACCCGCGCCGGCGAGCCGTTCCTGGCCGAGCCCATGCGCGAGGAGGCCCTGGCCTGCCAGCGCTGGCTGCGGGAGACGCTCCAGACGCCGTTCGGCGGCCCGACGGTCGCGATCACCCACTTCGCGCCCAGCCTGCGCAGCGCCGATCCACGCTACGGGCTGGTGCCCGGCACGGCGGGCTTCTGCAACGCGCTGGACGATCTGCTGCCGCATGCGCGGCTCTGGATGCACGGCCACCTGCACGCCCCGAGCGACTACACGGCGCAGGGCACGCACGCGGACGGCAGCGCCTGGCGCTGCCGCGTGGTGGCCAACCCGCTGGGCTATGAACGCAAGGGCGAGCAGGAGGGCTTCCAGCCCCATTTCACCGCCACCGTATGATTCCACCAGGCGGCACCAGTCCCGGAGGCCGCCGGATCCGCCAAGCGCACGGCGCCACAAAGATGACGCAGGTCAAGACAACAGGCAGGGTCGCGCTTTAGCCTCGCAACCAAACTTTGTGGAAAGCTTTGAGCCATGAACATCCTTCTCGCCGTCGACGGCAGCGCCTACACCAAGAAAATGCTCGCCTACCTCGCCACGCACGAGGAACTGCTGGCCGGCGGCACGCACGAGGTGACCGTCATCACCGTGCAATCGCCGCTGCCGCCCCGGGCCCGCGCCGCGCTGGGCAAGGAGGTGGTGGAGAAATACCACGCCGAGGAGGCCGACAAGGTGACCAGCCCCGTCATCAAGTTCCTCGCGCGCCACGGCATCGTCGCCAGGCGGCTCGTGAAGACCGGCCCCGTGGGCGAGACCATCGCCAAGGTGGCCGACGCCGGCAAGTTCGACCTGCTGGTGATGGGCTCGCACGGCCACGGCGCGCTGGGCAAGCTCGTGATGGGCTCGGTCAGCACCCAGGTGCTGGCCAGCAGCCACGTGCCGGTGCTGCTGGTGCGTTGAGCCCGCAGCCCAGGAAACGGTCACGGCCTCGACCGTCCGACGGCCGCGGAGCCGGCCACGCCAGCAGACGCCGTGGAGCCGGCTTTGCCGGGCCACCGGCGTCGCCCCCCTTCCCGCAGCGCGCAGCGCTGTGAGAGCAAGGGGGAAGCGGCAAAGCCGTTCGGGGGGATGCGCCCCTACCTCGCCCCCAGGCCGCCGAAGCAGGTCTGCACCGCCCAGTCGATGATCTGCTCGTCGGTGTAGCCGCCATGGTCGCGCAGCATGGACAGCAGCGGGTCGGCGGTGCGCGCGTAGAGCGAGTACAGGATCACCTCGGCCGGCAGCACGCGGCTCATCTGGCCGGCGCGCTGCGCCTCGGTGATCCATTCGGTGATGCGCGTGCTCACGCACTGCAGCGCGCCCTGGTAGGCGGTGCATTCCTTGAGGGACCGCTTCAGGCCGGAGTTGCGGCTCAGCAGCAGCGGCAGCTCGTCGGTGAGCTGCAGCGAGAGCAGCCAGCGCAGGAGCTGGCGCAGGCATTCAAAGGGCGGGGTGTCGGGCGGCAGGCCGTCGAGGAACTCGCTCAGGCGCTCCACCGCGCGGGCCATGGCGGCGGCGCAGAGGTCGTCCTTGCCCGCGAAATGCTTGTAGAGGCTGGCCTTGGCGACGCCGACCTCGGCGGCCACTTCGTCGAGCGTCATCGCCTCGAAGCCCTTTTCACCCAGCAGCCGGCCCGCAGCCTCCACGATGGCCTGCGCGCGGGCCTCGTGCATCTGTGCCTTGAAGGAACGGCGGGGTGGAGCAGACGTATTCATGTTCACATCTTAGGCCCTGTGTCAAGGGCTTCGGCGCGATCCAGGCGGCAGGCCGTCAGGCGGCCGGCGCCAGCGTCCGCGCGGCGGTGCCGGTCAGCGCCTCGGTGAGCGAATCCAGCACCTCGGACTCCAGGTTCCAGCAATGCCAGTAGAGCTGGATGGGCAGCGCGTGGCCCGGGGCCAGGTCCACGAGGCTGCCGTCGGCCAGCGCGGGCCGCGCGAGCAGCTCGGGCACCACGCCGGCGCCCCAGCCCGCGGCGGCGGCGCGCACCTGCCCTTCCGAGCTGGGCACGAAGAGGTGGTGCAGCGCCACGCGCTTGAGGCCGAAGGCGCGCATGATGAATTCCGCCTGCATGTCGTCCTTGCGGTTGAACGACAGGAAGGGCACGTCGCGGAAGTTGTGCGGCGTGAGCCCCTGGGGCAGGTGCCGCGCGGCGAGCGCGGGCGAGGCCACGGCCACGTAGCGCATCGCGCCCAGGGGCACGACCTTGCAGCCGCGCAGCGCCTGCTTGAGCGTGGTCACGCAGCCCAGCACCTGGCCCGAGCGCAGCCATTCCTGGGTGAAGTCCTGGTCGTCCACGATGATCTCGATGGGCAGGCGCTGGCGCGCCAGGTCGTGCAGCGCGTCGAGCGCCCAGGTGGCGATGCTGTCGGCGTTGATGGCGATGGCGATGCGCTCGTCCTCGCGCGCGCCGCCCGGGGCGCTGGGCGCGAGTTCGTGCAGGTCGCGCTCCAGGTCGGCGCGCAGCAGGCGCAGCTGCTTGGTGTGCTTGAGCAGCAACTGCCCCGCGCTGGTGGGCTTGAGCGGCCGGCTACGCACGATGAGCACCGAGCCCACCTGCGCCTCCAGCGCGCGCAGGCGCTGCGAGACGGCCGACTGGGTGACGTTCAGGCGCTGCGCGGCGCGCTCGAAGCCCCCTTCCTCCACGATGGCGGCCAGGCATTCCAGCGCGGCGGGATCGAAGGTGCTCATGGTGCCCAGTCCATTAGATCAACTGATGAATTTGGAGGAAGTTTAATTCCTCTTCAAAAAAAACCGCCGCCGCCGCACACTGACCAGCCATGAAAACCATCGTCCTCGGCGCCGGCATCATCGGCATCAGCACCGCCTGGCACCTGCTGGAGCGCGGCCACGAAGTCATCGTCGTCGATCGCCAGCCCGACGCGTCGCTGGAGACCAGCTACGCGAACGCGGCGCAGATCTCGGTGAGCTATTGCGAGCCGTGGGCGAACCGCGAGGCGCCCTGGAAGGCGCTGAAGTGGATGTTCGACAAGGAAGCGCCGCTGCTGTTCCGTCCGCAGCTCGACTGGGACCAGTGGCGCTGGGGCCTGAAGTTCCTCGCGCAGTGCAACGACACCGCCTTCGCGCGCAACGTGCAGCAGATCGTGGCGCTGGGCGCCTACAGCCACGCCGCGCTCAAGGACGTGGTGCGCGCCACCGGCATCGAATACCACCGGCTGGAGCGCGGCATCGCCCACTTCTACACCGACCAGAAGTCCTTCGATGCCGCCGGCCACGCGGTGGAGCTGATGCGCCAGTACGGCGTGCAGCGCCGCCTGGTGAGCCGCGATGAGCTGCTGCGGATCGAGCCGGCCTTCCGCGCCTACGGCGACCGCATCACCGGCGGCACCTACACCAGCACCGACGAGAGCGGCGACGCGCGCGTCTTCACCCAGGCGCTGGCGCGCCGCTGCGCCGAGCGCGGCGCGCAGTTCCTCTTCGGGCACGACGTGGTGCGGCTGCACGCGGCGGGCGGCGCCATCGAATCGGTGGCGGTGCGCTCCCGCGAGCCCGGCGCGGCCGTGCAGGACCTGCGCGCCGACGCCTTCGTGGCGGCCTGCGGCTCCTACACCGCCCCCCTGCTGCGCACCGTGGGCGTGGACCTTCCCATCTACCCCGGCAAGGGCTACAGCGCCACGTTCCCGCTGCTCAGGCCCGAGGACGCACCCATGGTCTCGACCATCGACGACGGCAAGAAGATCGCCATGAGCCGCCTGGGCAACGTGCTGCGCGTGGCCGGCACGATCGAGCTGGGCGGGTTCGACCTGTCGCTGGGCAGCCCCCTGGCCCGCGCGCGCTGCCACATGCTCTCGCGCCGCATCGCCGAGATCCTGCCCGGCGTGTGCGACACGCGCACGCCCGAGGAAGGGGGCGACCCGCAGTACTGGACCGGCCTGCGCCCGGCCACGCCCACCAACATCCCGTTCATCGGCCGCACGCGCGTGGGGCGGCTGTGGGTGAACGCCGGCCACGGCACGCTGGGCTGGACGCACGGCGCGGGCTCGGGCAAGGCCATGGCCGAGCTGCTGAGCGGTGAGCGCCCGGCGATGGATTTCGGCTTCCTGGGCTTCGGCGCGCCCGCGGGCCACGCCGGCAGCGCCCCGGTGGCGGCCTGAAACCGGCCTGAAACGCAGTCCCCTTGGAGTCCCCTTGGGAGAGGCGGCGTGCCGGCGCTACGATCGCCGGCATGTCGCCTCCCCACTTTTTATTCCTGAACGCCTCCACGCGCGAGCCGGGCCACGTCGGCAACACCGAGTGGCTGGCCCGCCAGACCGCCGCCGCGCTGCCCGCGGAGGCCGCGCAGACCTGGCTGCACCTCGCCCGCCTCGACCTGCCGCCCTTCGTGGACCTGCGCCACACGGCCGGCAGCTACCCCGCGCCCGAGGGCGACCTGCGCACGCTGCTGGACGCCACCCTGGCGGCGACCGAGATCGTGTTCGTGGCGCCCGTCTACTGGTTCAGCATCCCCTCGCCGCTCAAGACCTACCTGGACCACTGGAGCGCCTGGATGCGCGTGCCGGGGCTGGACTTCAAGGAGCGCATGGCCGCCAAGACGCTCGGGCTGGTCGCCACCAGCGGCGACCGTGCCAAGGCCCAGCCGATGATCGATTCGGTCCAGCTGTGCGCGCAGTTCCTGGGCATGCGCTTCCGGGGGACGCTCTGGGGCAAGGGCGGCCCGCCGGGCGCGGTGCAGGCCGACGCGGCGGCCGTGCAGCAGCCCGCTACGTTTTTAATAGCATAAAGCCCAATAAAACCGGCGACATGCAGGCTATCGGACTGGAACCCCGGCTGCCGGCGTGTCGGTGGCGGCCAGGTGGGTGTCCATCCAGCGCAGCAGGTCGCGCCACATCTGGCGCACCTGCCCGTCGTCGGGCATGCGCAGCTCGTGCTGCAGCTCGATGGTGACCACGGGCATGCCCTGGCGCACGCTGCCGTAGTGCCCGAGCGAGCCGGGGAAGATGCCGAGCTGGTCGAGCCGCAACTGGCCCAGGCGGCTGGGCGGCGGCAGCGGGCCGTCGTAGTCGAGCACGCCGTAAGGCGCGTGGATGCTCACCACCAGGTCGGGCCGGAAGCCCTCCATCTGCGTGTGCAGGAAGCGCGATTCGGGCTCCGACAGCGGCTCGGGGCCGGGCCAGCGGCGCGGGTCGCGGCGGGTGCGCTTTTCCCAGTAGAGCGGCGCATCGCGCTCCCAGTTCGGCGTGGGGAAGTTGCGGTTCAGGTCCACGCCCCGGGCATTGACGCGCGTGGCGGGCTTGGCCAGCAGGCCGTCGGGGTTGAGCACCGGGATGAAGCGCCAGTGCACCGCCTGCCGCGAGGTCGGCAGCGGCTGGCCCGCGAAGCCGATCCAGCGCAGCGCGAGCGAGGCCGAGGTGAGCTCATCGCCGTGGATGGCCCCCACCACCAGCACGCGCAGCGGCTCCTGCGCGGACCCGCCCGTGGCGGGCGGCGGCACGTCGCGCCAGTAAAGCGGCACCCCCTTGCGCGAGTGCGCGCCGCTCTCCGAGAGGCGGGTGGATTCGCACAGCGCCCGGTCCACCGTGGGCAGGCGCGGCAGCAGCAGCGTGCAGGCGGCCACCGATTCCGGCGCGCCGGACGGCGGCACGGGAATGGGGGCCTGGGCGGAAGCCTGCGCGGGCTGCGCCGGCGCGCCGGCCGACACCGCGCCCGGGCCGGCCGCGCCGGAAGCCGCCACGCGTGGCGTGGAGGCCGCGGCGGCCGGCCCCCGGGGCGCGGAAGACGCGGAAGCCGCAGCGGAGGCGGACCGCTCGGCCGGCGCGCCCAGCACCACCACCGAGTGGTAGCCGGCGCCAGGATGGCCCGTGCCCAGGTGGCCCCGGTCCAGCGTGACCACGGCGTCGGACGCGGCGCCCCCGCCCTGCCCGGCGGGCAGCAGCGCGCGCGGGTCCCAGACGGCGGCGCCCAGGAAGGCCAGCGCCAGCGCGGCCACGGGCGGCAGCAGCCACAGCGGGCCGGGCTTGCGCGGCACGGCGGGCACCCCGGGGGTGCCGGAATCGCGCGCCGCCATCAGTGCAACACCCGCACGGAGGACGACCCCAGGAAGTCCAGCAGCGCGGCGTCGAAGCCGTCCGGGTCCTCCAGCTGCGGCCAGTGGCCGACGTGGGGCAGGCTCAGGTGGCGCGCGTCGGGCAGCACGTGGGCCAGGGCCTGCAGCGCCTCGGGCGGCATGCACGGGTCCTGCGCGCCGCTCACGAGCAGCGTGGGCATGGCCATGCGCGTGAGGTCGGAGGCATCGCGCGCGAACGTGGGCAGCAGCTCCAGCACGCGGCGGAAGGCGGAGCGGTGCACCTGCCCCATGGCATGGCCGGCGAGGCGCGTGCCCTCGGCCAGCGCGCCGGTGCCGGTCTGGCGCGGCACGAGGATCTCGGCCACGCGCTCCATCGAGTGGTCGGCGTCCAGTGCCGCGATGCGCGGCGCCACCCAGGCGCCCAGGCCCTCGTCGTCCAGGGCCGGGCCGCCCGCGCAGAGCACGAGCCGGCCCACGCGGCGCGGCGCACGCGCGGCCACCTCCACGGCCACCATCGCGCCCAGGCCGTGGCCCATGAGCGTGGCGCCCTCGGCGCACCGCAGCGCATCGAGCAGCGCGATGCAGCTCTGCGCGAGGCCCTTGAAGCTGTAGGGTTCGATGGGCGCGCTGTGGCCGTAGCCGGGCATGTCCCAGGCCACGGCACGGTAGCCGGCATTGGCGAGGGTCTCGACCTGGGGCGCGAAGGTCAGGTGGCCGCCGTCCGCGTCGTGCAGCATGAGCACGGTCGGGCCGGCGCCGAGGGTGGTGAAGGTGGGAAGCAGGGCCATGGAGAGGAAAAGCAACGACAACGCCCCCCGCAGGGGTACGGCGCCCGGGCCGCGGCGGGGCTTCGGGCGCCGGACCATAATAGCCGACCCCTTTTCCGATCCGGCGCCCGGCGCGCCTGCCGCCTTTCCGTGACACGTCCCCTGCCCCGGCCCGCGCTGGCCCGCCCCCCGAGCTTTTCCCCCCGCGAGTTCCGCGATGCGCTCGGCATGTTCGCCACGGGCGTGACCATCGTCACCGCGCAGGACGCGGCCGGCGGCCTCGTGGGCCTGACGGCGAGTTCGTTCAATTCGGTGTCGGTCGCGCCGCCGCTGGTGCTCTGGAGCCTGGCGCGCGCGGCCGGCTCGATGAATGCACTCTCCGCCGGATCGCACTACGCGATCAACGTGCTGGCGGCCGACCAGAGAGCCCTGGCCGAGCGCTTCGCCACGCGCGGCGTGGACCGCTTCGCGGGCGTGGCCTATGCGCTGGGGGTGGCGGGCGCGCCGCTCATCGAGGGCGCGGTGGCCACGTTCGAGTGCTTCAACCGCAGCCGCTACGAGGAAGGCGACCACGTGATCTTCGTGGGCGAGGTGGAGCGCTGCACCCACCGCCCGGGCGTGCCGCCGCTGCTCTACCACGGCGGGCGCTTCTACACCGAGCATCCCCTCTGACGGGCCGGCGCCCGGGCGCGCTCCGGAGTCCGGCTCCATCATTTGCTATTCAATAAATAGCAACAGAAGTCCAAAAGACGGCGACACCCGGCCATTCCAGCGCCAAACCGGCCCGGCCGGCTCAGCGCACCGTGTCGGGCAGCTCGATCTTGACTTCGAGGACTTCGAGGTTGTCCTGCCGCTCCAGGTGCACCTTCAGGTCGTCGGGGCTGATCTTCACGTACTTGGAGATCACGGCCACCAGCTCGCGCTGCAGCGCGGGCAGGTAGTCGGGCTCCGAGGCATTGCGGCCGTTGCGCTCGTGCGCGAGGATGATCTGCAGCCGCTCTTTCGCGACGCTGGCAGTCTTTTTCTTCTCGCCGAGCAGGAATGAGAGAAAGGAGGCCATGGCTTACCTTCCGCCGAAGATGCGCTTGAAGAAGCCGGGCTTCTGCGCGTCGATGAAGCGCAGCGGCTTGTCCTCGCCGAGGAAGCGCGCCACCACGTCCTTGTAGGCTTCGGACACGTCGGTGCCCTGCAGGTGCACGGCCGGCGTGCCCTGGTTGGAGGCCTGCAGCACGCTCTCCGACTCGGGGATCACGCCGATGAGCTCGATGCGCAGGATGTCCTGGATGTCCTCCAGGCTCAGCATCTGGCCGTCCTGCACGCGGTTGGGGTTGTAGCGCGTGATGAGCAGGTGCTCCTTCACGGGCTCCTTGCCCTCGATGGCGCGCTTGGTTTTGCTGCCCAGCATGCCCAGGATGCGGTCGGAGTCGCGCACCGAGGAGACCTCGGGGTTGGTCACCAGCAGCGCCTCGTCGGCGAAGTGCATGGCCATGAGCGCGCCGCTCTCGATGCCGGCGGGCGAGTCGCAGACGATGTATTCGAAGTCCATCGCGGCGAGGTCGTTCAGCACCTTCTCGACGCCGTCCTGCGTGAGCGCGTCCTTGTCGCGCGTCTGGCTGGCGGCGAGCACGAAGAGGTTCTCGCACTGCTTGTCCTTGATGAGGGCCTGGTTCAGGTTGGCCTCGCCATGGATCACGTTGATGAGGTCGTACACCACGCGGCGCTCGCAGCCCATGATGAGATCGAGGTTGCGCAGGCCGACGTCGAAGTCGATCACGGCGGTCTTGTGGCCGGCGAGCGCGAGGCCCGATGCGAAGCTGGCACTGGTGGTGGTCTTGCCCACGCCTCCCTTGCCGGAGGTGACGACGACGATTTTGGCCATTTCTGCAGTTTCCCTTGGGGCGTTGGTCCGGAGTTCGGATGGAGAAGTCAAAGGAGGGGTTCGATGAGCAGTTTCTCGCCATCGAGCCGCACCTGGGCGGGCTTGCCGCGCACGTTGTCGGGCAGTTCGGTCTCGGTGGTGCGGTAGATGCCGGCGACCGAGACGAGCTGGGGCTCCAGGCAGGTGCTGAAGATGCGCGCGGCGGTGTTGCCCCGCGCGCCGGCGATGGCCCGGCCGCGCAGCGGCGCGTAGACATGGATGTTGCCGTCGGCGATCACCTCGGCGCCGAAGCTCACGACGGCCATCACCACGAGGTCGGCGCCGCGCGCATAGACCTGCTGGCCCGAGCGCAGCGGCTTGTCCACCACCACCGTGCCGGGGCCGGGCGCGGGCACCTCGCGCACCACCTCGACCTCGCGCACGACTTCGCGGACCACCTCGCGCACGGGCGCCTCGGCGGCGGGCTGCGGGGCGCGGGCGGGCGGCGCCTCGGGCGCGGCGATCAGGCCCGCCTCGCGGGCAGACTCCATCTGGCCGGGGCTGCCGCCGCGCGCGGCCACGGGGCGCGTGCGGTGGCCGCGCAGCGTGGCGCAGAGGGCGTCGAAGTCGATGGCGCCCTCGGCCTCGCGCACGCCGGCCAGGTCGATGAGCACGGGGTCGTTGTCGAAGAACTCGGGATCGGCGGCCAGGCGCTCGGCCAGGTCGGCGGCGAGCACGTCCACGTCGGTGGTCTTGAGCGCCACGGCCACCACGGGCAGCTGCGCGCTCTTGAGGTCAAAGCTGGTGCGGGCCGGGCCCGACGTGTCAACGGCCATGGGAGGAGGTATTGGGGCGGGAAACGCGCCGCGCGCGGCAGGACGCTGCGGGCGCTGGCTTCGTCAAAGCCGGGGAGTGTACCGTGGGGTCGCCGGCGGGACTGTCTCCGGGCGTATCCATGCCGGGCCCGCGCGCCCGCATTCCGATAATGCCCGGATGCCCGCCACGCTCCGCCCCCGCAAGGACCATCTCGATACCCTGGCCGTGGCGCTGCTGCTGGCCTGCTGCATGTTCTGGGGCTTCCAGCAGGTGCTGGTGAAGGCGACGGTGGCCGAGGTGCCGCCCGTGTTCCAGGCCTTCGTGCGCTTCGCCATCGCCACGGCGGCCGTGGCCGCGTGGTGCCGCTGGCGCGGCCTGGCCTGGGGCGCGGGCCGCGAGCCCGCCGGCGCGGCGCGGGCGGGCCTGCTGGCGGGCGCGCTGTTCGCGGGCGAGTTCGCCTGCCTCTACGTGGGCCTGCAGTACACGCCGGCCTCGCGGCTCACGGTGTTCCTCTACTGCGCGCCGTTCTGGGTGGCGCTGCTGCTGCCGCGCTTCGCGCCCGGCGAGCGGCTGCGCGGCCTGCAGTGGCTGGGGCTGGTGGGCGCGTTCGCAGGCGTGGCGCTGGCGCTGGGCGACGGCCTGCTGCACGGCCACCGCGTGGCGGGCGCGCACCCGCTGGGCTGGCTGGGCGATCTGCTCGGGCTGGCCGGCGGCCTGTTCTGGGGCCTGACCACGGTGGTGATCCGCGCCACGCCGCTGGCGCGCGTGGCGCCCGCGAAGCAATTGCTCTACCAGGTGGCGGTGAGCGCCGCCGTGCTGCCCCTGCTCTCGCTCGCGCTCGGCGAGCGCTGGAACATCGCCGACTGGAGCGCGTTCGCGTGGACCTCGCTGCTGCTGCAGGCCCTGGTGGGCGCGTTCGCGAGCTACCTCGCCTGGATGTGGATGCTGGCGCACTACCCGGCCACGCGCATCTCGGTGTTCGCCTTCCTCACGCCCGTGTTCGCGCTGCTCTTCGGCGCGGGCTGGCTGGGCGAGCCGGTGACGGCCGGGCTGCTGGGCGCGCTGGCGCTGGTGGCCACGGGCATCGTGCTGGTGAACCGCCGGCGCGGCTGAGGCGCGCCCGTGCGACCGATGCAAGGCCGGGGGGCCTTCATGTCGCCGTATTTTCTCGATAGTTTGCTATTTAAAAGATAGCAAATCTCAGAACTTCGGAATCCGGATGCGGCTGATCATGAGCGAGCCCGACACCGCGAACAGCAGCACGAAGGGGTGCAGCGTGAAACCGCCCAGCAGCAGCTTGCCGAACCACAGGTGCTCGCGCACCGCGCCGAGCGAGGCCGCCAGCGCCATCAGGCCCACGAGCACGATGGAGGTGGGGATGGGCGTGCCCTCGAAATACTTCACCTTGCCCGAGCCCTCCGAGAGCGTCTCGGCCGTGACGTTGTAGCGCGCGAGGCGCGAGACGCCGCAGGCCACGAAGAAGGCCAGCACCACGCGGTCGTAGAGCCCCTGCATGCCGCAGGCGTAGGCGATGATGGCCGGCGCCACGCCGAACGAGATCACGTCGGCCAGCGAATCCAGCTCGCGCCCCATGGCCGACGATTTCTGCCGCCAGCGCGCGATGCGGCCGTCGAGCACGTCGAAGATCAGCGCCGCCAGCACCAGCGCGCAGGCGAAGTGCACGTGCCGCACGTCGGCGGTCTCCAGGTACGTCATCGACGAGAACAGCGCCCCCACGCCGCAGACCGCATTGCCCAGCGTGAACCAGTCGGCCAGGTGGAACTCGCGGATCATCGAAAAGCGCTTGGGCGTGGGCTGGGACATGGGCGGGGATCTCCTTGCGGGACGGCCGGCCGGGCGGGCGGGCCATCGGGCGATTATGGGACGGGGGCGGCACGGGCCCCATCAGGTCTGTCCTAAGAACGTGTTCACGATCTCCCAGGGGTCGCGCAGTGGCGTGTGCGGGTGGGATGCAAGGCGCGGTGCGCCGCCCATAGCCCGGCTATGGGCCAGCGCCGCAACGCCGCAGACCGCCCGCACACGCCACTGCCCGAAGGGTTGGAGCGAAATCGGGCGATTGGACGCCCCGGCTGCTTGCATGGGCACGAGCCCATGCGGCGCATCCGAGGCATCCACTCATCCCGATTGCGCTCCAACGCGACCCCTGCGAGATCGTGAACACGTTCTAACGCCGCGGGGCGGCCCCCTGCGGCGGCGCGCGCAGGGTCTCCAGGTGGATGCTGGTCTCGGTGTTGCGGATGCCCTTGATGAGCCGGATGCGCTCCAGCGCCCGGGCCAACTCGGCCAGCGTGGCCACCTGCAGCTCGGCCAGCAGATCCCACTGGCCGTTGGTGGCGTGCAGCGCGAGCACGCTGGGCTCGCCCAGCAGCGAGGCGGTGACGCGGCGCGCGTCGTTGCCCTCGATCGAGATGCTCATCCACGCCTGCAGCCCGCCCGTCTCGCCCTCGGGCCGCAGGCGCACCGTGTAGCCCACGATGACGCCCGAGTCCTCCAGCTTGCGGATGCGGTTGGTGACCGTGCCGCGCGAGACGCCCAGCCGCGCCGCGAGCGTGGCAACGCTGGCACGGGCGTTGTGGCGCAGCGCGGCGATGAGCTGCTGGTCGATCTTGTCCATAGTGGCAACGGATGCTGCCATAGCGTCAGCATTCTGCGCAAATGCAGGCATTTTTGGCGATGTGATTTGGCACGTGCCTGTGGGAACCTCGTCGGCACACCCACCGAGGAGCCCCCCATGACCCGCCCCGCCGCCCACCCCCTCCTCACCGAATTCCTCGATGCGCCGCTCGCGGCCGAGCTGGTGGGCCGCACCGGCGCCATCGCCTGCATCCGCGCCATCGCCCAGGCCATCGAGGAAGACTTCCTGCGCTGGAACGACTTCGACAAGACCGCGCGCACCGCCGCGCATTCGCCGCGCGGCGTGATCGAGCTGATGCCCGTGGCCGACACGCGCGCCGGCGGCCACTACGCCTTCAAGTACGTCAACGGCCATCCGGCCAACACGCAGCGCGGCCTGCCCACCGTGATGGCCTTCGGCGCGCTCGCGCAGGTGGACACGGGCCTGCCGGTGTTCCTGAGCGAGCTCACCCTCACCACCGCGCTGCGCACCGCGGCGGCCTCGGCCGTGGCGGCGCGCCGCCTGGCCCGCGCCGGCAGCCGCAGCATGGCGCTGATCGGCAACGGCTCGCAGGCCGAGTTCCAGGCGCTCGCGTTCTTCGGCCTGCTGGGCGTGCGCGAGCTGCGCCTCTTCGACACCGACCCGGCGGCCACGCGCAAGCTCATGGCCAACCTCGCGCCCCATGCCCGCGAGGGCCTGCGCTGCGTGCCCTGCACCAGCGCGCGCGAGGCCGTGCGCGGCGCCCACATCGTCACCACGGCGACGGCCGACAAGGCGCGCGCCACCATCGTGCAGGCCGACATGCTGGAGCCCGGCATGCACCTCAACGCCGTGGGCGGCGACTGCCCCGGCAAGACCGAGCTGGCGCCCGAGGTGCTGAGCGCCAGCGCCGTGTTCGTGGAATACGAGCCCCAGACCCGCATCGAGGGCGACCTGCAGCAGATGCCCGCCGACTTCGCCGTGACCGAGCTCTGGCGCGTGCTGGCGGGCGAAGCGCCCGGGCGCGTGTCGGACGCGCAGGTCACGCTGTTCGACTCGGTCGGCTTCGCGCTGGAGGACTATTCCGCCCTGCGCACCCTGCGCGCGCTGGGGCAGGCGGCCGGCCTGCTGGACCACGTCGCGCTGGTGCCCGCGCTGGCCGACCCCAAGGACCTGTACGCCCAGTTGCGGCCCTGGCTGGCGGAGGGCGGCGCGGCGGCCCCCGCGCTCCAGGCGGCCTGATTTCCGACGCCCCGCCCGCCACAATGCGGCCCCGAGGAGGACCGCCCCGATGCCCCACCCCACGACCACCCCCCGCCCGGTCACGCTGATCGGCGTGCCCACCGACGTCGGCGCCGCCCGCCTGGGCGCCGCCATGGGCCCGGACGCGCTGCGCGTGGCGCAGCTCGGCCCCGCGCTCGAACGCCTGGGCCTGCAGGTGCATGACCTCGGCAACCTGCACGGCCCGCCCAACCCGCGCGGCGAGCGCACGGCCGAGGGCCTGCGCAACCTGGCCGAGTGCGAGGCCTGGAACCGCGCCACGCACGACGCCGTGATCTCGCAGCTGCGGGCCGGGCGCCTGCCCGTGATGCTGGGCGGCGACCACAACCTCGCCATCGGCTCCATCGGCGCGGTGGCGCGCCATTGCCGCGAGACCGGCCAGCGCCTGCGCGTGCTGTGGCTGGACGCGCACTCCGACAGCAACACGCCCGAGATCTCGCCCAGCGGCAACGTGCACGGCGTGCCGGTGGCCTGCCTCTACGGCCTGGGCCCGGCCTCGCTCACCGGGCTGGGCGGCGACGCGCCCGCGCTGCGCGGCAGCCAGCTCTGCCAGATCGGCCTGCGCAGCGTGGACGCGGCCGAAAAACGCATGATCCACCAGCTCGGCCTGGAGGTGTACGACATGCGCGCTATCGACGAACTCGGCATGCGCGAGGTCATGCGCCGCGCGCTCGCGGGGCTGGAAGGCGATGCCGGCACGCACCTGCACGTGAGCTTCGACGTGGACTTCCTCGACCCCGAGATCGCGCCCGGCACCGGCACCACCGTGCGCGGCGGCCCCAACTACCGCGAGGCGCAGCTGTGCATGGAGATGATCGCGGACACGGGCCGGCTCGCCTCGCTGGACATCGTGGAGCTGAACCCCGCGCTGGACATCCGCAACCAGACCGCCGAACTCGTGGTCGATCTGGCGGAAAGCCTCTTCGGCAAGAGCACGCTGGTCAGGCCGCCGCCGGGCGGCCGGGGCTAGCAGCCGGCGCGGCGCCGCCGCGCTCCAGGTGCCGGCGCGCGAAGTCCTCGTACCACGCGAGGCAGCCCGGGTTGGCCATGGCGTCGCGGTTGACCACCTTCTCCAGCGGCTGGCCGAGCAGCAGCTTCTTGATGGGCAGCTCCTGCTTCTTGCCGGTGAGCGTGCGCGGCACCTCGGCCACCGGCACGATCTCGTCGGGCACGAAGCGCGGCGAGAGCGCGGTGCGGATGGCGCCCGCGATGCGCCCGCGCAACGCATCGTCCAGCACGGCGCCCTCGCGCAGCGCCACGAAGAGCGGCATGTAGCTCTCGCGGCCCAGGGTTTCCAGATCGACCACGAGGCTGTCGAGCACCTCGGGCAGCGCCTCCACCGCGCGGTACAGCTCGCTCGTGCCCATGCGCAGGCCGTGGCGGTTGATGGTGGCGTCGCTGCGGCCGTAGATCACGCAACGGCCCTCCTCGCCGATGCGCAGCCAGTCGCCGTGCCGCCAGACCGCGCCCATCCCGGCGGGGCCGTCGCCGCCGCCCGGCCGGCGGCCGTGGCCGGGTGGGTACATGTCGAAATAGCTCGCGAGGTAGCGCGGCCCCTGCGGATGGCCCGGCAGCGCCGGCGCGCCCTCGGGCGCATCGCCCCAGAAATAGAGCGGCATCGACGGAATGGGCTGCGTGCAGACCAGCTCGCCCACTTCGCCCACGACCGGGCGGCCCTGCGCGTCCCAGGCCTCCACGGCCGCGCCGAGCATGCGGCACTGCATCTCGCCGGGCACCTGGGGCAGCTCGCGGTGGCCGCCGATGAAGGCGCCGCAGAAGTCGGTGCCGCCCGAGATGTTGTCCCACCAGACGGGTTCGCCTCCACGCGCCCTCGCCGCGATGCGCGCGAACTGCGCCGTGCCCCACTCCTGCACCTCGGGCGAGAGCGGCGAGCCCGTGGTGCCCAGCGCGCGGATGCGCGAGAGATCACCGCAGGCGGCGAGGTCCAGCCCGGCCTTCATGCAATGGGCGTAGAAGGCCGCGCCCGCGCCGAAGAAGGTCACGCCCGTCTCGGCCGCGAAGCGCCAGAGCGTGCCCCAGTCGGGCCGCTCCTTGCTGCCGCCCGGGTTGCCGTCGTAGATCACGCAGGTGGTGCCCGAGAGCAGGCCGCTCGCCTGCGCGTTCCACATCACCCAGCCGGTGGAACTGTACCAGTGGTAGCGCTCGCCGAACGAATTCGCCTCGTGGCTGGCGCCGATGTCGTTGTGCAGGCCCTTGAGCAGCAGCGCCACGAGCACCATGCCGCCGTGGCCGTGCACGATGGGCTTGGGCAGGCCGGTGGTGCCGCTCGAATAGACGATCCACAGCGGATGGTCGAACGGCAGCCACGCGGGCTCGAAAGCGGCCACTTCGGCATCGTTTCGCTCGCATGTCGCCGTGAAATCTGCACAGTCTGCTATGGTTTTTGCAGTACCTAGCTGGTCCACGATGAGCACGTGCTCCAGCGAGGGCAGCGCGGCGCGCAGCTCGGCCACCACGCCCCGCCGGTCGAGGTCGCGGCCGCCGTAGGTCACGCCATCCACGGCGACGAGCACCTTGGGCGCGATCTGCCGGAAGCGGTCGAGCACCGCCGCCGTGCCCATGTCGGGCGCGCACACGCTCCAGATGGCGCCCAGGCTTGCGGTGGCCAGCAGCGCCACCAGGGCCTCGGGGATGTTGGGCAGGCAGGCCGCCACGCGGTCGCCCGGCCCCACGCCCTGCGCGCGCAGGTGCAGCGCCAGCGCCGCCACCTGCCGGCGCAGCTCGGGCCAGGCGATCTCGCGGTGCCGGCCGCGCTCGTTGCGGCTGATGATGGCGGGCTGCCCGGCCGCGTGGGCGGCGTCGGCGTGCCGCAGCGCCTGGCGCGCATAGTTCACCTGCGCGCCGGGAAACCACTCGGCCCCCGGCATGGCGTTGCGCGCCAGCACCGCCGTGTGCGGCGTGGGCGACTCCAGGCCGAAGTAATCCCACACGCTCTGCCAGAAGGCGTCCAGGTCGGTCACGGACCAGCGCCAGAGGGCGTGGTAATCCTCGAATGCGAGGCCGCGGTGGCGCTCCAGCCAGTTCTGGTAGAGGCGCAGCTGGGGAATGAACGGGGCGCACGCGGGCGCCGCGGGGGGCGTTGTCTCCATGCGCCCCAGCGTAGCGCGCGCCCCGGCCACTGTCACCGGGCGGGCGTCCCCGAATGGACAGCCCCACCCCTTCCGGCGCAGCGGCGGTCAGTCCGTGAATTCGCGCACGCTGGTGATGGCGTAGCCCTTCTCCTGGATCTGCACGCCGGGCCGGGGAATGCCGTAGTCGTCCCAATGGCCGGCGTCCTCGTCCATCTCCTGCCCCCGGGCCTCCGAGGCCCAGTCCACATTGATCGCCTCCTGGGGGATCGGGCGGCCCTCGGGCACCGCAAGGTGGGAGAACTTGCCGTCATGTTCGGCCCGGCGGTAGATGTCCACGCGCATGTAGGGATCCTTTGGTGTGGGATGCAGGGCTTTTCACTCTAGCCAGCGGGGAAGCCGGGCCGCGTAGGAAAACGCCGCCGGCAGGCAAACCACCCTGGGCCGCCTTGCGCAAGACATCTTCTTTTATGCACTGGAGTATTTGACCCGGGAAAACGCATCCAGTACTTTGAAGGCGTGGCCACGATGGCCACATGTTCATTTTCTGGAGGTGGATTCCATGATCACTCAGACGCATACCGCAGACGCACCGAAGCAGCCCCTGCTGCAGCCATCGCACGTGGGCCAGCTGGAAGCCCCGCGCATCACCCTGCTCGGCTCGCTGGACGATACGCAGGGAACCGGCGGGATGGCCCTGGAAGGGCAAAGCCCGAAGCCGTTCCTGGCCATCATCTACACCGGCATCTGACTCCCGGCCCGGCATCCGGCGCAGCGCCGGATTCCATCCCCGGGCCCATTCCCCCTTCATCCGGCCGCACGGCGAGGAAAGCGATATGTCCAGACGCATATGGGTCGCGGAAGGCTTCGCGAGCGATGGCGACGTCTACGGCCGCGCACTGCAGATCCCGGGCGCCGGCGCGCCCGGGCAGCGCCCGGGCAGCGCCCGGGCGGCACCGGCGGCGAGGTGCAGCGCGCGCCGCGCGCATCGGTTCTCAAGACCCACCTGGGCGACGTCCCCTCCTGCCCCTGCATCGCGTCGATGCTGCCGCAGGACGGCGCGGCCGCCGGGCACACCCCACCCGCCCAACCCCACCCCGCGCGCGAGGCCGTGGATGCGTGACGGGCTCGCGCGCAACCTGCGGGCGGTCTTTTCCGGGGAAGAGGCGCTGGTCGTCACGGACGACGCGCCCGTCGCGGACTGGCTGGGCGCCGCCGGCGTCCCCGCCACCACCTTCGACGACCTGCTGCGGCCCGGCCGCGACATGCCGCGCAAGGTCCTGGCGATACCGCTGGACTGGGAACGCCTCCCGTCCCGCCATGCGCTGCGCGGGATCTTCGCCGACGCCAGCGTGCTCTGGATGCCCCTGGGCTCCTTCTCGTGCGACCCC
Organism: Paracidovorax anthurii; assembly: GCF_003269065.1. GTDB lineage: Bacteria > Pseudomonadota > Gammaproteobacteria > Burkholderiales > Burkholderiaceae_C > Paracidovorax > Paracidovorax anthurii. The sequence continues at coordinate 221,648 of NZ_QLTA01000001.1, forward strand.
GCCGAGGCCCGATACGCGCTGGAGCGGTTCGCGGACATCGACATCACCGACGCCGTGGCGATGAACCGCCGGATCCTGTCCCGGCTCCTGCTGGCCCCGCAGGCCGTGAGCCTGTCGGGCCCGGACACGCTGCTGACGGTGCGCCTGCCGGACGCCCTGCAGCTCCTGTGCCGGACCCGGGTGGGCATGCTGCCCGACGAGCATGCGAGCTTCGGCAATTATTTCGAGGTGGCGATGTCGCCGACCGACCTGTCCGGCCATGTGGACACGGAGCTGTCCGTCTCGGGCACCCTGCGCATCGATTCGGCGCTGGTCGCGAGGCACCGCGAACTGAAAAGCATGCCGCCCGGCTCCTTCGGCGAAGCCACCGCGCTGGCCCACGACCTCCGGAGGGCCTGCCCGCTGCAGCTGTCGATCCGCGACAACCGGATCGTCGATGGCCTCGGCCCCTGGGCCCGGGCCCTCCAGGCCCTCTGCGGCCCCGATAACGGCAGCGCCCTGACCGAGGTGGCGGTGGGCACCGGGCTGCTGCCGCCGGAAAACATCGACTGGAGCCTCAATTGCCTGGTCAACGAGGGGGCCTCCGGCATCCACGTCGGCATCGGCAACGGCATCTCCGGCATGCATTTCGACTTCATCTCCACGGAGGCGCATTTCGATGGAACATGACACGCGAACGGATCCCCACGGAACCATGCAGCTCATCGCGTCCCTGCACCTGCAGGCGGAGCCGGGCGGCGGAGGCCTCGTCATCGACGACCGCACGCTGACGGCGGCGCGCATCAACCCGTCGGCCTACGTCCTCCTCGAAGCCCTGCACGAGCCCCGCACCCAGAAGGATCTGGCGCTGGCGCTCGCCGACGCGGCCGACTGCGGCATCCGCGAGGCGACCGCGCCCGTCGTCCAGCTGATCCAGGAACTCACGCGGCTGGGCTGGCTGGAATTCCACGCGCGCCCCGCTGGAGAGGGGCGGGAGAGCCGTTTCCACTAGCCCTGGAAAAACGGCCGGGCATTGCGCCCGGCCGCCCTGTCGGTCGCCCTGTCAGCCGATGCGCCCTGGCATCACTTCGCGGCCAGATCGCGCATGCGGTCGGCGCGGCCGGCCGGATCGGGGTGCGACGAGAGCATCTCGTCGAGCGTGCCGCCCTTGCCGCCGCTTTGCGCCGCCAGCTTGCGGAAGGCCGATTCCATCGCGCTCACCTTGTACTTGTGCTTCTTCATGAAGGCCAGGCCGTAGTCGTCAGAGGCCGTTTCCTGGCTTTGCGAGAACTGGCTGTTGACGAGCTTCTCGCCCAGCGCGCCCAGGTCGCTGTCGGCCAGCTTGCCCACGCCGCCGGCGGCGGAGGCGGCCTTGCGGCCGGCCGAGGCCAGGTAGGCGGTGCGCATGGTGGACAGGGAGTGCTGCAACTTCACGTGGCCGATCTCGTGGCCGATCACGCCCAGCAGCTCCTGGTCGTTCATCATGTCCATCAGGCCGCTGTAGACGCGGATGGAGCCGTCGGCCGTGGCGTTGGCGTTGACCTCGTTGCTCAGGTAGACCTTGAAGTTGAGCTTCAGGCCGTCCTCGTTCACGTGCTTCTTCGTCAGGCGGGCGAGGCGCTGGGCGTACTTGTTCTTGGCGGGCGCCACCTTCTCGGTGCGCTCCTCATAGGCGCGCAGTTGCAGCGAAACCGACTTGAGTTCGTCGTCGGAGACGGTGGCCGCCTTGAACACGTCCGCGGCGGCGCCGATCTTGCTCTCGGTGCCGGAGCCGCCGGCCCCCGCCGCGCCCAGGACCGAGCCGACACCCGAGCCGGACGATGCGCTCGTGTCGGCGCCATTGGTGGCGCAGCCGGCCAGGAGCAGGGCGAGCGCAAGCGCGCTCAGGCGGGACGTGTTCATGGATTTCTACCCTCTTGAATGGATGGGACGTACTGGGGAATGGGGAAAGGCGCGCCGCCAGCGCGTGGCGCGGGCGCGGACACCGTGCGGGGCGGCGGATGGCGGCCCCCGGCGGAGGCGGATTGTCCACACGGCCGAGCCTGCCGCCGCGGTGCCCGGCGCCCGACTTGCATCCATTTGTATTCAGACCCAACGACGGTAACACGGCGTGTTTTGCAGGAACTTCCCGCCATGCCCGCACTCTCCTTGCAGTCCGCCGGGGGCACATCTTGTTGCAAAAATCCAGCCCGCGCGGAGCCCCCTGTTCACAACGGCAAGGCGAAGAGCCGACCCGACAGCGGCGCGTTGGCCAGCATGTCGAGCGCCACGGGCTGGCGCGCGGTGGTCACGAACAGGCAGCGGCCACCCACGCCGCCCACCGCCACGTCGGTGGGGCACGGCACCGGCAGACCCGCCACGCGGTCCAGGCTGCCGTCGGGCAGGAAACGCACCACGCTCCAGCCGTCGCGCAGCGCCGTCCACACCCCGCCGTCGGCATCGAACGCCAGCCCGCTCACGCGGCCCGAGCCCTTGGGCACGGTCACGAGGCGCCGCACCACGCCGGGGCTGTCGGGGTGCATGAGCAGGATCGCGCCCGTGTCGGGCACGGTGGCCAGCAGCGCGCCGTCCTGCGCGCGCCAGCGCAGGCACTGCAGCGGCTCGCCGAAGCGCCAGCGGATGTCGAGCGTGCCGTCCGCGCGCAGCCGCCCGACCGCGCTGCCGCCGTCGGAGGTTTCCGTGGCCAGCCAGAGGAGCGGCGGCGCATCGCCGGGCTCCTGCGCGCTGCGCGCCTCCAGGCAGGCGGCCTGCACCACGGCCCCGGCCGGCCAGGCCGGCCAGGGCTCGGGCGCCGCCGCCCCGTGCCGCCAGCGCAGGGCGCCCTGCGCGCCCACCAGGGTGACGTCGCCGTGGCCGCCGTGCACCAGCACGCCGGCAATCGGCGCATCGTGCGCCGCCACGGCATGGTCGGTGCCCGGAGCGCCGTCCGCCGCACCGCCCTCGCCCGCCGGCCCGGCCCCGGCCTGCGCGCCCGGCTCCGGCGTCCAGGTGCGCAGCGCGGGCGCCAGCGTGTCGGCCCAGTAGAGCCGGCCCGTGTCCTCGCACCAGTGCGGATGGGCGCCATGGAAGGCCCAGGGCCCCGCCAGCGCGCGCGCCGCCGTGTCGCTGACCGGCGCGCGCACCCGCTGCAACTGGGCGCCCACGCGGCGCGCGGCCTCGGCCACCTCGGGCCCGAGCAGCTCCAGCCGCTCGGGCGTGAGCCGCCAGGCCGGCCCGGCCACGCTGAGCGCGCCGCGCACCTGCCCCCGGCCGTCCACGATGGGCGCGCCCACGCAGCGCACGCCGGCCACGATCTCCTCGTCGTCGATGGCATAGCCGCGCGCCGCCGTCACGCGCAGCTCGGCCTGCAGGCGCCGGCGGTCGGTGATGGTGCGCGGCGTGAGCGCCTTGAGCGCCAGCCCGCGCACGAGCGCATCGCGCTCGGCCTCGCCCAGCACCGAGAGGATGGCCTTGCCCTGGCTGGTGCAGTGCACCGGCTTGCGCTGGCCCAGCGCGCTGGCCGAGCGCTGGCTGTGCGCGCCGTCGCAGCGCTCCAGCGACACCACCTCACGCCCGTCGAGCGCACCGAGGTAGGTGGTCTCGCCCGTGAGGTCGCGCAGCGCGCGCAGCTCCAGCGCGGCGGCAGCGGCCAGATCGGGCATGGCATAGGCCTGCCGCGCCATCTCGAAGCAGCGCATGCCCAGGCAATAGACCTTGCGCAACGGATCGCGCCGCAGCAGCCCGCGCGCCACCAGCGTGGCCAGCAGGCGGTAGGCCGTGGTGCGCGGCAGGCCCAGCCGCTGGGCCAGCTCGGCCTGGCTCAGCCCCTCGGGCGCGGCGCCCACCGCGTCGAGCAGGTCGAGGGCTTTTTCGAGGGCACCCGTGCCCTCGGCGGCGGAGGCAGCCATGATTTGTCTCAAATAGTGGAACTGAGATGCACTTTAACGGAGCCTGCGCCACGGTCAAAGCGGCTGCGCGACAGGCGGGTCAGTACGATGGGGCAGCGCTCGATGCCTCGCCGGCCCCCGGCGTGGCCCCGCCATATTTCCATCTGCTGAGACAGGACGCGCCCGCCCCCGCACCGGAGCGGACCGCGCGCCCCACTGCCGGCACCGAACCCTTTCCCCAGGAGACCGTTTCCATGTCCACCCCCGACACCCTGCAATCCATCGACGCGCGCACCGGCCAGCCCCAGGGCGACGCCTGGGCCGCCTCCACGCCCGCCGCGATCGATGCCGCCGTGGCTGCGGCCGCCGCCGCCTCCGATACCTTCGCGGCCACCAGCGCCGCCGACCGCGCGGGCCTGCTGCGCGCCCTGGCCGAAGCCCTGGAGGCACGGCGCGAGGCCCTGGTGCCGGTGGCCGACCGCGAGAGCGGCCTGGGCCCCGTGCGCCTCAACGGCGAGCTGGACCGCACGGCCTTCCAGCTGCGCGGCTTCGCCGACGTGCTGGAGCGCGGCGCGGCCCATGCCGTGGTGGACGACCCCGCCGTGGCCGGCGCGCCGCCCGCCGGCCGCCCTCGCCTCGCCAAGGTGCGCGTGCCCGTGGGCCCGGTGGCCATGTTCTCGGCCAGCAACTTCCCCTTCGCCTTCTCGGTGCTGGGCGGCGATACCGCCTCGGCGCTCGCGGCCGGCTGCCCGGTAGTCGTGAAGGGCCACCCGGCCCATCCCGAGCTGTCGCGCCAGACCGCGCGCCTCGCGCAGGAAGTGGCGGCCGCGCGCGGCCTGCCGGCGGGCGTGTTCCAGTTCGTGGAGGGCGGCTCCGTGGCGACCGGCGTGCAACTGGTGCAGGCGCCCGCCATCGCGGCCGTGGCCTTCACCGGCTCGTTCAAGGGCGGCACGGCCCTGGCCCGGGTGGCGGCCGATCGCCCCCGCCCGATCCCGTTCTATGGCGAACTCGGCTCGGTCAACCCGCTGTTGGCCCTGCCCGCCGCGCTGGAAGCCCAGGGCGCAGCCCTGGCCGAGACGCTGGCCGGCTCGATCTGCCTCGGTTCGGGCCAGTTCTGCACCAGCCCCGGCGTGATCGTGGTGCGCAAGGACGCCTCGGGCGATGCCTTCGTGCAGACGCTCGCGGAGAAGCTCCAGGCGCTGGCGCCGCACGCCATGCTCTCGGCCGGCATCCGCGCCAACTTCGACCGCGGCGTGTCCGCCTGGCGCGCGCACGGCAAGCTCAAGCCCCTGGTGAGCGACACGGCCGCGGCCGGCGCCACGCCGCGCCCCTTCCTGGCCGAGGTGCAGGCGGGCGACTTCATCGCCGACCACGCATTGCACGAAGAGGTGTTCGGCTCGGCCGCCCTGGTGGTGCGCGTGGGCTCCATCGATGAGACCCTGGCCGTGCTGCGCGCCATCGGCGGCTCGCTCACCGTGACGCTCTGGGGCGCCGACGCCGACACCGCCGAGCACCGCGCGCTGGTGCGCGCCGCCACGCAGGTGGCCGGCCGCGTGCTGTTCTCCGGCGTGCCCACCGGCGTGGCCGTGACGTCCGCCCAGCACCACGGCGGCCCCTTCCCCGCCAGCACCGCGCCCTTCACCACCTCGGTCGGCTACGCGGCGCTGAACCGCTTCCTGCGCCCGGTGGCGCTGCAGGATGCACCGCAGTGGCTGGTGGAGCGGCAAGGCGTGCCCTGCTGATCCGCGCGGCGGCGGGCGCACGGGCGAGCCCGTGCGCGGCTACACGGCCGTTGGGATGCCCCGGCGCCCCCATGTCGCCGTGGAATCTGCATCGATAGCTATATCTTTAATAGCAGCAGAAAGATTGACGCACGGCAACGGCCGCGCGGGGCCGGGCGGTCCACAATGGCGCGGCGCTCCGCCGCTCCCGATCGATCCTGCCCGCCATCCCGCGCCTTCCCGTCCGGCCATGCCCGAATCCACCGCATCCCTCCCCATGCCCTCCACGGCCCCCGCGCGGGCCGATGACGTCCTGATCGTGGGCGGCGGCCCGGCCGGGCTGTCGCTGGCGATCTCGCTGGCGCAGGCCGGCTTCGCAGCCACCGTGGTGGAACGGCAGTCCGGCGCCGACCTGGCCGCCCCCGCGCCGGATGGGCGCGAGATCGCCCTCACCCACCCCAGCGCGGCGACGCTGCAGCGCCTGGGCTCCTGGCAGCACCTGCTGCCGAACGAGATCGGCCGCATCCACGAGGCCCAGGTGCACGACGGGCCCGTGGGCCGCGCCAGCCCGCTGCGCCTACGCACGGCGCGGGGCCCGGGCCACCTGGGCTGGATCGTGCCCAACCACGCGCTGCGCCGCAGCGCCCATGCCGTGGCCGCCGCCACGCCGGGCGTGCGGCTGCTCACGGGCCTGCAGGTGGCGCGGGCCGCGATCGGCCCCGGCGCGGCGGAGCTGGAATGCCTGCCCGCCGCCGGCACGGGGCCGGAGGGCGCGCGGCCGCTTCGGCTGCGGGCACCGCTGGTGGTGGCGGCCGACAGCCGCTTTTCGGCCATGCGCCGCCAACTGGGCATCGGCGCGGCCAGCACCGACTTCGGCCGCACGGTGATCGTCTGCCGCATGCGCCACGAGGCCGCCGGCGACGGCACGGCGCACGAGTGCTTCGGCTACGAGCGCACGCTGGCCATCCTGCCCCTGCCGCCCGACGCGGGCACGGGCGCGCCGCTGTGCTCGGTGGTGGTCACCGCGCGCAGCGACGATGCGGCCGCGCTGCTGGCCCTGCCGCCGGCCGATTTCGCGGCGCAGGTGCAGGCCCAGTTCGGCCACCGGCTGGGCGCCATGCACCTCGCGGGCGAGCGCCACGCCTATCCGCTGGTGGCCGTCTATGCGCAGCGCTTCAGCGGCCACCGCTGCGCGCTGCTGGGCGATGCGGCGGTGGGCATGCACCCCGTGACGGCCCACGGCTACAACCTGGGGCTCGCGGGCGTGGAGCGGCTCACGGCCGCGCTGCTGCAGGCGCGCCGGGTGGGCCGGGACCTCGGCGATGCCGACATGCTGCACCGGCACTACGCGCGCCCGCACCACCGCCACGCCTGGCCGCTCTACGAGGGCACCAACGCCATCGTGCGGCTCTATACCGACGACCGCCCCCTGCCGCGCCTGCTGCGCCGCATGGTGCTGGAGGGCGCGCGGCGGCTGGCGCCGGTGCAGTCGGCGATCGTGGGGCAGTTGATGGGCGCAGAGCCGGCGCGGCAGGCGCCGGAGGGCGCAGCGCGCGGGGCCTGACCGCGCCGCGGCGCTGAACTTTCCGCCGCCGCGCGACTCCTGCATGCGCGCCCGCCGCTCACGCGCGGCATGGCGCGTGTCACGCCGACCCGCTACCCTTGTGGCCCGGCGCGGTCCGCGCTGCCTCTCCCCGGTCCCGCAAGAACATGAAAAAACCAGCGCACCGCGAATTCTTTCCACGCCAGATCGTGGACGCCAGCCCCAACCGCTGGGACTGGGCCCTGCTGCCCCTGGTGCTCGCCGGCGTGGTGCTGCTGGCCTACGGCGCCGCGCAGATGGCCCGGCCCTTCGAGGTGGGCGACGTGCTGCCGCTGTCGCTGGACCCGTGGCAGCTGCCCTACTACCTGCTGCGCACCACGCTGCGCATGTTCATCGCGATGGGCGCGGCGCTGGTGTTCAGCGCCGTGTTCGCGGTGCTGGCGGCCAAGTACCGGCTGGCCGAGCGGGTGCTGATCCCGCTGCTGGACATCCTGCAGTCCATCCCCATCCTGGGCTTTCTCTCGATCACCGTGACGGGCTTCATCGCGCTGTTCCCCGGCAACCTGCTGGGCGTGGAGTGCGCGGCGATCTTCGCGATCTTCACGTCGCAGGCGTGGAACATGGCCTTCAGCCTGTACCAGTCGCTGCGCACGGTGCCGGCCGAGCTGCAGGAGGCCGCGCGCGTGTTCCAGCTCTCGGGCTGGCAGCGCTTCTGGCGGCTGGAGCTGCCCTTCGCCATGCCGGGGCTGCTGTGGAACATGATGATGTCGATGTCCGGCGGCTGGTTCTTCGTGGTGGCCTCGGAGGCGATCTCCGTCTCGCACCAGGACATCAAGCTGCCCGGCGTGGGCTCGTACATCGCGCTGGCGATCGAGGCGCGTGACCTGCCGGCCATCGGCTGGGCCATCGCCTGCATGCTGGTGGCGATCCTGCTGTACGACCAGCTCCTGTTCCGGCCGCTGGTGGCCTGGGCCGACAAGTTCCGCTTCGAGGAGAGCGGCGCCGATGCCGCGCCGCAGTCGTGGCTGCTGGACTGGCTGCGCCGTGCGCGCGGCGTGCAGGGCTTGGCCGGCTGGTGCGGGCGCCAGCTTGGCCGCAGCCTGACGCTGTTCCGGCGCGACCACGACGGCACCTCGATCCGCGCGCGGCCGCGCGCCGCCTCGGCCACCGCCGGGCGCGTGTGGGACGCGGTGCTGGCCGCCGGCGTGCTGTTCGCCATTGCGCGGCTGGTGCAGTTCGTGCACTCGGAGGTGGGCTGGCACGAGGTGGCGCACGTCTTCGCGCTGGGCGGCACCACCCTCGTGCGGGTGCTGGTGCTGATCGCGCTGGCGGCGCTGGTGTGGGTGCCCATCGGCGTGTGGATCGGCATGAACCCGCGCTGGTCGGGGCGGCTGCAGGCCGTGGCGCAATTCCTGGCGGCGTTCCCGGCCAACCTGTTCTTCCCGGTGGCGGTGGTGCTGATCGTGCACTGGAAGCTCGACCCGGACGTGTGGCTCTCGCCGCTCATGATCCTGGGCACGCAGTGGTACATCCTCTTCAACGTGATCGCCGGCGCGTCCAGCATCCCGAGCGAGCTGCGCCTGGCCGCGCAGAACCTGGGCCTCTCGGGCTGGCTGCGATGGAAGCGCTACCTGCTGCCGGCCGTGTTCCCGAGCTTCGTGACCGGCGCCATCACGGCCAGCGGCGGCTCGTGGAACGCGAGCATCGTGGCCGAATACGTGACCTGGGGCGACACCACGCTGCAGGCCCAGGGACTGGGCAGCTACATCGCGCAGATGACGGCGGCGGGCGACTTCCCGCGCATCGCCCTGGGCATCGGCACGATGGTGGTCTTCGTGATGGGCCTCAACCACTTCCTCTGGCGGCGCCTCTACCGGCTGGCCGAGGACCGAATGCATTTCTGACCGGAGGCGCCATGACGCAATCCATCATCGAACTCCACGGCGTGGGCAAGACCTTCCGCTCCGCCGACGGGCATGTGCGGCCGGTGCTGCAGCAGCTCGACTTCACCCTGCGCGAGGGCGAGATCGTCGCGCTGCTGGGCCAGTCCGGCTCGGGCAAGAGCACGCTGCTGCGCATCATGGCCGGCCTCGTGCAGGCCGACCAGGGCGAGGTGCGCTATCGCGGCCAGCCGCTGCACGGGCCGGCGCGCGCGATCAGCATGGTGTTCCAGTCGTTCGCGTTGTTTCCGTGGCTCACGGTGCAGCAGAACGTGGAGCTGGGCCTGGAGGCGCGCGGCGTGCCGCAGGCCGAGCGCACCGCCAAGGCCGAGGCCGCCATCGCGCTGATCGGCCTCGCGGGCTTCGAGGGCGCGCTGCCGCGCGAGCTCTCGGGCGGCATGCGCCAGCGCGTGGGCATCGCGCGCGCGCTGGTCACCGAGCCCGACGTGCTGCTGATGGACGAGGCGTTCTCCGCGCTGGACGTGCTCACCGGCGAGCGGCTGCGCGAGGACATCCTGCAGCTCTGGCGCAGCGGCAGCATGCCCACCAAGGCCATGCTGGTGGTCTCGCACAACATCGAGGAGGCCGTGATGATGGCCGACCGCGTGCTGATCTTCGCGAGCGACCCGGGTCGCATCCGCTGCCAGCTCTCGCTGCAGCTGCCGCGCCCGCGCGACCCCGATAGCCACCACGTGCGCGCGCTGATCGACGAGGTCTATGCCCTCATGACGGCCGGCGCCACGCGGCACGCGGCCGTGGCCGGGGGCGCCCCGGTGGAGCCCGCGCCCACCACGCTCACCGACCGCCTGCCCGCCGCCGACGTGGCGCGCATGGACGGCCTGCTGGAGTTGCTGGCCGAGCCCCCGTTCGACGGCCGCGCCGACCTGCCCCGGCTGGCCGAGGAAACCAGCCTCACCGATGCCGAGCTGCTGCCCGTGGCCCATGCCGTGGCACAGCTCGGCCTGGCGGCGCTCGCGGGCGGCGACCTGCAGATCACGCCGCTGGGCCGGCGCTACGTGGACGGCAGCCACGGGCTGCGGCAGGACATCTTCGGCCAGCAGCTCCTGGCCCACGTGCCGCTGGTGGCCCACATCCGCCACAGCCTGGAGCAGGAACCCTCCGGCGAGCTGCCGGACGTGCCCTTCCTGCGCCTGCTGAGCGAGCAGCTCGACGGCCCCGAGGCCGAGAGCGTGCTGCGCACGGCCATCACCTGGGCGCGCCACGGCGAGGTGTTCGAATACGACTTCCGCACCGGCGTGATGCGCCTGCCCACGGGGGACACCGCGCCGGGATGAACCGGCATGGCCCGGGGCGGCCGGGGTGGCCGGCTCAGGCGCTCTTGAGGTCCGGCGGCCGGCGGCCCATGGCGCCGGAAGGCGCCTTGCGGGTGCGCGCCGCCGCGTCCCGCGCGGGCATGGCGCCGGCCTGCGGACACGCGCCGCGCGCGGATGCGGACGGGGCTGGATCGGACGGCCCGCGATGGGCCTGCGCGCGGTCACCGTGGAGGAGCCGGCGGATGGAGAGGACTCGGCTGAACATGGGGTGGCGTGTACGGAGTGGTCAACGGAAAAAAGGCCGCAAGGACGGCGGCGCTCACGGCGCGGCGGGCGCGGACTGCGCGCGCCACCACGGGGCCGAGGGCCCGGGCGCGCGGATGTCCACGCGCTCGCCCATGGCCGGCGTGGCCAGCGGCACGCCCTGCCGCGCCGCCAGCGCGGCGATGCGCTCGAAGGGCTCGGTCCACGGGTGCAGCGACAGGTCGAAGGTGCCGTTGTGGATGGGCAGGCAGTGCCGGCCGCGCACGTCCAGGTGCGCCTGCAGGCTCTGCTCGGGCTGCATGTGCACGTCGGGCCAGTCGGCGTTGTAGGCGCCGGTCTCCATGAGCGTGAGGTCGAAGGGCCCGAAGCGCTCGCCGATGGCGCGGAAGCCGTCGAAATAGCCCGAATCCCCGCTGAAGAAGACGCGCGTGTCGCCCGCGATCAGCGCCCAGGACGACCACAGCGTGCGGTTGCCGTCCGAGAGGCCGCGCCCCGAGAAGTGCTGCGCCGGCGTGCAGACCAGCCGCACCCCGCCCAGGGTGGTGCCCTGCCACCAGTCGAACTGCCGCACCTTGCTCTCGGGCACGCCCCAGGCGATGAGCCGGTCGCCCACGCCCAGCGGCGCCACGAAATGCTCGACCTTGGGCGCCAGCGCCAGGATGGCGGCGTGGTCCAGGTGGTCGTAGTGGTCGTGCGAGAGCACCACGCCGCGGATCGGCGGCAGCTCTTCGATCGAGAGCGGCGGCGCATGGAAGCGCTTCGGCCCCGCGAAGGCGAAGGGCGAGGCGCGCTCGGAGAACACCGGATCGGTGAGCCAGAACCCGCCTTGCAGCTTGAGCAGCACCGTCGAGTGGCCCAGCCGCCAGGCGCTCATGTCCGGCGCGGCCAGCACCGCCTCCCGCGTGAGCGCCTGCACGGCGACCGGCTGGCGCGGCACCGCGTCGGCCGGCTTGCCGAACGCGATGCGCCACATCACGCCGAGGGTCTTGAGCAGCCCCATCCGGCGCCGGGGCGCCGCGTTGCGGAAGCGGCCATCGGCCGACTGCGGCGGGCGCAGGGAAAAGGAGTCGGCCGGTGCGGCGATGCTGTAGCTGGACGGGCGGGCCATGGCGGTGGGCGGACGGGTGGTGAGGAAGGGGTGTGGTATTTCGCACAAAGTGCACTGCACAGTGTAGTACCCTTTTCAGAAAAGTAAACTGTGCGGTGTAAAATTGGGTGAATGAGTTCCCCAGTCGCGCCCCCCCGCCTGACCGACCGCAAGCGCGATGCCATCCTGCAGGCCGCCATCGCGGAGTTCCGCGAGAACGGTTTCACCGGCACCAGCATGGACCGCGTGGCCGCCGCCGCCGAGGTGTCCAAGCGCACGGTCTACAACCACTTCCCCAGCAAGGACGAGCTGTTCGCGGCCATCCTCAGCCACCTCTGGGACCGCAGCCAGTCGCAGGCCGAGGTCGTCCACGACGCGGCCCGGCCGCTGCGCCCGCAACTGCTGGAACTGCTCGGCCAGAAGATGCGGCTCTTCACCGACGCCAGCTTCATGGACCTCTCGCGCGTCGTCATGGCCGAGATGCTCCACACGCCGGCGCGCGCCCAGGAGATGTCGGCGCGGATATCCGAAAAAGAGCAAAGCCTGCCGGCCTGGATCCGCGCCGCACAGCAGGCGGGCCGCCTGCGCGCCAACGTCGATCCCCTTTACGCCGCGCGCCAGCTCATGGGACTGCTCAAGACGAATGCGTTCTGGCCGCAGCTCGCCATGGGCCAGCCGCCGCTGGACGAAGCCCAGCAGGCCCAGGTGCTGGCCGACATGGTGGACATGTTCCTGGGCTTCTACGCCACGCCGGCTCCCACGAAGGCCTGAAGCCGGGCGCCCGGCTCAGAGCGCGCGCCGCGCCGCGGCCATCGCGCTGCGGGCCAGGCGCTCCAGCCGCGGCGGCTGCTGCTGCCAGCCATGCCAGAACAGCGCCACATCGGTGGCGGCCTCGGGCAGCACGTCCACGAGCTCCCCGCGGCCGATGGCGCCTTCGATCTGCAGCTCCGGCACCATGCCGTAGCCGAGCCCGCAGCGCACCGCGGCCACGAACGGCTCCGATGCCGGAACGTGGTGGCAGGGGTAGGCGCTCGCCTGCAGCCCGAAGAGGCGGCGCAGGGCCTCGGCATGCAGCGCATCCTTGCGGTTGAAGACCACGGCCGGCGCGCGCCGCGCCGCCGCGCGCGTGATGCCGCGCGGAAACCATTCCTGCACGAATACGGGCGATGCCACGAGCCGGTAGCGCATGGTGCCGAGCGGCTCGGCCGCGCAGCCGCGCATGGCATCGGGCTGCGCGGAGATGCAGGCGTGGGCGAGCCCCGCCTCCAGCAGCGCATGCGTGTGCTCCTGGTCGTCCACGATCAGTTCCAGCGCGATGCGCTCGCGCTGCAGCGCCGGCGCCAGGGCCGGCAGCAGCCAGGTGGCCAGCGAATCCGCATTGACGGCGAGCGTGAGCGGGGAGAACGCCGCGCCGTCGCCGCCATCGGTGAGGTCGGCCAGCAGTTCGCGCTCCATGAGCCGCGCGCGCTGCAGGTGCTGCAGCAGTTGCCGGCCGGCCCGTGTGGCGCGGCAGGGCCGGCCGCGCACCAGCAGCGGCTGGCCCAGGCCGGTTTCCAGGGCGCGCACGCGCAGCGACACGGCCGAGGGCGTGAGGTGCAGCGCCACCGCGGCCTGCTCGAAACTGCCCGCCTCGGCGACGGCAAGAAAGGCTTCGCATTGTCTGGAATCGAGTGGCATGGCGGCCTGGCGCGTAGAAATTGAGAAATTCTCGGCCAAGCCGATGAATTTCCAAGTTGGGCTCAGATCACGCCCCGGCTCCCGAGAATGCCGCCATGTGGTGGACAACTTCTTTCCTGCAGGGCGTGGGCATGAGCGCGGGCCTGATCATCGCCATCGGTGCGCAGAACGTGCACGTGCTGCGCACGGGGCTGCAGCAGCGGCATGTGGGGCTCACGGTGGGGACCTGCATCGCCGTCGATGCGATCGCCATCGTGGCGGGCGTGGCCGGCATGGGCCTGCTGATCCAGGGGCAGCCGCTGCTGCTCGGGGCCGCGCGCTGGGGCGGTGCGGCGTTCCTCGCCGGGTACGGGCTGGCCGCGGCGCGGCGGGCCCTGCGCGGCGGCGCCCGCCTCGCGACCGGGGGCGGCGGCGGGCCGGGGACGGGCGCCCGCCAGGCGCTCATGGCCGTGCTGGCGGTGTCGCTGCTCAATCCCCACATGTACCTCGACACGGTGGTGCTGCTCGGCGCGCTCGGCGGGCAGCGGCCGCCTGCCGAACGCCCGGCCTTCGCGGCCGGCGCGGTCGCGGCGTCCACCGCCTGGTTCCTCGCGCTGGGCTTCGGCGCCCGGCGGCTGTCGCCCTGGTTCGCCCGGCCCGGCGCCTGGCGCGCGCTCGACGCCTTCGTGGCGGCCGTGATGCTGTCGCTGGCCGCCCTGCTCATCGTGGCACCCCTGCAGATCCCACCCTCCGCTCCATGAACCTGCCCCGCATCACCCTCGACCCGCTGCCCTCGCGCTATGCCGTCGCGCGCCTCGCGCCCTCGTCGCCCTTTCCGGCATGGGCGGACGGCGAAGGCTTCGTCTCGCTCACCCGCACGGCCGACGAGCTGTCGGTGGTCTGCCTGGAAGACCGCGTGCCCGGGCCGGTGCAGGCCGAACGGGGCTGGAAAGCCTTCCGCTTCGTCGGGCCGTTCGCCTTCGGCGCCACGGGGATCGTGCTGTCGGTGATCCGGCCGCTGTCGGAGGCCGGCATCGGCGTGTTCGTCGTCTTGACCTTCGATGGCGACCACCTGCTGCTGCAGGAGCGCGACGTGCCACGCGGCTGCGCCCTGCTCGCAGGCGCCGGGCACACGGTGCTGGCCGGGACACGGCCGGGCTGACCGGGCCACGCGGCGGGCCCGGGTGCCGTACGCTCGCGGCTTCGCATTTCCGCTTTTTCCGGCCCCGCCGTTTCCGCCATGCCCCTCTCTCCCTACCTCGACACCGCGCCCACCCTGGAGGCCGGCGTTTTCGTCCACGCCTCGGCGCAGGTGATCGGCGACGTCCACCTGGCCCGCGACAGCTCCGTGTGGTGCAACGCCGTGCTGCGCGGCGACGTGCACCGCATCTCGATCGGCGAGGGCACCAACGTGCAGGACCTCACCATGGGCCATGTCTCGCACCGCCATCCGTCCAAGCCCGAGGGCTCGCCCCTGGTCATCGGCAGCCACGTGACGATCGGCCATTCGGCGATCCTGCACGGCTGCCGCATCGGCGACGAATGCCTGATCGGCATGGGCAGCATCGTGATGGACGACGCGGTGATCGGCGACCGCATCATGCTCGGCGCCGGCAGCCTCGTGCCGCCCGGCAAGGTGCTGGAGAGCGGCTCCCTCTACATCGGCCGCCCCGCCGTGCGCCAGCGCGCGCTCACCGCCCAGGAGCTCGCCTTCCTGCGCTATTCGGCCGAGCACTACATCCGCGTCAAGAACAACTATCTCGCCACGCCGCAGCCGACCCTGCCGGTCTAAGAGCCTGTTCAAAGTCTTTTGAGTAGTAGCGCCAAGAACGCCAAGTGGATGAGCTGCAAACTGGTGTTCAGCAGCTTCTCGCAGTTCTTCCACAGCCGCCTGTTCTTCTCCAACCATGCAAAGCTGCGCTCCACCACCCAGCGCTGGGGCATCACCTTGAATGTGTGCAGTTCACTGCGCTTGGCAATCTGTACTGTGACGTGCCCTCCCAGGATGTCCTTGACCCCCATTGCGAACGGATTGCCTACGTATCCGCTGTCACATAGCAGCGCTTTCACCCTGCCCAGGGCAGGTTTGCAGCGCTGCAGTGCTTGCAGCGCTCCTTTGCGGTCCGTCACCTCTGCCGTAGTTACCGCGATCGCGTGCGGCAGTCCTTGGGTGTCCACCGCAATGTGCCGCTTGATGCCCGAGACCTTCTTGCCCGCGTCATAGCCCTTGAACCCTGCCGTGTCCGTGTTCTTCACACTCTGCGCGTCCACGATCAAGAACGCGCTTGAGGCGCTGCGCCCCAGTCTCTCTCGGGCCGCGCCAACCTGATTTTTTTAAGGACTGCTCCAGCAGGCTGCCGCCTTCACGCGGCTCACTCCAGATCGCAAAGTACGCATGCACCGTTCGCCACTTGGGGAAATCCTCGGGCAGCATGCGCCACTGGCAGCCGCTTCTGAGCAGGTATAGCACTGCACAGAACACCTCGTACAGTTCCACTCGCCGTGGCGCTGTCCTCCTGCGCGCGCTCTCCA
>NZ_QLTA01000002.1 GCF_003269065.1 Paracidovorax anthurii
CTGCTGCTGACGGCGCTGGGCCGGGCGCTGTCGGCCTGGAGCGGCCGGCAGAAGGTGCTGGTCGAGCTGGAGGGCCATGGCCGCGAGGACCTGTTCGAGGGCATGGACCTCTCGCGCACGGTGGGGTGGTTCACGTCGAAGTATCCCGTCGTGCTGGATGCCAGTGGTACTCCGGAGGCTGCGCTCAAGCGCATCAAGGAAACCTTGCGGGCCGTGCCCAACCACGGGCTGAACCACGGACTGTTGCGCTACCTCGGTGCTTCTGCGCACCGGGACATGGTGGCCGCGCTGCCGCGTCCGCAAGTGTTGTTCAACTATCTGGGGCAGCTTGACGGTAGCTTCGAGGTTGGCGGCGCCTGGCAGCCGGCGCCTGAATCGGCGGGAAGCAGCCAGGATGCGGAATCCCCGTTGGGCGTGGAGTTTGCCGTCAATGGCCAGGTGCTGGATGGGCTGCTGTCTCTCTCGGTCACATACAGCGCTGCGCGTCATGACCCGGCCGGGGTGAGGGCCTGGATGGCCGGGCTGCACGAGGAGCTGCTGGTACTGGTGGAGCATTGCACGGGGGGAGCGCGTGGCTTCACGCCCAGCGACGTGCCTCTGGCAGGCCTGACACAGAGCCAGATCGATCGATTGCCGGTCGATCCGGATCACCTGCAAGACCTCTATCCGCTCTCCCCCATGCAGCACGGCATGCTGTTCCACAGCCGCTACGATGCCGCAGGCAGCACTTATGTGAACCAGTTGCGCGTCGATATCGACGGCCTGGATCCGGAGCGCTTTGCGCAATCCTGGCGTGAAGCGCTGGCGCGCCATGACGTGCTGCGCACGGGCTTCATGCCTGGCGAGCCATTGCTGCAGTGGGTGGCGCGCAATGTGCCCTTGCCGCTGGAGCAACACGATTGGCGGAGGCGCGACGACATCGCCACGGCCCTGGACGACTTGGCGGCCGATGCGCTGGCGAGAGGCTTTGACGTCAGCACGCCGCCTCTCATGCGGCTCACGCTGGTGGCGTGCCCCGACGGGCGCCACCATTTCATCTGGACCCACCACCATTTGCTGCTGGATGGCTGGAGTGTGTCTTTGCTGTTGGGCGAGGTATTGCGCCACTACCGTGGGTTACCCATGGCTGCTGCGCCTGCTCGCTATCGCGACCACATCGAGTGGCTGGGGCGGCGCGACCTGGACCAGAGTCGGCGCTATTGGGAAGGCTTGCTGGCGGGTGTCGAGGAGCCTGCCTATCTCGCCAACGGGTATCGGGCCAGCGATACGGGGCAGGGGCGCGTGCACCTGCATCTGGACGCGATAGAGAGCGCGCCACTGCAGGAGGCCGCACGGCGCATGCGTGTGACGCTCAATACCCTGGTCCAGGGGGCCTGGGCCATCGTGTTGGCAGCCCAGACTGGTCAGTCGCGCGCCGTGTTCGGTGCCACAGTGGCCGGCCGTCCCGACGACCTGCCGGGCGTGCAATCCATGCTGGGTCTTTTCATCAATACGCTACCTGTTTGTGTGAGTTTGCAGGCCGGAATGCGTGTGGAAGACTGGCTGCGTGCGCTGCAGGACCAGAATCTGGCTTCTCGGGAGCATGAGCACACGCCCTTGTACGAGATCCAGCGCTGGGTGGGGCAAGGCGGCCGGGATTTGTTCGATACCGTGCTGGTGTTTGAGAACTACCCGGTGGACCAGGCCCTGCGCGAGCAATCGGACGACGGACTGGCATTTGCAGTGCCGGTATTGAACGAGCAGGTGAACTATCCGTTGATGCTCAGTGTGGCCGCCAACGATACCCTGGCGCTGGACTTCGTCTACGCGAAGACGCATTTCGACGCCTCCGATATCCAGGCTTACGCGGCATGCATGCGGCGCTTGCTGCGCACGCTGTGCGAGGCGCAGGACGTTCCGCTGGGCGAGCTATCCCTGGTGGGTGCAGCAGAACGTGCCGTACTCGAGGCCTGGGACGTCAATGTGTGTCCCGGCGAATCCGCTGCACCGCCGCTGCCGTGGCAAGTTCAGGCCATGGCGCAAGTCCGGCCCGAGGCCATCGCGGTATCGGATGGCGAGACGCGCATGTCCTATCGTGCCCTGGAAGAGCGCGCCAACCAGTTGGCCCATGCGCTCATCGAAAGGGGCGTGGAGCCCGGGGCACGCGTGGCCCTGGCCGTCACGCGCGGAGTGGACATGGTGGTGAGTCTGCTGGCCATTCTGAAGGCCGGGGCGGCCTATGTTCCCATTGATCCGGATTACCCGGTCCAGCGCGTTCGCGACATGCTCGCGGATAGCCAGGCCTCCTGGCTGTTGACGCAAGCGGTCCTCGTGGCCGGATTGCCGCAGGTGGCCGGCGTGAGGCCTTTGGAACTGGACAGCCTGGACCTGTCCGGTGCATCGATACAAGCGCCGGACATACCGCTGCACGCACAGGACTTGGCCTACCTGATCTATACCTCGGGGTCCACGGGCAAGCCCAAGGGCGTGATGATTCCGCATGGGGCGCTGGTGAACTTCCTGGGAGCGATGCGCGGCGCGACGGGCCTCACGGAGCGCGACACTTTGGTGGCGGCCACGTCGCTCTCGTTCGATATCGCTGCGCTCGAACTGTATTTGCCCCTGGTAACGGGGGGGCACTGCGTGGTGGCCCGGCGCGAGACGACACGCGACGGAGCGGCGCTGGCGGCTTTGCTGGCGGACTCCGGTGCCAGCGCTTTCCAGGCCACTCCCGCCGGCTGGCGGGCATTGCTGGCCGGCGGCTGGCGCTGCCCTCGGCCCGGGTTCAAGGGCTATTGCGGTGGCGAGGCACTGCCGGTGGATCTGGCGCGTGCGCTGATCGGTGCCGGGGTGGATCTGTGCAACCTCTATGGCCCGACCGAAACCACGATCTGGTCGGCCTGCGCACCCGTGGTGGCCGATGCCATCGAGATGGGTCGCCCTATCGATGCGACCGCGCTGCGGGTGCTGGACGAGAACCTGCGCCCTGTGTGGCCGGGGGCGGTGGGTGAGCTCTACATCGGGGGTGCAGGCCTGGCGCGTGGCTATTGGCAGCGTGCGGGTCTGACCGCCGAGCGCTTCGTGGCCGATCCCTTCGTTGCGGGCGAGCGGCTCTACCGAGCCGGCGATCTCGTGCGCCGGCGAGTGGGCGGGGCGCTCGAATACCTCGGGCGGACCGACCAGCAGCTCAAGGTGCGCGGATACCGGATCGAAGCGGGCGAGGTCGAGGCCGCGCTGACCCAGCTATCGGGTGTGGCCCAGGCCGTGGTGGTGGCACGCGGACAGGAGGGTGGTTCTCAGCGACTGGTTGGCTACGTGGTAGCCCAGGCTGGCGTCCTCCTGGATACCGAGGCCTTGCGCGCGCAACTGGCCAGCCATCTGCCTGAGCAGATGGTGCCAAGCATGCTGGTGGTGTTGCCACATCTGCCACTGACACCCAATGGCAAGCTGGATCGCAAGGCCTTGCCGGAGCCGGAGGCGCGACCGCGGGAATACGTGGAGCCACAGGGCACGCACGAGCAGATCCTGGCCGGTATCTGGAGCGAGGTCCTGGCATGCGAGAGGGTGGGTCGCCATGACAATTTCTTTGAACTGGGGGGGCATTCGCTTGCCGCGATGCGGGTGCTGGCCTTGGCGCGTGAGCGCCTGGGCACGGGTCTGAATTTTTCCTTGCAGGATCTCATGCATGCGCCCACCGTGGCGGGTTTGGCCGCGCAGAGTTCCTCGCCCCTGGTGCTGCTGAACCGAGTGGCGCCGGGCGCGGTGCTCTACTGCCTGCACGCTGGCATGGGCACCGTCATGGATTACCTGCCGCTCGCGCAGCGCCTGAACGGCCGGTGCTCGGTGAAAGGACTGGTGTGCCGCACGCTACGTGATGTGGACCATCAGGACCGCAGCCTTGCCCGGATGGCCGATGACTATGCGGCCCTGATTCGCAGGGATCAGCCGGAGGGCCCCTATCTGCTGGCTGGCTGGTCTCTCGGAGGCGCGTTGGCCGGACTGGTTGCGCAAAGGCTGGAGGCGCAGGGGGCGCGTGTGGCCCTGCTCGCCCTGGTGGATCCTGCGCTTCCCGGCCAGGATGGGGCGGCCGCACGGTCCTGGGACAGCGCCTTCAATGAAGCAGCGGGCCTGCTCTTTCCGGAACAGGCACATGCCTGGACGTTGCCGGCCGAGACCAGAAATGCGCGCCTTGACGAGCAAGCCGTGCGAGCGGTGCTGGATCAGGTTTACGTGCAGTCCCGTGGACCGCGGAGTTCCCGCTATGGCTTGGCAAGCCCTGAGGATGTGGCCCGGATGTTCATCACGGGCCGGGCTCTGGCGCGTGCAAGCCATGGTCCCCAGGAAGCGCTGCCGCAGCAACTGAGCAGGCCCGTGCATTGCTGGTGGATCGCATCCCGGTCGAAAGAAGATCGCGATGTGCTGCATGCGCAGATGAGGCAATGCCATCGCATCGAGCATGAGATCGAAACCCGGCACGCCGACATCCCGCGCGATCGTCGCTTGGTTGAAGCACTGGCTCGGGCGGTCTGCGAGGCTGTGCAAGAAGACTGCATTGCGTCGGCGGGCCAGACGCAAGCCGTTGGTGTGGTGGATGACTGGGTCTCCAGCGCGGCCGCGGGCAACGGATGACGCGCAGGAGGAAATTCAGGCCGATCGGATGGAGCGACGGCCCGCCAGCGTGCGGGACCGGCGCTTCTTCTCCCCAAGGACGACGCCAGTAAAGCGCAATGGGGGGCCTGTGTAGCGTGGTCGGACTCGGATCAGCGTACCACCGCTCGGTGCAGGCCTGCATGGCGACGCACCCAGCCCCACGTCTGGCGACCGGGCAGGAGCCGGCGCCAGCGTGGGACCGGCTGTGTGATCAGAAGTCAACGCTGGCCGAGAGCATGTAGGTGCGTGGTGCAGCGTATGTCACCGTCTGATAGGACGGCGACGTATCCCAGTAACGGCGGTTGAACAGGTTTTCGATCGTGGCTCGGAACACCACGGATCTGCTGGAGATCTTGGTGGCGTAGCGTGCGCCCACGTCAAATCGTGTCCAGGAGGGAACCGTCGCGGTGTTGGCCGCGTTGAACGGGATCGATGAGGCGTGGAGCATCCGTGCCGTGGTGGTCAGCCCCTGCACCTGGGGGATGTCCAGCTCACCGCCCAACTTGATCGACCAGGTCGGCACACCGGCGGCCTTGTTGCCGTTGTATTGGCCGTTGGGTGTCTCTGTCAGGATGGCGCGGGTCCAGGCAGCACCGCCCAGCAAGCGGAAGCCGCGCACGGGCTCGCCGAACACCTGCAGTTCCACGCCCCGATTGCGTTGCTCGCCTGCGAGGCTGTAGACATTGTTGGTGCCGAGGAAGCCACTGGGCCGCTTGATCTGGAACACACTCAGCGTGGTGGTGAAGTCACCCCAATCGATCTTGGTGCCGACTTCCAGTTGCCTGGAGACGAATGGCGCAAAGACTTCATTCGCATTGACCGCCGTGGTCGGCGCTACATCGCCTTGAGACAAGGCCTCGACGTAGTTGGCATACAGCGAAAGGTTGTCTCGCGGCTTGATCACGAGGCCCGCGGAGGGCGTGTTGGCGCTCTTCTTGTAGTTCGATTCAAATGCGCCGGTCTGCCAGTTGTAGGCGTTCACGTCGATTTGCTGGTGGCGCATCCCCATGGTCAGCATCACGCGGTCGTTCAGCGCCGACAGGGTGTCGGTGACGGCGTAGCTGCGCAACTGCATCGATGACAACGGAGTGAGCGCGCGGTTGAAATCCAGGCCGACAGGCTCGGGCAGATTGGCCGGGTTGTACAGATTGCTGGCCGCCGAATAATTCGTCTGTGGTTGGTAGTTCGATATCTTCGAGTGGTAGTCGGTCAGGGCGAAAACCGCGTTGTGCTTGATCTGCCCCGTATGGAACCGCAGTCGCGCATTCAGTTCGCCGCTGTGGGTTCTGTTCTTTTCCTCCAGAGCGCTGGGGAAGAAGCTGATGTCTCCCGCTGCGTTCTGCAGCACGCCGAAGGGGGTGTTCATCTTGCGCCGCGTCTCGGCCGCACCGAATGCGCCACCCACGCTGAGGGCGTCGGTCACGTCGTATTCGGCACGGACCATGCCAAAGGTGTGCTCCTTGTCTTGATACGACCAAGTCGGCCACACGTTGGTATTGCCCGGCGGGGCCTTGGGCAACTCCGCTGCGGACACAAAGAAGTTGCTCTTGGCCCCCGTGATCTTCTGGCTGCTCGCGCCGACATCGGCGCTGGCGCGCAGGCGCTCGCCCTGGTAATCCAGGCCCAGTGCCAGGTTGGTCGCCCGCTGTTTCTCGTGGTCGATGGATGAATCGCCATCGCGGTGCGCTGCGTTCAAGCGCACGCCGAATGCATTGTCCTTGCCGAAGCGCCGGCCGATGTCCGCATTGACGCCCACATTGCCATCACTCAGGTAATTGAAGCCCACGCGGTTGAGGGGTGTATCCGATGCGCGCTTGGGCACCAGATTGATGGTTCCACCCGCCGTGCCGCGCGGCGAGCTGCCATTGATCAGCGTGCTGGGGCCCTTGAGAACCTCGACCCGGTCGACGCCTTCGAGCTGCGCTCCTTCGGAGCTGGCAATGCCGTACAGGCCGTTGAAGCCGATCTCCGCACGGTTGACGGCGAAGCCTCGGATGAAGAAATTGTCGAAGTACCACGGTCCGCCGGCATCCACGCCAGGGGCGTTGGCCATGACGTCGCTCAGGCTGCGTGCCTGCTGGTTCTGCATCAGCTCCGACGTGTACGACGTGGCGTTGAATGGAGCATCCATCATGTCGACGTTGCCGAGCAGCCCCAGGCGGGCACCGCGTGCTACCTGGCCGCCCGCATAGGACCGTGGCGTGTCGTCCGGCTTGGCATCGGCCGCACCTGAAACTGTGACCGAAGGCAACTGCTGGACCACAGTGCCTTCGCCGGACTGTGCCAATGCCATCGGTGCCCAGGCTCCGGCTGGCAGGCCCGCAGCCATGGACAACGCGACCATCAGTCTGCGTTTGCGGAAGGGAAATTGCATAGAGTGCTCCGTTCTGAGGGAAATGCAGGGTGTCTGATGAGAAACGCTTTCACCAAAGCAAAGCCTTGCCGGCCACGCTGTTGGCAGGGCTCTTCCAAGTCCGATCCACGATCTCCCGGTTTGGCGCAGCACTGATTCATCGCGTCGTCACACCATCGAGCACTTCAGGCTCGATGGAAGGAGTCACTGCGTTTTTGTGCGTGGCGCCAGCACAGGAACATGCTGTGCAACCCACGGGGAGCGGGCCTGTCTGCTGTCCAGGCATTGAACTGCGGTGCACATGACCAAGCCACCGGGTCAATCAGGTAGGTGTGCAGTCTGAGACTATTAATTATAACTGAGACTCAATATCATTTGATGGCTTCGGCAGGGCGTACTCACATGGAGGCATCGCTGCTTTCGAGGGAACGTCCATCCGGGAGAGGATGAAGCCATGAGCAAGCCGCACGCGTTCTCGCCGTGGTGTCGATCGCCCTAAACAAAGCCGGCCACCGTACGTCTAGGGCCATGCGAGGCCGGCACCCAATGCCGTGGAGGAGATTTCCCCTGAGCGCGCCGGCATGGTGGGCTTTTCAGTGGGGGAGGCTCTCATCCATGCCCATGGCCTTCGGCCATGGAGCGCCTCGGCTTCCGACCGGATATGCGCCTGTGCGGCAGGCCCGGTGTACACACGAATGACGAACTGGAGTCACTACGTTGACCGCCCCCTTACACACCGGCAACGGCAATGCACTGGCAGGATCGATGCGCATTTTCGAAACACTGGATGCATTCTTCAGCGGTGCCCTGGTTGAATGCGCACAAACGTTCATCCTTTCGCCATCCCCGCCGCCCGATTCGATTGCCCTGTGGCGCGTGCTGGAGGAGCCCCAGGTGCTCCGCGATCTGCTGGAGCGCAATCACGCGCACTTGCGGGCAAAGGGCACGGATCTCCGGGCCTCTGCATCGATGTGGAGCATGCGGTATTGCTGGGTGGTGCTGCCTTATGCCATGGTCGCTGCAACCCTGTTAAGACAGATCCTTCCCATCACTCCCCGGGAAACCTGGGTCCAGTTTGACGATCAGGGGCAGCCCCTGCGCTTCGTGGTCTCCACGGCCGGCACGGCCGCCAGCGGAGAGGCATCCACGCAGCAACGGTATGCTCCCCTGGTATTCGATCACCTGCAGCCCCTGGTGGAAGCGATCCATGCATTGACGCGTCTATCGCGTCGCATTCTCTGGGTCAATGTGGTGAGGCATGTGCAGGCGATATTCGATCACGGGCTGCAGGACCCGGCGTTGGCCCCAGCGATATCCATGGAGCGCCGCATGCTGCTGGAGACGCCTCGATGGGACACGCCCGGCACGCTCTTTCAAAAGCCTTGCGAGAACCCTCTTTTCCATCCCCCGCGTAGCGTGCATCTGCAGGGAGAGGGCGGTGTCCACAGGACGATCCAGGTGCACCGCTCGTGCTGCCTCTTCTACCAGGTGGATGAACCGCGCTATTGCTCCGCCTGCCCGCTGGACCCTGAGAACATCCCTTCCCGCAAGGCACAGTGCAACTTGTGAAGGGTGTGCTCAAGCGGGCGACTCGGCGAATGGTGCTGCCATCGCCCGGCCCACCGCGACCTCAGCCGCTGGCTGGGGTCGCGAGGCGTCCTGGGCAACGATTCTTCCCTCTTCCAATCGAATCAGTCGGTCAGCGCCGTGGAAGTAGCGGTCGTCGTGCGAAATGACAAGCACGGCTTTGCCTCGCGCGCGCAACTCGGGCAGCACTTCCTGGTAGAAAAAGCGCTTGAACACGGGATCCTGGTCGGCGGCCCACTCGTCGAACACCAGGAAGGGCCGATCCTCAAGGTAGGCCACGACCAGCGCCAGGCGTTTGCGCTGCCCCTGGGACAACTCACGGGTGCTGAAGGCGCCGTCTCGGATCTGCACCTTGTGGTGAAGGTGCAGTTTTTCCAAGTAGCGGTTGCCGATGTCGTCACTCAGCACCGTCGATGCTTCCAGCAGCTTGTCGAACAGGTGGAAATCGGAGAAGACGGTGGAGAACAATTGCCGGTAAGCATCGCGGTTGCGGTCATCGACGGGCTGTCCGTCGAGCAATACCTCCCCGGCATCTTGCGGGTACAAGCCCGCCAGCAGCTTGGCGAGCGTGGTCTTTCCACTGCCGTTGCCCCCCACCAGGAACACCAGCTCTCCAGGGCGAAAGCTCAGATCGATCGGGCCGAGTTCGAAGAACTCACCGCTTTGTTCATGGTAGTAGCGGTGCTTGACGGCATGCAGGTCAATGCGCTGGAACGCGGTCGCGCCACCCTCCGGGGCCGCCTGCTCGGTTCCTGCCATGCTGGCGGTCAATTCATCGATCCGGTGCGATGCCACGCGTGCGATGTTGGCTTCGGGTAGCGAGTTCAGCAGGGACTGCAGCGGCGAGATCATGTAGATGAAGATCAACGCGAACCCCGTGATGACGCGGGTCTGGTCCGGTGCATCGGTCGCCAGAACGAAAAGCACGAGACCGATGAAGGCATAGATCAGGAAGCTCCCCCAGCCCACCGCCGCCTCGAAGATGGACATGCCGATCACCCGCTGGTGGCTCACCTGCCGGATGGCGCGGTTCATCACCTCCACCGCGAACCGGGTGCGCTTGCCCCGGTTCTGCCGCAATTCTTTCGCACCGTCGGTCAAGGAGCGGAAGTTGCCGAAGAGCTGGTCCTGCATTTCCGAGGCGCGGTGAAGATGATCGATGGCCTTGGCGTAGGCATAGCAGTAACCGATGGAGCCACACAGCAGGACGCCAACGCCGGCCAGGAAGACATACCACGACAAGGATGCCAGGTAGACCATGCAGCCGACCACGATGACGCCGTTGGTCAATACCCCTGGCAGGCTGACGAAGAACTGCGCGACATGGATGGCGTGGTCCGCCAGCGCCGACTGCACTTTTCCTGCGCCGGTGCGCTCAAGGTGGCGAAAGGGGGCGTCCATCACGCACTCGGCCACCTTGGCGCGCAGGTCGGCAGCGGCTTTCTGCCGAAGTATCTGGAACAGAACGTTGGCCGCAATGCTGAACATCAGCACGCCGACCACCACCCCCGCGAAGCGCCAGGCCAATGCGGTGCGCGCCGCCGCGTCCACCGTGATCGCGGTGTTGATGAGCGTGACCAGCCAGACCGAGCACAGGCCGGCGGCGACGCTGAAAAGGGCTGCGGCGGCCACGAGCCCACGGGAGCGCCGGATCAGGAAATAGAGCATGGATGAACCTCTCGGCCAAGGAGAACTTGCATCAAGACGGTTGGCCCCGCCGAATGTTTAGGCGCTCTCACGATCCGCCCATCCAAAAAACGGGCGACCGCATCCGCCAACCGAGACACTCGCTTGAGTGGTGGGGCAACTGCATGGTTCTATCCACCGGGGGCGCTAAACAAACCTGCACTTGATCCGTCTTGCCTGTGCGAACGCACTGGATGCCGTCCGTGCTCCGGCCGAGGCCTGGGCCCATTCACTCCTGTCCAAAAGGCAAGACTCCATGTCCTCCACCATCCTGTCCGAGCTGCCCGCCGCACACGACAACGCTATCGCCCATCCCTGGGTCAAGGGTAAGGATCCCCTGCTGCATCCCTACGATCTGCGCAGCAATCCGCTGCTGGAGCGGCAGGCCGCGCGGGAGTCCAATGCGCGCAGCTACCCTCGCCGGCTGCCCATCGCGCTGCGCCGCGGCCATGGCATCTATGTGGAGGACATCGAGGGCCGGGTGTTCATCGATTGCCTGGCCGGCGCGGGCACGCTCGCCCTGGGCCACAACCATCCCGTCGTGGTCGAGGCGATTCGGGAGGTGCTGCGCGATCAGCTTCCGCTGCACACACTCGATCTGACCACGCCGGTCAAGGATGCATTCATCGATACGCTTTTTGGCCTGCTTCCGCCAGATCTGGCCAACCATGCCCGCATCCAGTTCTGCGGTCCCACGGGCGCCGATGCGGTGGAAGCCGCGCTCAAGCTGGTGCGCATCGCGACAGGGCGGCGCACGATGCTGGCCTTCCAGGGCGCCTACCACGGCATGACGCAGAGCACCTTGGACCTGATGGGCAACCTGGGCCCCAAGACGGCCCTGGGCGGTGGGAATGCATCGGTGCAGTTCCTGCCGTTTCCCTACGAATACCGCAGCCCGTTCGGGGCGGATGCGGCCACCACGGTGGCGCACAGCCTGAATTTCATCGAGAGCGTGATGAGCGACCCGGAAGGGGGCGTGCCCGCCGCCGCAGGGTTGATCACGGAAATCGTGCAGGGCGAGGGGGGCGTGATCCCCGCGGCCGACGATTGGGTGCGCGGCATTCGCACCCTCACGGAGCGGTACGACGTGCCCTTCATCGTCGATGAGGTGCAGACGGGTTTCGGTCGCACCGGGCGCATGTTCGCCTTTGAGCATTCCGGCGTGGTGCCTGACGTGGTGGTGCTGTCCAAGGCCATCGGGGGCAGTCTGCCCCTGTCGGTGGTGGTCTATCGGGACACGCTCGATCTCTGGCAGCCGGGCGCGCACGCGGGCACGTTCCGTGGCAACCAGCTCGCCATGGCGGCAGGCCGGGCCACGCTGCGCCACATCCAGGCGGAAGCGCTGGTGGAACATGCGGCCACGGTGGGGCGCCATCTGCGCGATCTGCTGCGCCAACTGCAGTTGCGCCATCCCGTCATTGGCGACGTGCGGGGGCGGGGCCTCATGGCGGGGCTGGAACTCATCGATCCGGCGGCTCCCCCCAATCACCTGGGCCACAGCGTTGCGGCCCGGGCGCTGGCAGCCCGGGTGCAACAGGCGTGCCTGCGCCGTGGCCTGATCCTGGAGCTGGGCGGGCGACACTCCAGCGTTCTGCGGCTGCTTCCGCCTCTGATCATCACGGCGGCAGAGATCGACCGTGTGGTGGCGGTTCTTGACGAGTCGCTGAGCAGTGCGCTCGATTGATCCGTGAATGCCGCACCGGATGTGCGGCGACCGCGCACCCTCGGTGCGGGTGGAAACCAGGAGATGCTGGCAGTCGCTTCAACGTATTGACCCGTCAATCCATTGCAACGGAGCCGGCATCCTTCAAGCGACCCGCCGCGGCGCCTGAATGGAGGGCCGTGCGGGCTCCGCCACTGCGCGGGCGTTCGCACACTCCTCGTGCAACCGGAACACCGACAGCGCATCGCGCAGCACCGACACCTGCGATGCCATGGCGGCCGTCGCGGCGCTGGCCTGCTCCACCATCGCGGCGTTCTGCTGCGTCATCTCGTCCATCTGCGTCACGGCGCGGTTCACTTCCTCGATGCCCGCAGTCTGCTGCGCATTGGCCGAGGCGATGCCTTCCATGAGGCCCGAGATGCGCTGCACCGATTCGACGACCTCGCCCATGGTGCGGCCGGCCTTCTCGACGAGGTCGGAGCCGCTCTGCACCTCGTTCACCGATTCGCTGATGAGCGTCTTGATTTCGCGCGCGGCCGAGGCCGAACGCTGGGCAAGGTTGCGCACCTCGCCGGCCACGACGGCGAAGCCGCGGCCCTGCTCGCCGGCACGGGCCGCCTCCACGGCGGCGTTGAGCGCGAGGATGTTGGTCTGGAAGGCGATGCCGTCGATCACGCCGATGATCTCGCTGATCTTGCGCGAACTGGCGCTGATGGCCCGCATGCTCCCCACCACCTGCTGCACCACCTCGCCGCCCTGCGTGGCGGTCTGCGCGGTGCTGGAGACGTACTGCGCGGCCTGGCGCGCGTTGTCGGCATTCTGGCGCACCGTGGCCGTCAGCTCCTCCATGCTGGAGGCCGTTTGCTGCAGCGAGGAGGCTTGCTGCTCGGTGCGGCGCGAGAGATCGGCATTGCCCTGCGCGATCTCGGCCGCGGCGTGGTCGATGGTGCCTGTCGCCTGCTGTATGCGCTGCAGAATGCCGGCAAGGCGATCGCGCATGAAGCCGATGGCATGCATGAGGCTGCGGTCATCGCCGGGGCGCAGCGCGATCGTGGCCTGCAGGTCGCCTTCGGCCATGCGCAGCGCGGCCTGCGCGGCGGCGGCGGGTTCGCCGCCCACGGAGCGCTCGATGCCGCGCACCATGAAGCCGGTGAACACCGAGATCGCCAGGCCCAGCAGCGCCAGCAGGCCCGCGGCCCGGTAG
The DNA here is from genome assembly GCF_003269065.1 of Paracidovorax anthurii. Taxonomy (GTDB): domain Bacteria; phylum Pseudomonadota; class Gammaproteobacteria; order Burkholderiales; family Burkholderiaceae_C; genus Paracidovorax; species Paracidovorax anthurii. The sequence goes on from NZ_QLTA01000002.1 coordinate 13,123, forward strand.
AGCGAGTTGCGGAAGGTCTGTTCGATGTCGTCCACGTAGTCGCCGGCCACGAGGTCCCAGTTCCAGGGCTTGAAGCGCACGGCATAGCCGATCTTCGGGCTGGGCGTGTCGCTGCCCGGGCGGGGCCACCAGTATTCGAGGAAGCCGCGTCCCTGCGCGGAACTGCCGGCGGCCGCGATGTTCACGTAGAGCGGCGTGCCCTTGGCATCCTTGAAGGACCGCATGTTCTTGCCGTCGAGCTCCGGCTTGATGGGGTGCATCGCGATGACGGAGTCGGCCCCGACCAGGGTCACGTAGCCGTCCTTGCCATAGCGCTGGGCCGCCACGCGCGCCATCGCGGCGCGGCGTGCTTCCTCCTGGGGCATCTTGCCGGCCTGGGCCTGCTTCTCATAGTCGGCAACCAGCGACAAGGCCATGTCGGTGATGTCGGCGAGGGCGGTCTGGCGTGCTTCGTACTGGAGCGTGCGGGTCTGCCAGGCGTTCACGAAGGTCATCGCGAGCAGCCCCAGCAGGGCCAGGACCAACGGGAGCCAGAGCTTTTGGCGGAGGGTGAGTTTTTTCATGGAGTGGGCCTTGATGGGCACCGTGGAGAGACGCGGGGGCATGCACCGTGAGCCGATTGGCCGGCGGGTCGGCCTGTTGCGTGTGCGATGCCGCCAGGGGTGTTCCGCGGTGAGTCGCTCAGCCGGACGTGGAGAGGTCCGGGCTGAGTTCGCGCCCCAGGGTCTCGGGCAACGCCAGCGCGGCGATGATGACGAGGCCATAACACACGGCCGTGATCCAGCCGATAGTCTGGCCCAGCGGCAGCGTGTTGCCGAGCATGCCGACGAGCGCCGGGCAGATCGCCCCGATCGCGCGGCCGAAGTTGTAGCAAAAGCCCTGGCCTGAGCCGCGCACGTCGCTCGGGAACAGCTCCGAGAGGAACGCGCCCATGCCGGAGAAGATGCCCGACAGGAAGAACCCGAGCGGGAAGCCGAGCACCAGCATCCAGGCATCGATGATGGGGATCTGCGTGTAGGTCAGCACCAGCCCCATGCCCATGGCCGCGAACAGGATGAAGCAGCGGCGCCGGCCGATCACGTCGGAGAGCCAGGCGCTTGCAAGGTAGCCCACGAACGAGCCGGTGATGAGCACCAGCAGGTAGCCGCTCGTGCCCAGCACGGACAGGTGCCGCTCGGTCTTCAGGAAGGTGGGCAGCCAGGTGGTCACGGAGTAGTACGCGCCCTGCATGCCGGTGGCCAGCAGGCTGGCGAGCACCGTGGTGCGCAGCAGCGAGGGGTGGAAGATGCGCAGGAAGCTGCCCTGCTGGCCGGTGGCGCGGGCGCGGGCCTGGGCGGCGAGGTACACGGGCGGCTCTTCGATGTTGCGGCGGATGTAGATGATGAGCAGCGCCGGCAGGATGCCGATCCAGAACAGCACCTTCCACGCCAGCTCCGGCGGCAGGATCGAATACATGCCCCAGAAGGCGAGCGCCGAGGCGGCCCAGCCCACGGCCCAGCTGCTCTGCACGAGGCCCGCGGCCTTGCCGCGGTGGCGCGCGGAGATGGTCTCGGCGATCAGCACCGAGCCCACGGCCCACTCGCCGCCGAAGCCGAAGCCCTGCATGGCGCGCGTGAAGAACAGCTGCCCGAACGATTCGGTGAAGCCGCTCAGGAAGGTGAAGAAGGTGAACCACAGCACCGTCCACTGCAGCACGCGCACGCGGCCGTAGCGGTCGGCCAGCACGCCCGCGGCCCAGCCGCCGATGGCCGAGGTGAGCAGCGCGCCGGTGGCGATGTAGCCGGCTTCGGCCTTCGTCATGTTCCACGCCACCAGCAGCGTGGGGATGAGGAAGGTGTAGATCATGTAGTCGAAGCCATCGACGCCATAGCCTGCGAAGGTGGCGGCCAGCGTGCGCCGCTCGGTGGGGGAGGTGTGTTTGAGCCACATGGCAAGAGCCTTTCGGAGTGGGAGGCGGGACGGGGCGGGCGGGCGTCAGGCCATGGCCAGGTCGCGGTTGAGCAGGTCGGTGACCAGCATGCAGCCCGGTGCGTGGGTGATGCAAAAGGGCAGGCGCGCCGCGGCGATCGCGGCCTGGGGCGTGACGCCGCAGGCCCAGAAGACGGGCACCTCGCCGGGGTGGATCGCCACGGCATCGCCATAGTCGGGGCGCGAGAGGTCGGCGATGCCGATCCGCGCCGGGTCGCCCATGTGCACGGGCGCACCGTGCACCTGAGGCGTGCGCGCCGTGATCCGTGCCGCGCGCTCGGCGTCGGCCGCCGGCAGCGGGCGCATGCTGACCACCATCGGCCCGTGGAATACGCCGCAGGGCTCGGTCTGCACGTTGGTGCGGTACATGGCCACGTTGCGTCCCTCGTCCACATGGCGCAGCGCGATGCCTTCGGCCAGCAGCGCATGCTCGAACGAGAACGAGCAGCCGATCGCGAAGGCGACGAGATCGTCACGCCACCAGGCCGACAGGTCGGTGGGCGAATCCACGAGCACGCCGTCGCGCCACACGCCGTAGCGGGGCACGTCGGTGCGCAGGTCGATGCCTTCGCCCAGCGCGGGCAGTGTGGGCGATCCCGGCTCGCTCACGCACAGCACCGGGCAGGGACGGGGGTTGAGTTCACAGTAGCGCTGGAAGTCGGCGGCGAGCGCGCGTGGCAGGATCGCCAGGTTGACCTGCACGTGCTCGCTGGCCAGGCCGCTGGTGTGGCTGTGCAGCCGGCCGGCGCGCGCTGCGGCGCGCACTTCGCGGCCGCTCGATTGCGCGTTGAGTTCGGTCGTATCTGCGTCGGGGGTGCGATCGGTGTGTTCGGCGCGAGCGGAAGAGGGTGTGGAAGTCGTCGTCATGGGGACCCCGCCGGCGGCAAGCGGCTGTTGCGATGCGGCGGATTGTGGAAGCCGCACCCCGGACGAATCCAACGCAAAATCTTGCGCTCAGTCCATCGAAAAAATCGATGGGATCATCTGAATTTTCAATATTGCGAAAAGCGTGCCACCGCCATCAGGACTTTCCCGAGGGGTGGTGCACCGCGCCGGTGCGGTCAGTCCGCCGTGCGCCGCCGGCGAACCGCCGTGGTGCGCGCGACGTAGGCCTGGGCCGATTCGAGCACCGTTTCGGCGATGCCCGAGCCGGGGTCCTCGCGGTAACTTGCGTGCAGGGGCAGGGGGGTGATCTCGCAATCGGTCCGCAATATGCGCAGGGGCATGCGGGTGGACAGCCGCCGCGTGACGGCGCGGGGCAGCAGGGCGATGCCGAATTCCCCCTCCACGAGCTGCAGCATGGCCGAGATCGACGACACGGCGTGCATGCGCGGCATGGGCAGCGCCGCGTCCTGGAAGAGCTGCAGCAGCGTCTGGTGCGGCTGCGAGCCGCGCTGGAAGGTGATGAGGTCGTGCTGCGCGAGCCGCGCGAGGTCGTAGCGGCGCTCGGTGTGCAGGGCGCGGTGGCCCACGAAGACCATCTCCATCGGCGCCATGGGTCGGCTGCGCACGCTGGTGTCGGCCACGGGCAGCGCCGTGAAGACGAGGTCCTGCGCTCCGCGCCGCACCTGGTCCACGAGCACCGGCGAGGTTTCCACGGTGAGCTCCAGTTCGAAGTCGGGGCGGCTCTTGCGCATCTCCTTCAGCCAGCCGGTGAGCCAGCTGTGCACCACCGATTCGATGGTGAAGCGCGGCGCGATATTTGAGCCGCCGTCGCTGCGATAAATCCTACGCTTGGTTGTTTCGCATAGGAAAAGATATTTGCGCCACGGAAATCCAGCCAAGTACGATGGGCTAATTCAGATCGCAACCCATCATGGACTCAACACAACTCACGGCTCCGACCGGCCTGCCCATCGTGGGCGCACTGACCGAGGATGGCAGCGTTTGCAAGCTCAGCTCCTACAGCCGACAAGGTGCTTATTCAGACTACGTGTATGAGCTGCCCGATTCGCCGATGATCCAGCCCACAATCTTGGTGGACACCGAGGGTAATCAGTGGTCGCTCGACGGCATAGGGCGAATGACGCCGATACAGAAACCGGGCTGCTAAGCCTCGCCCTCCACGTAGGTGAGGGTCGATGCAAGCCCCTCGATCGCGCCGGAGCGGATGAACACGCGCTGCCCCACCGATGCTTCGCCACGGGCCTGAACCAGGCCGCCGCCTGGCAACTGCACGGTGGCCACACCGCCAGCGATGGCGGTTACCTCGCCCACCAGTAGGGGCTGGGCTGGGATCAAGGCCAGAAACTGGCGGTACGGGTTAGTCAGCATGGGTTTCGATCCCGATGATCTGGCGGAGCGACGGCCGGCTCCACTCGATGGAAGTACTCCGCACGATACCCATGCGTGTGCGATCGCCGGTGTGGCGCACGAACTGGCCCGGAAAGATCACGCCGATCTCGGGAAGCACCTGCATGCGCAGCGTGACGTGCTCCTGGCGGCCGGTGTCGGACAGCTCCGCGATGCCGCGGGCGCGATGCACGTCGACGTGCGTGATTAGCGCGTGCGTCACTGCCGACGCCAGAACTGTCCCGGCCGTGCCGGAGCGCTTGAAGGGGCCGAACACTCCGGTGCCCATGCCACTCAGGAACACCCGGTCGTAGTTCGGCTTGTCGACATGCTCGATGCCCACCACCTCCGCTGCGGTGGCCGGGATCTCGAAAGCCGGCGTCACGCTGCCCCAGGCCCAGGGCTCGGACGGATAGCGAGGCAGCACGCGCAGGATGGTGTCAGTGGCGTGCGGCTGAACGTAGCCGCCAGCGGCTGTCGCGATGTCGTTGATCGCGTCGATGTAGACGCCCTGAACCGCCCAGGCACCCGCTGGCACCAGCCAATCGGCGATCTGCCAGTCCAAGCCCCAGCCCATGCTCACGCCGTTGACCGTGAGCACGTCGCCCGCGAGCTGCTGTGCGGTGCGCTCGGCCGTGTTGCTGAACGTCTGGGAGGGGGCATAGGGTGCGCCCAAAATTGATGCCCGCCCCTTGCCTGACACGGCCCACCGCGACTGCGGCAGGAATCGGCGGTCCTGCACGGTGCGCTCGATGCGCAGACGGAAAGGCGTGCCGTTGACCATGGCCACTACCTCGGCAGGGTCGCCGGCAGCATCGCGGCCGAGGTGCACCGCCGCATCGTGGTGCAGCGAAGCCGACCAAGACCAGGTCCATGACTGGTAATCCAGCGACAGGCTGAAGCTGTGCGCGTGCAGCTCGGCGCCGGTGTCCACTCGGTGCAGGCTGATGCTGTTGATCACGATGTAGGTCCTCCTGATCGGAACGACGATGGTTGTGCCCGGCTCCGGCGTGTGGCGATCGCACACGAAGAGCAAGTGCATGGGCAGGCGGCTGCTGTCGGCCGTCTGGTCGAAGACCAGGTGCGCGGGTAGCTCGGGCACGTAGCAGGGGTCTGGCCGAGGCGGCTCGGGCGGTGCTGTGATGCCTGGCGCCGGCTTGCGGGCCTCCTCAAAGCGCACGGCCCAGGGCTGCGAGAGCTGCCGCCCATGGCGGAAGCCAGACCGCACGGATGCAGCAACGTGCTCGGCTTCCTGCAGCCGCTGCACCACGGCCAGGCGCAGGCGCCGTGCCTCCTCGAAGCCCTGCCGCGTGGCCGCGCTGCGCGGCAGGCCCTGCTGGATGACCTGGAGCACGCCCGCGCGCAAGCGGCCTGCATCCTCCAGGCGCTGCAGCACGGGCGAGGAGCCGAGCCGTGCGGCCTGCTGCCATCCTGCGCGGCCCGCGTGGGCTAGGCGCGCGGCCTGCTGCCATTGCACCTGCAGGGCTGCGGCAACGCCCCGCGCGTCCTGCCAGGCCGGCGCAACACCTACGCGCAGTGGGCGACCTTGCTCATAGCGCAGGACCGTGCCCGCATGCATGCGGGAGCCCTGCTGCCAGCCTGTGCAGACAGCGCCGGCCACAGGGCGCTCGACGTTGATGTCATATGGCACGGGCGCATGCCCTCGGATGCCGGTGATCCTGCCCGATGCCGCCGCTCGCACGACGGTCCGCACCGCCACGTAGCCGCGCAGTCCGGTGATCCGGCCTGCGGCACGCAGCTCGACGCCACCGGGCAGAGGGCCGTCGTCGTCACCGAAGACGATTTCGACAGGGCCACCCGGCGGCAGCGGCGCTTGGCCGAAGAGTAGTTCGGTGCTTGCCACACGTGGGCCCTCATGCAAGCGCCGTGGCGCCCAGTTGCACCAGCCCGCCGGCACGCAGCAGCGGAGATGTCTCGCCGGGTGGGGTGTCGCCGCCTTGCAGGCGCCAGCCGCCCGTGTGGTCCATATCGGTGGCATCGGCCCGCGCGAGGACCACGCCGCTCGCAGCGACCCAGTCGCCCCAGCGCGGCAGGCCGGTGTGCATGACCATCGACGCGCCCTCCAGTGGGTGCATCACCATCACCCCGTCCACGACGGACGCGCAAGGCTTGGAGAGCACGATCTCGGCTTGCGGGGTATCCGCATGCACCGAGGCGATCGAGGCCGGCCGCTCGGTGTCGTAGATGCGGATGCGCGCATTGCCCGCCCCCTGGTCGGCCCGCGCGATAGTGGCGAGCAGCTGGGCCAGGGCCAGCTCGGGGCCGATCTCCCAATCCATCATGCTGCGACCTCCGGCACCAGGCGGTTAGCGACTACAGGCCGGAACAACCCTGCGGCGTCCTCGGCCAGGACGACGAACTCCTGCCGGGTGTCGATGCTCTCGAACGCAAACGCGCCCGTCGACGGGTCGCTCCAGGTCTCGCGGGCCACCACTTTGCTGCGCTGGTGCAGCAGCACCACGCGTGCCTTGGTCGGCACGTTGACGGCAGTGCCCTTGGTTTTGGTGGTGCCCCAGATGCGGCCGACGCCACCGAATTCGGCATCGTGCGCGAGATGTGCCCCGCTTGGCGCAGGGGCGCTCAAACCCTGTGCCGCATCGGCAGCCGCGCCGACTGCAACACCGGATACGTGTACCGGCTGCACGCGCTGCGCGCCCGTGGCGGCAAGCTGCAGACCAGCATCGGCATAGAGGTTGTCGATGCGGGCCTGCATCGCCGGCGTCCCGTGCGAGAACGTCCACCGGCCGATCTGCAGCGGGCGCGTTGGAGCGGGCAGCGTGCCTAGACCGCTCCGAGTGGCGACCTGGGCGCCGTCGCGCCAGATTGTCCCGTCCGTGCCTGAGCGGACCATGCGCCAACGCTGAGCGGTGTTGGGCGCGTACTGGACATCCAGGTACTGCTCGTCGGCGTACGTTGTGGCAAAAAAGTAGAAGCGAATCCGGTCGTCCAGAAGACGGATCGAGACGCCGGGCGACGGCCAATTCAGCTGGTCAGCGCTGTAAAAGCCTTGGTGCCAGATCGCGCCCACCGTGGAACCCGTCGGTACGAAGAGATCGAAGCCGATCTCGTAGCTGTTGCCGAGGTCGAGATCCGCGGCGTTGGCGACCTCGATGTAGTCGTTGCCGCCGGCCAGGTCCAGGTAGGGCGTGCCGTCGATTAGCGGTGCCGAGCTGGCGATGCGCGCACCGCCATAGACCGTGACGGCGTGGCCATAGGTGTCCGAGATCGCCGACCCGTTGAAGTCGAGTGCGAGCACGTGCTTGCGAAGGTCATCGACGGAACCGAGTGTGTAGGGGCCTGGGTACAACAACCCGGCGACCTCGCCGAGCACCGACCAAGCGACCCCATCCAGCGATGACTCGACGCGCAACTCGGTCGGGTAGTGCGCGCGGTCTGCTCCGCTGCCGATACCCACGGAGACGATCTCGGTCGGAGCGGGGAACTCCCACACCAAGGCCCAGCCAGGTGCCGCAATCTGCGCGGCGTCCCACGAGACGGCCACGGCCGCAAGGCCGTCCTGCAGCGCGCTCACGCTGCCAGATGCCGGCGCGATGCGGGACGTGAGGGTGGCCGCCCCGTCTGCCCGGCCCGACGCGGTGTAGAGCGCCGTTTCGCTGATCGAGATGCCGCCGAGGCCCCAGGCGCGCAGAGCCACCAGCCGCCAGTATCGCGCCGCTGCCATCAGCGCCCCCAGGGTCCCGTCGTGTCGATGAACACGGTGCCGCTCGATACGCCGCCAGCCGCCGCCGGCCCGGTGCGCACGGCGAGCAACACGCGACCCGCATAGGCGTCCGTGCCGGCGATGATGCTGCCCGTGGCCATCGCATTGCCGACGTCCTGCACCGGGTGCAGCAGGCCTGGCAGCATGCCGCGCATACCGAGGGTGAACAGCTCCAGGCGGCCCGCCATGAGACCGTTGTTGGGGCCGTTGGGGTAGCTTCCCCAGCCATAGCCCGCGGTGCCCGCGTAGACATCGGCCGCCGTGCCGGTGTGGTGCGATCCGATGCGCTGCGCGGCGATCGCCTGACCCACGCCCGTGTGCGCACGCGCCAGGTACGCCCCGCCGCGCGCACTCCGATGGCTGTAGCCGCAGCACCCATCGGGCACGCCCGACGAGGCGGTCTGGTCGGACAGGTTGCCCGTGAGCAGCCAGCCGTAGGGGTCACCGCTCCGAAAGCTGGCGATGTCGCCGGCATAGAGCAGCGTGTAGCTGTCGCCGCCCTGCGGACTCACTGCGAGGAAGAGCCCGCGCTCATCGGCCACTACCAGCCAGGGCCGTGCCGTGCTGTTGGCCGTGCCGCTCTTGGGCCAGTAGGCGCCGCCGCTGGCTTGTGAATCCAGAGGGATCGGGCCGACACCCGAGCTGATGTCGCTCATGGCCTCGTAGCCGCGCACGCGGGCATTGGTGGTGCCCGTGTCGTCGATGCGCAGCACGCACCCGGACGCCTCCACCACCGTGGGGCGCAGCGCGATCACGTTGGCGAGCTGGCCGGCGAACAGCTCCTGCCAGCCCGCCGCCGCGACCTTGTGCGTGATCGTGCCCGAGGCCGCTCCATCGACGGTGCCAGGCGCGGCAAACGTGATCGCAGCCGACGTCGCGGACAGCACACGCTGCTGCCCGTTGAGGCTCGCGGGCGTGGCGCCCGCAATCTGCGCCACGGAGCCGACTCTGTACGGATGGGCGCCCGGGAACGTTGCCGTGGCCACGCCGCCAGCGACGGCGAGCGTGGACACGACGCCAGCGCCGAAGCCATCGACCAGGCAGGCCTTGAGTACGGTGCGCAAGGCACCAGCGGAGCCGGAGAGCACCGGCGCGCCGGGCATGGTGGAGTCGTAGGTGTAGATCATGGTGAGGCTCAGATGACGGGGTTGGTGGGGGCGCGGTCCACGTCGCCGCGGGCCGTGATCTCGAAGGCGTAGTCCGTGCCCACGGCCTCGCTCGGTTGCACGGTGCGGATCGCGGCGAACGGGAAATACACGCCCACGGTCGGGAGAAACAGCACGTTCCCGGCCGCCCAGCCGCTGCCCCAGCCGGCCGCCCGCAGCGTGAAATACGGCGCGCCAGAGACCGGGTTGATCGGCGCGATGTCCGTATTGCGGCTGTACGTGCCCACGTTGCCCACGTGCTCGCCCAAGACCTCGACATCCGTCCCGTTGGACAGCACGCGCAGGGCGAAGCGCTCGGTCAGCGCGCCGGCATTGGTCACGATGGGCGGAAAGGCGCCATCGTTGTAGGTGGCCGGCGCTGGATTGCCGATCGTGGCATCGGCCCAGGTGAAGCCGTCCCAGCTCCCCTGGTCGAACACGGGTAGCGCCCGCGCCCGCAGGTTGCCGGCCATGACGGCGGAGGAAACAATGGCGCCCGCCGGGTAGGCATGGCTCAACTGCTTGGAGAGGTGCAGCGTGCCGTCAATCTGCACGTCGGTGCAGCGCGCCATCTCCTCGATCCGGTGCTTGACCACCACGGGCTGCACCCAGCCGGTGACGTCCGTGACGGCGATGGTGCCGGCATCCAGGTCGGGCGTGTAGCCGCTGCGGATCAGCTTGCCGTCCGCGCCCACCAGGTAGACGCGCGAGAGCCGCTCGCGGCCGCAGTTGATGGTCATGCCAGCGCTGTACGTCGCGGCCGGCACGCGGCCCGTGTGGCCCACCACGACATAGGTGCCCTTGCGGTAGATCGGCACGCGGCCATCGGGTGGCAGTCGCACCGGATCGAGGCCCAGGATGTCGGCGTCGATCGGCAGGTATGAATACGCCACCGAGTTGATCCGCAGCGTGGTCGGGTCCACCGGCCAGGGCCGCCAGATCTTGCCCGGCTCCACCGCGCCGACGTCTGACGCGCTGTACCACCACTCCGCCTTCTGCGCGTCGCTCAAGGTCGCCGGGTCGATGAAGTCCCCGAACTGCAGCTCGCCCACACCACCCTGGAAGTCCATGCGCCCGCGCATGTGCGTCCCCGTGAACGCCCCATCCGTGCCAGCCGTCGCAGTGAGCGCGTTGCCCTGCAGGTCCAGCACCGACAGCACCACACCCCCGGGCCTTAAAGGTGCACTCTGCGTACGAAAAAACACGCTGGCCGTGCACCAAGGTACGCGCCGCGTCCACAGGCTCTGCAGCGTGACCGCAGCAGGCGACGGGCCCACCACATAGTCGGTCATCCGCGCCAGGCCGTTGGCGTAGTCCACCGTGCCCGAGGCGATGCCGGGGGCAACGCTGGTCCGCCCGCGGTACAGGACGCCCTCGAAGTCCTCGTAGCTCTCGCCCATCCACCCAAAGCGCACGCTGCCCGGCACGGCCCGATCCGTTGTGTACGGAAGCAAGTCGATCACGACCTCCGCGCCGGCGAAGGTCTCGGTCGCCGTGGTGGCCGCGAGCGGCGCGACCTTGTAGCGCACGACCACGGTGCCCAGTTGCTGCTCGCCGATCGCCGTGGTGCCGTACTCGCCGCCCTTCGCGGAGCTGCTCATGGACGGCTGCGGTCCGCTCGGGTCGTCGAACGCCTTGGCGTCCTCATGGTCGCTCTTGTAGCTGGTGGTGGACCGGTCCAGCGACACCATCTTTAGGACGATGGTCTTTGTGGGGTAGGACACGGTGCCGAGCCCGCCGACGAAGCCACCCGCACCATCGTCGGTGACGCTGTGCATGGTGAGCACGCGGCGGCTGTCGGTCGCGTCCTGGGCGGTCATGCGCGACCAGGTGCTCGTGGTGTTGTTGGCCGATACACGGTAGATGGGCACCTGCACCACGTCGACCGGGGCCTGCACGTCCGCCACGGGCGGCTGGCTGATGTTTCCGCCGCCGGCACCGGCCTGCTGTGCGTACCGACCGTAGACCACCTGGGCGACATACCCCATCACGCTCCGGGTCTCGCCCACGCTCTTGGCGGCATCGGACGCCGTGAGCGACGTGCCGCTGGTGGTCGACACCTCCTGCGCGGTGATCCATGCCACTTCCACACTGCCCGCGACCGGCTGCTGCGCCAGCACCAAGGTGGCTCGGCCTGCAGCATCGAGCGCAGGCGCAGCGATCACTTCCTCCTGCTGGCCGCCCGCGTCGTAGGTCACCTCGTACTCGCCGCCCGGGTCGATCATCGACCCCGGCCGCATGAAGACGCTGCTGGAGGGGTAGTCGATCTCGCCGACGGCATCACCGATGATCTTGCCGGACCCGTTATCGGTGGCGGTGCGGATCACGCCGCCCGAGGGCCACCGCACGGTCCAGGTGCCGGGCACGGTGCCGCGGCGCGCGAGCTGCCAGGCGACCTCGGGCGGCCGGATCTGCGCGCCCTGGCTCGCGCGGTTGGTGTATGCCACGCGCTCGGCCCATTGGACGATTATGGAGCTGGCGTCGTCGGGCAGCGCCTGCAGGGCCATGTCCATGCTGCCCGTGGTGTAGATCACCCGCCCCGACCCAGCTCCTGTGAGGACTCCATTGCCGTCGTCGGTCAGCGTGTACCAGTTGCCCAGCGCCCGGTAGCTGATCACCACCGTGCCAGGCTCGGGCAACGGCTTGAGCAGCGCAACGTAGGCTGAGCCACGGTTGCTCTGGTTGATGCGGATGCGACGGCTGTGGCCCGCCACGGGCACCTCCACGCGCCTCGGGGCCTCGGCAAGCACCAGCGTGCGCTCCGCAGCCGGGCGCTGATCGAGCGTGCTGGTCTCGGTGCGCGAGTTGGGTACGAGCTGCGTGTAGATGCTCGCGACGCGCAACACGCTGTCGCCCAGCGCCACGGTGCCGACGATGGGCGAGGCACCGTAGTAGGTGGCGGCGTCCGCCACCGTGGTATCGCGGATGACTGTCTTGCCGGTGGCCACCGCGAAGTCGCGGGCGGGCGGCGATCCGGGGAAGGCGTAGCGCAGCGCGTCCTGCAGGTCCACTTTGGTGACCGAGGCCACGAAGTCCACGAAGCTGCCGCCGCTGCCGTACGTGAAGGTCCGCGCCTCGGTCTCGGTGCGCGTCACGCGCACGTACTGGATGCGCTCGCCCGATGTGCCCTGCTGGTACACGAGCACAAGGGTGCGGCCGATGTCCGGCGCCGGGGTGCCCGGGCGGTGCAGGATCTGGATCGACAGCATCCCGGCGACATGGTCCTCCAGCAGCACGCCCGACCAGGTCGTTCCCTGGATCAGGTAGTTGGCGATGGCCGCCGCGATGGCCGTGCGCCGCGCGAACAGGTCGCAACGCGCCAGCGTAATGGACACGTTGGGGTCGTTGGGCAACTCCGACAGGATGAGGTTGCCGTCGAGGTAGGGCTCCACGTTGGCGGTCATGACGCCGACGTGGGCCTGCCGGATGGACACGTTGCCGCCGGCACGGCCGGCCTCGGTGAGGTCCATGAACATGGCATTGCTGGTGCCGTATGGGATCTCGGTGCCGGTGGGGCCGCCGCCGCCCTCCGGCACGTCGTCCATCACGCGGGATGCGAGCAGCTTGATGTCGCCTTCAAGGATATTGGCCATATCAGATTTCGATGAACTTGAAAGTGGGTAGGTAGAGCAGATCGGCGTCGATCTCGCCGTCCATCACGGCCCTGATCTGGCTGTCCTGGATACGCCACATGGGCTGTGCGGCAAAGCCGCCCTGAGCGTGGTCGAACAGCACGTGGCGGGTTGCGCCGCGCAGCACGAGGTCCAGTTCGATGCCGGGCAGCGCGGCCCAGGCCTGGAGCGTGTCGCACAGCGCGCGCGAAATCCAAGCCTTGCTGTCGGTGCCCACCAGGGTGATGGGCCGGCCAGCTTGCTTGAGCGCGACGTCCACCAGCAGCGCGCCTGTCGTGCTGTACGCGGTGGCCTGATCGACCGGGCTCCAGCTGTACTCATCGGTCCACTGGAGGCGATCACTGATGTGGGCCGTGGTGCCGTTGTATGTAAGAGTGATCGACATCAGATGGACGCTCCCTTGGCCTGGGCGAGCTGCTGCAGCAGATCCACCTCGGTGGCGGCACTCTGCGCTGTCGTGTGGCTGGTCGTGCCGCGCACTACGCCCCAGTCGCCCACGCCGTTGATGGTGATGTTGTTGACGTAGGTGTTGCTGGTTCCACCTGTGCCGGAGTTTGGCGCAGGTGCAGGTGCAGGTGCAGGTGCAGGTGCAGGGCTGGAAGATGGGGCCGACGTCGCAGTCCCGCCAGAGTTGCCCTTGAAGAGGTACTGCTCGGCGGCTTTGTAGAGCGCCTGCGTCATCGTGCTGTTACGGCCGCCGTACTTGATTTGACCGGCGTTGTTGCTATAGGGCACGTTGCCGCTGGCGTCGGTGAACTCCCCCGATACCCGCCGTGCCGTCTCCTCATCCAGCCCGGCCTGCTTGAGCCAGTCCATGATTGCGAGGCGGCTCCATGCAAACTGGCTCTCACTCTGTGCCCGGTTGGCAATGCTGGATGCAGAGGTATCTGCAGAGCGTTGTGCTGCTGCGGCAGCCAGGAATTGACCTGATGCTGCAAGAGCTTTTGCGCCGGCATCGCTATAGGCAGTTCCCAATGCCAGTACCGATGAAGCACTCGATGCGGCGGCATAGCCTGCCGCTTGCATCGCCGTGCCTGCCGCCTGGCCGGCACTGGAGAGATCTCGCAATTTTTGAGCCGTGACTTCTGCTACTTTGGCCTCGATCTCTTTGGCCTTCGCGGCCTTCGTGGCAGCGTCCAGTTCGAGCTTCTTCGTTTCGGTGAGCTTGTCCTCTGCAATCAGCTCCGCCCGCTTGACTTCAATGCCCGCCAATGCGGCCTGCGCCTCCGCGCGCTTCGCCTGGGCCGTCAGCTCCAGCAGTTGGATCTCCAGCTTGCGGATTTCGTTTTGGGCAGATATCGCCGCACGCTCATCCCCGCGTGCCTTGGCGACCTCGTAGATGGCACGCTGCTGCTCGATGGCCAACTGCACGGTGGCCTGCTCCAGGTTGTTGGCGGCCTGCTGGGCATTGGCCTTGACCTGCAAGGCCTGCTGCTGGTCCGACAAGGCATCGCGATAGAGGCGTGCGGCGCTGCCGGCGGCCAGCTCCGCCTGCGTGAGCTCCTCCGTGGTCGCCTTGCCCGCGGACTTCGCGGCGCGCACCTCCTCCAGCCGGACGCGGGCATCCTCGTAGGCCTTGGCGAGCTCCTTGACCCGGCCGCTGTTGTCGCGCCAAGCCTCCGCTTCCACCTTGGCCGCCGCGGCGGCGATCTGACCGGCCTGGGCCTGTGCGATCGCCTTGTCCGCCTCCTGCTGGCGCGTGGCGATGAGCTTCTGCAGATCCTCCATGCGCTTGGTCTGCTGCTCATCGGCCTTGCCCTGCTGCTCAATCACCGCCTTCGTCGCCGCCAGTTGGGTCTCCAGCACCTTCACCTCATTGAGGCGCAGCTGTGCCAGCTTGGCCAGCGCCTCGGCATCCACCGCCGCCGCCTTGGCCTGGGCGATGCGCTGGTCCTTCTCCGTGCCCAGGGCCTGCGCGATGGCCACGGCCGCCTTTCCCTCGGCTTCACGCGCGGCGCGTGCCTGCTCGGTCAGCGCGATCTGCTCCCGCAGGCTGGTGAGGTATTTCGTGTAGCCATTGGTGATCTGCACCAGGGGCGAGACAGCGGCCTGCGTGGCCGCACCGGCCGCCTCGGTAGCCGCGGCCGCCTGCTGCTGGGCCAGGGCCGTCTTGGTCGCCTCGTTGCCCACGGCGCCGATGTAGTTGCGCAGCACCTCGTTGTGCTGGGCGGCCTTGAGCAGCTTGTCGCGACTCTCCGTCTCGATGTTTGTGAAGGCCTGCTTCACCCCGCTGAAGTCCAGCGTGGTCAACGCCCCCATCACCACGCCCAGGGTCTTGCCCGTGGTGACCAGTGCATCGTCCAGCAGCACGATGGCGGTCTGCGCAACCTCCGCCCCAGTCTTCAGCGCCGTCAGCCCGCCCGCCTCGCCAATGTTGGCTGCCATCTCGGTGAAGGCGTTCTTGACGTTCGTGATCTCCTGGCTCAGCGTCTGGGCAGAGGGCGCGGTGCCGTAGAGATCGTTCAGGCCCTTGGCCAGCGCCGGGAACAGATCGTTCGCCGTGATCTGGCCTTCCTCCACCAGCTTCATCAGCTCCTGGGTGGTGATGCCCATGCCCTTGGCCGCTGCATTCAGCGCCCCCGGCAATGCTTCGCCGAGCTGGCCGCGCAGTTCTTCGGACTGCACCACGCCCTTGCTGGCCATCTGCGCGAGCGCTTGCAGCGCATTGGAGGTTTCGGCGCTGCTCTTGCCCGCCTTGCCCATGGCGCTGGCCACCGCCTCGAACACCTGGCGGGTCGGCTCGCCCTCCACCGCAGTGCCGCGCGTGGCGGCAGCCAGGCCCAGGAAGGCCCGGCCCACTTCGGTCACATCGGCGCCGATGCGCGTGGCGACCGTGCGCACGAACTCCAACTGCTGGCCCGCCTTGCCGGCGTCTTGCATGACGGCGGTGAGGCCGGAGCGCAGCTGCTCCATCTGCGCCGCGGCCGTGACCAGTTCACGGAAAGTGAAGGCCGTGCCCAATGCACCTGCCAACTGACCCAGCACCTGGGACAGGCCCTGCACCCGGTTGCCCATCTGATCGGCCGCTGCGGCACCACCCTGGTGGGCCGTCTCCAGCGCGCGCACCCGCTGTGCGGCCTGGTCCGCAGCAGCAGCCTCCACGCGCAGCGCGCGCGCATGGTTGTCGGCCGCGCGCAGCTCGTTGGCTTGCGCGGCCGTGAGCGGCCCGAGCGCGGCGAGCTCCTCGCGGCGGGCATCGGTGGCCTGCGACACGGCCGTGGCTTCCGCCCGCTTCGCCTGGGCCACGAGCCGCAATTGGTCCGACTCGATCTGCCGCAGCGCGTTCTGCGCGCGGGTGGCTGCCGTCTCATCGCCCTGGGCCTGCGCTGCCCTCAAACGCGCCTGCTGCTCGGCCTGGGCAGCAACCAGATGCTGACGCTGCAGCTCGATCTCGGACTGCTCGGCCTGCAGACCGGCCTTGATCGCCGCCGTCTTCGCATCCACGGCCTGGCGCAGTTCCAGCAATTCGCTGCCCGCCTGGCTGGCGACCTGGCCGACCTCGGCTACGCCTTTGCTCGCAGCCAATGCACCAGTGCCCAGCTCGCGGGCTTGCGCTTCGGCCTGGGCTTCGGCCCCCGCCAACTGATTCAAGCCACCGCCCGTTTGGCCCGCCGCATTGCTGAGCTTGTCCAGGCCAGCGCCCGCCGCTGTGGACGCAGTGCCCAGATCCTTGACGCCTTGCTCGACCTTGCCCAAGTCGCCGGCGAGCTCGCCCACGCCCTCGCGCTGGAGGCGGACGGTGAAGTCGATCTGGTTTTCGTTGGACATGTCGGATGCGGTCAGGAAGAGGCGGCAAAAGTGAGGGCCGCGCGCCGCCTGTTGGAGCGGTGGGCGGCCCTCTCTCGGGGCGGCTGGATCAGTTCAGACGCGTGCGGTAGTACTTGCTGATGCCCGCGCCGGTCTTGGTCGGGTCCTGCAGCACCGTGCCTTCGACGTCGAGGGCGCCGAAGCCCTTGTTGATGAGCGATAGGGCCTTCGTCACGCCCTGGCTGGCCCGCCAGATATCCACCACCACGGGCTTGCCCGAGTCGGCCTCGTTGAGGCCACCGAAGAGGAGCTGCAATTCGGGGGCCTTGGTGGTCAGTGCTTCGATGGCGGCATATGCGCCGTAGCTGTAGCTCACCCACAGCTTGTCGGCCAGGGCGATATCCGGTGCACCGTCCAGCAGCACGATGCCTTCGGGCTTGACGAGATAGTTGCCTGCCATGGTCACGGCCGTGGCCGAGTTCGCGACGGTCCCCTTCTTGATGGTGACCGCGGTGGGGTCGATGTGCATGAGCGGCAGCAGCGTGCCGAGGCCGCTCACGGTAAAGGCCTCATCGGTCACGGTGC
The DNA here is from genome assembly GCF_003269065.1 of Paracidovorax anthurii. Taxonomy (GTDB): domain Bacteria; phylum Pseudomonadota; class Gammaproteobacteria; order Burkholderiales; family Burkholderiaceae_C; genus Paracidovorax; species Paracidovorax anthurii. The sequence continues at coordinate 30,234 of NZ_QLTA01000002.1, forward strand.
CGGCTTCGATGCCCGCCACGGTGGCCAGCGTTGCACGCGCCAGGTTGACGACGTTCAGGTCCGCGATCTTCATCTTCACCTTCACATCGGTGACGCGGCGCACTTCTCCATGCGTGCCTCCGCCCAGGACGGTCATGTCCTCCTGGCGCTGCACGTCCTCGGTGTGCTCCAGGCCCAGCTCCAGGACGTTGCCGATCGGCGCCGGGGCAGCCGCGGAGCCATAGGACTTGGCGTACACCTGGCCCACGGTCATGGAGGGCTTGTAGATCTGCTGGATGACTTCGACGGCCATGATGGCTCCTTGGAAAATTCAACGTTGAAAGACCGTCTCGACCAGGAAGGCGAGCGGCAAGTACATGAAGCCGGCCGGGCTGATGCCCGAGCCTGGCGCGGGTGCCAAGCGCATGGGGCCGGCGACGTTCGGAGGGCGGAAACCCATCAGCGCCGCACCGGCCCGCGCGGCCAGCTCGCCGGCCTCGTCGCGCACGGCCTGGCCCGTCTTGAGCGTGCGCACGTTCTTGACGGCGGTAACGATCAACCAGGTGTGGTCCAGCCGCGCAGCGGCGCCATCGGCACGGGCCTCAAGCACCTTGAAGCCGTTCCAGACCACGTGCACTGCAGGGGTGGGCTGGTGCTCTTCCTTGATTGCTGCAAGGTCCTTTGCCGTCAGCACGTGCACGGCAGGGTCCAGGCCCGCCAGCGCTTCCTTGAGCTCGGCCACGATGTGCTGCTCGGGCGCAAGGAAGTTGTTGGGGTGCGGTGCAGGGGAAGACATCAGTACCGCTCCCAGTCGAACGTGCCGCGGGGCGCCCGCGTCACCATGTGGCCCGCCGGTTGCGCCACCTCGGTGTCAGCGCCGCCCAGGCTCACCACCCCCTTGCTCAGATCCGTCAGGTATTGGTCGGCCCAGGCAGAACCGCGCCGCAGGTCCTCAGGCACCGAGGTGCCGTAGAGGCGTTTGAGCGCGATGGCGGCCACGGCACCGGGCAAGCTGCTGCCTTGCACCAGGTCGGCGGGCAGCGGCATGCGGGCGCGGTAGCGGGGGAACAAGTACGTGTCGGCATGGCGGCTGGCACGCTCCAGGGCATCCTGAAGACGTGCCAGGGCCGTTGCCGCCACCGCGATCGCGTCGGCATTCCAGTCGCTCACGTCACCGGCGGTCGCCACCAGGCGCAGCAGGTCGGCATCGAGCACGGCCTCGGGCGCCGCACGCTGGGCCAACTCGCGCCAGCCCTCGGTTGCGGCGTTGACCAGGTCGATGGTCGATGCGTAGGCAGCCATGGTGGTCAGCGCAGCACCCGGATGAATTCGCCCGCCGCGGTGGCGGCGTCACGGGCCCGGCCGAAGGCCACGCCCGAGGCGAGCGTGATCGCACGGCCCTGCGCGTCGGGCTGGACCTGCGCGCCCTTGGCGACTGCCGCGCCAGCCTCCACCAGGATCTCGCCATGCGTTCCCACACCGGCCTGCTCGCCCGGGTCGTAGTTGGCGTTCGCCACGCCGAGCGCAGCATCGGCCGCGCCGGCCTGGCCGCCGTCGAAGTTCACGAGGCGCTGCCGCACGAGTGCCGTGGTGGCAGGCACGGAGGTGGCCATGAGGATTTTTTCAGTCAGCATGGGTGGTTGCTCCTTCAGGGATCGGGATCACGAGGCCGCCCAGGCGCTGCGCCTGGGCATCGGTCAGTTCGATGTCGTAGCCCACGTCGTAGCTGCGGCCGTCATGGCGGATCGGCACGGCGCTCACCAAGTAGGTCCGCGTCACGGGCTGGGTGGCGGGAGCCTCGTCGGCGCCATCGCGCTCGGCGTCTGCCGGCGAGGCCTGCGGCGTCTCCAGGGACGGTGTGGAGGCCTGCGGGGCCAGCGCCTGGGCGCCGTCGTCCTGGGCCACGTGCTCGGGCTGGGTGGCGGGAGCCTCGTCAGCGCCATCGCGCTCAGCGTCTGCCGGCGCGGCCTGCGGCGTCTCCAGGGACGGTGTGGAGGCCTGCGAGGCCAGCGCCTGGGCGCCGTCGTCCTGGGCCACATGCTCGGGCGGAGGGGCTGCATCGTCTGCGACGGGCGGTTGCGCCGGCGGGGGGGTCTTCTTTGCCGCGGCCATCACACGGTCCCCGTCACGAGAAAGCCCGCCTCGGCGCCGAGCAGAAAGGGCTTGAAGATGTCCGTGTTGCGGATCAGCTCCAGCTTGCCGCCACCACCCAGGCGGGTGTCCACCACCGGGTTGCCCTTCTTGCGCAGCGTGTAGCCGTAGCTCGGCTCGTAGGCCGATCGCACGGGCGCATCGCCCGCTTTCGACGGTGCCGCCTGCGGCACATAGGCCAGCACCAGCGTGTTGCCCCACATGTCCGTCACGGTGCCGGCATCGCTGGCATACACACCCCGGCCCACCACGATGTTCGGGATCTCGAAGATCTCGCGCAGGTCGGCCAGTTGCACCAGGCGCGACCGGGTGTCGCTCAGAATGGCCTTGAGCTTCGGGTGCCGCTTGAGCGCGCGCCAGCTGCGGTAGCCGATCACCATCGTGTTCGGCTCCTTCACCACCTTGTTGCGCACGGCGGCCTTGGCGTCATCCACCACGCCCTCCGGATCGGAGCCGGAATCGCTGAACACGTCACTGCCCGAGAGCGCGATCTTGTTGCCGGTGGGGTAGCTGGCCGGGTTCTGCGCCATGTCCGCCACCATTTTTTCGTGGCGCAGCCGAATGCCTTCGACCACCCGGTTCGTGGCATGCGCCTGCAGGGGGAAGGCCGCCTCGGCGTCTTCGCGGTAGTCGATCGGGTACTCCAGATCGTGCTCATCCAGCGACACCGTGATGCCGCCGATGTCCTCGGGCACGATGCGGTTGGATTCCGCGCGCAAGGCGCGTTCGGTGTTGTAGACCTTGAAGGCGTCGCGCCCGAACGTCGGGATCTTGCCGCCTTCCTTGTCCACCTCCACGAAGGGCAGCAGCTGGTCGCCGACGAATTCGGCATTGCTGTAGCCCAGGGCCAGCGCGCTCAGGACCGGGTCCACCACGCGCAGGTTGCTCAAACGTCCCATGTGTCGCTCCTTTGGGGGTTGGGTTCGGATCGGGTCACTTGCTGCGCATCACGGCGTGGGCCGCGGCGGCGTAGCTCATGTCGTTCTGCTTGGCATGGGCGCGGATGCGCTTGTCCAGCGCCACGCGCGCGGGATCGGCGCCTTCGGCGAACTCTGCGGCCGGGGTGCCGTCATCCGCGTCGTCTGCGGCCCGCGCACGCTGCGCCTGCTCGCCGAATTCCACGGCCGGGGGCAGTGCGCGGACGAGGTCGCGGAACGCCTCGTGCATCGGCTTCTTGTCGGTGCCGTCGCCGAACTCCACATTAGGCGTGGCCTGCAGGTACGCACCGATGGCCGCCACCTGACCGCGCATCGAGGACGGGATGCGGGCTTCGCGTGCCATGGACTCGGCGAACTCGGCGTTCCCCTGTTTCACGGCTTCGGTCGCGCGATCTTTCTCGCGCCGCTGGGCTTCCTGCAATTGCCGCTGCAGCGCGGCGTTCTGGTCGCGCAACTGCGCGGCTTCCTGGTCGGTCACTGGGGACTCCTTTGGGGTGGTGGTTGAGGGAGATGCGGCGCCTTCGGCGAAGGCCGGGGCAAGGTCGGCTTCGGCGCGGTGCCCGTTGATGTCTTCCTGCGCGCCGAGCTCCAGCGCGCGCACGTCGTAGCCTGGGAGCACCTTGTCGGCGTCGTCCTGGCCGAACTTGCCCAAGATCCACTCGCGCAGGTTGCGCCAGAGGTTGGCGTTGGTCATGCCGTCCCATTCACCGAAGGCCACGCCTTCCTGGAAGCAGACGCAGCCGTCGTCCTCGGCGAACTCGGGATCGTCCAAGCCTTTGACCGCCGGTGGCTGGGCGCCCAAGAACCCGATGTGGCGCAGATACCAGACGCCCGGGACAGGATTGCCTGCGTCGGTCGGGCGATAGAACTTGGCACTGACGGTGCCGTATGCACCGCTGCGCACGGCGGCAGCGAACTCGGGGTCGACCTTGTCGGCGGCAGCGAACAGGCCCCGGCCGTTGGAGGTGAGGGAAACCGCCCAGCCCTTGGCCGGGTCATCGGTCTTGGGGTGGCCCACCACCAACGGGGCCTTGGAAACCTTGGGGTCGTAGGCCGCCGCGGTGGCGGCGAGGTCGGTGGCGCTGAACTCGATGGGCTCACCGTGCGTGGTGGTCCAACGTCCGGGCCTGAAGATGTGCAGGGGTTTGGCGGGTGCGGCGGCTTGCGTCATGGCCGCCAATGTCGGGCGTTGCGCCCGGCCGCGCTAAATAAAGCGTTTTAGTGTTTCTGCCTCGACCCACGCGCGCGCGAGGGGCGGGTTTCGGACTGCGCGCCGAACATATCACGCTGCTTTTGCAGGAAGGCCTCGCGCTGCCACGTATCCACGATGTTGCGCACCTGCTGCTCGGAGAGCTTGTACTTGCGCGCCAGCGCCTTGTAGTCGCCACGGAACTCATCGCACATCTGGCGGTTGCGCGGCGTGAGACGGTAGCCCACGCCCTTGTGCAGGTACAGATTCACTCCACCCAGCTCGGCACTGAGACGCTCGACCAGGCGGAAGGCCGTGGCTGCCATCGCATGCTCGCGGTCGGCGCGGTCGCGCGCGATCGGCTCCTCCAGCAGTTGCAGGTAGAGCTGCTCGGCGATCTCCGCCATCGCCGCCGGAAAACCCAGAGGCAGGATGGCGTGCAGCGCGGCCAGGTCAGCCATGTGCCCCTCGCTGCTGCCAAGCCTTGAGCGCCTCGATCAGCGTGTCCAACTGTGCGCCCGAGGCGAATCGCAGCGACGACACGCCGACCTGGCGCTGCACCCATGCGTCCAGGGCGGCGCGGCTGGGGTTGTCCACCAGACCATCGCGGTGCAGTTGGTGCCACAGCGCCCACACTTTGCGTTCGCGCGGGCTCGCCGCGGCCTTGGTCTGGGCGAATTGCTCGCGCGTCAGCGGGCGGCGGCGCGTGGTGGTCGGCACCACGCCCATGCGCTCGGCAAGGTTTTGCATGTGATCACGCACCTGGCGGCGCTCTGCATCCGTCATCTCCTTGCTGCTGCTCTTGAGCGTGAGGCCTTTGATCAGCGCGCGGTAGTCATCGTCCGTGAACTGCAACTTGGATTTCAGGACGTGGATGGCGGCGGTGTGGTCTGCCATGTCAGCGCCCCAGCAGCGGCGCCAGCCACCAGTTCCACAGGCCCAGCAGCGAACAGCCGAGAAACACCCACTGCTGCAGGTGCAACGCAGTCTGCCTCTGAAGCCGGCTCGCAACCAGCCAGGCCACATTGCTCGCGGTGAACGCTCCGAATCCCCAGCCAGGCAAGGCAGGCATTGCGAGCAACAGCGCACCCAGGACACCGCATGCCGCGCCCGTCACCGAGGCAGTACGCACGATGAGACTCCGCGTCATGCTGCGCCTCCGCTCTGCACCAGCAACAGGGGCAGGCGCTCGGCCGGCAACTCCAGCGTTTGTGCCACGAGGCCACCGCCAGCCTCACGGGCTACGGCCAGCAGTTGGCCGGTGCGACCGGCCAGCGGCATGCCACCCCAGGCCCGCCCAGCGTGCCGCACGATGCCGCCGGGGTAGACCCGGCGCAGGAACCAAGAAGCCATCACGCCACGCTGGGCCTTGTAACGGCTCCACGCCCGCTCGATCTTGCGCGGGTCGGTGGGCCAATAGCCGTGGCGCAGCCGGGCGACCGTGCCGCGGCCCAGGCCCAGCATGAGCGACGCCTCGGACACCGACCAATCACGCACGAAGCCCAGCAAATCGGCCGGCGGCGATTTTGGGCCGTACAGGCCATTTTCAGCCCGGGGGGTGGCCGTGGTATTACCCAGCCACTCCCAGGCGCCTGTACCCCGTTCCAATTTGTACCCAGCGGCATATGCGGTCATGCGCGACCTCCTGCATCGCTGCCCAGCGCCTCGACCAGGTCCGAGATCATCTTGGAGAGCTCGCCCGTGGCGATCGCCACGTCGGCGTCGAAGCCGCTGTCGTCCTGGCCCCGGCCCTCGAACACCGTGTCGAGGAACGACACCTTCTTGATCTGCAGCCCTTCGGTGAGCACGAAGGCGACGCGGTCGTCCCAGCTCATCGCGAGCTTGGTGGGCAGCTTGCCGGCGGCGATGTGCTCACGGATCTCGTCGATGTCGAGCGGGTGGCGGGCGTAGCGCACCACGGCCTTGGACTCGTCGTCGCTTTTCAGCTCGCATTCGCGGTCGATGCTGAAGCCCTCGGGCGGCTCATGCTCGGTGAGCCAGTGCGCCATCGCGGCCTGCGGCGAGGTTGATGTGTCCAGCAGCGCGAGCGACAGCCCGGGCAGCGCTTCCACCAGCAGGGTCCCCACCTCGTCGGCGCGCGCCTGGCTGCTGGTGGCCACCACCAGGCGGCTGGCCTCGCGGTCGATCCAGACCCAGGTGGCGGCCTGCTTGGCGAAGGCCATGGGCAGCAGGTCCAGCCGGGCCTCTTCCTTCAGCTCCTTGCTTTCCTTCTTGCCGGGCTTGCGGCCGGTCTCCTGCTCGATGCGCTCGGCCTTTTCCTTGACCTTGGCGGCCAGCACGTTGCCGGGAACGGTCTTGGTCTGCACCATCAGGCGCATGATCCAGTGGCCATTGATGGATTCCACCAGCGCGCCGTGCAGCTCGCCGCGCGGCGCCACCCAGCCGATGGACTTCTCTTGCGTGGGCCCACATTCCGCGAACGGCGTGCGCTGCAATGCTTCCTCTGCCTGGTCGAGCGTGGCGGCCAAAGTGCCGAGGGAGTAGATGATCATTTCCTTGAACATGGTGGTGCCTCAGCTCGGGTTTTTGGAAAAGCGCTCGACCTTGGCGACGCGGTACCGGATGTGGCGGAAGGTCTTGCCCTGCGATTCGTAGAAATGGACGAGGTCACCCACGGCCAGCCGACCGGGTTGCACGACCTCTTTACCGCACCACACGGATGCCTGGAACGGCTCGCAGCCGATCACCTTGCCTTTGGAGTCCAGCTCCCAATGAAGGAAGTCCTGGCCACAGTCCTCAAAGTGGATGCGGGTCACCACCTTGTCGAGCCACCGAATCCGGCGCTGCACTGCAGCGGCGACGGTCTTCTGCAGCGCGGGCACCTGCAGGGCGGCCTCGCACTGTGATCGGTCAAAGCGGGCCACGGCGTTGACCCGATCCTCGACCGTGCCGTAGTAGGTCTGGACACCGGCATGGATGCCGGCCTTGAAAGGGTTGTCCATCATTTGGTCCTCCACACACGGATCTCCGAGCCCAGCGTGCGGCTGGCCAAGACCTTTTGCGTCTCATCCTTGTAAGCCTTGAGGGCGCTGCTGATGGACGAGCGGGCGGCATAGGGCACCGTGAACGAATCGCCGACCTCCAGCCTGTCGAGCAGCGGCGTCCAATCCATGGCCGGGCGCCGGCTTGGCAGCGGCACGTCCTTGTCCACCTTGATCAGGAACGGCGCAGCGGGCGACCTCCGGACGGCAGGCGGTGCGGCTGGTGCCGGCGCCGGTGTAGCCGGACTGCGCTTCGGTCGCCCCTCTTCGGACTGTTGGCCCTTGCGATCCAGCCAGCCGTGGAAGCCGCTGCCTGCTGGCGATCCCTCGGCCACCGGCTTGCCTGTGCCGAGTGTGTAGACCAGTTCGCCCGTAGGTATTTCTTCCGTGCGGCGCAGCAGCCCGGCCTGGACCGCTGGACCGAGCAGGGTGTGGACATTGCGCCGATCGCATTCGCACTTTGCGGAGATCAGATCCGCATCCAACTGCTCATCGGGATTGGCTTCGAGGAATTCGATCACCCTCGATACCACGCTGCCTGAGCGGGGGGTGTAGGTCGCGCTGGTCATGCGGCCTCCAGCGTCACGTCGTCATAGTCCACCACCGACACCTCTGCCGCAGTGATGAGGATGCCCAGGCTATCCACCTCAGGCCAGCCCTCGCCCTCGTGCTCGATCACGGCAGCCGTGTGGTACGGATCGGCCGTTGGCCCGAAGGAGGCGCCGCCGTCTCCCATGTAATAGCGGATGGCGGCCTGGCCGAACATGCGGACGACCGCGAGCAGGACGTTTCCGTCCTCGGCCGCGAGCCGGCTGTCATCCTCTGACCAGAAGCCGTTGATCTCGGCGGCCAGCTCAGGCGTAAGGATGTCGAGGTCCACCTGCAGGGTGACCTCCGCGTCGCCGAACCAGGTGGCGCGCACGGTATAGGTGCATTGATTGCTCATACGGCCGCCACGTCCAGAGTGATGGGGTCGTAGCCGCCGGCATCGTTGCGCTTGTAGAAGCGCACGTAGGGCTTGGTGCTGGCCGTCTGCATGCTGTCAGAGATCGCCTGCATGGCGTTCTGCCACTTCGTGTCGGTGATGTTCAGTTGGCGGAGGCCCAGCACGCGACCGGTGTTGATCTTGCCTTCCTTGTCGGTCTGGAAGGCGTGGTTCACCAGTGCGCGCATGTTGTCGTTGGCCCCTTCGGCCCATTCGTGGACGCACTCGTCGATCAGCACCTTCGCGGCCATGAGCTGCTCGCCAAAGACGATCTTGTCTTGCATCTGGCGCACCAGCTTGTACTTCCCGTCGTAGCTGGGCAGGGTGACGTTGCCCTTCTCGCCGCCGGCGCGCACGCCGTACTGCTCCATGCTGGTCGCCACCAGGGCGGCGACCTCCTGCATGGCGTGGGCCTTGAAGAGGGACAGGCTGGACTGGTGCTGCTCGGCCATGCGGCACAGATCCACCACGACTTGGTGGCGCAGCTTGTCGATGTCCTTGACCTTGGATTCGGGGATGAGGTTGCCGTTGGCATCTTGCCAGTAGCCGGCAGGGAGGGTGCTTGCTTCCATTGCTCGCTCCGTTCGTTAGTGGATGGGTTGGTTCTGCGGGGCGCCACCGCTGGCGCTGGCCTTCATCAATTCGCCGGCGTAGGAGGCCGTTGCCATCGCTGCAATGCCGATCTGCTCGGGCGACAGTTGCAAGACGGTCATCCGGTGGACCAGGAACAGCGCCTCCATCACAATCCAAGGGGATTGCGGACCCTCGATGGCCTGGACGATCTGGCGGCCCATGTCGGTAGCAGCAGCCCGAAAGGCCTCGCGCTGCTCAGGTGTTGATTGATCCATGTGCGGTCCTTTCAGCAGCGCCAGCCGCGGCTGGCAATGTGTTTGTGGTCATCGGCCCCGGCGCGCGTTGCCGGTGCCGGGTTGGTGGTCCAGATCGGCGCGCGCATGCGGTCGTACTGCGCGGGCTCGACCAGGTTGTTCTGCACCGGTTTTGGTCGATTGCGGGAGCCGCGCGGGCGGCCGGTGGGGGCTCGGGTCACAGCAGGCCTTTCTGCCGGCGCGCCGCCGGGCTGGGGGCGCGCTCGGCCTCGGCACGGAAGCCCTGGCACAGCTGCTGCCCGAGCACCATGCCGGCGCGGTGAGCGTTGTCGAGCTGGTCGCCATGGTCATAGGTGCCCAGCAGCACAAGCGCCAGGGCCAGCAGACTGCAGGCCAGCGAGACGCCGAGCCACAGCACGAATGCCGCCAAGGGATGTTTGCGGCGCCGGCTCATGCAGCCTCCCGATGCGGCACCACCGCGCGCTGGGGGTCGCCTGGCAGGCCCAGCCCTGCCAGGATGGCGGCACCGTCCGAAGGAAAGATGCCGTGGAGCGTGCACACGGTGCCGTCCGAAAATCGGACTTCTACGAGGTAGCAGCGCATGGTCAAGCGCCCCCCACCCGGTAGGCGAACTGAATGCGAACCCATTGCCCTCTATGGGGCATCAGATCTCGCAGCAGTTCCTGCATCGGCCCGCTGGCATCGATGGCCCGGCACGAATGCCAGCGCGTTTCACCTGGGAGCAACTTGCACGCACTGGCAACTTCACGGCCCGCCTGGTCATAGAGGTTGGCCCACAGAAACTTGGTGAATCGCCCACCCAGCAACGCATGCGCGCATTCCAGACTGACGCTGGTGCCGTTCGAGAGCGAGAAGAGGCGCTCGTGGCCTCGGGGCTTGCGTTTTGCGGCCATGGTCAGCTCCCCTCCTGCAGCACGTCGGGCTGCGCCACGCGCACCACGTCGCGGTCCACGCGCGGCGCGCCAATGGCCGCGGCGGTGTTCAGGCACAGCGTGAGCCAGTTGTTCACGTTCAGCGGGTACAGCATGGACAGCGGCGCGGTGCGGGGGCCGCGTTGCACGGTCAGACGGGACTTGAGTTCATCGACGCCTTCGGCGGTGATGAATTCGTCCAGCGCCCGACCCGCTGCCTTGGCGCGGTGCTGCAGGTACGCTGCCAGGTGCGCGCCCAGCGGGTTCAACCGCACGATGGCCGTGCGCTGCATGCTCTCGCGCACGTCATGGCGCGTGAGCTTCTTTTCCAGCTCGGGGTGCCCCATGAGCAGCACGCCCAGCATGTAGCGACGGCCGAGACGCATTTCCTCGTTCAACCGCTTGAGCTGGTTGAGCGTGGTGGCCGGGGTGGCATGCGCTTCTTCGATGATGAGCAGGTGCTGGCGCTCCTGCTTGGTGCTCTCTTCCAGCAGCTCCCGCACGAACTGGCTGCGGCGTTGGGCGTTCTGCGGCACGCGCGCCTTCTTGTCCAGCGCGTAGGCGATGGCGACGTACAGATCGGCGGTGCGCAGGGGGGAGCCCTTGGACTCGCTCTCCTCCATGGCCGCCACGCTGGGGCGGATGCACACCACTGGCAGGTGCTCGCGGACGATCTTCTCGCGCATGGCATCGAGCATGGTGGTCTTGCCCGCGCCGCTCTCGCCGACCACGGCCACCACGCCGCCGCCGATGGCGGCCTGCCAGGCGGCCTGGTGGATGTAGCCGATCTCGCCGCTCGTGAACATGTCGGCGTCGGCCAGGACTTCGCCCTGGAAGGGATTTCGCGCGTGCAGCCTGAAGTGCTCCACCGCCTGCGCGCTCAAAATGGGTTCGGGTATTAACATCGGCTCTTCCTCCTGTCGGGTTTCGTTGGGTACGGGGCTCTCGGGGGCGACCTCGCCGGGCTGCAACCTGGCGAGGTCAACTTTTTTGGGGCGCATCAGATGCCTCCCACTGCGCGCAGGCCGGGCGCGGCGGGCGTGACCTCGGAGGCCGCAGCGACACGCTGTTCATGCGCGGCGATCAGGCCATCCACCACGTCTTCGGGTACGCCTGCATCGCCATGCTGTTGCGTCAACCAGGCGTAGGTGCCGGCGTCGTATGCATCACCCAGCGCAGCGCGCAGGCGCTGGCAAGCGGCCGCCACGGGCAGGCGAGCCCGCTGCACTTCGGTTGAATGGGGAACATGCGGTGTGCCGCGCTGCTGCAGGAACTGCGGCAGGCCGGCCGCACGCGCCTGGATGTCGGCAAACGGATTCCACTGCCCTTGGTAGGGCGTGGCGCCAGCCTTCTCCGCAGCCTGCGCTTCGGTCGCCGTGGCAGGCTTGCCATCCTTGGCATAGGCCTTGGCCCGGATGCGCGCGCGCCGCTCATCCGCGGGAGTGGCGGGCATCGCCTGGTAGTCATCCTGGCCCAACACCGGGGCGCTGGCCTGGTAGCCCATGAAGCCCTTTGGCACCGGTTGCACGTCGTGCCAGACGATCTCGCCCGTGTCGCGGTCCGTCACGCCAACCCGCACGGCGGGTGCGGCCAGCGGGTTCACGCACACCAGCACCTTGTCTCGCGGGCTCACGCCCGGCACGTAGCGCACGTCGTAATCGCGGCTGCCCTGGCCCTTCAGGGCAAAGCTCACCGTGCTGTTGCCGCTCACCTGGCGAGGCTGCGCCAGGCTGGCGGGCAGGCTGCGCATCACCTCCATGCTCGGCGCCAGGCGCAGATGCTCCGCGCCTATGGTGCTCCAGGCGGCATAGCGCGTCATGTTGTGGCGGCTGTGCTTCTTGGTGCCGTTGAAGGCATGCATCCACTGCTCGGCCAGGGCGTTGAGGACGGGCACGCTCATGCTGGCGCGGTCGACAAAGCGCAGGCGGCTCTCAAAGCCACGCTCGAAAATGTTTTGCGCCACTTCCACGCTGCCCGTGGCGCGGCTGTTGCCCGGGGCATGCCACTGCTGGCGGATGCCCATCGCGCTGCAAAAGCTGCGCACGGGGCCACTCTTGAACATGCCGCCCTGGTCGCTGTAGAGCGTGTAGAACACGCCATGGAAGGGCATGGGCTCGCCTTGGGGGCCGTGGCGCTGGGTGACCAGCCACATCAGAAAGTCCAGCAGGTTCTCGGTGGTTTCACCGCCCACATAGAAGCGCGCTGCGATGCAGCCACTGGCATGCTCCACGGCCACGAAGCGCGTGAGCAGCTTGTCCAAGACCGGCACCAGGTTCTGCGGCTTGTTCTTGTAGTGGACGCCGCCTTCCTCGATCAGGCGCAGCTCGCCGCTCGGCGCGCGGTACAGCACGCAGACCGAGGCATCCACCTGAACCACCGCATTCACATGCTCGGTGCGCATGCGCACGTGCGGCGCGGGGGCGGCCAAGCTGTCCACGTCCAGCCCGCGCTGGCGCAGCAGCTTGCCCACATGGCTGGCCGACAGGCGGGCACTGATCTTGCCCTCCTGGTGCAGCATGTTGATCGTCTCTTCCAGCGTGATCATTCGCTTGCCGTTGCGCAGGTCTTTCCAGCGCACACCGGCAATGGCGTCCAGGTCCGCGTCGGTCACCGAGCTCTCGCCCGCATCCACCCGTTTTTTGCGCGGCGTGGCCAGGCCCAGGCTGCGGGCCGTCTTTGTCACCAGGGTGTGCGTGCGCTGGGGCGACAGATCCAGCACGCGCGCAGCGCGGTCGATGATGCCGCCAAGCTCGCCATGCTTGGCGGCGGCGCATTCATGCGCGGCGGCAATCAGGGTTTCCATGCGGAGGGTCTCCATGGGGCTTGGAATGGGCCAGGGCCATTACTTGGTGGGGCGGCGAGCGGCTTGGTCTTCTGCGGCGTTCTTGGCCGCAAGCAGCTGCAGGGCGGCCTCGTCTTCCGCAGTCCAGGGCGGGTCGATGCGTTCATCCAGATCGATCGCGATGTCGAACTCCCGCGCGATGTCTGCGAACTGCTGCGCTAGGTACTGAACGCTGGCGCGCGCGGCCTGCTGCACGGCTTCGCTGGCGTTGCCCCCGCTGTCGCTTAGAGCGCCATCCACGGCACCGAAGAGGGCACGCATGCGCGCGTTGATGCGCAAGCTCTGCGTGAACACCTCCTTGAGCAGCACCGCCTCTGCCTTGGTGCGGGCCACGCTGCCGGGCGCGGGCGTGAACTTCTCGCTGCGTGCCAATTCCAGCGCCTGGGCCTGCTCGTTGATCTTGGTGGCGTTGTCGGCCAGCACTTTGTCCTTAGCGGCGAGCACCGCCTTTGACTCCTTGAGCGCCTCGCGTAGTTCGTTACGCGTCATGCCTGCGATTTCGTCGGCGTCCAGACCGCGCGCCTCGCCGCCTGCAGCCAACTCCTGCACCTCTTCGGCATCCAGCACTAGCAGCTCGAACAGCTTGGATTGGGTGCCTATGGCCTTGGTCAAATTTGTCGCCAGCGGCAAATTTGAGAACCGTGAGGCAGCCAGGATGAACCGGGACGCCACCGGCCCGTCAATGTCCAGCACCTGCAGTCGCTTGCCGAATTCCCCGTGATCGCATGCCGCTTTGAGCGCTGCCAGACCGCGCCCCACCTCCAAGCATGCCTCCACGCTGCGGCGCATGTTCGCGGCAATGTCGCGCTGGATCAGGTCGGGTTCGGTGGCATCGCCAGGCAGTTGATAACCTACTTGCGCTGCAATGGCACGCACGCGCTCGGCACGCGCATCGGCTGCGGCCACCAGTTGCGTCACGGGCGCCAAATCGGTTTCCACTACCACGGGTGCGGCGGCAGGCGACGGCTTGCGCCCGGCCTTGTCCTTGAAGGACTTCGTTTCGATCTGCGCGCCGGTCATCTGCTGTCTTGTCATATACGGGGGTCTTTCGATGGGACTCAAGGGGCGGCGAACATGCCGCGCACGCCGGCTGATTGGCCGTAGCGCTGGGTGGTATCGAGCAGGCCCTGCACGCTGGCGCGCACACCGGCGGCATAGCGCTCGCTGATCTCGATCACATGGGGCGCCAGGCGCCAGCGGCCCTGGGGCGTCTGCTCGGCCCAGCCGGCGGTGCGCAGGTTGTCGAGGTCACGGGTGACGACGCTGGCACTGACGTTCAGGGCCTTGGCGATTTCCGCAGGCGCGAGGCCCTGCAGTTCATGTCCGGCCAAGAGGTCGATGAGTTGGAGCAGGCGCTGCTGGGCTGCGTTGGTGTAGTTGGTGGCGCGGGTCATGCATGTGCTCCGGCGGTGGGGATCACCACCAACTGGCCAGCCTGCGTGAGGCCCACTGCGCCACCTTCCAAATCGGCCTGCGCATTGATGGCTTCGATGGCGTCTTCCCGCCAGCGCTCAGCGCAATCCTCGGCCCATGAAAGCTGGGTTCTGAGCGATTCGTTCTCGGCGCGCAGGCGCTCGCACTCGCAGTCGAGGCGGACGATTTCCTCGTTGAGCAGCGCGTAGGCAGCGGCATTGAGCCGGCGACGCAAGGCACGCAGATCGGGGCTCATGCCACTGCTCCCGCAGCGCGAGCGCGGCGGAGCTTCGAGGTCTTGACATTGGTCGGCCAGAGCTTGTCCATCGAGAGGCCGGTGATATCCACGATCCGACGCGCGATACGTGCGCTTTTGGCCTTGCCGTTGATGACGTGCGACACCATCGATCGGGACACATTCAGTTCATCGGCAATCGCCGCAGGCGTTGTGTCCTTCATTCGGATTGCCGCTTTGATTTCTTCGGGGTGCATGGTCTGTTACCCTTCACTCAACTTGTTTAGCTGGCAGCAGTAAATTGCTGGGTTAAGTTGAATTCTTGTGCATTGAGATGCACAAGTCAAGGGGTTTTTGTGCATCTTGATGAGCAAATGGGGGCGCGTATCCGCGAAGAGCGAGGCCGCCTAGGTTTTTCCCAGCAGAAGGCTGCGGACATGGCGGGCGTTCGGCGCGAGATGTGGGCGAAGTACGAGGCGGGCGCTGAACCTGGCGCGAAGACGCTTGCTGGCATGGTGCTGGCTGGCGTGGATGTCCGTTACGTACTCACTGGTGGACGTGACAACGATTTCTCTGCTGAAGAGAGACTGATGCTGGAGTACTTCCGTGAGGCATCAAAAGACGCGCGCCGTGCAGCACTTGGTGCGTTGCTTGGTGCCCCTGTGCCCACTCAAGTTGGAGGCAGTCATAGCCAGCACAGCAGCGGTAATGGAGCGATTCAAATCGGCAGCATTGAAAGGGCGCCGGTGAAACGTAGGAGGTAGGAGTGGGTTTGATTCCAAAGTGGCTCAGAGACTGGATCGCCAGCCTGATGCCGAAACAAGAAAGCACCGGCAGCGGATCGGTACAAATGGGCACGGTGCAAGGGCCCGTTCAAAACGTGACACATGTCACGCATCACCATTTCTATGCGCCGTCGTCTGTGCAGGCAGAAAATCAATCGCCAGCAAAGAACGACGAATCGCGGCCAGCAGCCACTGCGGCGCACAAAGAAGTGCTGACTCTCATGAAGCCACTCGATCGCAAGGTGCGGGTGCGGGTTCTGGACTTCATGCGCCGAGAATTTCAAACTGCAATGGTGGTGGAGTTGACGCCCGAACAATTGCGACGGCTTCGCAGTTATGTCGAAACAGTCAGGCGCAACGAAGAACGAGGGAGGGAAAGAACATGATCAAGCAGAGCATCGTCGTGAGTGCCATGCTGCTCGTTGCACCCGCATGGGCTATCAACAAATGCAAGGGGCCCGATGGAAAGACCGTGTACCAAGATGGCCCATGTTCGGCCAGTGAGACCGTTCAAGCGTTAAAACTGCAACAGCAGAACGGCAGCGGCCAAGCCCAGCAGATGCCCTTCAAGTCCATAGAACTGCCGCCTGAACGTGTGCAAGAAATTGCATACGCTGGCATGGTGTTGGCAAAGCAGCGCCTAAAGGATCCCGACAGCGCGAAGTTCTCGAACGTGCGCGCCTACAGCTTTAACGGTCGGGGTAAAACATACGTGATGACGTGCGGAGAACTGAACGCGAAGAACAGCTATGGCGGCTACGTTGGTTCCAAACCATTCTGGGTCTACGACGGTGTTTTCACGGAGACTTATAACCACTACGAACGCAACAGCAACATGACCTTGCTGATGGGTGATGTGCAGGCGGCATGTTTGAAGGATGGAGTCTTATCTTCTATCAACTGATGCGCAGTGTTGGTGAGCAGGGTGATGGCAAAGCCACGGATTGCAAGACAAGTTTAGGAGTGCCTATGTTCAAGGCCGACGAACAGCAATACCTCAAGTTCCGCACCTGGATGCTCCAGCCCGGCTCCCTGCCCGAGCAACGCAAGGACGTGGATGGTTTGCATGCCATGCAGACACTTCTGGAAGATGCCCTGTGGGCTGCCTGGCAGGCGGGGTATCGGGAAGGAGTTCGGCAACAACAGCCCGGCGATCCGCAATGAAGCGCGACATGGATGTGATCCGCCAGATCGTGCTGGCGGTGCGGGAATCGGAGCGTGCGGTGAATGGCGTCGATGGCGTTGACCCTGCCGTATTCGCCGAACATGTCCGATTGCTCGATGAGGCGGGCTTGGTGACTGCGGCGGTTCAGGTGGTGCAGCAACGCACCACAGCAGCCATTGCCTGGCGCTTGACGTGGGCGGGGCAGGATTTCGCTGACGCCATCAAGGAAGACACGTTGTGGCGCAAGGCCAAGGACAATGTGATCAAGCCCACAGGTTCATGGACGTTCGGCGTTCTGCTGGACTACCTCAAGGCTGAGATCACGCGCGGCCTGCCCAGCCTGCCCCTTTAATGCATGCACATACCGCAGCGCCGCGTACGATCGTTCTATCGCCGATTTGATGCGCTCGCGTGCACCGACCTCGAATTCCTGCGGCCCACGAACCCATTCCTCGACGGCCAGTCGCAATTCCTCGTGCAGGATTTTTGCAACCACGCCCTCGGCGAGGCCAATGAAAGATATCTCGGCGTGCTGAACTTTTACGTCCTCAAGCTGCTTCAAAGCGTATTCGGCACGACGGCGCTTCCAAGGGTAAGAAACTGCTGAACGGTGGCTGAGAGGCAAGCGTTTCATCCCTGCAGCGTAGTCTTCGCTCCCCGGGCCAATAACTAAAACGGTTTATTTAGTCACTCTCGCGCGCGCGCGGCATCCTGCCGCGCATGCCACACCAATCTGCCCTCCATGGGTTCCCTCGCGTCGGGAGCCCTCATGGATAAACGCCTCGCCATTGCCACGCTGGCCTTGTCCGCCACGGGGCTGGTTTACATAGCCCAGCGCGAGGGCTACAGCGATCAAGCCTACCCGGACCCGGCCCACGGCACCAAGGTGCCCACGGTAGGCTTCGGCACCACCGCTGGCGTCAAGATGGGTGACAAGACCACACCCGTGCGCGCCCTGGTACGCCTGCGCGCCGATGCCACCGAGTACGAGGTAGCGCTCAAACGCTGCATCTCGGCGCCCATGTACCAGTACGAGTGGGATGCCTTCGTCGGCCTGGCCTACAACGTGGGCACCCCCTCGGTCTGCAAGAACAACGACCGCACCGGCCCGAGCACCATCGTGCAGCGCCTGCAGGTGGGCGACTATCCAGGCGCGTGCAACGCGATCCTGCTCTATGACCGCGCCGGCCCGGTGAAGAAGCCCGAGGACCGCTGCAGCCACCCTGACAACCGCACCTGCAGGGGCGTCTGGACCGACCGCCAGCGCCTGCGCGCCATGTGCCTCGGGGAGCCGATGCCATGAGCGCCCGCGTCACGCTGGCCGTGGTGGCCACCATTGCCGTGATCCTGGGAGTGCGTGCATGGAACGCGCATCTCGTAGCCCAGGGCGATTCCCAAGGCGCTGCGCGGGTGCGCTCCGAATGGTCCATCGCAGACGGCAAACGCCTCAAGCAAGAGGCCGATGCGAGGGCCAATGCAGCCCTTGCGCGCGCGAAAGAAGAGCGCATCGCCCGCCAGGCCGAACAGGCCAAACAGCAAGAAGCCGAAAGGATCGCCCGTGAACAAGCCCACCGTGAAGGCGCGCTGCGCAGTGCCGTTGCTCGCGCTGACGCTCGCAATCGCAGCCTGCTCGACACCATCTCCGAGCTCAACGCCCGCGATGCCGGCGATGTGTCCGGCACCGCCGAGGCAGCCGGCACCGCCGCCCTCGCTGATGCAGCCCGCACCGCCCGCGATCTACTCGGACAGTGCAGCCGCCGATACACAGCAGTGGCAGCAGACGCTGACCGGCTCGCCAACCAGGTGACGGGCCTGCTGGACTTCGTGCGCGCGGTGCAGCAGCCCGCGGCAGGTGCAACCGTGGGAGCGACCGATGGTGTTTGAGGTGACGCTGGGCAATGTGATCACGATCGTGGCGCTGATGGTCGCGGCGCTGTGGGCCTTGTTCAAGCTGGTGAGCATGCAGCAGGAGAAGCGATTGATCGACCGTTTCGACGCACTGACCAAAGCGCTGGAGAAGGTGAACACGTCGCAGCAGAGCAATGCGGACGCCACAGCCAAGCTCGAACGCGAGTTCCGTCAGCACCAGGTGGATCTGGCCCGGGAATACGTGCGACGAGAGGACTTCCTGCGAAGCATCGGGAGCCTTGAAACGCGCATCGACAACTTCGCGCTGCGCGTGGAGCGCGCGCTCAATCAATTGATGGGAGGACGCCAATGAGCATCGACATGGCCAAGACCCGCCGCGAGGATATGCGCTGGCATTTGCTGTCGGCCGTCAACCTGAGCCGGCCGGAGGGCATCTACACAGAGCCGCTGCTGGCCATCGTACGCGCCGTGTATCCGGACGCCACGCACCAGGAGGTGCGGGTCAACCTGGACTACCTCGAAGCCCGTGAAATGGTGTGCATCGCCAAGGACCCCATGGACCGCTGGATGGTAGACCTGACGCGCACGGGTATCGACTTCGTTGAGTACAGCATCGACGCGCAGCCGGGTGTTTCGCGTCCGCGCATCACCCAGGCCTGACCAGCATGCCCCCACGCAGCAAAGTCCACTCTCTGCCGCCCGCGCTGAAGGAATGGCTGGATGCCGAGCTGGTCAAACGCGGCTTCGGCGACTACGAGCAACTGGCCGCCGACCTGAAGGCGCGCGGCGCGGACGTGTCCAAGTCCGCGCTGCAGCGCTACGGCTCGCCTTTCGAGCGCAGCCTGGCAAAAGTCAAGATGGCCAGCGAGCAGGCCCGCGCCATAGTGGATGCAGCGCCCGATGACGAGGACAAGCTCAGCTCTGCTGTCATCCGGGTCACGCAAGAGAAGATTCTCAACCTCTTGATGGACATCGACATAGATGCCGACGATGTCGACATCAACAAACTCTTCAAGAACGCGGCCGAGATCGGCAAGGCCAGCGTGACGCAGAAGAGATTCAGCATGGAAGCACGCGCGGCCATTGAGGCCGAGGCGCGTCGCAAAGCGCTGGAGGATGCCAGCGCCACGGCGACAGCCACGGCCAAGCAGCAGGGGCTTTCCGACGCGGGTGTGGAAGCCTTGCGTAAGGCGATCGCGGGAGCGCTGTGATGCTGGTGATCTCGCGCGCACGCCGTATTGGCCTGTCTGAATATCAACATCTGTGGCTGGAAGCCATGGAGCACTACAGCCAGCCCCAACGCGCGGGTACGGTGATCATCCTTGACGAGTTCATCAAGAGCGATCGACGGCGTGTTGCTGCGCACGCTGCGCGCTGCTGTCGTCCAATGCTTCACCGCGTCTCTGCCCTGGTACGGAAGGCGGCGTGATGGAGCAGACAGCCGTCGCCCAGGCCACGCGCATCCTGATGCAGTACCAGGTGGACTGGATTGCCGACCAGTCGCCAGTGAAGATCATCGAGAAGTCGCGCCGCATCGGCATCAGCTACGCCGAGGCGGCCGACGACGTGCTGTATGCCGCAAGCGCGAGCGGAGCAAACGTCTACTACATCTCCTACAACAAGGACATGACGGCGGGGTTCATCAACGACTGCGCCACGTGGGCGAAGGCGTTCAACGCTGCGGCTGGGCAGATCGAAGAGTCAGTGATCGAAGAAGAGGACAAGCAAATCCTCACGTACACGATCAAGTTCGACAGCGGGCACATGATCCAGGCCTTCACCAGCAACCCGCGCAACCTGCGTTCCAAGGGGCGGCCAGGGGAGCGCCTGGTGATCGATGAGGCCGCATTCGTCGATGACATCAAGGAGCTGCTCAAGGCGGCTATGGCCATGACGATGTGGGGTGGCCAGATCCGCATCATCAGCACGCACGACGGGGCCGACAACCCGTTCGCCGAGCTGATCAACGACGTGCGCGCGGGCCGCTACGACTACAGCCTGCACCGCGTGACGCTGGACGATGCGCTGCGCGATGGCCTGTATCGCAAGATCTGCGCGGTCACGGGCCGTGTGTGGTCGAGCGAGGCCGAGGCAGCATGGCGCAAGGCCACCATCGACCGCTACCGGCCCAACGAAGACGAGGAGCTGTTCTGCATCCCCGCCCAGGGGGGTGGCAGCTGGCTGACGCGCGCGCTGGTGGAGAGCCGGATGCGCGAGTGGCCCGTCGTTCGCTTCACGGGCACCCAGGATTTCAACAACGCAACGCCAGAGCTGCGCAAGCGGATCATGGGTGACTGGATCGGCGACGTGCTGCAGCCGCTGCTCAAGTTCGAGACGGGCCTGCGCCATGCCCTCGGCATGGACTTCGCGCGAACGGGCGACCTTTCGTCGATCGCACCCAACGAAATCGAGACCAACCTGCACCAGCGCATCCCCTTCCTCGTGGAGATGCAGAACGTGCCGTACAACCAGCAGTTGCAGGTGTTCTTCACCATCGGCGATGCCCTGCCGCGCAAGTGCGGCATGGTGATCGACAGCCGGGGCAACGGCAGCTACGTGGGCGAGGCCGCTCACGACAAGTACGGTTCCGTGGTGCAGCGGTTGATGCCCACCGAAGGCTGGTACCGCGACAACATGCCGCCCTACAAGGCCGCGCTGGAAGACGGCACCCTCCTGGTCCCTAAGCACGACGGCCTGCTGCAGGGCCATCGCGCCATCCGCCTGGTGCGCGGCGTGCCGCGCATGCCCGATTCCACGGATAAGGCCATCGGCCACGGCGACAGCACCATGGCCTGCATCTACTCGCACGCCGCCGCGCGGATGGACTGGGGGCCGGTGCATGTCGAGAGCCGCCCGCGCCGCAGCCGCCTGGGCGTGCCCCTGGAGGGCTATCACGAATGAAGAAGCAAGGCATCTACGTCACCCCCACCGAGTTCGTCTCGTTCGCCGAGTCCCGGCGCCGCACCGCCACGCTGGGCGAAGAAATCGCCACGCGCGCCCGTTCCATGGACGTGGCGGGCTTCTCGTTCCTGCTGCCCAACCCGGACCCGATCCTCAAGCGGCAGGGCAAGGACATGCGCGTCTACCGTGACCTGCGCAGCGATGCCCACGTGGGCGGCTGCATCCGCCGGCGCAAGGCCTCGGTGAAGGCCTTGGAGCGGCGCGTGGTCTCTGGCAAGGCCGGCGCGCGCGCCACGCGGCGGGCCGAAGACCTGTTCGCGGCCTTGGACATGGACCGCGTCATGAACGAGCTGCTGGACGGCGTGCTGTACGGCTGGCAGCCGATGGAGCTGATGTGGGGCTACCGCAGCGGAGCGTTGATGCCGCTGGATGTCGTCGGCAAGCCGGGCGAGTGGTTTACCTTCGACAGCCAGGCGCAACTGCGCTTCCGATCCAGCGAACAGCCATTGCATGGCGAGGCGCTGGAGCCGCGCAAGTTTCTGCTGGCCCGCCAGGAGGCGAGCTATGCCAACCCATACGGGTTCGCGGACCTTTCCATGTGCTTCTGGCCGACCGTGTTCAAGCGCGGGGGGCTCAAGTTCTGGGTGACCTTCACCGAGAAATATGGCACCCCATGGCTGGTCGGTAAGCAGCCGCGGGGCACGCCGGGCCCGGAAGTCGTCGCGATGCTGGACAAGCTAGAGGCCATGATCCAGGACGCCGTGGCCGCCATTCCCGATGACTCCAGCATCGACATCCTGGAGGCTGGCGACAAGGGCGCGAGCGCGGACCTGTACAAAGAGCTGCTGATGTTCTGCCGCAGCGAGGTCAGCATCGCGCTCTTGGGGCAGAACCAGAGCACCGAGGCCAGCAGCACGCACGCGAGTGCCATGGCGGGCCTGGAAGTGGCGGACGCAATCCGCGACGGTGACGCCCGCATGGTGGAGGCCACGCTCAATCAGATGCTGCGCTGGGTCACGGACCTCAACGAGGGCGAGAGCGCTCCTGCACCAACCGTGGAGTTGTACGAAGAGAAGGCCGTCAACACCCAGCAGGCCGAGCGCGACTCCACGCTCAAGGGCGCAGGCGTCAACTTCTCGCGGCAGTACTGGATGCGCACCTACAAGCTGGAGCCCGGCGACATCGAAGAAGCTCCGCTTCCCGGCCTGCAATCCGTTCCGCAAGGTGCGGCCTCCGTCGAATTCGCGGAAGCGGCGGCTACGGCCGCCGTGGCAGACGCGACGGTCACCACGCTCTCGGCCGCAGCCGCTCCCATCGTGGCGCAGTGGGTCGGCCAGGTGCGCCAACTGGTGGATTCGTACAGCGACGCAGAGCAGCTGCAGGCGGCCCTGCTGGATGCGTTCAGTGAGCTGCCGACCGACGCGCTGACCGAGCTGATGGCCTTGGCTTTCGAACTGGCCCACCTGCAGGGCCGCGACCAGGTCGCGAGGGAGGCCGCCAATGGCTGAGATCGGAGACGGTGCCCGGTTCACGGTCGACGGAGTGCGCCAGCAGTTCCAGGAGCAGATCGACTTCTTTCGCCGCAAGCTCAATCTGCCCAGCGAGACTTGGCGCGACATTCAGCGCGCGGCGCATGACAGGGCGTTCATGGTGGCCGGCACGGCCCGGGCGGATCTGCTGGCGGATCTGCGCCAGGCGATGGACAAGGCCGTGCAGGGCGGCAGCATCGGCGAGTTCCGAAAGCAGTTCGCAAGCATCGTCGCGCAGCGCGGTTGGACGGGCTGGACCGGCGAGGGCAGCCAGGCCGGCGAGGCGTGGCGCACCCGGGTGATCTACCAGACCAACGTGGCCACGTCCTATGCCGCGGGGCGCCGCGCTCAGCTATTGGACCCGGCCTTGCTGTCCCGGCGCCCGTTCTGGCGGTATGTGCACAACGACAGCGTGTCGCATCCGCGGCCTCTCCACAAGCGATGGGGCGACATGCGGCTCACGCTGCGCCATGACCATCCCTTCTGGACGACGCACTTCCCGCCGAATGGCTGGGGTTGCAAATGCCGCGTGGTGGCCGCCGCAGCGCCCACTGAAAGCGACGCCATCGCTCCGCCAGCTGGCTGGGATGCGATCGACCCACGCACGGGCGCGGAGGCCGGCATCGATGAGGGCTGGGACTATGCGCCCGGCGCCCGCACGGACGACGATCTGCGCGCTTTTGTGCAGGAGAAGCTGATCAGCTATCCCCCGGCGATCAGCACCGCGCTCTCGCGCGACGTGAACCGCTACATCAACGCCGAGCAACTGGTGCCCGACTTCGTGCGCGACGTGCTCGGCGACCGGCAGCGCCGTGATCCCCTCTGGCTGGGCTTCGTGGAGCGCCCTGACTGGCTCGCCAAGGCCACGGATGTGGACACGCAGGGCTACACGCTGCTGCTGCCCGCGGATGCGCCCCGCCACGTGCAGGCGTCGCATGGCTTCGATGGTGGTGGCCAGCGCCCGCCGGTGCCCGAGGACTTCGCGCAGATCGAGAGCGTGCTCAACGACCCGGACCAGCTGCGCCCGGGCGAGATGTCGCGACAAGGCAACCCCACCGTGGTGGCGACCAAGGCCATCGGTGGGGAAACGTTTCGTGCGGTGTGGGAAGTGCTGGCGGGCAAGCGCAACCGCTCTCTGCAGCTCAGCAGTCTGGTGATCAAGACCGCCAAATGAAAAAACCTTGCACTCCCCAACCTAGAACGTCTGTGGACGAATCCGGGTTTGAACACCCGGGGGTTGATGCCGTGCAAGGCGCTTCGATTTTATCCGGGGGGCCGCGATGCCGCAATTGATCGAACTGACCGACCGCAGCGGTCTGGACTATCTGCACGAGCTGGTGGGGCGGGCACAGGACATGCGCCCCGTGCTGGCTGAGATCGGCGAAGACATGGTGGAGTCCACCAAGGGCCGCTTCGCCTCGGCCACCGCGCCAGATGGCTCGGCATGGGCGCCCAACAGCCCGCTGACGTTGGCGCGCTACGGCTCGATGTTCGCCCCCAAGACGGCGGCAAAGAAGGTCGCCGGCAAGAAGCCGGGCACGGGCGAAACGCGCATGCTGGGCACCACCATCAACTACCAGTTGCCCAGCGGTGATGCCGTTTCTATCGGTAGCCCCATGGTGTACGCCGGCACCTTTCACTACGGCGCCAAGTCCGGCGAGTTCGGCTTTGGCATCTACGCCACCCGCAACGGCAGCTTTCCCATTCCATGGGGCGACATTCCCGGTCGCCCATTCCTCGGCGCGTCGGCCGACGACAAGGCCAACATCGTCAATCTGGTGCGGTCTTACCTGATGGAGGGCTGATATGAGCAATCCCTGTTTGATCCTGGAAGTCTCCGATCACGATCAATGGGAGCCTTTCCGCGGCTGTCAACGCCTGCCACCCGATCGCCGGCCCACCGTGCTGCATCCCTCACGCGAAGTGGCCGAAGAAGAGGCGCTGAGGCTGGCCCGGACTCATCCCGGCCGCATGTTCGCCGTGATGGAGGTTGTGACCGCAGCCCGTACGGTGGCCGTACCAACGCACGTCACGCTGGGCGGGCTGGTGTTCGCTGATCGACAACTGCCAAGACTGATGCAGGTGGGCGATGGGGCAGACGAGATCCCGTTCTGACGACTCTGCGACGCGACACCGGGGCAGGTAGCTCGCCAGGTGATAACCTTTTCAGCGCTGATTTCCTTTTGCCCCGCCAGTTTTCCCACAGGAAAGAAACTTTCAGCAGAGCCGCCCCTGATCACCCCATCTCTGCCCGTTTCTTCCCATTTATCGCGCCTCTCTCTCTTCCTTTATCTCACTCCCGTTCACGATGGCGCCGATGCGCAGCGCCACGGGCCCGTGCGGGCTGCTGCCCAGCTCCTCCTTGATCTGCCGCTGCAGCGCGAGCAGTTGCACTGCCAGCAGCTGGAAGCGCTGCCCTGCCGCCGTCAGCCGGAACTGGCGCTCGCGCCGGTCCAGCAGGATCACGCCGAGTTCTTCTTCCAGCGCCGCGATGCGGCTGGACAGGGCCGACTGCGTGATGTGCAGCTTCTCGGCCGCGCGCGTGATGCTCTTGAGCGATACGGCCCAGTGGAAGGCCTCGACGAAGCGCAGATTCATGGCGGCATTGTCGCCGCGTGCGTCACCCCTGGGCCGCGCGGTGCCGGCAGTCCGCGAACATGTCCAGTTCGGATTGGTAGGCGCCTGTCTGGACGTCCATCAGACCGAGGATGGAGTGGAAGTAGTGGTCGTGCGTGATGCGGCGCCCCTTCAGGTCCTGCTGCAGGCAGGCGGTGGCGACGCCCGTGCGCTGTTGCATGGCGGGCGAGAGCCAGGTGATCCACGGCACATGTTTCTGCACGTCGGGCGCGATGCTGTAGGGCATGCCGTGCAGGTAGATGTTGTTCTCGCCCAGCGATTCGCCGTGGTCGGCCACGTAGATCATGGCGGCCTGGGCGCTGCTGGAGCGCGCTTCCAGCCACTGGATGGTGCTGTTCAGGAAGTGGTCGGTCGAGACGATGCTGTTGTCGTAGGCGTTCACCACCTGCTCGCGGCTGCATTCCTGCAGGGCCGAGGTGAGGCACTCGGGCTGGAATTTCTTCTGCGAAGGCAGGGAGCGCTTGTAGTAGGCCGGCCCGTGGCTGCCCATCTGGTGCAGCACCACCACCACGCCGTGCTCGCGCTGAGCGGCGGGCAGGGCGGCGATGCGGGCATCCAGGCCCTTGAGCATCACGTCGTCGAGGCAATCCTTGCCGTCTGCGCACCATTGCGGATCGTCCGGCTTGGCGGAGGTGCTTGCGCTCGTGACGCGGTCGCACACGCCCTTGCAGCCGGATTGGTTGTCCACCCACAGCACCGCCAGGCCCGCGTGCTGGAGCACGTCCAGCAGGCCTTCATGGTCGGCCGTGCGCTTGTCGTAGCCCTGGCGGCCGAGGTGCGAGAACATGCAGGGCACGGAGGCCGCGGTGCTCGTGCCGCAGGACCAGGCATCGAGTGCGCTCACGATGTCGCGGCGCGCGGACAGCTCGGGCGTGGTGTCGCGCGCATAGCCGTTGAGTCCGAAGTTGCCGCTGCGGCCGGTCTCACCCAGCACCAGCACCAGCACCAGCAGCGGCGGCCGGGCCTGGCCCGCGTAGCTAGCGCCGAGGCTGGCATCGCGGCCCAGGGGCTGCAGCGGCCCGCGGTCCCGGCGCAGCGGCTTGGCCGCCAGATTGCCCACGGCATAGACACTGTTGAGCGGGTTGATGAGGTAGCGCATGCGCGTGTGGTTGCGCATGGTGGCCGAGAAGTCCTGGAACACGGCGAGGACGCAGGCCACCGCCAGCGCCAAGGCCCCCAGCACGAACGCGCTCTGCAGCAGGGCCCTCCGGCGCCAGCCCAGCGGCCGCACCCGCACCCGGTACAGCCACACGAGCGGCGGACCGGCCATGGCCAGTATCGAAATCGGCATCTTCCAGGTCAGCAGGTCGGCGGCCTCGCGGGCATCGGTCTGGAAGACGTTGATGAGCATGCCGGTGTCGATCACGATGCCATAGGCATCCATGAAATACGCGCCGAAGGCCGCGCTGAGCACGGCGACCGCGAGCACCGGCTTGAGCGCGCGACCCCAGGCCAGCAGGCCCAGCACCGCCGCCGTCGCGCTCGACACGGCCACCATGAAGGCGATCAGGAACAAGCCGCCGCGCACGGTGCCCGCTCCGGGCAGGTGCAGCACTTCGCGCCACAGCGGCAGGTTGCAGACCGTGCCCATCCAGAGGCAGGCCCAGCACAGGATGGCCAGCGGACTGTGGCCGTCCGGGGCCGGGGAGGTTGTAGGGGTGGACAGGGAGCGATGGGAGGGCGATACGGCGGAAAACATGGGCGGCTAGTGTGGAAACCGCACCTTAAGGCAGCATTAATGCCGGTCCGCCGCGATGGGCTCTGCGATGGGCTGCATGGGGGCGGCGTGCTGCGTGCCCGCATCGTCGCTTTCCCGGTCCTGCCGGGCCGCGAAGCGGCCCAGGGGTGATCTTCCATCCAGACATGCGTTTCCTCCCTCTTGTTGGCGGCCCGGCGAGCGGGCGCGGCCATTTGTTGCAAGGCGAAACGGTATCCGAAAACACCCGGGAGTGCCATGGGACGATCCACGGGTTGCTTCGCCCCGGGAGGGGGGACGGGCAGGCCCGCATGCCTGCGCGTCCGGGGAGCCGGGGATCAGCCCAGGCGGTCCGCGTGGTGGGCGATGTGGTCGCCGATCACCGTCTGGATGAAGTAATACCCATGGTCGTAGCCGGCGTGTCGGCGCAGGGTGAGGGGCTGCTGCACCAGCGCGCAGGCGGCCTCGAAGACGTGGGGGTGCAGTTGTTCTGCCAGGAATTTGTCGGCCAGGCCCTGGTCCACGAGGATGCCGTCCGGGTACGGGGGCCTGGCTTGCTTTTGCATCAGCACGGTCGCGTCGTGCGCCTGCCAGGTCTTGCAGACCACGTCGAAGTAGTTCCGGAACGCCTTGTCGCCCCAGGCGCACTGCGAGGCCGCGCAGATCGGAGCGATGGCCGAGAGGGAGTGGAACATGCCCGGGTGGCGCAATGACAGCGTGAGCGCGCCATGCCCGCCCATCGAGTGGCCCATGAGCCCCAGGCGACCGGTATCCAGCGGCAGGGAGCGGCCCAGCAAGGGCACCAGCTCGCGCACGATGTAGCTCTCCATGCGCCAGTGCGAGCGCCAGGGCTCCTCGGTCGCATCGAGGTAGAAGCCCGCGCCGATGCCGAAATCCCAGTCGGCGGTGGCGCCTTCGATGGCCTCCACCTCGGGTCCGCGGGGACTGGTGTCGGGCGAGACGAGCGCAAGGCCGTGCTCGGCGGCGAAGCGCTGTGCGCCGGCCTTGGCCATGAAGGTCTCCTCGGTGCAGGTCAGGCCCGCGAGGAACATGAGCACGGGCACCGGGCGCGCGGGCTCGGCGAGCGCTGCGGGCGGCAGGTACACCGAGAACTTCATCGGCAGGCCGATCTCGGTGGACGCGTGGCGATAGAAGCGCTGGGAGCCGCCGAAGCAGGCGTGCTCGCTCAGCAGCTCCAGCCCGGGCACTTGCGCGGCGGGGGGGGACTGGGCGGTGGCCAGCGCCGCTTGGATGTCATCAGGGGGGCGAATGGGTGTGTAGGTCATTGCTATTGATTGTGTAGCAAACTTCGTAATGGACACGCCGACATGCGAAGCTCTGGATCAATAAACGACGACTCCGCGGATGGATTCGCCACGCTTCATCAGATCGAACCCCTTGTTGATGTCTTCCAGCGGCATCGTGTGGGTGATGAGGCTGTCGATGTCGATCTTGCCGTCCATGTACCAGTCCACGATCCTGGGCACGTCGGTGCGGCCGCGCGCGCCGCCGAAGGCCGAGCCCTTCCACTGCCGGCCCGTGACGAGCTGGAAGGGGCGCGTGCTGATCTCGGCACCGGCCTCGGCCACGCCGATGATGATGCTCTGGCCCCAGCCCTTGTGGGTGCACTCCAGCGCCTGGCGCATGACCTTGGTGTTGCCGATGCACTCGAACGAGTAGTCGGCGCCGCCGTCGGTGAGCTGCACGATGGCGTCCACCACGTTCTCCACCTCGCTCGGGTTGATGAAGTGGGTCATGCCGAACTGGCGCGCCATTTCCTGGCGGGCCGGGTTGATGTCCACGCCAATGATCTTGTCGGCGCCCACCATCTTCGCGCCCTGGATCACGTTCAGGCCGATGCCGCCCAGGCCGAACACCACCACATTGGCGCCGGCCTCCACCTGGGCCGTGAACAGCACGGCGCCGATGCCCGTGGTGACGCCGCAGCCGATGTAGCAGACCTTGTCGAACGGCGCGTCCTCGCGGATCTTGGCCAGTGAGATCTCCGGCGCCACGGTGTAGTTGCTGAAGGTGCTGGTGCCCATGTAATGGAAGATGGGCTGACCGTCGATGCTGAAGCGGCTCGTGGCGTCGGGCATCAGGCCCTTGCCCTGCGTGCCGCGGATGAGCTGGCACAGGTTGGTCTTGCGCGAGAGGCAGAACTTGCACTGGCGGCACTCGGGCGTGTAGAGCGGGATCACGTGGTCGCCCTTCTTGAGCGAGGTGACGCCCGGCCCCACGTCCACCACCACGCCCGCGCCCTCGTGGCCCAGGATGGCGGGGAAGATGCCTTCCGGGTCGGCGCCCGAGAGGGTGTAGTAGTCGGTGTGGCAGATGCCCGTTGCCTTGATCTCGACCAG
Source organism: Paracidovorax anthurii (assembly GCF_003269065.1). Taxonomy (GTDB): domain Bacteria; phylum Pseudomonadota; class Gammaproteobacteria; order Burkholderiales; family Burkholderiaceae_C; genus Paracidovorax; species Paracidovorax anthurii. The sequence continues at coordinate 59,669 of NZ_QLTA01000002.1, forward strand.
CACTTCGCCGGCCTTGGGGCCCTGTAGGTCCACGGTTTCGATGGTGAGGGGCTGGCCCGATTGCCAGGCGACGGCGGCTTTGGTTTTCATGGGACTCCGTTGCGTATCGCGGAAGGGAGGGAGAGAAGGGGGCTGCTGGGCGCGGCGATCGGGGACAATGCCGCGCAGCCCGCCTGCCGCGGCTGCGGACAGGGATGAGTACCGCTTTATAGACAAGGCGGGCCGCCATGACCAGAGGGGCGTGCGGACGATGGCCGGTCACCGGGCCGGTTTGTCCGAATCCGAGCCTCCCCTTGCCCACGCCTTGGGACACCCCCGGGCCGTGCGCAGCCTTCCACGACCCCACACGTTGTTCCAGAATGACCGCCACGCCGCTTTCCGTCCACATCGTCGTCTATCCTGGATTCAAGGCGCTGGAGGCCGTGGGGCCGCTGTCGGTCTTCGATTACGCCAACGTGCACCTCGCGCGGCGCGGGCGGCCCGCGGGCTACGCGGTGTCCATCGCTGCGCGGGAACGCGGCCCCGTGCGCTCCGACACCCTCATGGCGCTGGAGGCCACCGAGGCACTGGTGGCCGGGGGCGATGGGGGCGCACCGCCCGACACGGTCCTGCTCGTCGGCTCGCGCGACATCGAACGGGCCCTGGCGGCGTCGCCGGGCATCGTCGAATGGGCGCGGCGTGCCGCGCCGTGCGTGCGCCGCATGGTGGCCCTGTGCTCGGGCTGCTTCTTCCTCGCGGCGGCGGGCCTGCTCGATGGCCGACGCGCGGCCACGCACTGGGGCGTGGCGGATCTGCTGCGGCAGCGCCATCCGGCGATCGAGGTCGATCCGGACGCGATCTACGTGCGCGACGGGCACCTCTGGACCTCGGCCGGCGTCACGGCCGGCATCGATCTCGCGCTGGCGCTGGTGGAAGAGGACTTCGGCCATGCTCTGGCCCTGGAGGTGGCGCGCGACCTGGTCATGTACCTCAAGCGGCCTGGCGGGCAGTCGCAGTTCAGCGTGCAGCTGGCAAGCCAGGCCACGGCGCACCGGGGCATGAAGGCCGTGCAGGACTGGGCGCTCCAGCATCTGGCCGAGCCGCTCTCCCTGCAGGTGCTGGCCGCGCGCGCGGCCATGAGCGAGCGCCACTTCCGCCGTGTGTTCGTGCAGGAGACGGGGCAGACGCCCTCGGCCTTCGTCGAATCGGCCCGCCTGGAGGAGGCCCGCAGGCTGCTCGAATCACAGGCCACGCTGCCGCTCAAGACCGTGGCGGCCCGCGTCGGGCTCGGCTCCGAGCAGGCGCTGCGGCACCTGTTCGTGCGCCACCTGGGCATTCCTCCGCAGGCCTACCGCGAGCGTTTCGGCGTGCCGGCGCGGCTGAGAACGAGTTCATGATCGCGCAGGGGCCAGGCGGGATCGCGAGCGCGGTTCGCCGCATCCGACGGGCGGAAAAAAGCCCGCAGGCCATGGCGGCGTGCGGGCTGCGTCAAGCGCGACGCGGCGGCGTCCGGGCCCCGGGAAAGGGCCTGGAGCACGTCCGTGCCGATCAGCGCTGCGCGATGGGCTTGACCGTGCGCGGCTCGGCGCCCACGAACAGCTGGCGGGGGCGGCCGATCTTGTACTCGGGGTCGCCGATCATTTCGTTGAGCTGGGCGATCCAGCCCACGGTGCGGGCCAGGGCGAAGATGCCGGTGAACAGGTTCACCGGGATGCCGATGGCGCGCTGCACGATGCCGGAGTAGAAGTCCACGTTCGGGTAGAGCTTGCGCTGCACGAAGTAGTCGTCTTCCAGGGCGATCTTCTCCAGCTCCTTGGCCAGCGCGAACAGCGGGTCCTTTTCCAGGCCCAGTTCGGCCAGCACTTCGTTGCAGGTTTCCTGCATGAGCTTGGCGCGGGGGTCGTAGTTCTTGTACACGCGGTGCCCGAAGCCCATGAGCTTCACGCCGGAGTTCTTGTCCTTGACCTGCTTGATGAACTCGCCGATCTTCTCCACGCCGCCCTGGGCCTGGATGTCGTGCAGCATGTTGAGGGCCGCTTCGTTGGCGCCGCCGTGGGCGGGGCCCCAGAGGCAGGCCACGCCGGCCGCGATCGCCGCGAACGGGTTCGTGCCGGAGGAGCCGCACAGGCGCACCGTGGAGGTGGAGGCGTTCTGCTCGTGGTCGGCGTGCAGGATGAAGATGCGGTCCAGCGCGCGTTCGAGCACGGGGTTGACCTTGTATTCCTCGCAGGGCGTGCCGAACATCATGCGCAGGAAGTTGCCGGCATAGCTCAGGTGGTTCTGCGGATACATGTAGGGCTGGCCCACGCCGTACTTGTAGGCCATGGCGACCAGCGTCGGCATCTTGGCGATCAGGCGGATGGCCGAGATCTCGCGGTGCTGCGGGTTGTTGATGTCGGTGCTGTCGTGGTAGAAGGCCGAGAGGGCGCCCACCAGGCCCGTCAGCACGGCCATCGGGTGCGCGTCGCGGCGGAAGCCGCGCAGGAAGAACTGCATCTGCTCGTTGACCATCGTGTGCTTGGTCACGCTGTCGCTGAATTCCTGCTTCTGCGTTGCGTTGGGCAGTTCGCCCTTGAGCAGCAGGTAGCAGGTTTCGAGGTAGTCGCAGTTCGTGGCGAGCTGCTCGATGGGGTAGCCGCGGTAGAGCAGTTCGCCCTTGTCGCCATCGATGTAGGTGATCGACGACTGGCAGGCGGCCGTGGACAGGAAGCCGGGGTCGTACGTGAACATACCCGTCTGGGCGTAGAGCTTGCGGATGTCCACCACGTCCGGACCCACGCTGCCGTGGTACACGGGCAATTCCACGCTCGGGCTGCCATTGCTGAACGAGAGCGTTGCTTTGTTGTCTGCCAGTTTCATTTGAATTTCCTTCGTAGTTAGCCCGCAAGCGGTGGAGTTGCCGGCGCGCGGCGGCGCAGCAGTTCGAGCACTGCCTTGACGTCCTCCGTATCGACTTCACCGGCGGGTTCCTTGCGCCGCAGCAGCAGGTCCAGCAGGTCGTTGTCGGAGAGATCCATCAGGGTGGTGATGCCCTGCGCCTGGCGATGCGTCAGGCGGGAGCCATGGGTGGCGAAGAACTGCTCGATGAAGAGGTCGTTCTCCACCAGGCCCCGGCGGCAGCGCCACCGGAGCTTGGCGACTTCGCGGTCGTCGAGCACGTCTTCTGCCATCGTCCAGGTCAGATGGCGCGGCGCACCATCAGTTCCTTGATCTTGCCGATGGCTTTCGTGGGGTTGAGTCCCTTGGGACACACATCCACGCAGTTCATGATGGTGTGGCAGCGGAAGAGGCGGTAGGGGTCTTCGAGGTTGTCCAGGCGCGCGCCCGTGGCCTCGTCGCGGCTGTCGGCGATGAAGCGGTAGGCCTGCAGCAGGCCGGCGGGGCCCACGAACTTGTCGGGGTTCCACCAGAAGCTCGGGCAGCTCGTGGAGCAGCTCGCGCACAGGATGCACTCGTAGAGGCCGTTGAGCTCGTCGCGCTCCTCGGGGGACTGCAGGCGCTCCTTCTCGGGCGTGATGCCTTCCGTGATGAGGTAGGGCTTGATCGAGTGGTACTGCTTGAAGAACTGCGTCATGTCCACGATCAGGTCGCGGATCACCGGCAGGCCCGGCAGGGGCTTGAGCACGATCGTGCCCTTGAGCGTGTTCATGTTGGTGAGGCACGCCAGGCCGTTCTTGCCGTTGATGTTCATCGCGTCGGAGCCGCACACCCCTTCGCGGCAGGAGCGGCGGAACGAGATGGTGGGGTCCTGTGCCTTGAGCTTGACCAGGGCGTCCAGCAGCATGCGCTCATGGCCGTCGAGTTCGATCTCGACGGTCTGCATGTAGGGCTTGGCGTCCTTGTCCGGGTCGTAGCGGTAGATTTGAAAGGTGCGCTTCATGGGTGTCTTCTCTCGTGAGGCTGCGTGAACGATGGGATCAGAACGTGCGGACCTTGGGGGGCACGCTGTCCACCGTCAGGGGCTTGAGGTTCACGGGCTTGTAGGTGAGGCCGTTGGTGGCGCTGTGCCACAGCGTGTGCTTCATCCATTCCTTGTCGTTGCGGCCCAGCGGGAATTCGGGGTGGTCGGCCGGGTGCTCGTAGTCGTACACCGTGTGGGCGCCGCGGCATTCCTTGCGCGCGGCGGCCGAGGTCATCGTGGCCTGGGCAACCTCGATGAGGTTGTCCACTTCCAGCGCTTCCATGCGGGCGGTGTTCCACACCTTGGACTTGTCCTTGAGGGTGATGGAGCCCACGCGCTCGCGGATGGCGTTGATCTTCACCACGCCCTCGTCCATGCCTTCCTGCGTGCGGAACACGCCGGCATGCTGCTGCATCGAGGCGCGGATGTCGCCCGCGATCTCCTGGGCATAGATGCCCTGGTTCGAGTCCTGCAACTGGTTGAGGCGCGCCAGCGTGCGGTCGGCGCCGTCGGCGGGCAGGGGCTTGTGCTCGCCGCTCTTCTTGATCATCTCGACGATGTGGCGCCCGGCGGACTTGCCGAACACCAGCAGGTCGAGCAGCGAATTGGTGCCCAGGCGGTTGGCGCCGTGCACCGACACGCAGGAGCATTCGCCCACGGCATAGAGGCCGTTCACCACCTGGTTGTGCACGTCGCCGTTCTGGATCACGACCTGCCCGTTGATGTTGGTCGGGATGCCGCCCATCTGGTAGTGGATGGTGGGCACGACGGGAATGGGTTCCTTCGTGATGTCCACGTTGGCGAAGTTCACGCCGATCTCGTACACCGAGGGCAGGCGCTTGTGGATGGTGTCGGCGCCCAGGTGGTCGAGCTTGAGCAGCACGTAGTCCTTGTTGGGGCCGCAGCCACGGCCTTCCTTGATTTCCTGGTCCATCGAGCGCGAGACGAAGTCGCGCGGGGCCAGATCCTTCAGGGTGGGCGCGTAGCGCTCCATGAAGCGCTCGCCGTTGCTGTTGAGCAGGATGGCGCCTTCGCCGCGGCAGCCCTCGGTCAGCAGCACGCCCGCGCCGGCCACGCCGGTGGGGTGGAACTGCCAGAACTCCATGTCCTGCAGCGGGATGCCGGCGCGCGCGGCCATGCCGAGGCCGTCGCCGGTGTTGATGAAGGCGTTGGTGGAGGCCGCGAAGATGCGGCCCGCGCCGCCGGTGGCCAGCAGCACGGCCTTGGCCTGCAGGGCGTAGAGCTCGCCGGTTTCCAGCTCCAGCGCCGTCACGCCGACCACGTCGCCCGAGGCGTCGCGGATCAGGTCCAGGGCCATCCACTCGACGAAGAAGTTGGTCTTGGCCTTCACGTTCTGCTGGTAGAGCGTGTGCAGCATGGCGTGGCCGGTGCGGTCGGCCGCGGCGCAGGCGCGCTGCACGGGCTTCTCGCCGTAATTGGCGGTGTGGCCGCCGAAGGGGCGCTGGTAGATGGTGCCGTCGGGGTTGCGGTCGAACGGCATGCCGAAGTGTTCCAGCTCATACACCACCTTGGGTGCTTCGCGGCACATGAACTCGATGGCGTCCTGGTCGCCCAGCCAGTCGGAGCCCTTGATGGTGTCGTAGAAGTGGTAGTGCCAGTTGTCTTCGCTCATGTTGCCCAGGGAGGCGGAGACGCCGCCCTGGGCCGCCACGGTGTGCGAGCGCGTGGGGAAAACCTTGGAGAGCGAGGCCACGTTCAGGCCCGCGCGGGAGAGTTCGAGCGCGGCGCGCATGCCGGAGCCGCCGGCGCCGACGATGACGACGTCGAACTTGCGCGTGGTGATGTTCGCTTTGGTGTAGCTCATTGTTGTGTGCTCTTTCAGTCGCGGGGGAATCGGGTCAGAGGCGCCAGAGGATCTGGATGCCCCAGCCGGCGCAGCCGACGAGCCAGAAGATCGTGATCGCTTGCAGTGCCAGGCGCAGGCCGACGGGCTGGACGTAGTCCATCCACACGTCGCGCATGCCCACCCAGGCATGCCAGGCCAGGCCGACGATGACGGAGAACGTGAGCACCTTCATCCACTGCGCGGAGAAGATGGCGGCCCAGCGGTCGTAGCCGATGGGGCCCTTGGTGAGCACCAGCTGGGCCAGCAGCACGAAGGTGAAGACGGCCATCAGGGCCGCGGTGACGCGCTGGCTGAGCCAGTCGCGCAAGCCGTAGTGGGCACCGACGACGGTGCGCTTGGAGCCGTAGTTCACGGACATGGGGGAATCCTTGGAATCGTGGAAAGAGGGGAGGGCGTGCGCCGGGCCGGTCAGTACAGGCCGAAGAGCTTCGCGCCGAGGACCAGCGTGAGGGCGATGCTGATCGCGAGGGTGGCGGTGGCCGACTTGCGGCCGAATTCCTTGCTCACGGCGTCGTGGCTCACGTCCATCCAGAGGTGGCGCAGGCCGGCGGTGAGGTGGTGCAGGTAGGCCCAGATCAGGGCCAGCACCACGAGCTTGACGAACCATCCGGGAACGAAGCCCAGGCCCGCCGTGAAGGCCGAGGTGAACTTGCCGAACGAGATTTCCGAGGACACGGAGGTGTCGAACATCCACAGCACGAAAGGCAGCAGCAGCAGCATGATCACGCCGCTGACGCGGTGCAGGATGGAGACCCAGGCCGCAGGGGCCATGCGGTAGGTGGGCAAGTCCTTGAGGGCGTTGATGTTGCGGAATTCAGGCCGCTTTTTTGCGATCTCGGTCATGGCGGTGGCTTTCGTGGATGTAACTGCGTTGTAATTTCGCGCAGGCGAAACAGCCCAAAATTCTATTGCAATGCAACAACGACGGGTTTGTGGGTACTACGATTTCCATCGCGGGCGATCTGGAGGGGCCCGCCGCGGGTGCCATCACTGCAGTGCATTGTGGTAATGGTGGGTATCGGTTCGATACAGCCCCCGGCGTAACTCCATGGGAACGTCGTTGTAGGTGTAGGCGATGCGCTCCACGCTCAGCAGGGGCGTGCCGGCATCGATGCCCAGCAGCGCGGCCTGGCCGGCATCGGGCAGCACGGCGCGGATCTTCTCGTCGGCGCGGACCATGCGCACGCCGAAGTCGATCTCGAACATGGCGTAGGTGGGGCCGGGGTAGTCGGCCATCCGCTCGGCGGTGAGGCCCTTGAAGGCCTGGCCCGGCAGCCAGATGTCCTCCAGGATGGTGGGCACCTCGGCGAAGGAGAGGATGCGCCGGGCCGTCACCACGGCATCGCCGCTGCGCAGGGCGAGGGCCCGGGCGATGTCGGCGCTGGCGCGCAGGCGGCGGCATTCGATGATCCGGCGCTGGGCGGGGCCCTCGGTGTCCGCGTCGCCGACGTCCGGCTGCAGCTTGAGGAAGCGGTACTGCACGTGGCGCTCGGCGTGGGTGGCGACGAAGGTGCCCTTGCCCTGGCGGCGCATCACGAGGTTCTCGGCCGCCAGCTCGTCGATGGCCTTGCGCACGGTGCCCTGGCTCACGCGGAAGCGGGCCGCGAGGTCCATCTCGCTCGGGATGGCCTCCCCGGGTTTCCATTCGCCGTGCTGCAGGCTCTGCAGGATCAGCCCCTTGATCTGCTGGTAGAGGGGGCTGAAGGCCGGCGTGGCCGCGCCCGTGCCGCCGGCCGGTGGGGCGGGGCTGTCGGGCGTGGTGGCCGGAGGGGAGGACATGCGGATCGTGGGCGGCTCGAAAAAATGGGTGGCCGTGGCCCGCCCGCGGTCGGGCGAGCCCGGGCTCCGGGTGGCTCGGATCATATCTTATATAAGACATAAGACAAATTGACCCTGGCCGCTTTTCGGCGGTACACTCGGCAGTTGTTTTGCAGGGCACGGCGGCTGGGATCGACCGGCGCCGGCGCGCCCTGTGCCGACACCCGTTCATTCCCTCTCTTCTGGAGTTTTCCTCATGAGCAAGAAGCCCGTCCGCGTTGCCGTCACCGGCGCAGCCGGCCAAATTGGTTACGCACTGCTGTTCCGTATCGCCTCCGGCGAAATGCTCGGCAAGGACCAGCCCGTCATCCTGCAACTGCTCGAAATCCCCGACGAGAAGGCCCAGAAGGCACTCAAGGGCGTGATCATGGAGCTGGAAGACTGCGCCTTCCCGCTGCTGGCCGGCATCGAGGCGCACAGCGATCCGCTGGCCGCCTTCAAGGACACCGACTACGCGCTGCTCGTGGGCGCCCGCCCCCGCGGCCCCGGCATGGAGCGCGCCGACCTGCTGGCCGCCAACGCCCAGATCTTCACGGCCCAGGGCAAGGCGCTGAACGCCGTCGCATCGCGCAACGTGAAGGTGCTGGTGGTGGGCAACCCCGCCAACACCAACGCCTACATCGCCATGAAGTCGGCCCCCGACCTGCCGGCCAAGAATTTCACCGCCATGCTGCGCCTGGACCACAACCGCGCGGCCAGCCAGATCGCCGCCAAGACGGGTGGCAAGGTCGGCGAGATCGAGAAGCTCACCGTCTGGGGCAACCACTCGCCCACGATGTATGCCGACTACCGCTTCGCCACCATCGGCGGCAAGTCGGTGAAGGACGCCATCAACGACCAGGTCTGGAACGCCGACGTGTTCCTGCCCACCGTGGGCAAGCGCGGCGCGGCCATCATCGAGGCGCGCGGCCTGTCCTCCGCCGCATCGGCTGCCAACGCCGCCATCGACCACGTGCGCGACTGGGCCCTGGGCTCCAACGGCAAGTGGGTCACCATGGGCGTGCCGTCCAAGGGTGAGTACGGCATTCCCGAAGGCATCGTGTTCGGCTTCCCGGTCACCACCGAGAACGGCGAATACAAGATCGTCGAAGGCCTGGAAATCGACGCCTTCAGCCAGGAGCGCATCAACAAGACCCTGGCCGAGCTGCAAGGCGAGCAGGACGGCGTGAAGCACCTGCTGTAAGCGGCCCGCCGGCTGCCGCGACCCCCCACGCATGACGTCCATGCACGACTGGAACCCTGCGCTCTACCGCCGTTTCGAGGACGAGCGCACGCGTCCGGCCCATGAACTGCTCGCGCGGGTGCCGCTGCCCGCGGCATCGCGCGTGGTGGACCTGGGGTGCGGCCCCGGCAATTCGACCGAGCTGCTGGCGCGGCGCTTTCCGCAGGCGCACGTGGCCGGCATCGATACGTCCGCCGCCATGCTGCAGAGCGCCCGCGAGCGCCTGCCGGCGGCGGAATTCCTGCAGGCCGACATCGCGCACTGGGCACCCGCCGAGGCGCCCGACCTGATCTATGCCAACGCCTCCCTCCAATGGGTGGGTGGGCACGAATCCCTGATCCCGAGGCTTTTCGCGGCGCTGGCGCCGGGTGGCGTGCTGGCCATCCAGATGCCGGACAACCGCGAGGAGCCCTCGCACCGCCTGATGCGCGAGGTCGCCGCGCAGGCCCCGTGGCGCGATGCCATCGGGGACGTCGCGGCCCTGCGCACGCGCATCCTCGGCATCGCCGACTATTACGACCTGCTCGCGCCCCGGGCGCAGGGCGTCGATGTGTGGCACACCGTGTACCAGCATGCCATGCCCTCGGCCGCCGCCATCGTGGAATGGGTGCGCGGCACGGGGCTCAAGCCCTTCGTCGATCCGCTGGCCGATGGCGCGCGCGCCGGCTTCCTGGCCGAGTACGAGCGCCGCATCGATGCGGCTTATCCCGCCCGCGCGGACGGCCGGCGCCTGCTGGCGTTCCCGCGCATGTTCATCGTGGCGAGGCGTTCTGCATGAATGCCCCGGCGGCCGTTTCCCTCCATCCCGCCGAGGTGCTGCTGGGCGCCCAGGCGGCGTCCTCGCGCCTGCCCGTGTGCGACCACTACAGCGGCGTGGAGGCTCGGATGCGCAAGAGCCTGCAGTTGCAGGCCGACATGGCCGCCGAGTTCGGCCGCTGCGTGTTCGACGTCACCCTCGATTGCGAGGACGGTGCTCCGGCTGGGCTGGAGCGCGAGCATGCCGCGCTGGTCGCGGCGCTGGCGCGCGGTGCGCACGACGGCGCCCGCGTGGCCGCGCGCGTGCACACCGTGGACCATCCCGCGTTCGCGGGCGACGTCGCCACCATCGCCGGCGAGGCCGGCCACCGGCTCTGCCACCTCATGGTGCCCAAGGTCGAGTCGGTGGACGACGTGCTGCGCGCCGAGCGGGCCCTGGACGCGGCCGGTGCGCGCCACCTGCCCCTGCACGTGCTCATCGAGTCACCCGCCGCCGTGCAGCGCGCCTTCGAGATCGCCGCCCATCCGCGCGTGGAGTCGATCAGCTTCGGGCTGATGGATTTCGTCTCCGCGCACGGCGGCGCCATTCCCGCGCAGGCCATGGGAGCCCAGGGCCAGTTCGCGCACCCGCTGGTGGTGCGCGCCAAACTGGAGATCGCGGCCGCCTGCCATGCGCACAGCAAGGTGCCATCGCATTGCGTGGTGACCGAGTTCAGCGATGCGCAGGCCCTGCGCGCCGCCGCCGGCCGCGCAGCGCGCGAGCTGGGCTACACCCGCATGTGGAGCATCCACCCCGGCCAGATCCGTCCCATCCTGGAGGCCTTCGCGCCGGCGCAGGACGAGATCGCCCAGGCCGCCGCCATCGTTTCCGCCGCCGAGCGCGCTGCATGGGCTCCCATCAGCGTGGACGGCGTTCTGCACGACCGCGCCAGCTACCGCTATTTCTGGCAGGTGCTGGAGCGTGCACACCAGACCGGCCGCGCGCTGCCTCCGGCGGCGCGGGCCTGGTTCGATTCCACCGCGCCAGGGGCCGCCTGACCCGTGTTCCTGTGGCTGTCGCCTTTTCCCGTCCCCACGCTCTCTCCCTTGCAGGAGTCCCCATGAAAAATCTCGCCGCTTCCGCTCTGATGCTGCTGGCTCCTGCCCTGGTGATGGCGCAGGATGCTCCCGCGTCCACGACCAAGCCCGCCGCTGCCAAGACGGCGACGAAGGCCACCGCCAAGGCCGAAGGCAGCTCCGCCGCCAAGCCGGCGGCCAAGGCCAAGACCGCTGCGTCCAAGGCGTCGGAGTCCAAGTCCACGACGGTGGCCAAGGCCAAGCCCCAGAGCAGCCGCGCGCAGCTCAAGAGCGCGACCAACCAGGTGGCCTCGGGGCTCATCGCGGCCGAGGCGGCCCTGAGCCCCGCCGAGCTGGCGATCGCCGAGCGCGTGCACACGGGCCACATCGCCTGCGAGCTGGGCGCCTCGGTGGACATCGCCGCGGACCCCAAGTCGCCCGGCTACTTTCACGTCGCCGGCAAGGGCTTCAACTACCGCATGACGCCCGTCGCCACCAGCACGGGCGCGGTGCGCCTGGAAGACGCGAAGGCCGGCGCCGTGTGGATCCAGATCGCCAACAAATCCATGCTCATGAACCAGAAGCTCGGCCAGCGCCTGGCCGACGAGTGCATGAGCCCGCAGCAGGTCGCCGTGACCGAATCCATCCGCAAGAACCCGCAGCCGGGCCTGCTGGATGCGCCGGCGCCTGCCGCGCCCGCAGCGGCCACCGCGCCGGCCGCCGCCGAGGCACCGGCCAAGTAAGCAGCTGCGAGAAAACGAAGCGGGCGGTGCGCACCCTGGCACCGCCGGCTGGAGCCGCCCCCTTAGAAATCCAACGAACGAAACCCACCGGAGAACACCATGTTGAAAGCCTACCGTGACCATGTGGCCGAGCGCGCCGCCCTGGGCATCCCGCCCCTGCCGCTCGATGCAAAGCAGGTCGCCGAACTGATCGAGCTGATCAAGAACCCGCCCGCCGGGGAGGATGCGTTCCTGCTGGATCTGCTCACGCACCGCGTGCCCCCGGGCGTGGACGATGCCGCCAAGGTCAAGGCGAGCTTCCTGGCCGCCGTGGCGCACGGCGACATCGCCGTCGGCCTGGTCTCCAAGGCCAAGGCCACCGAGCTGCTGGGCACGATGGTGGGCGGCTACAACGTGCACCCGCTGATCGAATTGCTGGACGACGCCGAGGTGGCCGGCGTGGCGGCCGACGCGCTGAAGAAGACGCTGCTGATGTTCGACTTCTTCAACGACGTGGCGACCAAGGCCAAGGCCGGCAACGCCAAGGCCCAGGAAGTGATGAAGAGCTGGGCCGATGCCGAGTGGTTCACGAGCCGCCCCGAGGTCGAGAAGAAGATCACCGTGACCGTGTTCAAGGTGCCCGGCGAGACCAACACCGACGATCTCTCGCCCGCGCCCGATGCCTGGAGCCGCCCCGACATCCCGCTGCACTACCTCGCCATGCTGAAGAACACGCGCCCCGACGCGGCCTTCAAGCCCGAGGAGGACGGCAAGCGCGGCCCGATGCAGTTCATCGAGGACCTGAAGAAGAAGGGCCACATCGTGGCCTACGTGGGCGACGTGGTGGGCACCGGTTCCAGCCGCAAGTCGGCCACCAACAGCGTGATCTGGGCCACGGGCCAGGACATCCCCTTCGTGCCCAACAAGCGCTTCGGCGGTGTGACGCTGGGCGGCAAGATCGCCCCGATCTTCTTCAACACGCAGGAAGATTCGGGCTCGCTGCCCATCGAGGTCGAGGTGTCCAATCTGGAGATGGGCGACGTGATCGACGTGCTGCCCTATGACGGCAAGCTCGTGAAGAACGGCGCCACCGTGGCCGAGTTCTCGCTCAAGAGCGACGTGCTGCTGGACGAAGTGCGCGCCGGCGGCCGCATCAACTTGATCATCGGCCGCTCGCTCACCGCCAAGGCGCGCGAGTTCCTGGGCCTGCCCGCATCCACCGTGTTCCGCCTGCCGCAGGCGCCGGCCGCTTCCACGGCGGGCTTCACGCTGGCGCAGAAGATGGTCGGCCGCGCCGTCGGCCTGCCTGAAGGCCAGGGCGTGCGCCCCGGTACCTATTGCGAGCCCAAGATGACCACCGTGGGCTCGCAGGACACCACCGGCCCGATGACGCGCGACGAGCTGAAGGACCTGGCCTGCCTGGGCTTCTCGGCCGACCTCGTGATGCAGTCGTTCTGCCACACGGCCGCCTATCCGAAGCCCGTGGACGTGAAGACCCACCGCGAGCTGCCGGCCTTCATCAGCAACCGCGGCGGTGTGGCCCTGCGCCCCGGCGACGGCGTGATCCACAGCTGGCTCAACCGCCTGCTGCTGCCCGACACCGTGGGCACGGGCGGCGACAGCCACACGCGCTTCCCGATCGGCATCTCGTTCCCCGCGGGCTCCGGCCTCGTGGCCTTCGGCGCCGCCACGGGCGTGATGCCGCTGGACATGCCCGAGTCGGTGCTGGTGCGCTTCAAGGGCGAGATGCAACCCGGCGTGACGCTGCGCGACCTCGTGCACGCGATCCCGCTCTACGCTATCAAGGCCGGCCTGCTGACGGTGGCCAAGGCCGGCAAGAAGAACATCTTCTCGGGCCGCATCCTGGAGATCGAGGGCCTGCCCGAACTGAAGGTGGAGCAGGCGTTCGAGCTGTCCGATGCGTCGGCCGAGCGGTCCGCCGCCGGCTGCACGATCAAGCTGAATCCGGAGCCGATCAAGGAATACCTGAAGTCGAACGTCGTCCTGATGAAGAACATGATCGCCGACGGCTACGCGGACGCCAAGACCCTGGCCCGCCGCATCGAGAAGGTCGAGGCCTGGCTGGCCAAGCCCGACCTGCTCGAAGCCGACAAGGACGCCGAGTACGCCGCCGTGATCGACATCGACCTGGCCGACATCCGGGAGCCCATCGTCTGCTGCCCGAACGACCCGGACGACGCCAAGTTCCTCTCCGAAGTGGCCGGCACCCCCATCGACGAGGCCTTCATCGGCTCGTGCATGACCAACATCGGCCACTTCCGCGCGGCGGCCAAGCTGCTGGGCGGCCAGCGCGACATTCCCGTCAAGCTGTGGGTGGCGCCGCCCACCAAGATGGACCAGAACGAGTTGATCAAGGAAGGCCACTACGCCGCCTTCGGCACGGCCGGCGCGCGCACCGAGATGCCGGGCTGCTCGCTGTGCATGGGCAACCAGGCGCAAGTGCGCGAGGGCGCGACGGTGATCTCCACCTCCACCCGCAACTTCCCCAACCGCCTGGGCAAGAACACCAACGTGTTCCTGGGCTCGGCGGAGCTGTCGGCCATCGCCTCGCGCCTGGGCCGCCTGCCCACCAAGGAGGAATACCTCAAGGAGATGGGCGTCATCGACGCCGACAAGGCCAGCGTCTACCGCTACATGAACTTCGACCAGATCGAGGAATACGCGGACGCCGCCAAGTCCGTCGCGGCCTGAGGCCCGGCTGCGACTGAAGCGCCGCGCAAGCAACGGCCCGGGGAGCGATCCCCGGGCCGTTTTTGCGTCGCCCCCGGGCGGGCCCGGCGGCGCCGCGCGGCGATGGAACGAACCTGCGGCGCACGGGTCGCAGGAGGCAGAACCACGACAACAAGCTCCCCCCCATGTTCAAGTCCTTCTTCCTGTCTCGCCGCTGGTGGCCCTGGTCGGTCCTCGGCTCGCTCGCCATCCTGCTGTCCACGTGGTATCGCGTCGAACTCGACGTGCAGATCAACGACTGGTTCGGCAGCTTCTACGACCTGGTGCAGAAGGGGCTGGGCCAGCCCGGCAGCATCACGATGGAGGAGTTCTGGCGGCAGCTCTCCACCTTCACGCACGTGGCCATGCTGTACGTGACGACGGCGGTGCTGGTGGACTTCTTCTCCAAGCACTACATCTTCCGCTGGCGCCAGGCGATGAACGAGCACTACATGGCCGCCTGGCCCCGGCTGCGCCACATCGAGGGCGCGGCGCAGCGGGTGCAGGAAGACACGATGCGCTTCGCCCGCATCATGGAAGACCTGGGGCTGAGCTTCATGCGCAGCCTGATGACGCTGGGGGCCTTCCTGCCCATCCTGTGGGTGCTCTCGGACAAGGTGACGGCCCTGCCGGTGCTGGGCGCCGTGCCGCATTCGCTGGTCTGGGTGGCGCTCATCTGGGCGCTGGGCGGCACGCTGCTGCTGGCGCTGGTGGGCGTGCGGCTGCCGGGGCTGGAGTTCCAGAACCAGCGCGTGGAGGCGGCCTACCGCAAGGAACTGGTGCTGGGCGAGGACGACGCCGCGCGCGCCTCGCCGCCCACGGCCGCCGCGCTGTTCCAGGACGTGCGGCGCAACTACTTCCGGCTGTTCTTCCACTACCTGTATTTCGACGTCGTGAAGTGGTCGTACCTGCAGGTGAGCGTGCTCGTGCCGCTGGTGGCGCTCGGGCCCACGCTGGTGGCGGGCGCGATCACCCTGGGGGTGATGCAGCAGATCGCGCGAGCCTTCGACAAGGTGCTCGACTCGTTCCAGTTCCTGGTGCTGAACTGGAGCACGGTGGTGGAGCAGATCTCGGTCTACAAGCGCCTGCGTGCCTTCGAGCGGCAGATGGCGGCCCCGGCGGTGGAGGGGCTGGCGGGTTGATTTGCTATATTTTTAATAGCTAACTATGTAATATTTACGGCGACATGGGGGCGTTTTCATTCAAGATTCGTGCAAGGAGGGCCCCTTGCGCGGGGGCTTCTAGGGGGATGCGCACCCGCAGCGGGTTGCCCGCCGCGATCTGCAGCGGGGCGCCGTCCAGCGCCGCGTGCATCCGCGCCAGCCGCACGGTGCGGTTGCCCTCGGGGTGGATCACTTCCAGCAGGTCGCCCACCGCGAAGCGGTTGCGGGTCTCCACCTCGGCCCACCCGTCGCCTGTGGCGACCACCTCGCCCACGAACTGGCTGCGCAGCGGCCGGGAACTGCCCGTTTCGTAGTTCTGCAGGTCCTGCGCGGGGCGGCGCTGCAGGAAGCCGGCGGTGTAGCCCCGGTGCGCGAGGCCGTCCAGCTCGGTGAGCAGGCCCGGGTCGAAGGGCCGGCCGGCCACGGCGTCGTCGATGGCGCGGCGGTACACCTGCGCCGTGCGCGCGACGTAGTAGCGGCTCTTGGTGCGGCCCTCGATCTTGAGCGAATCCACCCCGATCTCCACCAGGCGCCGCACGTGCTCCACCGCGCGCAGGTCGCGGCTGTTGAGGATGTAGGTGCCGTGCTCGTCCTCCATCACCGGCAGCAGCTCGCCGGGGCGCTCCTTCTCCTCCAGCAGATAGACCTGGTCCGCGAGGGGATGGCGGGCCGTACCCCCGCGCGCGGCGAAGGCGGCGTCGGCCTCGCCGCGCTCGGCGTGCGGGTCGAAGCCGTCCGCGATCCGCGCGGGCATCACTTCGCCGCTGTCGGTGGCGTCGGTGCCGGCGCCGGCCGCGTAGCTCCAGCGGCAGGCGTTGGTGCAGGTGCCCTGGTTGGCATCGCGCCGGTTGAAGTAGCCCGAGAGCAGGCAGCGGCCCGAATAGGCGATGCACAGCGCGCCGTGCACGAACACTTCCAGCTCGATGTCGGGGCACTGCTGGCGGATGCCGTCGATCTCGTCCAGGCCCAGCTCGCGCGAGAGGATGATGCGCGCGAGGCCCAGGCGCTGCCAGAACTTCACCGCCATCGCGTTCACCGTGTTGGCCTGCACCGAGAGGTGGATGGGCATCTCTGGCCAGCGCTCGCGCACCAGCATGATGAGGCCGGGGTCGGCCATGATGAGGGCATCGGGCGCGAGCGCGATCACGGGCTCGATGTCGCGCAGGTAGGTGCGCACCTTGTCGTCGTGCGGCAGCAGGTTGCTGGTCACGAAGAACTTGCGGCCGCGCGCATGCGCCTCGCGGATGCCCTGGCCGATCTGCTCCAGGCGGAACTCGTTGTTGCGCGCGCGCAGCGAATAGCGCGGCTGGCCCGCATAGACGGCGTCGGCGCCGAAGTCGTAGGCCGCGCGCATCTTGTCGAGGGAGCCTGCGGGCAGCAGCAGTTCGGGGGCGGTGGGGTTGGGCATGGCGGGTGTCCTGGGTCTGGGCGCGCGGTCCGCAAGGTCTGCAGGGGCGCGCGGCAAAGCGCGCGATTCTGCGGCGCGGTGGCGCCCGGTGCCTTGATCCAGGGCAAGCCCCGGGCGGGGCGGACCGCCTGTGTCAGCCCGCGGCGAGGTGGTCCAGCAGCGCCCTGGCGTGGGTGGACAGGGCCTGCGCATCGGCGCGAACGCAAAGTACCAGCTCCCGCGCGGCCCACGGGTCGGTGAGAGCCACGCGCTGCACGCCGGTGCTGCGGGCCAGCCGGAGGGCCGAGGCGCGCGGCACGATGGCCACGAGCCCCGCGCCCAGGCCCACGAGCCGGCACACGGCATCGACGTGCTGCAGGCGCGCGCGGTAGCGCAGCCGCTGGCCCTGGCGCCGTGCCTGGCGCGCGAGGTGGGTCTGCAGCGCGCTGTCTTCGGGCAGGCCGGCGAAGTCCTCGTCCGCCGCGTCCGCCAGGGCGATGGCGCCGCGCGCGGCCAGCCGGTGTCCCCGGGGCACGACGAGCACCAGCGGGTCGGCCACGAACGGGCGCACCGCCAGGCCCTGCAGGTCGGCGGCGCGCGAGGCGATGCCGATGTCGCACAGCCCGTCCCGCACGCCATCGGCCACGTCGTCGCTGCCGCGCTCCTGGGCGTCCACCGCCGTGCTCGGGTGCGCCGCCAGGAAGGCGGCGAGCGGCCCGGGCAGGTGTTCGCTCATCGCGGAGGTGTTGCAGAGCATGCGCACGTGGCCCGACAGGCCGGCGCCGAGTTCGCCGCGCAGCCGCTCCATCTGCTGCAGCACGGCGCGCGCATGGTGCGCCAGCGTCTGGCCCGCGGCCGTGGCGCGCACCCCGCGTGGCCCGCGCACCAGCAGCGGCGCACCGAGCGCCTGCTCCATGGCGACGATTCGCTCGCTGGCCGATGCCAGCGAGAGGTGGGTGCGCTCCGCGCCCGCCGTGATCGTGCCGGCCTCGTGCACGTGGAGGAAGAGCTGCAGGTCGGTGAGGTCGAAGCGCATGCCGCACGCTACCACGCCGGTGCCTTCCTGCCTTCGGCGGCGCCGAAGCCGGGCCACGGAACATCCGCATGGTGCGCGACCGCCGGGCCTCCCAGAATCGCCGCACTGCGCTGCTGGTGGCGCAGCGGACGCAGGAGCGCAGGCATGGCAGGAGCGGCAGGGATGGGATCGGTGGTGGCGGCCATGCCGCTGGGCATGGCCTGCGCGGCGGCACTGGTGTTCATGCTGGCGGGCATGGTGAAGGGCGTGGTCGGGCTGGGCCTGCCCACCGTCTCCATGGCGCTGCTCGCGCTCTGGATGCCGCCCGCGCAGGCCGCGGCGCTGCTGGTCGTGCCCTCGCTCGCCACCAACCTCTGGCAGATGCGGCCCTGGCGCGACGCGCCCGCGCTGCTGCGGCGGCATGCCGGGCTGCAGGTGGGCATCTGCGCCGGCACCTGGGCGGGAGCATGGTGGCTGGGTGCGCCCCAGGGCGCGGGCGCCCGCATGGCGCTGGGAGCGGCGCTCATCGCCTATGCGGGGTGGTCGCTCGCGGGCGTGCGCCTGCCCCCGGTGCCCGGGCGGTACCAGCGCTGGCTGGGGGTGCCCGTGGGGGCGGTGACGGGCGCCATCACGGCCGCGACGGGCGTGTTCGTCGTGCCGGCCGTACCTTATCTGCAGGCGCTGGGCCTGCAGCGCGACGCGCTCGTGCAGGCGATGGGGCTGGGCTTCACGGTCTCCACGATCGCGCTGGGCGCGGGCCTCGCATCGCAGGCCAGCCTGCCTCCCGCCACGCTGGCAGCCTCGGTGCTGCTGCTGGCTCCGGCCATCGTGGGCATGGCGCTCGGCGCACGCCTGCGGCGCCACCTGTCGCCGGAGGCGTTCCGGCGCTGCCTCATGGCGGGGCTGCTGGTGCTGGGGCTGGGCATGCTGCTGGGGTAGGCGAGACCTGCGCGCTCTGCTGGCGGGCGCCGGCGGCCTGCTGGATCAAGCATGGCCTAGAAGTCGGCCACCTTGCCCCAGGACGAGCTGCTGAACCGCTCCGGCCGGTACGGCGCGGGATCGAAGATCGGCATCGCGCCCGTGACCAGGTCGGCGATCAGGTGCCCGGCCCCGGGGCCGATGCCGAAGCCGTGGCCGGAAAAGCCCGCCGCCAGGATGAAGCCCCCGATGCCGGGCACTTCGCCGATACCGGGCACGCCGTCGGGCGTGCTGTCCACGAATCCGGCCCAGGCGTTGGCGATGCCGGCGTCCTTCAGGGCCGGCAGCAGTTCGACGGCACGCTGGTGCGTCTGCCGGACGGCCACGGGGTCGGGGCGGGGGTCGAGGACGCGCACGCGCTCCATGGGCGTGGGCGCATCGAGCCGCCACCGCGCCAGCGTCTCGTGCCCCGCGCGCAGGCCTTCGAGGCCCCCGGGGCGGATGTTGCGCCACCGCTTCGCGAACATGGGCACGAACTGCGGGGCGAAGCGCAGGAGCTGCGGCGTCAGGTCCACGCGCCCCCGGCCGCTGATGGCCAGTGCGTAGCTGCCGTCGCTGCGGCGGGTGGCGGAGACGCGCGCGGTGTGCAGGGCGTCCGGCAGGCCCGCGCCCTCCTGCGGCAGCACGCGGACGATGGACTGGCGCACCGTGGCGAGCGGGAACCGGATGCCGAGCTGGCGGCAGAACGAAGACGCCCAGGCACCGCCCGAGAACACCACCGAGCGGGTGCGGATGGTGCCGGCCTCGGTCACGACGCCGCAGACCTGGCCGCCCTGCACCTCGATGCCGCGGGCCGCGCAGTGCTGGTGCACGCTGCCGCCGAGCTTCTGCAGGGCCGCGGCCACCGCCGGCGCGGCCTTGGAGGGATCGGCCGTGCCGTCGCTCGGCGAGAAGACGCCGCCCCGCCAGGCCCGGCCCGTCGCCCGTCCGCGTTCCGTGGCCTGCGGGCCGCTCAGCATGTGGGTGGTGACGCCCATGGTCTTCGCGAAATCCCGCCAGTTCGCCCAGCGGGACAGCTCGGCCTCGTCATCGCTCAGGTACAGCAGCCCGCAGCGGTGGAAGCCCGTGTCCTCGCCGGTGTCCGCGATGAACTGCTCCCAGAGATCGAGGCTGCGGGTGGCCATGGGCAGCTCGCGCGCGTCGCGGTTCTGCTGGCGGCACCAGCCCCAGTTGCGGCTCGATTGCTCGGCCCCGATCCGGCCCTTCTCGACGAGCGCGACCGAGAGCCCGCGCCGGGCGAGGTAGTAGGCGGCGAAGACACCCACGATGCCGCCGCCGATCACCACGGCGTCGGCGTGGCCCGGCAGGCCGGGTGAGTTGTCGATGGAACGCAGTGGCTGGCGCATCAGGGGCTTTCGTGGATCGTTTCGGGCCGTGGCCTGGCGCCACGAACAGGTTGGGCGGCGCTTTCAGCGGTGCCCGGCGGCGGCGGGCGCAGCATCGGTGGCCGGCTCCAGGCCGAGGATGGCCTTGGTCTCCAGGTACTCTTCGAAGCCTTCCTGGCCGTACTCGCGCCCGTTGCCCGAACGCTTGTAGCCGCCGAAAGGCGCCTGCGGGTTCCAGGCGGGATAGTTGATGTGCACCTGCCCGGAGCGGATTCTGGCCGCGACCGCGCGCGCGGCCCCGGCGTCCTGGCTCTGGACGTGCGCGCCCAGGCCGTAGTCGGTGCCGTTGGCGATCTCCACGGCCTCGTCCACGCTGTCGTAGGGGATCAGGGCAAGCACCGGACCGAAGATCTCCTCCTGCGCGATCCGCATCTGCGGCGCGACGTCGGAGAAGACGGTCGGGCGCGCGTAGAAGCCCCGTGCGAGGCCCTCGGGCCGGCCGGGCCCCCCGCAGACCAGCCGCGCGCCCTCGGCGATCCCCACGCCGATCATCTCCTGTACGCGGTGGAACTGCGCGCGGTTGGCCAGGGGGCCGTGCGTGGTCTCCGGTGACCGTGGGTCGCCCACGACGAGGCGCGAGACCGCTTCGCGGGCGAGCTGCTCGACCGCGCCGAGGTGCGCGCGCGGCACGATCATGCGCGTGGGGGCGCTGCAGGACTGGCCTACATTGCGGAATGCCGCTGCCACGCCCCCGGACACGGCGCGCGCGAGGTCGGCGTCCGGAAGAAGGATGTTGGGCGATTTGCCGCCCAGCTCCTGGGCCACGCGCTTGACCGTCGGCGCGGCCGCCTGCGCCACGAGGACCCCGGCACGCGTCGAGCCCGTGATCGAGACCATGTCCACGTCGGGGTGCGAGGCCAGCGCGGCGCCGACCTCCGGCCCCGTGCCGCTCACGAGATTGAACACCCCTGCGGGAAGGCCGGCGTCCCGCAGCACCTCGGCGAGAAGCACCGCGCTGAACGGCGAGAGTTCGCTGGGCTTGAGGACCACCGTACAGCCGGCCGCCAATGCCGGCCCGACCTTGGCCGTGATCTGGTAGAGGGGCCAGTTCCACGGCGTGATCAGGCTGCACACGCCGATGGCCTCGCGCGCGATGTCGATGTCACCGCGGCGCGTGGCGAAGGCATAGGTGGCCGCGAGATCCCGGGCCACCCGGATGTGCTCCGCCGCGGACGGTACCTGCACGCTGCGCGCCGAAGCGATGGCGGCGCCCATTTCCAGCGAGATCGTCTGGGCGAAAAGCTCGGCCCGCTCCAGAATCAGGCCATGTACGCGATCGAGCAGCGCGGCACGCTGCCGCGGCGCCGTCGCGGACCAGGCGGCGAAGGCCCGCCGGGCCGCTTGCACCGCGGCGGAGACATCCTGCGCGTCGCCCAGCACGATCTCCGCCACGGGTTCTTCGGTGGACGGGTCGATGACGCTGGAGCGGTCCTGGCCGTGGGGCCGCACCCAGTCGCCGCCGATGAAGATGCGGTCCAGAAGGCCGGCGCTGGAGAGGCGATCGATGAGGGACGAGGGCATGCGGCGGTTCCTGGCTGCGACAGGGAAGCCCGGACGGGGTTCCCGGAAACGCAGTATCGACCTGTCCACCGCCGAGTGGATTCACCCGGGCAAAACTCGGCATGAAGCAGAACTTCAGGCCCCCATCACGGCAGAAAAGCGCAATTCAGACGCGCTGCTTGCCCAATTTGCGCGTGAGCGTGCGCCGGTGCATGCCGAGCCGGCGCGCGGCCTCGGAGATGTTGAAGTCGGTCTCGGCCAGCACCTCGTGGATGCGCTCCCACTCCAGTGTCTTGATGGAGCTGGAGCGGTTGGTCAGCTCCACCTCGGTGTTGCCTTCGGCCAGGCCGAAGGCGGTCTCGATGTCGTCGGTGTTGGAGGGCTTGGCGAGGTAGTGGCAGGCGCCGAGCTTCACCGCCTCCACCGCGGTGGCGATGCTGGCGAAGCCGGTCAGCACCACGATGCGCATGTCCGGGTTGGCGGCGTGCAGCTTCTGCACGCAGGCCAGGCCCGAGGCCTCGCCCTTGAGCTTCAGGTCCACCACGGCATAGTCGGGGTGCTGCCGCGCGAGCAGGTCTTCCACGCCGGCCAGGCTGTCCGCCTGCAGCACGCTGTAGCCGCGCCGCTCGAACGAGCGGGCCAGCGTGCGCGCGAGGGCCTCGTCGTCCTCCACGATCAGCAACGGGCGTTCACATTCAGCGTCCATGGTGTGCTTGTCCGGTTTCCTGCAGTGCGATCGCCGCCAGCGGCAGGCGGATGGTCACCTCCGCGCCCCGGTCCGGCAGGTTGCGGGCCGTGACGCTGCCGCCCAGCGTGCGCGCCACGTTCATGGCCAGGAAGAGGCCCAGCCCGCCGCCCGCGCGGCCCTTGCTCGACTGGTAGGGCTTGCCGAGGTTGGCCAGGATGGCGGGATCGAATCCCGGGCCGGCGTCGGCCACGGTGATGCGCAAGGTATCGGCGTCGCGTTCGACGGTGAGGCCCACCCAGCCGGGCGATGCATCGCGGGCATTGTCCAACACATTGAAAACCATCTGCTGGAGCGTGGTGTCGGACACCATCGGCGTGTCTGCGCCGAACTGGTTGTCGTAGTCGAAGTCGGCAATGGCCCGCGTGGCTCGCCACTCCCGCGCCAGCGCGTCCACGAAGGTGCGCACGGTGGTCTGCGCGGAGGCCTCGCCGCGTGTTTCGCCGGCCGACAGCAGGATGCCGCTCACGATGCCCTTGCAGCGTTGCACCTGGATCTGCATCTCGGCGATCTCGTCCTGCAGCACGGTGTCGCCGGCCAGGCGCGGATCGTGCCGCCAGTCGCCCAGGATCACCGCCATGGTGGACAGCGGCGTGCCCAGTTCATGTGCCGCGCCCGAGGCGAGCAGGCCCATGCGCACGATGTGCTCTTCCTCCATGGCGCGCTGCCGGGCGGCCGCGAGGCGGGCATCGCGCTGGCGCAGGTTGCGCTCGATGCGGGTGATGAAGATCACCACCAGGATCGCGTTGAGCAGGAAACACACCAGCAGGCCGAGCAGGTAGGGGCTGGAGAGGCCCCGGTGCAGGTCCGCCGGCAGGGGCAGGGGCAGGTTGAAGCGCGAGAGCGCGGCGAAGCAGCCGGTCGTGATGAGCACGATCGACCAGATGAAGCCGCCGCGCAGCAGCACCGCGCCGACGGCGATCTGCAGCAGGTAGAGGAAGACGAACGGATTGCCCGTGCCACCGCTCAGGTAGAGCTGCACGGTGAGCACCGCGACGTCGATCAGCAGCGCCAGGAACAGCTCCACATGGCGCACGCCGTGGCCGGTGCGCCAGCGCAGCAGGCTGACGATGTTGAAGAGCGCGAGGCAGCCCACCACCATGAGCATCTCGCGCACGGGCAGCGTGAGGCCGAGGCTGTAGTAGGCCACCTCGATGGTGAACACCTGCCCGATCACCGCCACCCAGCGCAGCTGGATGAGCTGATGCAGGTTCTTCAGCCCCGCGGCGGCATTGGCGGAGCGCGCGTTGCGCGCCGACGGGGAGGGAGCGGTGCTGGAAGAGGGCAGGGCAGTGTCAGCGCGGGGGCTGCTGCGTCGGGGCGGAAGGGGCACGGTCGGCGGAACGCAGGCGAAACTCGTAGCGTGCCACATACCAGGCCGCGCCCGCAACCATCAGCGCAAGCCCGTACCACGTCAGCGCATAGACGAGGTGGCTGTTGTGGAAGCGGATCACCGTCATGCCCGGCCGGGGCCATTGCGCGGCATCTGCTGCGGGCGCCACGGAGGCGGCGGCCCGGGGATCGGGGAGTCCGGCATCGATGAAGAAGGGCGCTGCCTGCGCCAGCCCCTGCGCGGCGGCGATGGCCGTGACATCGCGTGAATACCAGCGCTGCTGCGCGGGGTCGTTGGAGCGCAGGAAGCCGCCTCCGGGTTCGCTCATGCGCAGCAGGCCCTGCACGGTGACCGCGTGTGCCGCCGGGCCATCGCCGGCCCCGGAAAGCCATTGGGCGCGCTGCGCCTGCGGCACGAAGCCCCGGTTGACCAGCACCTGCGTGCCATCGGCCTGCTGCAGCGGCGTCATCACCCAGAAGCCGGCGCCCAGATCCGTGGTGGCCTGCGCCAGGACGGTCTTGTCCAGCAGCCAGCGACCGGTGGCGGTGACGGGCAGGTATTCGTGGCCCGCGGCATCGACCTTGCCCCATTCGGCGGGAGGGGGCACCGGCACGGGCGCGGCATGCGCGCGCTGCTCCACCCGTTCGATCAGCGCGAGTTTCCAGGCCCGGCGCTGGACCTGCCAGGTGCCCAGGGCCAGAAAGCCCAAAAACAAGGCGATGCCCACCAGGATGAGCATCGCTTGAACGGTGCGGGAGCGCCGGCCCCGGGGGGCGGCGTCTCCATCGCGGTGCGCCGCCACGCTCAAGGCGTGATCACCGCCGGCGCGGCGGCGGGCGCCGCGGTGCCGGGCATGGTGTGCTCCGGCATCATGTTGGTGTTCATGTGGAACATGACCCACAGCGTGCCCGTGATGGCGATGGCCACGAAGACCACGGTGAAGATCGTGGACAGCATGGTCCAGCCACCCTCGACCTTGCCGTTCATGTGCAGGAAATACACCATGTGGACCAGGATCTGTACCACGGCGAAGCCGCCCAGCACCAGCACGGCCGTGTTGCGGTCGGCGATGACCTTGGCCATGACCAGCCAGAACGGAATGGCGGTGAGGATGACCGAGAGCACGAAGCCGATCATGTAGCCGGAGAACGTGCTGTGCGGGCCGTCGTCGTGGTGGTGGTCGTCATGCCCGCCGTGGGCATGTGCGTGTGCATGCGAATTCTGTGCGCTCATTTACAGCACCCCCATCAGGTACACAAAGGTGAAGACGCCGATCCAGACCACGTCCAGGAAGTGCCAGAACATGGACAGGCACATCAGGCGGCGGTTGTTCTCGGGGATCAGGCCATGCTTGCCGATCTGGATCATCAGCACCACCATCCAGATCAGGCCGAAGGTCACGTGCAGGCCGTGGGTGCCCACGAGCGTGAAGAAGGCCGACAGGAAGGCGCTGCGCTGCGGGCCCGCGCCCTCGTGCAGCAGGTGGGCGAACTCATAGAGCTCCAGGCCCAGGAAGCACAGGCCGAACACGCCGGTAACGGCCAGCCAGGCCAGCGTGCCGCGCACGTTGCCCTTTTGCTTCTGCAGCATCGCGAAGCCGAAGGTGATGGACGACAGCAGCAGGAAGGCCGTGTTGATGGCCACCAGCGTCAGGTCGAAGAGCTGCGCGCCCGTGGGGCCGGCCGCGTAGCTGTGGCCCAGCACGCCATAGGTGGCGAACAGCGCCGCGAAGATGAGGCAGTCGCTCATCAGGTAGAGCCAGAAGCCCAGCGCGGTGCCGTTCTCGGGGTGGGGCTCCTCCGCGAGGCGGTAGTCGCGCGAAGCCAGGGCGCCGGCCGCGCCGGCTGCTTGGTAACGGATATCAGACATGGCGGGCCAATTGGAGTGTGCGGGCTTCTTCGGTCGAGATGACTTCATCGGCGGGGATGTAGAAGTCGCGCTTGTAGTTGAACGTGTGGATGATCGACGCCAGGATCACCGCCGCGAACGACAGTCCGGCCAGCAGCCACATGTGCCAGATCAGCGCGAAGCCCATCACCAGGCTGAACGCGGAGATCACGGCACCCGCGCCGGTGTTGGCCGGCATGTGGATGGGCTGGAAGCCCGACAGCGGACGCTGGTAGCCGTGCTTCTTCATGTCCCACCAGGCATCGATCTCGTACACGCGGGGCGTGAACGCGAAGTTGTATTGCGGCGGGGGCGAGGAGGTGGCCCATTCGAGCGTGCGTGCGTCCCAGGGGTCGCCGGTCACGTCGCGCAGCTCCTCGCGCTTGAGGTAGCTCACCACCAGCTGGATCAGGAAGCAGCCGATGCCGGCGGCGATCAGCGCCGCGCCGATGGCGGCGATCACGAACCAGATCTGCAGGGACTGGTCTTCGAAGTGGTTGGCTCGGCGGGTCACGCCCATCAGGCCCAGCACGTACAGCGGCGTGAAGGCCACCCAGAAGCCCACCACCCACAGCCAGAAGGAGCGAACCCCCCAGGTGCGGTCGAGCTTGTAGCCGAAGGCCTTGGGATACCAGTAGTTGATGCCGGCGAACAGGCCGAACACCACGCCGCCGATGATGACGTTGTGGAAGTGAGCGATCAGGAACAGGCTGTTGTGCAGCACGAAGTCGGCCGGGGGAACGGCCAGCAGCACGCCGGTCATGCCGCCGATGGCGAAGGTGGCCATGAAGGCGACGGTCCACATCATGGGCAGCTCGAAGCGGATGCGGCCCTTGTACATGGTGAACAGCCAGTTGAAGATCTTCGCGCCCGTGGGGATCGAGATGATCATCGTCGTGATGCCGAAGAAGGTGTTCACGCTCGCGCCCGAGCCCATCGTGAAGAAGTGGTGCAGCCACACGAGGTACGAGAGGATGGTGATACACACCGTGGCATACACCATGGAGGTGTAGCCGAACAGGCGCTTCTTGCAGAACGTGGCCACCACCTCGGAGAAGACGCCGAAGACGGGCAGGATCAGGATGTACACCTCGGGGTGGCCCCAGATCCAGATCAGGTTCACGTACAGCATGGCGTTGCCGCCGAAGTCATTGCTGAAGAAGTGCGTGCCCAGGTAGCGGTCCAGCGACATCAGCACCAGGGCGGCCGTGAGCACGGGGAACGAGGCCACGATCAGCGCGTTGGTGCACAGGGCGGTCCAGGTGAAGACGGGCATGCGCATCAGGCTCATGCCGGGCGCGCGCATCTTGATGATGGTGACGATCAGGTTGATGCCCGATAGCGTCGTGCCCACCCCCGCGATCTGCAGCGCCCAGATGTAGTAGTCCAGCCCCACGCCCGGGTTCTGCGCCCCCAGGTTGGACAGCGCCAGCCAGCCGGAGGTGGAGAACTCGCCCAGGAACAGCGACATCATCACCAGCACCGCGCCGGCCGTGGTCATCCAGAAGCTGAAGTTGTTCAGGAAGGGGAACGACACGTCGCGTGCGCCGATCTGCAGCGGCACGAGGTAGTTCATCAGGCCCGTCACCAGCGGCATGGCCACGAAGAAGATCATGATCACGCCGTGGGCGGTGAAGATCTGGTCGTAGTGGTGTGGGGGCAGGTAGCCCATGTTGTCGCCAAAGGCCATGGCCTGCTGCAGCCGCATCATGGCGGCATCGGCGAAGCCGCGCAGCAGCATCACGAGGCCGAGGATCATGTACATGATCCCGATCTTCTTGTGGTCGATGCTGCAGATCCAGTCGCGCCACAGGGGGCCCCAGAGGCGGAACTTGGTGATGGCCGCCAGCACGGCGATCCCGCCCAGCACCACGGCAATGAAGGTCCACAGCACGATGGGCTCATGCGCCATCGGTACGGAGTCCCAGGTGATCCGTCCCAGGGCCCAGTGGGACGCGGAGGTATGTTCGGACATATCGAGTCTCTTCGGAAAGGGGCCCGGCGCCGCTCACGCGGCCGCCCGGCCCGACAGGGTCATTGCGAGGGGGTGGCGCGATTTTCCAGGGAGGCGACCACGCGGGCCGAGTTCTCGGCGGTGCACACGTCCTGGGGCAGATTCAGGCCGCTGGCCTTCAGGAAGGCCTCGCCGCCGTTGGCGTCGATGGCCATCATGTGGTGCATGCACATCTTGCCGTCTTCCACGCAGCGGTTCAGCACCTTGTCGTAGAGGCCTTCTTCCACGGAAGCGAAGCGCTCGACGGGGTTGCGCTCGCTGGGCTTGGCCAGCGCCAGGTAGGTCTTGCTGTCGAGCGCCTTGCCGCCCGCCTTGGCCTCGCCGACCCACTTGGCGAAGTCGTCGTCGCTCAGGCCGTGGAACTTGAAGGTCATGCCCGAGAAGCCCGCGCCGCTGTAGTGCGAGGACATGCCGTGGAAGACTCCCGGCTTGTTGATGATGGCGTTCAGCTCCGTCTGCATGCCGGGCATGGTGTAGATCATGCCGGCGAGGTCGGGCACGTAGAACGCGTTCATCGTGGAGGAGGAGGTCAGCTTGAAGACGATGGGGCGGTCCACCGGGGCGGCCACTTCGTTCACCGTCGCGATGCCTTGTTCCGGGTAGAAGAAGGCCCATTTCCAGTCCATGGCCACCACCTGGATCTCCAGCGGCTTGGCGTTGCCGGGCAGCGGGCGGTTGGCGTCGATGCGCTCCAGCGGGCGGTACGGGTCGAGCTTGTGGGTGCTGATCCAGGTCAGGGCGCCCAGCGCGATGATGATCATCAGGGGCACGGTCCAGATCACCAGCTCCAGCGTGGTGGAATGGTGCCAGTCGGGATCGTATTCGGCCTGGGTGTTGGACTGCCGGTACTTCCATGCGAAGAGGAAGGTGAGCAGGATCACCGGAACGATGATGATCAACATGAGCAGGGTCGCGGTGACCACCAGCTGGCCTTGCTGCGCGGCGATGTCTCCTGCCGGATTGAGGACGACGGCCTTGCTGCAGCCAGTCAGACTGGCTGCCAAGGCGGCCGCGCCGAGCCATGCGGGCCCGCGGAGTTTCTTGATTTTCAGCATGCTTGGGGCGTGACAAAAACGCGTTTAGGGATAAACGCGGATTACAGAACTGACCGAATGTAATACGTTGGATAGTTTTGTCGATTGGACATTTTGTCCAAGGTCAAGGCGCGCGCCGAACCCGCATGGGCAGGGGCTTGCGGCGCGCCCCCTCCAAATCCCGAGTGGATGTAAGGGTTTATCCGGCCCCCGTTTGGGGAAAAATCGCCTTGTGGCGGTGGTGGGCGCGGGTGTAGAACGGTGCTGTGTTCAGCATGACTTGAGGAGGCGTTCTATGAGTGGGCTCGCTGGTTCCGCCACATATCCCTCGGGGAATTTCCATCACGAGGAATCTTTGTCCCATGCGGACACCCATGAAGAAGCCACGCCCAGCGAAATCGCCGTGGGCGTGATCATCGGGCGGTCGTCCGAGTATTTCGACTTCTTCGTGTTCGGCATCGCCTGCGTGCTGGTGTTCCCGTCCTTCCTGTTTCCGTACCTCTCGCGCCTGGACGGTACCCTGATGGCGTTCGCGATCTTCGCGGTCGCCTTCATCGCCCGTCCGATCGGCACGGCCCTCTCCATGGCGGTGCAGCGGCGATGGGGCCGGGGCACCAAGCTCACCCTCTCGCTCTTCGTGCTGGGAGCCTCCACGGCGGGCATGGCCTTCCTGCCCAGCTACGAGAGCGTCGGCAGCGCGGCCGTCGTGGCGCTGGTCATCCTGCGCTTCGGCCAGGGGCTGGCGCTGGGCGGCTCCTGGGATGGCCTGCCGTCGCTGCTGGCCATGTCCGCCCCCCCGGAGCGGCGCGGCTGGTACGCCATGGTGGGCCAGTTGGGCGCGCCCGTGGGCTTCGCGCTGGCCGCGAGCCTGTTCGCCTACCTCTACAGCAGCCTGAGCGTGCGCGAGTTCCTCGATTGGGGCTGGCGCTATCCGTTCTTCGTGGCCTTCGCCATCAACGTGGTGGCCCTGTTCGCCCGCCTGCGCCTCATCGTGGGGCAGTCGTACAGCGACCTGCTGCAGCAGCGCGAACTCGAACCCGTCGGGGCCTTGCGGCTGATGCGCAACGAGGGGCGCAATGTGGTGCTGGGCGCATTCGCCGCGCTGGCGAGCTTCGCGCTGTTCCATGTGGTGACCGTGTTCCCGCTGTCGTGGATCTCGATGTATTCCGAGCAGTCGATCACCCACGTGCTGGGCATGCAGATCGTGGGCGCGTTCCTGGCGGCCATCGCCATCGCCATATCGGGGCGCCTGGCCGACCAGATGGGGCGCCGCAACACGCTGGGTACCATGGCCTGCCTGATCGGCGCCTTCAGCTTGGTGACGCCCTGGCTGCTGAGCAGCGGCACCGCGGGCAACAACGTCTTCATCCTGGTGGGTTTCGTGCTGCTGGGGCTCTCCTACGGGCAGGCCTCGGGGACGGTCACGGCCAACTTCTCCCCGCGTTACCGCTACACGGGGGCTGCGCTGTCGGCGGATCTGGCGTGGCTGGTGGGGGCGGCATTCGCGCCGCTGGTGGCCCTGGGGTTGTCGGCGCGCTTCGGGCTGGTGGCCGTGTGCCTCTACCTGCTCTCGGGCGTGGTCTGCACGCTGGGCGCGCTGCGCATCAACCGCATGATCGAGCGCCAGCGCGCCGACGAGTGAAGGATCGGCCGCAGGAGGCGGCGCCTTGATCCCATGAAAAAAAGGGCCATGCATGCGTGCATGGCCCTTTTGGCTTGGGGCGCGGGGCTCCGGGGTGGCCGCCTGCACGGCATGGGCGGCGGGCGGGGACGGAGCATGGCGAATGGCCGAGGGGCCTCCTCGGGGCTCGAACCCCCGTCAGTCCCTGGGGCGGAAGCCGATCACGAGCGAGGAGGGCACGCGGCCGTCCACGTCGCGGGGCAGGGTTTCGGTTTTTTCCAGGGCGCGCACCACCGCGTCGTCCCAGGCCTTGTTGCCGCTGGAGCGGGTGATGCGCGTGCCGACGATGGTACCGTCGGGCGCGGCCCGCACTTCCACCTCGGTGCGCAGGTTGTCGGAGATCGCATCCGGATAGACGATGTTGGGGCGCACCTTGGCCGCCACCTTGCCGCCGTAGCTGCCCGACGGGCCGGAACTGCGCTGCGCCGTGCCGGTGGACGTCTCGCCGCCCGTGGCGCCCGCGAGGCCCTGCATGCGGCGCAGGTTTTCCTGGCGCTGCGCTTCCATCCGCTTGGCGTCGGCTGCCTCGGCCTTGCGCTTTTCTTCCGCCAGCTTTTTCTGCTGCTGCTCCTGTTTTTCCTTCTCGGCCTGTTGCTTTTCCTGCTGCTCGCGGCGGTCCTTTTCGCGCTGCTCTTTCTCGCGCTGGTCCTTTTCCTTCTGCAGCCGTTCCTTGCGCTCCTGCTCGGCCTGTTCACGGCGTTCGCGTTCCCGCTGGTCGCGCTCGGCCTGGAGCTGGCGTTCCTTCTTTTCCTGTTCGAGGCGTTTTTTCTCGCGCTCGATGGCGATGTCCGCCTCGCGCTGCTGGGGCGCTGCCTGCGGTGGAGGGGGCGGAGGCGCGGGCGGTGGCGGCGCGGGCGTGGGGGCCGGGGTCGGTTCGGGGGGCGGTGGCGGCGCCACGGCGGCGGGGGCTGCCTGCTGGGGCAACTGGGACCACAGTTCCGCATCGACCGAGGGCTGGTCGGCGCTGGTCTTCCAGTGCACGCCCCAGGTCAGCGCTCCGATGAGCGCGGCATGGACCAGTACGGCGAGGGCAACGGCGCGCATCCGTCCCGGCGGGCGCGTGGGGGCGAACTGGTCTCGGTCGTTGGTGGCGTACATCGCGATCGGTGGGGCGGCTGCGGAGAGGCGGGGGGTCAGCTACCCGACTTGACGGTCAGGCCCACGCGCTGAACGCCCGCGCGCTGCAGCGTGTCCATGGCCTTGACCACGGTTTCGTAGGTCACGCTCTTGTCGGCGGTGACGAGCACCGGCGTGCCCTCGGGCTGTGTGGCCTGCCAGGCCTTGGCGGCGGCGCCCAGGTCCTTGAGGGTGACGGGGCGCTCCAGGTCGCCGGTCTTGAGCTGCAGGCTGCCGTCCTTCTGCACGATCACCTGGCCGAAGGTCTTGGGCGCCTTGGCGCCCTTGCCGACGGTGGGCACGTTGATGCTGCTGGGCGTGAGCATGGGGGCGGTCACCATGAAGATGATGAGCAGCACCAGCATCACGTCGATGAAGGGGACCATGTTGATCTCGTTCATGGAGCGGCGGCGGCTGCCGCCGCGCGAGGCCATCGCGGGCATGGGGGGCTCCTTGCGGCGTGGGGATCAGTGGCCGGAGGCCGACGATGCGGGCGAGGGGTGCGCGCCGAGGTTGCGCTGCAGGATGTTGGAGAACTCCTCGATGAAGGTCTCCTGATGGATGGCCACGCGGTCGATGTCGCGCGCGAAGCGGTTGTAGGCCACCACGGCGGGGATGGCGGCAAAGAGGCCGATGGCCGTGGCCACGAGCGCTTCGGCGATGCCGGGCGCCACGGTGGCGAGCGTGACCTGCTCCATGCCCGCGAAGCCGGTGAAGGCGTGCATGATGCCCCACACCGTGCCGAAGAGGCCCACGTACGGGCTCACCGAGGCGACGGAGCCGAGGAAGGAGAGGCTCGATTCCACCACGTCCATCTCGCGCTGGAAGCTGGCGCGCATGGCGCGGCGGGCGCCGTCGAGCAGCGTGCCGGGATCGGTGATGCGCCGCTCGCGCAGCTTGTGGAATTCGCGCATGCCGCTGGCGAAGATGCGCTCCATCGGGCCGGCGTTCTTGGCGTTCTGCGTGGCGCCGGCGTAGAGGTCGTTGAGGCTGGTGCCCGACCAGAATTCGCGCTCGAAATCGTCGTTGAGCGACCGCACGCGCTTGAGGGCGAACAGCTTGCGGAAGATGGCGGCCCAACTGGCGATGGAAATGCCGATCAGCAGCGCCATGACGAGTTGCACCACCCAGCTGGCGTTGAGCACCAAGTGCAGGATGGACATGTCTTGCGAATTCATGATGGTGAGAGTTGTTCCAGAAGGTGGCCCGGGATGCGGGCGGGGCGCATCGTGGCGGCATCGACCCACCCGATGCGGATGGTGCCTTCGCACAGCGGCGCAGGCGGTGATTCTGTCACGTGCTCTGGTTTCAGGAGCGCTTGCTGGCGTATTGTCAGCGATGCCCGTCCGCTTTCCTCCAGCACGGCCGTAACAATCAGTTCATCGTCGAGCCGGGCGGGCCGCAGGTAGCGCAGGCGGGCGTCGGTTACGACAAACATGCCGCCCGTGAGTTCCCGCAGATGCTGCTGCCCCAGGCCCAGGGAGCGCAGCCACTCGGTGCGGGCGCGCTCGAAGAACTTGAGGTAGTTGGCATAGAACACGATGCCGCCGGCATCCGTGTCCTCCCAGTAGATGCGCACGGGCCACTCGAAGGTCATGGAGCGGGCTCTTCTCTCTCTTGGAAGGCGGAAGGTCAGCCCAGCACGCGGGACAGCCGCGCCACCGCCTCCTGGAGCTGCGGCATGGAGTTCGCCGTGGAAAAGCGCACGAAGCCCTCCGGCGCATGGCGGCCGAAGTCGCGGCCCGGCGTGATGGCCAGGTGCGCGCGGCGCAGGATCTCGTGGGTGAAGTCCCAGCTCCCCTCGACGCCCAGCCGCCGGGCGGCGGCGGTGCAGTCGGCCCAGGCGTAGAAGGCGCCGTCCGGCCGCACGGGCACGTGCAGGCCCAGGGATTCGAGCGCCGGGATGAAGTAGTCGCGGCGCGCCTTGAATTCGGTGCGGCGGCGCTCGTACTCGGCGATGCTCTCGGCCTCGAAGCAGGCCAGCGCCGCGTGCTGCGACACGGTGCTGGGGCAGATGAAGAGGTTCTGCGCGAGTCGTTCCACCACGGGCACCATGGCATCGGGCACGACCATCCAGCCCAGGCGCCAGCCCGTCATGTTGAAGTACTTGCTGAAGCTGTTGATGCTGATGATGTTTTCGTCGATCGCCAGAGCGGTGCGACCGAAGGCCTCTTCATAAGACAGGCCCAGGTAGATCTCGTCGATCAGCGTGACCCCGCCGCGCGACTGCACCGCCGCGTGGATGCGGCGCAATTCGTCGGGCGCGATCGAGGTGCCGGTGGGGTTGGACGGCGAGGCGAGCAGCACGCCGCGCGTTTTCGGGCCCCAGTGGGCCTCGACCTTCTGCGCGCTGAGCTGGTAGCGCTCTTCGGCGGTGGACGGCACCAGCACGGCCCGGCCGTCCGCCGCGCTCACGAAATGGCGGTTGCAGGGGTAGCTCGGGTCGGGCATGAGGATTTCGTCGCCCGCCTCGATCAGCGCCAGGCAGGCGAGCTGCAGCGCCGCCGAGGCGCCGGCCGTGACCACGATGCGCCGCGCCGGCACCTGCACGCCGAAGCGCTGGGCATACCAGCCGGCGATGCGCTCGCGCAGCGCGTCCAGCCCGAGGGCGTTGGTGTACTGCGTGACCCCGTCCCGCACGGCGCGCGCCGCGGCCTCCTGCACCAGCGCGGGGGCGGTGAAGTCCGGCTCGCCGATATTGAGGAAGATCATCGGCTCGGGGCCCGCCGCCACCTCGCGCGCCAGCGCCTGCGCGGCCTTGGCGATTTCCATCACGTAGAAGGGTTCGATGCTGTCGGCGCGCGAGGAGAACTTCATGGAGCGAGGGGAGAGAAGGGAAGGGAAAGCGCCCCCCGGCGCGGCGTGCGCGAGGGGGCGTGCGGTGCCCGGCGGTCAGGCCTCCGCGTCCGGGGCAGGGGCCGGGGCGGCGCGTCCCCGGTCGGCCTCGATCTCGGCCGCGCGCAGCAAGGGCGCAAGGCCGTTGAGCACGCCGTTCACGTACTTGTGGCCGTCGGTGCCGCCGAATTCCTTGGCCAGCTCGATGCATTCGTTGATGACCACGCGCCAGGGCACGTCCAGGCAGTGCTGGAACTCGTAGACACCGATCCACATGACCGCGTGTTCGATGGGAGAGATTTCGGCCATCTTGCGGTCGAGCTTCGGCAGGATGAGCGCGTCCAGGGCCTCGGCGTTCTCGATGCAGCCGTGCAGCAGCGCGTCGTAGTGGGCGGCATCGGCCTTGTGGAAGCCCGAGAGGTCGCGCGTGAAGGTGTCGATGGCCGTGGCCTCGTTGCGCCCCACCAGGTGCTGGTAGAGCGCCTGCAGCGCGAATTCGCGCGCGCGGCTGCGGGTGGATTTGGAGCCGGCCTTGCGCGCGCCGGTGCTCGTGGTGCCGGTGCGCGACTGCCGTGGCGGGCGCTTGCTGCCGCTGCTGCCCGGAGGCGTGGAGAAGGAGTCGCTCACGACAGCTCCTCCCGCAGGTTGGCCATTTCCACGGCCACGCGCGCGGCGTCGCTGCCTTTCTCGGTCTGGCGGGCGATGGCCTGTTCGAGATTTTCGGTGGTGAGGATGGCGTTGGCGATGGGCGTCTGGTAGTCCAGCGAGATCCGGGTCACGCCCGCGCCGGATTCGTTGGCCACGAGTTCGAAGTGGTAGGTCTCGCCGCGGATGATGCAGCCCAGGGCGATGAGCGCGTCGTATTCGTCCTGCTCGGCCAGTGCCTG
This sequence comes from Paracidovorax anthurii, assembly GCF_003269065.1. GTDB lineage: Bacteria > Pseudomonadota > Gammaproteobacteria > Burkholderiales > Burkholderiaceae_C > Paracidovorax > Paracidovorax anthurii. Next base: position 94,680 of record NZ_QLTA01000002.1, read on the forward strand.
CAGGGCCAGTGGGACTTCGAGCGCGCCGGGCACGCGCACGTGGCGGATGTTCTTTTCCTGCACGCCCAGGTCCAGCAGTTCCTTGAGGCAGGCGTCGGCCAGGGCGTTGGTGATGCTCTCGTTGAAGCGGGCCTGCACGATGCCGATGTGCAGCTTCCTGCCGTCGAGCTTGTCCGTGGTTCCTTTGTCTGCGCCAAACATGGTCGTTTTATTCCTTGGGGATGTAGCCGGTGATCTCGAGGCCGTAGCCGGTCATGCTGGGCAGGCGGCGCTGCTGGCCCATGAGCTGCATGCGGGTGACGCCGCATTCGCGCAGGATCTGCGCGCCCACGCCGTAGGTGCGCAGGTCCATGCGGCCGCGCTCGGGCGCGTGGGCCGAGCGGGCGGTGCCGTCGAACTGGGCGATGAGCTGTTCCGCGCTTTCGTCGCAGTTCAGCAGCACGGCCACGCCGCGCCCCTGCTGGGCGATGTATTGCAGGCTGGAGTCCAGGCCCCAGGAGTGCATGGCGCGGCCCACTTCCAGGGCGTCGAGCACCGAGAGGGGCTCGTGCACGCGCACGGGCACGCTCTCGCCCTCGGCCCAGCTGCCCTTGACCAGCGCGAGGTGCACGGCCTGGCTGGGTTCGTCGCGGAAGGCATGGGCGATGAATTCGCCGGCGGCCGTCTGCAGGGGGCGCGTGCCCACCTTGCGCACGAGGGATTCGTTGCGGCTGCGGTAGTGGATGAGGTCGGCGATGGTGCCGATCTTGAGGCCGTGCTGGGCGGCGAAGAGCTGCAGGTCGGGCAGGCGGGCCATGGTGCCGTCGTCCTTCATGATCTCGCAGATCACGGAGGAGGGGCTGCAGCCGGCCATGGCGGCGAGGTCGCAGCCGGCCTCGGTGTGGCCCGCGCGCATGAGCACGCCGCCATCGACGGCCTGCAGCGGGAAGATGTGGCCGGGCTGCACGAGATCGCTCGCGCGGGCGTCCGGCGCCACGGCGGCCTGCACGGTGCGGGCGCGGTCGGCGGCCGAGATGCCGGTGGTCACGCCTTCGGCGGCCTCGATGGAGGCGGTGAAGGCCGTGCCCGTCTTGGTGCCGTTGCGCGCCACCATCGGGGGGAGATTGAGCCGCTCGCAGCGCTCGCGCGTGAGCGTCAGGCAGATGAGGCCCCGGCCGAAGCGGGCCATGAAGTTGATGGCTTCGGGGGTGACGTGGTCGGCGGCGAGGACCAGGTCGCCTTCGTTCTCGCGGTCCTCCTCGTCGATGAGGATGACGATGCGCCCGGCGCGCATCTCGGCCACGATGTCTTCGACCGGCGAGATGGGCGCGGGGGAGAGGGGGGTGTTCATGAAGGCAGGCTTTCGGTGGTTCGCGCGGTGGCGCGCCGCGCGCCCGGGCCCCGGGCGGCCCCCTTCGCAGGGTTCGCAGGAGGGACGGGCGGTGCGGCGGCGCGCGGTGCGGGAGCGCTCGGCGCTCCAGAGCCGTCGATTTTAGTGCAGTCGGCTCTCTCGCGGGGTGGGCGGCGCGGGCGTGTATGGGGAGCGTGCCAGCGCGCCGCGCGCCAGGACGGTGGCGAGCAGCGCGAGGCCCAGCAGCTTGAGGGCGCAGGCGGCCGAGACCACCGTGGCCCAGCCGGGGGCCTGCATGTGCGGCATGGCGAGGTTTTCCACCACGTCCGAGACCACCAGCAGGGCCATGAGCCAGTGCGCGTGGCGTGGCAGCCATCCCAGGCGGCGGCCCCGGGGGATGGCCCGCGCGACGAGCCGCCGCAGCGCCCAGGCCACGGGGTAGGCCAGCCACAGGGTGTAGGCCGCGATCAGCGCCCAGTCCCATGCGATGGCGCGGCGCAGGGCGTCGGTGTCGCCGCAGGAGAGGTTCCAGGCGGCATGCCAGTGCGCGGTGAGCTGGTAGGCCGAGGGCAGCAGGCGTGCCCAGGCGGGGGCGCCGTCCAGCGCGCAGGCATCGCGCTGCACGCCGATCACCGCCGCGAAGAGCGCGGCCACGACCAGCGGCAGGACCCGGCCGATGGTGCGCCAGGGCTGGGTGCGGGGCACCTGCTGCGCGGGCACGGCGGCGGCCACGGGCAGCGCGCTGGCGTCGATGACGTCGCTGGGGTGGCGCTCGCGCGCGTCCAGCCCCGTCCAGACCCAGTAGGGGCAGTCGTAGGCCTGGTCATGCATGGGCGTGAGGGGGTCGCCGGGGCGCAGCCGGGCGCGGTCCGCGCGCAGCCCCTGCGCGAGGGCTTCGTCCACCATCCACCGCAGCGTGATGTTGGAGAGCCCGTCGCGGGCATAGGAGCCGCCCACGTCGCTGTGCACGCCGCGGAACCAGCGTTGCTCGAAGCTGCGGTGAGGCCGCTCCTGCGCGGTGAAGCGGGGATCGACGTAGCGGCTGGGTGCGTAGGCCGCGCGGGATTCGTGCAGCGACATCGCATGGCGCACGTGCGCGAAGCGCTTGCGCGCGAATTCGCCGGGGTCGGTGATGGTGATGCCGCCGAGCACGCCGCTGCCGATGGCCGCCACCGTGTCCCACACGCCCACGAAGTGCACGAGGGGCGCGCGGCCGAGGGAGAAGTTGTCGAATACGTCGCGCGCGAAGTCCTCCCGCTGGCGGGTGCCGGACGGGTTGTGGCGCCCGCGCGGGGCGAAATAGGTGCGCACGAGGCTGTCGAGCAGGGGGAGGCCTTCGGGGTGCATGAGGCCGTACAGGTTGAGCATGCCGGCCACGGACCGCGCGGTGAAGGCCCCGCGCGAGAACCCGAGCAGGTAGATGCGGTCGCCCTCCCGGTGGGTGCGCACGAGGAATTCATACGCGCGGGCGATGTTCTGGAACACGCCGCTGCCCATCGCCAGGCCGGACAGCCGCTCCACGGCCTCGTTCGCCCGCGAAGCGGGATTGGCGGCCGGAAAGGTGTTGGCCGTGCCTACGCCCGGGTCGTAATAGACCAGCTGCTCCGGCTCCAGGCCCTGCGGGTCGGGGCCCTTGTCGAGCATGCGCAGCAGCTTGACGATGTTGGTGTCCTGCTCGTTGCCCAGGATGTTGCCGGTGCCGTCGAAGAGCAGCACCAGGTTGCGGCCGGGCGATGCCGCCCAGCGGGCGTCGGCAGCGGCGCACTGGCGCAGGATCTCCTCGCGCGTGGGTTGGAAGCCGCCCGGCGCGGCGCCGTGGGCTTCGGCGGCGCGCGCGCCAGGAAGCGGCGGGGTGGCCGCGTGGACGTTCTCGATCATGGCTCTCCCTCTCTGCAAACATTTTTTTGTGTGGCCATTCTGGCCGGCGCGGGCCGGTGCCGGCAAGGACGTGGCGCCGCCGCCACCCGCCTGCCCGTTTCCTGCCCTGGCGCTGCCGCGGCGCCCGTGCCCGGGCGTGTCAGATTCCGGGGGCTTCCAGGTGCAGGTCGCTCAGTGGATAGGCCACGCAGGGCAGCACGCAGCCCTCGGCCCTTTCCTCCGCCGAGAGGCCGGGCCACTCGATGGCGTAGCGCACCTCGCCACCCGCGAGCATGCCGATGCAGGTGCGGCAGGTGCCGTTGCGGCACGAACTGGGCCAGTCGATGCCGCCCTGTTCCAGCGATTGCAGCAGCGTCTGTTCGGGCCAGGCATCGCACTGGGTGCCGTCGTCGCCGACGCGGGCGATGAAGAAGGGGGCCGAGGAGGAGGGCGAAGTCATCGAAAAAGTGTCCTGGAATGTGGAGTCGGGGTCAGAAAGGCGGTATGTCGGCGATTCTGCTGCATTGTTTGCTATTGTTTTGGTAGCGTTTTCCGGGCCGCAAGGTCCGCCACGGAACTGCCTAAAAGAGAGGCAGTGCGAGACAAGTCCTTGTGAATCAAGCACTTGCCTGTGCCATACAGCGCTTGTCCCGGGTTATCCACATGGTTGTCCAGTGCCGGACGGGATAACCGTATGTCCTGTTTTCGCGCGGTGCCCAAAAAATAGGCGATGGGAGGGTTGTCCTTTGAAATCAACGACTTGGCGTGGCCGTACAGGATCTTTCCCGGGTTATCCACATGATTGTCCAGTGCGGGCAGGGATAACCCGGAGGCCGGTCATTGCCGGGGCGGGATGCGAAAGGATTGCACCGTGAAGGCCCGCACCTTCTCGGGCGCCATGCCTGCCCCGGCAGGGTTGCATGCCGTTGCAATCGTGTCATCCGTGGTTGTGCTTGGCGTCTCCCGGGCGCACGGGTGGGGCGGGGGCGTCCCGGGGCTGCCGGGAGGGGTTGCGGGCGGGCGCCGGTAGGGATGAAATGGCCGCATGCATTCCCTTCCCGATTTCTCCCAGGGCGCCGCTTTCGTGCGCGGCCGGTATGTCCCCATCGCGGAGGCGGCCATCCCGATCACCGACTGGGGCTTCCTGCGCTCCGACGCCGCCTACGACGTGGTCACGGTGTGGGATGGCGCGTTCTTCCGGCTCGATGCCCACCTGGAGCGATTCTTCGAGAGCTGCGGGCGCTTCCGGCTCGACCCGCGCCTCACCCCGGCGGGCGTGGCGGCTGTGCTGGAGCAGTGCGTGCGCCTGTCGGGCCTGCGCAGGGCCTATGTGGAGATGATCGCCACGCGCGGCCAGCCGCCCTGGGGCTCGCGCGATCCGCGCGAGGCGGTGAACCAGTTCTATGCCTTCGCCGTGCCCTATGTCTGGATCGCCAGCGCCGAGCAGCGCGAGCGCGGGCTGCACCTCGTGGTGAGCGACGTGCAGCGCATCCCCGCGCGCAGCGTGGACCCGCGTGCCAAGAACTACCACTGGAACGACCTCACCATGGGCCTGCTGGCCGCGCTGGACGCGGGTGGCGATACCGTGGTGCTCACCGACGGCGCCGGCCACGTCGTGGAGGGGCCGGGCTTCAACGTGTTCTGCGTGGACGAGCGCGGCACGGTCGTGACGCCGGCCGAGGGCATGCTGGAGGGCATCACCCGGCGCACGGTGATCGAGATGGCGCAGGCGCTGGCGGTGCCGCTGCAGGAGCGTGCCCTGCCGGCCGGCGAGCTGCGCGGCGCACGCGAGGTGTTCATCTCCAGCTCCGGCGGCGGCGTGATGCCGGTCACCCGCGTGGATGGCCGGCCGGTGGGCGACGGTGCCGTCGGGCCGGTCACGCGGCGGTTCGTGGCGACCTACTGGGCCTGGCATGCCGACGAGCGCTTGCGTCGGCCGGTGGACTACGGGAGCCGGGCCCCGGACTGAAGCGGCTCCACCGCAGGCGCGCGCGGGGCTTCAGAACGTGTTCTCATTCTCAGAGCAGCGGGGCCGAGGCCGTGTCCGTCGGGCCGCGCGCGGGCAGCTCGATGTGGAAGACCGCGCCTCCCCCGGGCACGTTGCGGGCGTAGATGCGGCCTTCCAGGGCATCGATGATCTTGCGGCAGATCGCGAGGCCCAGGCCGGTGCCGCCCGAGCCGTCCTTGGTGAGGCTCGATTGCGCGAAAGCGTCGAAGATGCGCTCGAGCTCGTCCGGCGGAATGCCCGGGCCCTGGTCTTCCACCTCGATGTGGATGTGGTCGCCGGCGTCCGCGTCGGCGCGCAGGTGGATGGGCGTTTCCTCGGGCGAGAACTTGATGGCGTTGGCCAGCAGGTTGCGCACGACCTGCTGGAAGCGCAGCGGGTCGGCCCGCACGACGAGCGGCCGGTCCGGGAGGTCGAGCCGCAACTCCTGCCGGCGCGAGGCGAGCAGGGGCTGCAGTTCGCGCGCGACGGAGCGGATGTGGCCGCGCAGGTCGGTCCGCTCCAGGTGGAAGGTGCCGATGGCGCTTTCGATCTTGGCGACGTCGAGCAGGTCGTTGACGAGCGCGAGCATGCGCTGCCCGGCCACGAGGATGTCCGAGAACATCGGGGCCAGGCGCGTGTCGCCGCTGCGCGCCACGCCCAGCTCGGCGAAGCCGATGATGGACTGCAGCGGGGTGCGCAGTTCATGGCTCATGTTGGCCACGAACTCGGCGCGGGTGCGCGCGGCTTCTTCGGCGGCATCGTGGGCTTCGCGCGTGGCGCGTTCGGCTTCGCGGAACTCGCTGATGTCCATGAGGATGCTCAGCACGCCGGTCACGCCGCCGCGCTCGTCGTGCACGGCGGCCTTGAGCACGCGGGTGGCGCGGCGCGTGCCGTCGCCATAGGACAGCTCCAGCTCCAGCGACGTGCCGCCACCGCTCTCCGCGAGCGCCGCATCGTCGCGGGACTGGCGGGGGTAGAGCTCCAGGCTGCGGCCGACGACCTTGTCGCGGGGGCGCCCGATCGCCAGTTCCCAGGCGCGGTTGACGAGGATCACCCGGTGCTCCCGGTTGGTGAGCATCATCGGCTGCGGGCTCGTCTCCAGCAGCAGGTTCTGGAAGGCGAGCTGCGCCCGCAGCCGTTGATGGGCCTGCTCGCGCTCGGTCGAGTCCACCGCGCTGCCGGCGAAGGCCTTGATGCCGCCCCTGGCGCCGTCGCGCAGCGGCACGATCGCCACGTCGAGCACGCGCTCGTCGCCGTAGCGGTCGCGCAGGCGCACCTGGCAGGCGCGCAGGCTCGCGTCGGCGTGGGGGTCCAGCATGGCGGCCATGTCGCCCTGGCTCGATGGCGCCACCAGATCCTGCAGTCGCTGGCCGACGGCACTCGCGGGGGGCTGGCCGATGAGCGTGGTCCAGCGGGCGTTGACGTAGGTGAGCGCGCCGTTCTCGTCGGTGCGGAAGATGAGCTCCTGGACGCTGCGCAGCAGCAGCGCCAGATCCTGCTCGTTGCGGGCGATGCGCGCCTGGGCGGCATCCACGGCCCGCTGCGCGGCTTCGCGCGCCCGCAGGCTGCGCCACGCGATCCAGGTGAGGGCGAGCGCCAGTAGCACCATCAGCAGCCCCATGGCCAGGAACTGGTAGGCCTCCCAGAACCAGCGCTGCAGCGCCGCCGCGTAGGGTTCCTCGACGATCACCACCAGCGGCTTGCCGTGCGACGCCCGGTACGCGAGGATCCGGTCCTTGCCCAGCACGCCGGTGCCGACATAGCTGCCGTGCTCGCTGCGCGGCAGGTAGCTGGTGAACACCGGCAGCTTCGAGAGGTTCCACCCCGCGAGGTTGTGCGTGGTGATGGAGGAGGCCAGAACGTGGCCGCTGTCCGTGGCGATCACCGCGTCGTAGCTCAGCGATTCGAGTGCCAGGTACTGGAAGTTCGAGAGCGCGTCGGGGTTCATGAGCCCGACGAGCTGCAGCACGGCGCCGCTCTCGTCCCGGAAGCCCTGCAGCATGGGCACGAACGAGAGTCCTGGGGGGACGGCGGCGGGTGGGCTGTCACGGCGCAGGCTGGCGAGCCCGCGCCCGGAAAGGGGCGCGCCGATGTGCTGCCGGCCCGGCTCCAGCCAGGGGCCGAGCCGTTCCCGGTCGATCTTGATGCCCGTGGCGGCGGGATCGGTGCTCGAGAGCACCCGGCCGTCTTCGCCCACGATCGAGACGCTGCGCATGAACGGCAGGGCGGCGAGCACCTGCCGCATGGCGTCGTCCGTGGCCTGGGGGTCGTCCCGGCTGCCCGACATCGCCGGCATGTGCGCGAGCGTGGCCAGCACCACCTCGCCGGCCTCGAAGGTGCGCGTGGTCTGGTCTTCCAGGACCCGGGCCAGCAGTTGCGCCTGGGTGATGCTGGCTGCCAGGGAGCTGCGCATGTCGCCCACCCCCACCGCGATGGTGGTGATGAGCGCCCCGGCGGCGGCGGCCAGCCCCGCGGCCAGCACCAGGGCGCTGGCCGGCTGGCGGGACGCGCGCCGCGCGAGTGTCCGGAAGGCTCCGTTGAACGGTATGCCGCGCAGTACCTGGCGCATCATGGAATCACCAGCGGGCCGAGCCCGTGGTGGTCGGCCGCCGCGCGCAGCCGTCCGTCGCTCTGGATGCGGCCCACGAAGGCATCCACCGTCGCGAGCCATTCCGCATCGCCCGGACGCACCGCGTAGGCGGAGGGGATGACGAAGAAGGGCTCGGGCGGCTGGATGATGCGGACCCAGTCCGCGCTGTCCAGCAGGCGCCGGGCGTAGGCATAGTTGGTGATGAACACGTCCACGCGTCCGGCCATGAGTTCGCGCTCGCGGTTGCCGGGGGGCTTCACCGTCACCATGGTGGCGTTTTTCAGCCGCTCCGCCAGCACGGTCCCGATCAGGCTGCCGTTCTGCACGGCCACCACCACGCCGGGCCGGTCGATGTCGGCCCATTGCCTGACCACCGGGTTGCTCTTGGTGGTGACGGCATACAGGTCGCTGCGCAGATAGGGCCGGGTGAACTGGACATCCCGGAATCGGGGCGGCAGCGTGCCGAGGGCGAACATGGCCACGTCGCAGCGCCGGACCTGCAGGTCGTGCGCGACCTGGTCGAGCGACGAGTCCACGTAGCGCACCCGCACGCCCAGTTCCTGCGCGAACTGCCGGGAGAGTTCGATGTCGAGGCCGCTCAGCTCCTGCGTGCGCGGATTGCGGTACGTGATGCCGTGGTAGTCGGGCCAGATGCAGACGAGCACTTCTCCCCGGGATTTCACGCGGTCGAGGACCATGCCGGCATGCACGGGGCCGGTCTGGCACAGCATGGCCCCCCAGGCCAGCAGCCCGAGGAGCAGAAAGAGGGGCGAGGGTCGGTGGGAAAACGGGCGCAGGATGGCCCGTGCGCCCGCGCGTGGCTTGCGGCAGGGCGCTGGCGGCGGGTGCCGCTGGATGGGGTGCGGGGGTCGCCGCTGCCGCCTGTCCGGGCCCATGGAATCAGATGCCCGCCATGGGCATGGTCGGGCCGAGCCGCCGAACGGCTTCGGCGACCTGCAGGGTGCTGAAGGGCTTGGCGAAGAAGCCGCTGGCACCCGCCTGCTGTCCGGCGGCGCGGTCCTGGACGCTGTCGCGTGCGCTGAGCATGATCACCTCGGTATGCGCCAGCGCGGGGCAGGCCCGGATGCGGCGGCAGACCTCGAAGCCGTCGAGGTCCCCCGGCATCATCACGTCCAGAAGCACCACGTCCGGCCGTGCGGCCTGCGCGATGGACCAGGCGCTGGCACCGCTGTCCGCCTCGTGCAGCTCCATGTCGCCGCCTTCCAGCGTCATGCGCAGCAACCGGCGAATCTCGGCGTGGTCATCGACGATGAGTACGGTTTTCATGGAAACTGCGAATACAAAAAGAAAGGGGTGAATGGATCATATTTACTAGATTTAATATCTGCAAGTGCCCAGCATCTCCGTGATTGCCCTCGGCTGCGAACTTATGGTCCGGAGCGGGGCACAATGCCTGCTATGCCGAATTCCGACGATTCACTGCGCGACCACTACACGACCCTTGAAACCGCCAAATTGCTAGGGATGGCCGTCCGTTCCATACAGCTCATGGTGGACCGGGGAGAGTTGGAGGCGTGGAAGACGCCCGGTGGCCATCGGCGGATCTCCCGGGAGTCGGTCGAGCGCTGGTTGCGCTCACGCGAGGTGGGCGCGGAGCCCCATGCCTCGCCGCCGCCGCCCTCTGCGCGCGGCGGGGCCGCCACGGCCCGGCGCCGGGTGCTGCTCATCGAGGATTCGGTCCATTACCAGAACCTCATCCGCCTGCTGCTCGAGCAGCAGTTCCCTGAAGTGGAACTGCACATCGCCAGCGATGGCATCGCGGGACTGGCGATGTGCGGCAAGCTCGAACCCGACGTGCTCATCGTGGACATCCTCCTGCCGGGGCTCGATGGCGCCGCGCTCATCACCAGCCTGCGCTCGCATCCGCAGTTCGCCCGGCTGCAGCTCATCGTGGTGACTTCGCTGGATGAAGCCGAACGCGCACCGTATGCCTTCGCGCTCCAGGGCCTCACGGTGATCCAGAAGTCGGTGCTGGTGGCGCACCTGCCGCAGGCGCTGCGCGCATTGACGGTCCTGTCACGCGGGTGACTCCATGTCAACCGAGCCTGGCGCCGCCCGGCCCTGTGTCCTGCTGGTCGAGGACGATCCCTCCGTGGCGCGCTTCGTCGCCATGGCACTCGAAACCCTGCCCGTCAGCGTCCAGAACTGCGCCAGCGTGGAAGCCGCGCTGGCGTGGCTGGAGTGCCATCGTGCCGCGCTGGTCATTACCGACCTGATGATGCCCGGGGAGTCCGGCGCCGGCTTGCTTCGCCGCCTGCATGCCACGCCGGCCCTGGCCGCGGGAGCGCGCATCGTGGTGCTCAGCGCCGGTCTGGACCATCTGGTCCGGCAGGATCTGGCCTCCTGGGGCGCGTGGCGGGCGCTCTCCAAGCCCGTGCCGGTGGCCGAGCTGGAAGCCTGCGTGCGCGAGGCCCTGGCGGATGTCTTGTCGCCGCCAGCCGCCGCACTGGCGGATAGGGAACCCACGCATGCCAAAGGCCAGCCGGTGGGTGGAGGGCGGCCCGATGCTGCCACCATCACGGCGGAGGAGGCGGCCATCCAGGAGTATTTCGCGGGGAACGCGGAGCTGTTCCATGCCTACCGGGAAGGCTGCATCGCGCAGTTCGTCCACGATGCGGTCCAGGGCGACCTCGCGTTGGAAATCGGGGACCTGCCGGCCCTGCGCCGGCTGTGCCACAGCCTGGCCAGCGTGCTGCGCACCCTGGGGCGGCCGGCCGACGGGCTCCTTGCACGCACGATCGAGATCGCGGCCCGGGACCACGATGTGTCTGCTGCACGCCACCATTGGGCTTCGTTGCGGCGGCGTTTGGCTTTTCCGGGGAGAGAATGAGCGCAGCTCGATGTGCTCAGGCGCGGCTTTGAACCTGCGTTCCATCCTGGGGAATGCTTGCAAAAACAACGCCGATAGTCTATTTGAAAAGAATAAATTGATAAAAGTAATTGTCTCTATTTGATGCAATTTGTATCATTTGTTCGTTCTTCAAGGCGACACACGCACGGGAGGGCCGTGCGAAAGCTATAACGGACGAGGTTGATATGACTTTTTTCTCCCGCATGGGAATTGCGCGGCGGCTCTATGGCGTTTCCGTCGTGCTCATCCTGGCTCTGACGGCAGCGGCGGTGCTGTCCTGGACCCAGTTGACGAACGTGGCCATGCTGGCCGAGCAGACCGGTGCGACCCGTGTGCCACAGCTCACCCGCATCGCGAGCACCGAGCTCAGCATCACCCAGATCTCCCTGCAGATCCGCCACGCCATGCTGGTGCGCTCGCCGCAGGCGCTCCAGGAGACGTTGGCCGACATCGACAGCAAGTACAAGCGCATCGCCGAGAACGATGCGGCCTACGGGGTTGCCCTGATGAGGCCGGAGTCGCGTGAGGCGTTCCGCGCATGGCAGAAGCTCGAGCAGGAGTTCAAGCCCATCGCGGACCGTAACATCCGCCTGGTCGTCGAGGGCCGCAAGGACGAAGCGTTCGACGTGCTGGTGGGCGAGACCATTCCGATGCGCAACCGGCTGCTGGCCTGGCTGGCGGCGGAGCGTGAGCGGCAGACGGATCTGCTGCGCAGCGAACTGGGCGGCATCCAGAAGGAGGCGACCAAGTCGCGCACGCAGCTCTCCGTGCTGGTGATGGTGATCGCCTTGGGGCTCATCGGGTTCTCCTGGTACATCGCGAACGTGCTGCGCCGCCGGGTGGAGGTTTCCCGCTCCGTGGCGGAACGGGTGCGCGACGGCAACCTCACCGTGCCGGTCGTGGATGGCAGCCGTGACGAGTTCAGCCCGTTGCTCCAGGCGCTGCAGGACATGCAGAACTCGCTCGCGGGGGTGGTTTCCACCGTGCGCCAGGGCTCCGACAGCGTGGCCACGGCCTCGGCAGAGATCGCGCAGGGCAACCACGACCTGTCGTCGCGCACCGAGCAGCAGGCCAGCGCGCTGGAGGAGACCGCGGCTTCCATGGACGAGCTGGGCGCCACCGTGCGGCAGAACGCCGACAACGCGCACCAGGCCAGCCAGCTGGCCCAGGGCGCGTCCAGTGTGGCGGTGCAGGGCGGCGAAGTCGTGGCGGAGGTCGTGCGGACCATGCGCGGCATCGACGAGAGCAGCAAGAAGATCGCGGAGATCATCGGCGTGATCGACGGCATCGCCTTCCAGACCAACATCCTGGCACTCAATGCCGCCGTGGAAGCGGCGCGCGCGGGCGAGCAGGGTCGGGGCTTCGCGGTGGTGGCTGGCGAGGTGCGCAGCCTTGCGGGCCGCAGCGCGGAGGCCGCCAAGGAAATCAAGGGGCTCATCACGGCGAGCGTGCAGCAGGTACAGCAGGGCAGTGCGCTCGTGGACAAGGCCGGATCGACCATGAACGAGGTGGTGGATTCCATCCGCCGCGTGACCGACATCGTGGCGGAGATCAGCGTGGCCAGCCGCGAGCAGAGCGCGGGCGTCGGCCAGGTGGGCGAGGCCATCACGCAGATGGACCAGGTCACGCAACAGAATGCGGCGCTGGTGGAGCAGAGCGCCGCCGCGGCGAATGCCCTGCGCTCCCAGGCGGACCAGCTCGTACAGGCCGTGGCGGTCTTCCGTGTATCGGCGACAGGGCCTGGCGCTGCGCCGCATGCCCTTGCCGGCGGACCGCGGGCCGCGCGGCCGCACCTGCCCGCGCAGGCGGATCGCATGGACATGGGGTTGCCGCAGCTCAGCGCCTGACCCGGGCGGCATTGGCGGCTAGCCCGGTGCGTCGCCCTGTTCAGCGTGCGGGCGCGGGGGGCAAAGCGTTCTCGGGGGGCGGCAGGTTATCGCGCAGGATGCGGCGGATCTCCAGGATCGCGGCCGGCTGTTCCTGAACGCTGTGTCCCGAGGCGATGATGCGCTCGGAAACCGCGCCGTCCAGGTGGGCGCTGGCGTAGGGAACGATGCCGTCGCTCGATGACTCCAGGGGGCCTTGCGGCGTTTCGCGGCCCATGATCGAGTGGTAGGGAACGCGCGGCGAGATCGGGAACCGGGCGGCCTCCTGCACGAACGGGTCGGTGTCGCTCAGGTTGTCTATGCTGTTGGGCAGGCGCACGATGTCGCCGTCCCTGCCCTCGGGAGGCGTGACCTGCGTCAGCCGGCGCGTGACCCCCGAGAAGCGCTCCAGCATCGCGAGCGGCAGCGTGACCAGGTTCGAGAACCACCGCGAAAGCCGCTGGTTGGCGAACGGCGTGCCCCGGTGCGGTGCGGCGATGAAAATGGCGCGCCCCACCTGCGGCATGGGGTGGAAGCGCAGGAACGGGTCCAGTTCGGTGCGCAGCGCATCCTGGTCCTCCTCGGACAGGGGGTGGTGCTCCAGCAGGATCTTCCACAGTGCGTCGCCCGAGTCCGACACCAGCAGGCGCGAGAGCACGCCGCCCATGCTGTGGCCGATGAGCACGATGTCGCGCGATGCCGGCGCCGTGCCGGCCGGATCGAAATGCGCGATCGTGCGCTCCAGCGCATCCTGAATGGCCTGCCGGTTCACCCACAGCGGCATGTTGGTCGGGTAATAGACCTGCCAGACCTGGTAGTTCTGCCGCAGGCGTTCGTCGCCCAGCACCTCGTTGGCCACGTTGATCCAGGCCTCCGGGCTGCTGGCCAGGCCGTGGAGCATGACGATGGTGCGCCGTGCCGGATCGTAGGGCTGCATGAGGTGGATGCGTGGCGCGGCCAGGCCGTCCTCCTGCCCGAGCAGGGTGCGCAGTGCCTGCAGCGCGAAGCCCGAGCGCGCCAGCCAGAGGCCGTAGCCCGCCGTGAAATTGCCCGCCAGCGGCACGCCGCGCCCCGCCAGATTCACCTGCGCCGTGTGGTGGGGGTCGTAGAGCGCCACCTCCACATCCCGCGTGCTCAGTACCTGGCCCAGTGTGTCGCCATCGAACCGCAGCAGCGCCGTGACCGACGGGTAGGGCATTTCGCGGAAGGGCGGATCGTCCTCCGACGCGGCCTGGATGGAGGTGCGCCTGCGGCCGCTGGCGGGATCGGGCCCGTCGGGCGCCTGCATGACCGTCACCAGCTCGGCGCCGAAACCGTCGCGGCGGTATGTGTTGCGCAGCCCGGAGAAGCGCAGGGTGGAGGCCGCGATGAGTTCGTGGGGCAGGGGCGCATCGCTGGGCAGGCGCAGGTCGGAGGCATCGCTGCGCACGCGCCACGCGCCCCACTGGAGCCGCGCATCCGGCGGCGGTTCCTGGCCGTCGGCCTCCACCTGCCGGCGGTAGCGCTGGAACATGGTGGCCAGGGCCTGCTGCGTGGCGAAGTTGTAGTAATCCCGTACCTGGGTCTGGCGGTCCTCGAAGGCCCGTTCGCCCGGGCTGCGGGGGGTGAAGAACAGGTAGGCCCAGGCGTGGCGCGCGGACTCGAGCCAGGCGCCAAGCTGCTCGTCCTCGCTGGTCGGCCCTGTTTCCTGGCGATCCCGCTCTGCGTTGAGCGCGGCGAGCAGCCAGAGCTCGGAGAGCGTGGACAGGCGCTGTTCGTCGTCGATGCCGGTCGATGCGGCCAGCGCCGCGCGGCAGGTGGCCGCGTCCCGCTCGCAATCGTCGGCATTGCTGCCGATCACGCGCAGCACCTCCCCGGATGCGGGGCTCAGGCGGCCGGTGGTCAGGGCGTCGCCACGCCGCTGCACCAGGTAGTCCCGGGGAGAGACGGAGGAGACGGTCACACCCGCGCAGCCGCCCAGCAGGGCCGCCAGGCCGACCAGGCCGATGCATCGGAGCAGGCAGAGGCGGATCGCGGTGGCCGTGGCGGGCGCCCGGGCAAGGGCGGGCGGGAGGGGGGTGAGGCGCAGGTGCACGGTGGGGTCTGGAAGCTGGCGGGAGGGTGGCGCGCAGGATGCTACACAGGCTGCGCGCGGCTGTCGGCGCCGGGGCCCGTTTGCCCCTGCGGCGCGTCAGGCGGCTGGACCCGGCCGTGCCCCGGCGCGCGTGGGGCTGCTGCAGTAATCTCGGCGGGCTATGAGGAGTATCGAACACCGCCTGCGGGCGATCACCCGGGTGGCCCTGAGCCACTATGTGGCCAATGGCCTGTCCGTGGCGCTGGGGCTGCTGCTGGTGTCGGCGCTGGTGCATGCCTGGCTGGGCGCGGCGGCGGCGGCCGCGGCCTCGGTGGGTGTCGTGGCCTGCTCGCCGCCCGATCTGCCAGGGCCGCGGCGCGGCAAGCTGCTGCAGATGCTGCCCGCGCCGTTGCTGGGCATTCCGCTTTTCTTTGCCGTGCAGTGGCTGTATGCAAGCCCGCTGCGATTGGGGCTGCTGCTCGTGCCGGGCACGTTCCTGGCGTTCCTGCTGATGGCCTGGGGCAAGCGGGGCATTCCCGTGGCCGTGGCGGTGATGTTCTCCATGGTGTTCTCGATGGCCGCCGTGTCGCACGGCGGGCCGCAGGGCGATCCGCTGCCGGCCGCGCTGGCGATCACCGGCCATTTCGCGCTGGGCGCGGGCCTGTACCTCGCCTACGCGCTGGCGGCCAACCGGCTGCTGAACGCGCGCTACCGGGTGCAGTCGGTGGCGGACGTGCTGCTGTCCCTGGCCGCGCTGATGCGCGTGCAGGCACGGCAGTTCGACCCCGCTCCCCGGACTCCGGAGGCGCAAGCCCCCGGGGCCGGGTCTCCTTCCGGGCCCGCCGCGCTCATGGGGCAGCTCCTGCTGCGCCAGGCCGCGCTGGCCGAGCAACTGCAATCGGCCCGCAACATCGTGCTGGAATCACCGACCACGCCCGCGCGCCAGCGCCTCGCCGGCATGTTGCTGCTGGTGCTGGAGATGCGCGACCACCTGCTGGCCTGCGAACTCGACGTGGATGTGATCAAGGCCCATCCGGGCCACGTGCCGGTGCTGAACGCGCTGCGCGGCGTGCTGCATGACATGGCCCGCGAGGTCGCGCGCCTGGCCGACGCGCTGCTCCGGGGCCGCCAGCCCGCGCCGTTCACCGACCGGCGTCCTGCGCTGGCGCAACTGCGGTGGAGCGATGCGCCGGCCCCGGAGGGGCCTGGCGCGGGGCCTTCCCCGCATGCGATGGCGCGCAGCCTGGCCGATCGCATCGGGCACATCAACGACGAGGCCCTGCGCATGATCGCGATGGCGCGCGGCGAGGCCGCGCCGGACCTGGCCGTGGTCCGGGCGAGCTGGCAGATGTTCGTGAGCCCCACGGCCTGGTCGTGGGCGCCGCTGGCCACGCTGTGGCGATGGGATGCTCCGCCGCTGCGCCATGCGCTGCGGGCCGCGCTGGCGATGGCCACGGGCTTCGTGCTGGCCCAGGCACTGCCCTGGGGCACCCATGCGTACTGGATGCTGCTGACCATCGTGGTGGTGCTGCGCGGCAGCCTCGCGCAGACGCTGGAGCGCCGCAACAGCCGCGTGGCCGGCACCCTGCTGGGCTGCGTGCTGGCGGCGGGCCTGCTCGCGGCGCATCTCTCGGCCCTGCAGCTCATCGTCTGTCTCACGCTGGCGCAGGCGGTGGCCCATGGTTTCGCCGTGCGCCGTTACCTGGCCACGGCCGTGGCCGCCACGGTGCTGGGGTTGGTGCAGTCGCACATGCTGCATGGCGGTGCCAGCCCGGCCTTCGACCTGCTGGAGCGGCTGGCGGACACGTTCATCGGCACCGGCATCGCCTGGGCGTTCTCGTACGTGCTGCCCTCCTGGGAGCGGTCACAGATCCCGGCGCTCGTGGCGCGCACCCTGGCAGCGCAGGCGCGCCATGCGCGCGAGGCGCTCGCGCTGGGGCAACTGCAGGCGGTGGACAACGCGCCCGAGCTGGCCTGGCGCCTCGCGCGCCGGGAGGCCTATGACAGCCTCTCGGCGCTGGTGCAGGCCACGCAGCGCTCGCTGGCCGAGCCGCGCGCGGTGCAGCCGCCCCTGGAAGCGCTGGAGCGGCTGCAGGCGCGCTGCTACCAGTTGCTCGCGCAGCTCACGGCCGTCAAGACCCTGCTGCTGCTGCGCCGGGGGCGGCTGGACGCGCAGCGGCTGCAGGCACCGCTGGAGCATGCGGCACAAGCCATCACGCACCTCCTGGAGGGGCCTGCGCAGGCCGTTCCGCCGCAGGCCACGTCGGCCTTGCCCGCCGACGATGCGCAACTGTGGCCCGATCCCCAGGAAGGCGACCTCTGGCCATGGATGGTGCGCCGCCTGGCGCTGGCGGTGGAGCATGCCGGGCAGGTGCGTACCGCCGCCAGCGAAGCGACGGGGCAGGAGAGCGCGCCCGGCTGATGGCAAGGCACCCAGTGCTTCAGCTCCGGGGTTGAAGGGGCACCGCAGGTTCGCCGGAGGGCGGGGTGGGCTCTTCCTCCTCCGGGATCGTCTCCAGGAAGCTGTTGGCCGAGCGGAACGATTCGAGGCTGCCGCTCGACGCGGTGCTGTAGCGGCTGCTGCTGTCGTTTTCGTCGCTGATGCGGAGCGAACGGCTGGCCGGTGCGGCCGGTGATCGGGGCGCTTCGGTGTGTGGTTCCGGAGGTGCATCCCAGGTGCGCGCGGGTTTGAGCTCCTGATCCAGCTCGCGGCGCAGCACGGGCTCGTAGGGGATCCACTGCGCCACCGTGCGCATGGCTTCCGCCCCCCGGTTGTTCTGGTGCTTGATGAAGAAGTCCACGCCGCGCTCCGCCTGCAGCTTGCCTTTCTCGCGCAGCAGCAGCAGGGTGGGCTCCCACATCGCTTCCTCCTGCAGGAGCGCGTCGAAGGCGGCGTCCTCGGCCTGCGCCCCTTCGGTGTCGCCCGATTCACGCGCCAGAGAGGCGAGTGCGCGGTGCACGTCCAGCAGGGGCGCCGCGGGCGCGCGCATGGCCTTGTCGGCAAACATGGCCGCAAAGCCGTTGCCGTGCGCGAACGCCTTGGTCTGCTTCATGAAGTGCGAGAGCTGGATGTCCGCCAGCAGGTGGTGCAGCGTCTCATCCACGCCGTCCCCCAGCTTGCCCGTGCCGTACTGGGCCCAGCCGTCCCATTCGGCGCGCACGTGGCGCTCGAAATCCCCGAACTTCGAATAATCGGTGGCACGGTCGCTGCGCACGGGGTCGATCTCGTCGCCGAAGAGGAACAGGGTGCAGAAATTGGTGGTGGCGTGCGCACTCAGTTCGCGCGCGTAGCCCGCGTCGAGTCCGCTCAGGCTGGCACTGGCGCGCTGCGTGGTGCCGTTGCCCGAGGGCTTGTCCTCCAGCGCTTCGACGAACTGCACGCTGGCCGTGGCGCGGCCCGAGACTTCCACGCGGGCGGTGGCCGTCGCATCGCGGTAGATCGTGGTCATGTACCCTGCCACCGTGGTGGCGGTCTGGCCGTTGTCCTGCCGCATTTTCAGCCCCGCGCTGGCGGCCACGCCGGCGCGGCGGCCCTTGTCGGCCACCTCGCCCACGCGCACCCCCACGCTGATGGATGCATTGGTTTCGGTTCCCATGCTGGAGCGCTGGGCGTCGTCGATGAGGCCGGCGCTCAGCTCCGGGTGGTGCGCGAGCAGTTCGTGCAGCCAGTCCTTGCGCGCCGGGGTTCCGTCGGGGTTGGGGGTGGCCAGGCGGATGAAATGCTCGTAGAAATCGAGGAATTCCACGTTCAGTTCGGGCTCGCGGCCCTTGCCGAGGCGGGGCAGGCGCAACTGGATGCCGTTTTCCACGCCCCGTTCGCCGCGCCAGCGCCAGTCGGCGGCCCCTGTGATGCCCAGCGCCGCCGTTTCGGTGCCCAGATCGACGGCATAGCCCGTGCTTGCGCCCGCGCCCATCTGTATCTGCGTGGTTTTCTGTTCGCCGATCTGCAGATACATCCCGGTGCGGCCCATGTAGAACTCCATCACGGAATCCTGGTTGTGCTGCATGGCCGCGTTGAGGCGCATCCCCATCCCGAGGACCGATGCTCCCAATGCCATGGCGGCGGAGACGGGCCCCGTATTCACGCCCCAGGTCTGCTGCCCGATCAGCCGCAGGCGGTCGCGCCATTCCAGTTGGCTGACCATGTCGCGCGTGAGGTCGAAAAGCGCCTGACCGTGCGTGACCTTGCCCGGATCTCCGTCGCGCAGCAGGCGGTCCGCTTCCCGCACTGCGTCACCGAACTGCGTGCCGTGCTGCTGCGCGTAGTCGTTCCAGGACACCGGCGACGGACCCGCTCCCGCAGCAGTGCGCACGGGCGAGCCCGTCTGCGGTGGCTGCTCCCGCATCAGGCTGTCCAGCATCGACAGAGCCTCGGGCACGGTGTGCGGGCGGCTGCGCAGGCGTTTCCAGGCGGCCTGCAGCGCGGGTTGCTCGCCGCCCTCGGTGGGCGTGGCACCGTGTTCGCGCGCCGTCTTGATGAACTGGGCGTGCAGCTCCTTGGCGCGCTCGCGTACTTGCGCAAGTGCCGCATCGTCCAGCACCATGGTCGTGCGGTCCGTGCCCTCGGGGGCCCACTGAATGGTTTCGGCAATGGCCCGCCAGGCCCGCTCCGCCCCGGACGGAATGTGTCCGGCAGGCATGCCGGCGCGCAGGCCGCTCAGCATTTCGCCGAGCTGCCCGGACGCTTTTTCCAGGGCCTCGTCGGCCCGGCGGCTCGGCGTGGGCAGCGCGGTGGCAGAGCCGACCTCCAGCGCTTCGGGCAGCGAGCGCAGCGCGTTGGGCTGGCCGCCGAACACCTGTGGCTGGATGCCGTTGTGCTCCACGTCGTGCAGTGCGTCCGCGATCCTCTGCAGGTGGCTGTTGGCACGTTCATAGGGCGAGCCCGGGGCATTGCTTTCGTAGCCGTTGCGCAGGGCATGGTAGGCGGCGCGCTCATCGACGGTGCAGGCCGCGAGGGCCTGGGCCGGCTGGGGGGCATGCGTTGCCGCCCGGGCCGCGTTGCGCGCATGGCCCAGCCACTGGCGCAGCGCGGCATCCTCGGGGGCGGCGTTGCGCAGCAGGTGGTCCGCGCGCAGGGCGAGGCGGGCCGCGGCCAGGCGCTCGGGCGATGCAGCCGGGCTGTCTTCGGGGCGCAGCAGGTGCGCGAGCACCTGCAGACCACGCGGAACGCGGGCCAGCAGGTCCACCGCCCGCCGTGCGGCGGGAGGCAGGTCGGTGCCCCCGATGTCGGCCGTGCCGTCCTTCGCTGGCGGTGGGATGAGATCGTCCCATCCATGGCTGCGCAATGCGTCGAAGGCCTGCAGCGCCTCGGCGGGATCGCCTCCGGCAGCTATTGCAAAGGCCTTGAGCCCCACGGCGAGCACGCCCGAGGGCGCGATGGCGTTCGCGCCGAAGGCGGCCTTGTCCAGGCCCTCCGTCCATCCTCGCAGGGTTTTTCGCAGCTCCGTCGCGGCGGCGGGGTCGGCATTCGCGTCCAGGCCCGGTAAGGTCTCCACCTGCTGGTCGATGATCTCCTGGCCGCGGTCCTTCAGTGCGGCGGCCGCGGCCTCGTCGGCGGTGCGGGCGGCGTCGAGTGCGGCCTCCAGGGTTTCGCGCCGCTGCGCCAGGGCGGGCAGCAGCGAGCGCAGGTCGGTGGCCTCGCCATCGGCCTGCAGGAGATCCCGGGCGATGATCGTGGCGGTGCGCTCCAGTTGCTCCAGCTCGCCCTGGGTGTCTGCGCACCTTCGTTCCAGCGCCTGTTGCCGGTCGAGCTGCCTGGCGAGCCGGGCCTTGAGCTCCCCCAGCGTGGCTTGCAGCGCATGCGGATCTTCCGCAGCGGGCGGCGGGTCGGCGTCCGACGTGCGGGACAGCAGTTCTCCCAGGGAACCCCGGCGCACTTTCGTCGAGTCCAGGGTGAGGCGAACCTGTTCGATCTGTTGCTCGATCACCGCCACTTTCTGGCGTGATGTGGCGATCTCCCTGTCCAGCGATTGGTGCAGTGCGGTCCTGATGGACTGCTGATGCCGCAGACCATGGGCTTTTTTCGTGGTGTGTGCGGCCCGGGTACCGTCCTCGGCCATTTCTCCGTCCAGCCGTTCAATGTGCAGTAGCACGAGGTGTTCGAGCGCTGCGGCCTTCTTGGCTGCCACGTCGGCCTGATGGTGGTGTTCCGCGGCCGCGAAGGCGCGGGCCTGGGCGGCTCCCTCGCTGCGCCAGGTGCCCTGGTCCTTGGCGTCGTCCTTGCCGATGGGCCGGTCTGAGGCAGACGGGCTGTTCTGGTAGCGCGTGAGTTCGGATTGCGCCACCGGCTTGCCGGCCCGCATGCCCAGCATCGTGCCCGCCTTGCCGAGATAGCGGCGCAGCGTCTTGACCGGTGCGCGGGGGCGGGGGGCGCAAGAGGGCTCGGGCACCGGCTCCGCGGGAGGGCTTTCCGGCAGGGGGTCCTCCAGATACTTGCGCACGCGCGCGGCCACGCCGAAGTGGGGCGACAAGGCCTCGCGCTGTGCCAGGGCGGGGTCGATCTGGTGGAGCTTGTGGTGGGCCTGCTTGCCGGGTTCGGGTTTGCCCGCATGGGCAACGTTCTGCGAATTGCCGGGAATCAGCAGCGTGAAATTGCGGGGGCGCAAGGAGAATTTCGACATGGTGTCCGTTGGGTCATCGGTGTCGTGCGCGCTCCCGGTCGGAATGTCCGGGATGAAGGTGGCTGGACGGCGGCCCCCCCGGGGGCTGTCCGTTGGCTGGCCACGACGCACTGATGATCGCGGCCCGGGCATCCGCTCGGCGATGGGAATGCGAAGTCCCATGCAGGCGCCCGAAGCAGGGGCTTGGACGGCCGGGCGAGCGCGAGTGTTGCGGGCGTGCTAAGTTCCGGGCCGACACAGATAACCCGGTAATAAGAAAACACGCACCATGACGAGCCAACTGCAGGAGAAAATCCGCGCGATGTCCGCGAGCCGGCTGACGGGCATGCGCCGTGGCATCGAGAAGGAGGGGCTGCGCGTGCTGCCCATGGGGGGCCTCGCGCTCACGCCGCACCCGCTGGCGCTGGGCTCCGCGCTCACGCATCCGCACATCACCACCGACTACAGCGAGTCGCAGATCGAACTCATCACCGGCGCGCGGCGGTCCGTGCAGGAATGCCTGGACGAGCTGACCGAGATCCACCAGTTCGTGCTGCGCACGCTGGCCGGGCAGGGTGGCGAGATGCTGTGGGTGTCGAGCATGCCCTGCGGCCTGCCCACGGACGAGACCATTCCCATCGCGCGCTTCGGTTCGTCGAACGTGGGGCGCGCCAAGAGCATCTACCGCATGGGCCTGGGCCACCGCTACGGCCGCCGCATGCAGACCATCTCGGGCATCCACTACAACTGGTCCATGCCCGGCATCGCGAGCGACGAATACTTCGCGCTCATCCGCAATTTCCGCCGCCAGGCCTTCCTGCTGCTCTACCTCTTCGGCGCATCGCCCGCGCTGTGCGACTGCTTCGTGCAGGGGCGCGAGCACGGGCTGCGGCGCCTGGGCGCCGATGCGCTCCATCTGCCCCACGCGACCTCGCTGCGCATGGGCCGCCTGGGCTACCAGAGCGATGCGCAGGCCACGCTGGCGGTGAGCTACAACGGGCTGGAGGGCTACGCCGATTCGCTGCACGAGGCCCTCACGCGCCCCTACCCGGCCTACGAGGCGCTGGGCGTGCGCAACCCCGGCGGCGAATACAACCAGCTCGGCACCAGCCTGCTGCAGATCGAGAACGAGTTCTACGGCACCATCCGCCCCAAGCGCACGGTGCGCCCCGGCGAGCGCCCCCTGCACGCGCTGCGCGACCGCGGCGTCGAGTACGTGGAGGTGCGCCTCATGGACCTCGACCCCTTCGCGCCGGTGGGCATCGATGCCACCACCATGCGCCTGCTGGACGTGTTCCTGCTGCACTGCCTGCTCTCCGACAGCCCGCCGGACACGCCCGCCGAGATCGAGGCCCTGAAGCGGAACCAGCACCTCACGGCCGAGCGTGGCCGCGAGCCCGGCCTGCGCCTGGAGCGCGGTGGCCGCGAAGTGCCGCTGGCCGATTGGGGCCTGGAGATCCTCGCGGAATGCGGGCCCATCGCCACGGCGCTCGATGCCGCCCAGGGCACGCAGGCGCACGCTGCCGCGCTGGCCCTGGCCCGCGAGCGGCTGGAGCGGCCCGCAGCCACCCCGTCGGCGCGCGTGCTCGCGCGCATGGCCGAGGCGCATGGGCAGAGCTTCACCGGCTTCGCGCTCGCGCAGTCGGAGGCCGCGCGCGATGCGCTGCTGGCCCTGCCGTGGTCCGATACCCAGCAGGCCCGCCATGAGCGCCTGGCCGCCGATTCCCTGGCCGAGCAAAAGGCCATCGAGGCTGCGGACACACTGGACTTCGAGGCATGGCGCGAGCGCTACATGGCGATAGATGCGGCCCCGGTGGCCGGCGACGCGCCCGTGGCGCAGACGGTGTAGCGGCGGGCGGCGTGGCCCGTGCCGCAAGGGGGGGCGGGTAGCTACTTACCCCGAGCGAAGCAGGAACAGCTTGGCGTACTGCTTGTGGACGTCCGACAAGCTGAAGTCGTCCGTCACGACGGCCTTGTATTTCTGGCTCAGTGCTGTGCCGGATGCCATGTTGCCGTTCTTGATATGGTCGAGCACGTCATTTCGCATCTCTTGCAGCTTCTCGCCCGTCATGCCCCGGTCCTTCAAGGCCTGGAGCGCCGCCTGGCGGCTCATGCCGACGATCGAAGTTGGCTTCGGAGTGGCGGGCGCCGGCCTGGCTTTCGGTGCGCTGGCGGTGGTGCGCGGCGCTTCCTGGCGGAAGCCGCCGGCGCTGGCGTTGGGGCGTGGCTGGGCGCTGGGCCTCGCGCCTGAGCGCGGGCCCGTGCCAGGGTCTGGTTCGGGCTTGCGGCCGGTTCCGGCCCGGGGATCGGGTTGCGGATCGGGCTTGGGGTCGGCACCCTGCTTGTCGTCCTGGGCAGGTTGGAGCATGAAATCCACCACCTGGGCCGTATCTTTCAGGAGCAGCTTGCGGACTTCCTGATCGTTGAATGCGCTGCGCAGGCGCTGCCAATTCTGGCCCAGGGGCGCTTGCGTCTTGCCCTCGTTCTTGGCGCCCAGGAAATCCACGACTTTCTGCAACTGGGCGTCGTTCATTTGGTCGATTTCGCTCAGCTGGAACTTGCTCAGCAGCTTCATCGCAGGTGCGTCCGGCGCGGAGCTGGTTTGAGCGGGTTGGAGCATGAAATCCACCACCTGGGCCGTATCTTTCAGGAGCAGCTTGCGGACTTCCTGATCGTTGAAAGCGCTGCGCAGGCGCTGCCAGTTCCGACCCAGGGGCGCTTGCGTCTTGCCCTCGTCCTTGGCGCCCAGGAAATCCACGACTTTCTGCAACTGGGCGTCGTTCATCTGGTCGAGCTCGTTCAGTTGGAATTTGCTCAGCAGCTTCATCGCGGGTGTGTCCGGCGCGGAGCCGGCCTGGAAGTCGGGCTTGCGGGCCTGGGCTCCGTGGGTGCTGCCGCCAGGGCGGCTGCCGGACGTGGTGCCGCGCCGGTCGGTGAACTGGGCGCTGCCGGCGGGGGCGGACGCGGTGCGCCGTGGCGGCATGTGGTCCTGGGCCATGCCGGGCCGGGAGCGGGGGCTCGTGGGTGGGGGCGCAGGCGGGGCGTCGCCCTTGGAGCGCATGCCGAAGGCGCTCTTGATGTTCGAAAAGGGAATTTTGGGGAAGTGGAACGACATAGTGTCCTCGGCCGGGTGGTGGACTCCTGCAGAGGCATGGAATGCCGCCGCCGCAAGCCCGTGCCCGGGTGCCTGCTTGCTGCGCGAGGCGCGCCATGCCCTTTCCCATCATGGGCGGGAGCGGAGAGGGCGGCACCGGGTGCGCCCGAAGGAAGTCCTGCCCTTGCGAACCCGGCGCCGCCACGATGGCCCCAGGAACCGGCCGCGCTGCCCTTCAGCGCCCGGCCGCCCGCGCCGCGCCGCGGATGCCCGAAAGCGTGCCCGTGGGCGTGATGGCCTCCGGGTCCTGCAGGCAGTGCAGCACGCTGGGCAGGCCGCTCGCGCGGGCGCGAGCCAGGGCGGGCGCGAAGTCCTCGGTGCGTTCGACGCGCTCGCCGTGGCCGCCGAAGGCCTGGGCGTAGGCCTTGAAGTTCGGGTTCTTCAGCTGCGTGGCGCTGACGCGCCCGGGGTATTCGCGCTCCTGGTGCATGCGGATGGTGCCGTACATGGCGTTGTCCAGCAGCACCACGATGAGGGGCAGGCCGTATTGCACGGCGGTGGCGAATTCCTGGCCGTGCATCAGGAAGTCGCCGTCGCCCGAGAACACCACCACCTCGCGCTGCGGCCACAGCCGCTTGGCGCCCACGCCGGCCGGCAGGCCATAGCCCATCGAACCGCTGGTGGGCGCGAGCTGGCTGGCATAGGCGGTGAAAGGCCAGAAACGGTGCACCCAGGTGGCGAAGTTGCCCGCGCCGTTGCAGAAGATGGTGTCGGCCGGCAGCACGTCGCGCAGGTGCCGCATCACCTCGCCCATCTGCAGCGGGCCGGGAATGCGGATGGGGGCCGGGTCGCTCCACGCGAGGTATTCGGCGCGCGCCTCGGTGGCGTGGGCGCTCCAGCGCACCGGGGCTGCGGGCCGTACCGGGGCGAGCGCGGCGGCGAAGGCCTGCGGCGTGGCATGGATGGCCTGCGCGGGGCGATAGAGCCGGCCCAGTTCGTCGGCGTCGGCATGCACATGCACCAGCGGCTGCGCGGGCACGGGAATGCCCAGCAATTCGTAGCCCTGCGACGGGATCTCGGACAGCCGCCCGCCCACCAGCAGCACCAGGTCGCTCGCGCGGATGCGCGCGACGAGTTTCGGATTCACGCCCAGGCCCAGGTCGCCGCTATAGCACCCATGGCTGGCCGGAAACAGCATCTGCCGGCGGAAGGAGCAATAGACCGGCAGGCGCCACGCCTCGGCGAAGGCCGTGAAATCGCGCACCGCGCGCTCCGACCAGCGGCTGCCGCCGAGGATGGCCACCGGGCGCTCGGCGGCGGCGAGGCGCCCGGCCAGCGCGTGCAGCGCATCGGCGCCCGGGTGCGTCTCGGCCACGGCATAGGGCAGGGCGTCGGCCACCTGCGCCGCGTCGGTGAGCATGTCTTCGGGCAGCGCCACCACCACCGGCCCCGGGCGGCCCGAGGTGGCGGCGTGGAAGGCGCGCGACACCAGCTCGGGCAGGCGGAGCGCATCGTCCACCTGCACCACCCACTTGGCCATGGTGCCGAAGACGGCCGGGTAGTCCAGTTCCTGGAAGGCCTCGCGCCCGAGCGCGCCGCGCGCCACCTGGCCCACGAAGACGATGAGCGGCGTCGAATCCTGGTGCGCGATGTGGATGCCGGCCGAGGCGTTGGTCACCCCCGGCCCGCGCGTGACGAAGCAGATGCCCGACTGCCCGGTGAGCTTGCCCTGTGCCTCGGCCATCATCGCCGCGCCGCCTTCCTGGCGGCAGACGGTGACGGCGATGTCGGCATCGTGCAGCGCATCCAGCACGGCCAGATAGCTTTCGCCCGGCACGCAGAACAGTTGCCGCACGCCGTGCAGGATGAGTTGCTGCACGAGGATCTGGCCGCCGGTGCGCGGGGCGAGGGCGTCGGAGGACGGGGCGGGGGCGCTGGAGGGCATGTGCGGACGTCTCTTGGTGGCGGGGTCCGTATCATCGCGCGATGCTGACCGCCGCCCAAGTCTTCGCCTTTCTCCTCGCCGCCCTGTTCATCACCGCCACGCCGGGGCCCGACAACCTCATGGTGCTGGGCATGGGCATGTCGCGCGGGCGGGTGCAGGGCATTGCCTTCGGACTGGGCTGCGCGCTGGGATGCCTGAGCCACACGCTGCTGGCGGTGGTGGGCGTGAGCGCGATGATCGCGGCCTCGCCCATGGCCTTCACGGCGCTCAAGTGGGCGGGCGGCGCCTATCTGGTGTGGCTCGGCATCCAGGCCTTGCGCCATGCCGGGGCGGGGGGCGGGCGTGTGGCCGCCGAGGGCCTGCCGCCGCAGCCGCTGCGCACGCTGTTCGCCAAGGGCATGGTGGCGAATGCCGTCAATCCGAAGGTGGCGCTGTTCTTTCTCTCGTTCCTGCCGCAGTTCGCCGTTCCGTCGCAGGGCGCCGTGGGGCTGCAGCTCGGCGTGCTGGGGCTGGTGTTCACGCTGCAGGCGGCCTTGCTGTTCGGCCTGCTGGGCTATTTCGCCGGGGCCATCGGCGGCTGGCTGAACCGCTGGCCGCGCGCGGGCCTGTGGATGGACCGTATCGCCGGCACCGTGTTCATCGGCCTGGGCCTGAGGATGGCGGCATCCCGCTGAGCCGCTCCGCCGCCGCGCCGGCGGCTTGCGCGAGCGCCGTCTCGGCGTCTTCCCGCCACCACTGCGCGGCGGCGTAGAAGCCTTCCCACACGCAGCCGTTGCAGCCGCGGCCGCAGCAGCTGGCGGGCTCTGGTGGCGGCGAGCGCAGGGCCACGCCGCACCCGGCCGCGTCGGCCTGCAGGCGGCTGAAGGCCGCGCGCGCGGCGGCCAGGGCACTGCCCGGCTCGGCGTGCGTCACCGCGGCCCGCGCCCGCGCAGGCGGCGCAACCCGTAGCGCCCCATGAACGCCAGGCCCAGCACCAGCGCGAACCAGCCCACCACGGACGCCTGCGCCATCAGGTCGCGCACGCCGAGCGAGCGCGCATAGTGGGGCGCGAGCAGGATCACGGCGCCGATGAGCGCGCAGGTCACGCCTTTGAAGAGCAGTTCGGACTCCTGCTTGCGCTCGGCGGCGGAAGAAGCGGTCGAAGGGGGCGTGGACGGAGGGCGGGTCATGGCGGCGGATGGAACCAGGGCGGCGGGCGGGTGGGTGGTCGGGGAGCGTGGCGGGCGAGGCGCCGAAGGCGATTATCCTTGCGCCCTCGCCGCATCCGGCTGCGGCGATCCCGTACCCGCCGCCCGTCCCGCCCTCTTTTCCCGCAGAGCAGAAAGAAGCCCCCTCCCATGGCCATCCAGTGGTTCCCCGGTCACATGCATTCCACGCGCAAGGCGATCGGCGAGCGCATCAAGGACATCGACGTGGTGATCGAGCTGCTGGATGCGCGCCTGCCGGGCTCCAGCGCCAATCCGCTGCTGTCGGAGCTGACGGGCCACCGCCCCACGCTCAAGGTGCTGAACAAGCAGGACGCGGCCGATCCGGCGCGCACGCCCGGCTGGCTGGACTGGTACAACGCGCGGCCCGGCACGCGCGCCATCGCGCTCGATGCCTCCGAGGCCGCGCCCGCGCGCCGCCTCATCGAGGGCTGCCACCAGCTCGCGCCGCAGCGCGGCGGCCTCGCCAAGCCGATGCGCGTGCTGATCTGCGGCATTCCCAACGTGGGCAAGTCCACGCTCATCAACACCCTCACGGGCAAGACCCAGGCGAAGACGGGCGACGAGGCCGGCATCACCAAGCTGGAGCAGCGCATCACGCTGGCCGACGATTTCTACCTGTGGGACACGCCGGGCATGCTCTGGCCGCGCATCACCGTGCCCGAGAGCGGCTACAAGCTCGCGGCCAGCGGCGCGGTGGGCAAGAACGCCTACGACGAGGAAGAGGTGGCGCTGGAACTGCTGGCCTACCTGCAGCGGCACTACGCGCCGCTGCTGGACGCGCGCTACCGGCTGGGCCTGGACGCCGCCGCCATCGCCGCGCTGCACGACGACGAACTGCTCGCGCTGATCGCGAAGAAGCGTGGCGCCGTGATGTCGGGCGGCCGGGCCAACCTGCAGAAGGCGGCGGAGCTGGTGATGACGGATTTCCGCAGCGCCATCCTGGGCCGCGTCACGCTGGAGACGCCCGCCGAGTTCGAGGCCTGGAAGGCCGCGGGCGACGCGCAGGAAACCGCCCGCGCAGCCAGGAAGGCGGAGCGCGAGGCGCAGCGCAAGGGCCGCGCGAGGAAAACGCCGCCCGGGGACGCCTGAAGCGCCGGGCCGGGCGGCGGCCGGGGGCGTCAGCCGGCTTCGATCTCGATCTGGCCTTCTTGCACGTGGCGCTCGAACTGGTCGCGCGGGATGGCGGCCAGGCCGGCGGCGGGCTCGTCGGCTTCCTTCCAGCTCAGGGTGACGCTGTCGTCCGCATGGATCAATTCGACAGGGCCTTCCGGGATGCGGATGGGCATGCCATCGCCTTCGCGGTAGGTCACGTCGCCACGGATGGTCGCGTTTTCTGCTGCGTACATGGGTGGGTCCTCCTCGGGTGCGGGGATGGGGGAGATGGGGATGCCGGCCCTGCGGCGCGCGGGGCCGGCACCTCCATTACACCGGCGGGAGCGGTGCGCGGCGTGTCAGCGCAGGCCGACAGTTTGTTTTTTTAGTAATTTTGCCTTCATGTCGTTGAAATTGCTGCAGAGTTTGCTATCAAATAAATAGTGTTCAGGGGCCGGGCTACGCGCTCCGGGCCAGGCGCGCGTCGTGCCACATGGCAGCCCCGTTGGCCAGGGCCACGGCCGTGCCCGCGGCGCAGGTGGCGCCCCAGCCGCCGCGCTGCCACGCGGCCGATCCCAGGGCCGAGCCCAGCGCCGCGCCCGTGAAGTAGCTGGTCATGTAGACGGCGTTGAGGCACGAGCGGGCCTCGGGCGCCAGGGCGTAGATCACGTTCTGGTTGCTGATGTGCACGCCCTGCAGCGCGAGGTCGATCACCAGCACCCCGGCGATTAGCCAGGCCAGGCTCGTGCCGCCCAGCCACAGCGCGCCCCAGCCCGCCAGCACCAGGGCCACGGACACGCGGGTGGTCCACTGCTCGTGCCCCCGGTCGGCCAGCCGGCCCGCCCCGTTGGCCATGAGCGCGCCGGCCATGCCGGCCAGCCCGACGAGGCCGATCTGCGCATCGCCCAGCCGGTGCGCAGGGCCCGCGAGCAGCAGCGCCATGGTGGAGAAGAGCACGCTCACCGAGGCGAACGAGAGCCCACCCAGCAGCGCGCGGCTGCGCAGCCGGGGATGGCGCAGGGCGAGCGTGCCCAGCGAGCGCAGCACCTGCGCGTAGCCCTGCGACCGGGGCGCGCGCAGCGCGGGCAGCGCGAACCACAGCGCCAGCGCCACGGCCAGCAGGGCGATGCCGCCCACGCGGTAGACGAGGTTCCAGCCGCCCGCGCCCGAGAGCAGGCCGGCCACGCTGCGCGCGGCCAGGATGCCGACGAGCAGGCCGCTCATCACCAGCCCCACGGCGCGCCCGCTGCGCCCCGGCGCGGCCAGCGTGGCCGCCATGGGCACCAGCACCTGCGCGGCCACCGAGAACAGCCCCGTCATCAGCGTGCCCACGGCCAGCAGCGCGAAGCTG
Organism: Paracidovorax anthurii; assembly: GCF_003269065.1. Classification (GTDB taxonomy): domain Bacteria; phylum Pseudomonadota; class Gammaproteobacteria; order Burkholderiales; family Burkholderiaceae_C; genus Paracidovorax; species Paracidovorax anthurii. The sequence continues at coordinate 124,523 of NZ_QLTA01000002.1, forward strand.
TCCGCGAAGCCGCTCAGGAAGAGCCCGCAGGCCGCCAGGACCATCAGCGCCACGATCAGCCGCCGCCGCTCCAGCGTGTCGCCCAGCGGCACGAGCAACAGCAGCCCGGCCGCGTACGACACCTGCGACATCGTCACGGTGAGCGCGGCGGTGGCCTCGCTCACGCCCAGGTGCAGGGCGATGGAGTGCAGCAGGGGCTGGTTGAAGTAATTGGCGCCGGCGCAGAGCCCGCAGGCCGTGGCCATGAGCAGCAGCACCGGGGTGGACAGGCCGGCGGACGGGGCCGGGGTGGTGCCGGGGAGGGCGGTGGTGGAAGGGGGCATGGGCGGGGGGAAGCGGATCAGGCTGCGGGCAGGACGGCGGTGGCGTCGATCTCGAACAGCATGCCGTCGAGCGCCAGCCGGGGCACGGGGATCAGCGTGCAGGCGGGCGTGGGCGCATCGCCCCAGCACTCGCGCAGCGCCGCGCCGAAGGTGCGCAGCCGCTCTTCGGTGTGGTCCACCACCAGCACGGTGAGCCGCGCCACGTCGCGCGGGGTGGCGCCGGCCGAGGCCAGCGCGGTGCGCAGGTTGGCCAGCGCCAGGCGCACCTGGGCGTCGAAGCCCTCGGCCAGCCGGCCGGAGGCGTCCTCGCCGCCCTGGCCCGCCACATACACGGTGCGGGCGGGGCCTTGCACCACCGCGACGTGCGAATAGCCGTTGGGCGCGGGGTCGTAGAGCCCGGGCGGGTTGATGAACGACAGCGAGAAGGGCTGGGCGGGGGCGGGCGTGGAGGACGGGGTGGCGGGCGAAACGGTGTCGAGGGTCATGGAAGGATGCGATGGAGGCCGGCCCGCGCGCCGCGGCCCCGGGCCACGGCCTCCCACGCATGCGGGGCCTTCCGCACCGGTGCGGAAAGGAGCGATACCGTAGGCGTGCATGACGCACAGGGACACCAGGGGCAGCATGTCGTGGTCCGGGAAATGGGGGCGCGGCGCCGGGCCGGCCTGGGGAAAGCCGGGCGGCGGGCCGCCCGGAACGGCACGGCCGGGGTTCCCGGCCGTGTGACGGGCAGTATCGGACCTCAACTAGACTTGAGGTCAAGCCTCTCGTTTTTTCCTTGTTTCCTGCTGCTCCGAGACACCGCATGACCCGACGCATCACCCTGGCCCCGGCACCCGCCGCCCGGCCCGCGCGCGCGCCCCGCGCCCCCACGCCCGACCTGACCGTGGGCGACGTCGCGGCCCGCAGCGGCCTGGCGGTGTCCGCGCTGCATTTCTACGAGGCCAAGGGCCTGATCGCCAGCGTGCGCAGCGCCGGCAACCAGCGGCGCTATCCGCGCTCGGTGCTGCGGCGGGTGGCGGTGATCAAGGTGGCGCAGCGCATGGGGCTGCCGCTGGCCACCATCGCCCAGGCCCTGCAGGCCCTGCCCGAGGGCCGCACGCCCACGGTGGCCGACTGGCGCCGGCTGTCGGCGGCCTGGCGCGGCGAACTCGACGAGCGCATCGCCACCCTCGTGCGGCTGCGCGACCAGCTCGACGGCTGCATCGGCTGCGGCTGCCTCTCGCTCAAGGCCTGCCCGCTGCGCAACCCCGAGGACACGCTGGGCACCACGGGGTCGGGCCCGCATTTCACGGCAGAGAACACGGCGGACAAGCCCGCGCGCAGGCGCTGACGGGCGCTGGCGGGTGCCATCGCCCGGGGCCGGATCAGGGCGGGCGCGGCGGGCCGCCGCCATCGGTCCGCGGGCCGGGGGGCGCAGCGCCCGGGCCGCGCCGCAGGCGCTGGGCCGCCGGCACGGCGGCCAGCACGCCCAGCGCCAGCACGGTGCTCAGCACCGCCGTGGCCTCGCGCCCCAGCCCCGCCGCCACGCCGATGGCGGCGGTGAGCCAGATGCCCGCGGCGGTGGTGAGGCCGCGGATCTGGTGCTCGCCGTCGCTCTTGAGGATGGTGCCCGCGCCCAGGAAGCCCACGCCCGCGATGATGCCCTGCAGCACGCGGCTGTTGTCTGCCGGCACGATGCCTTCCTGTTCGGCCACCAGCACGAAGAGCGCCGCGCCCATCGACACCAGCATGTGCGTGCGCACCCCGGCCGCCTTGCCCTGGTGCTCGCGCTCCCAGCCCAGCAGCCCGCCCAGCAGGCCCGCCATGCCCAGGCGCACCACGATGCGCGTGGCCTGCTCTAGGTCGGGCAGGTCGGAGAATTCGCCCGCCACGGTGCCGGCGATCACCTGCCACCACCCGCTCATGGCGCACCGCCTGCGCCACCGCGGGCCGGGGGAGGTGGATCGATGCGGAGGGCGGGGGGCTGTGGCATGGGTGGGCTGCGCTCGCGCGGTCAGCTCGCGCGGTGCCGCGACTGTGCGCCGCGCCGCGCGCCGGGCCCCGGGGGCGCCGTGCCCGAGACGGCGTAGGACGTGGCCGATGGATGCGCTGCATTCAAGAACAATTCCTATTTAGAATGGCCGGCTGATTTCCGCCCGACCTCCCAATGCCTGCCGCAACGATGCCATCCGCTCCCATCCCGCACGATCTGGAGTCCATCTTCCGGGATCACCATGCCTGGCTCTTCGGCCGGCTGCTGCGCCGCGTGGCCAACCGCTGCGATGCCGAGGACGCGGCCTCCGAGACCTTCGTGCAACTGGGCGAGGACGGCGGGCGCACGCCCATCCGCGATCCGCGCGCCTTCCTCACCACCATCGCCAAGCGGGTGCTGTTCCAGCTCTGGCGCCGGCAGGACCTGGAGCAGGCATATCGGGAGAGCCTGCGCCACGTGCCGCAGGCGCTGGCCCTGTCGCCGGAGGAACACGCGCAGCTCATGGATGCCATCCAGCAGATCGACTGCGCGCTGGCCGCGCTGCCCCTGCCGGTGCGCACGGCGTTCCTGCTCTCGCGGCTGGACGGGCTGAGCTACCCGGAGATCGCGGCCCGGCTGGGCGTGTCGCTGGCCACCGTCGAGCGGCACATGAAGCGGGCGCTGCTGCAGTGCCTGCGCTGCGCGCCATGAGCGCGGACGGCGCCGAGGAGAGCGCGCTGCGCGCGGCGGTGGACTGGCGCGTGCGGCAGGAGTCGGGCCGCTTCGGCGAGCGCGACCGCCAGGCGTTCGAGCGCTGGCTGGCCACGGCGGATCACCACCGTGCCGCCTGGGCCCGGGTGGCGGGCGTGCTCGATGGCCCGCTGGCCACGGTGCGCGCGGCCGACGCCGGCGGCGCGGGCCGGGCGCAGGCGGCGCTGCAGGCCCTCTCGCAAGCGCAGGCGCGGCGCCGGCGGGTGCTGCGCGGCGCCCTGGCGCTGGCCGGCACGGGCACCGCCACCGCGCTGGTGGCCGACCGCTTCGCGCCGGTGCGCGACTGGACGGCCGACCTGCGCACCGGCACCGGGCAGCGGCGGGAGTTCACGCTCGCCGACGGCACGGCCGTGCTGCTGGATGCGCGCTCGGCCGCCGACGTGGAGGGCCGCGGCGTTGCCCCCGGGTTGCGGCTGCGCGCCGGGGCGCTGATCGCCACCCCGGGCACGCGCGGCGGCGATCCGCTGGCCGTGCGCACGCGCGATGGCGAGGCCGTCTCCGGCGGCGGCCGCTTCCTGTGCCGCTGCCTACCGGACGCCACCGAGGCCGTGGCGCTGGCGGGTGAACTGCGCATTCGTCCCGGGGGCGGCCCCGCCAGGGTGCTGCGCGCGGGCGAGGGCGCATGGTTCTCGGCCGCCGGGGGCGTGCGCGCCATTCCCGGCCGCGCCGCCGACCGCGCGGCCTGGCGCGAGGGCATGCTGGCCGTGGACGACTGGCCTCTGGGCGAGGTGGTGGAGGCCCTGCGGGCCTACCACGCCGGCCTGATCCGCGTGTCGCCCGAGGCGGCGGCGGTGCGGGTGTTCGGCATCTTCCGGCTCGACGTGGACGAGGTGCTGCAGACCCTGGCCCACACGCTGCCCGTGCGGGTGCGGCGGCTGGGCCCCTGGCTGGCGACCATCGACCGGGCCGCCGCCTGATCGGGTCGCCTCGTCCGCGAAAAAACATGAGGGGTCGGGGCGGGCCCGCTCCACAAGGGCTTCGAGATCCGGAAACCAAGGAGCCTTTTTCCATGCACGTCCCCCTGCGCCTTTCACTTTCTTCCCCCCGGCCCGGCCGCCTGGGCGGGCTGGCCTGCGCCGCCTTGCTGGCCTGCGCGCTGCCTTCCCCGCCGCTGAGGGCCGCCGAGCCACCGGCCGCCGCCGTGGCGCTCGACATCCCGGCGGGGCCGCTCGCCGCCACGCTCACGCGCATCGGCCAGGGCAGCGGCCGCACCATCGCCGCCGATCCCGCGCTGCTGGCCGGCCGCGCGGCACCGCCGGTGCGCGGCACGCTGACGCCGCTGCAGGCCGTGCGCGCGGCCCTGGCCGGGTCGGGCCTGGCGGTGGACGAGGTGCCCGGCGGCGCGCTGCGCGTGCGGCCCCTGGCCGACGCCGCCGTGCCCCCGGCCCAGCCCGTGCCTGCGCCGGCCCTCGCGCCAGGGGCGGCGGCCGCCGTGCCGGCGGAGGCCGCCCTGCCCACGGTGGTCGTCCAGACCCCGCGCGTGGGGGGCACACTCATGCAGCCCACGCGCCAGGTCACGGTGATCGAGGAGCAGGAGCTGGACGACCTGCGCGCCACCTCTCCCAGCCTGGGCGCGCTGCTCACCAAGGCCGTGCCGGGCCTGTCGGATTCGAGCCGCAATCTCACCGATTTCGGCCAGACGCTGCGCGGGCGCAACGTGCTGGTACTGGTGGACGGCATTCCGCTCAACATCAACCGCGACTCGTCGCGCAACCTGGTCAACATCGAGCCCGCCCGCATCGAACGCGTCGAGGTGCTGCGGGGCAGCAATGCCATCTACGGCAGCGGCGCCTCGGGCGGGATCATCTCGGTGACCACGCGCCCCGTGGGCGGCGAGCCGGTGGCGCAGACCACCGTGGGCATGGATGCCTCGCTTTCGCGCCCGGGCCGCGAGGGGCTGGGCGGACAGGTGCAGCACTACTTCTCGGGCCGGGGCGAGTCGATCGACTACGAGGTGGACGTCTCCGGGCGCCGCACCGGCGGCGCCTACGACGGCCACGGCGACCGCATCGCGCCCGACGCGAGCCAGGGCGACCTGTTCGATTCCGACACCTACAGCCTGGGCGGCAAGCTGGGCGTGCGCATCGACGCCCGGCAGCGCCTGCAGTTCGCCGCGAGCCACCTGCGCGCGCGGCAGGACACCGACTACGCCAGCGACCCGGCCGTGAACCGCGCGCCCCTGGGCAGCGCCGATGCGCGCGCCATCCGGGGGCTGGTGCTGGCCGAGCAGAACCAGGTCGAGAACACGCTGCTGAGCGTGAGCTACGACCACCAGGACCTGGCCGGCGGCACGCTCTCGGCCACCGTCTATGCCCGCGACAATTTCACGCGCTTCGCGCCCTCGGATTCGCGCAGCAACACCAACCGGGGCAACAACGTGGACCAGGTGATGCAGAACAACCGCGTGTTCGGCGGCCGGCTCACCATCGACACGCCCCTGGGCGCCGGGCGCGACACGCGCGTGGTGTGGGGCGCGGACTTCATCCACGAGCGCAGCAACATGCCCATCGACGTGTTCGACCCGGCCGCCTACGACGCCAGCAACGGCCTGGTGTTCCGCCGCACGGGCCAGCTCACCTACCTGCCGTGGACCACCACGCGCAGCCTGGGCGCCTTCGGGCAGTTGCAGCACCGCTTCAGCGAGCAATGGTCCGCCGAGGGCGGGCTGCGCTACGAGCGCGCGCAGGCGAGCTTCGACGACTTCCAGCCGTTGTCGCAGTCGCGCCTGGCCAACCCCGCCACGGTGCGCGGCGGTGCGGTGCGCTACGACGCGCTGCTCTACAACGCCGGCGTCTCCTGGCGGCCCGTGCGCGGCCACGAGGTCTATGCCTCGGCCGGCCAGGGGTTCGACCTGCCGGACGTGGGGCTGCAACTGCGCAACGCCGGGGCGGGCTTCGACATCGGCGCCTCCGACCTGAAGCCGGTCAAGACCGACAACTACGAGCTGGGCTGGCGTGGCCGCTGGGGGGATGCCATGGGCACGCTGGCGGTGTTCCACTCGCGCTCCGACCTGGGCGCCATCCAGTCCTTCAACAACGGCCTGCGCCTGCTGCGCACGCGCGAGCGCATCCGGGGCGTGGAGGCCACGCTGGACGTCTATGGCGATGCCTGGTCCACCGGCGGCACGCTGACCTGGATGCAGGGCCGCGAGACGCCGCAGGGCGCGCTGCAGGACCAAATCATGACCGGCTACCGCATCCCGCCGCTCAAGCTCACCGGCTACGTGCAATACCAGGCCGGCGAGCGCTGGAGCGTGCGCGCGCAGCTCACCTGGTTCGGCTCGCGCGACTACCGCCTGGCCGACGGCCGCACGCAGTTCGCCCGCGCCGACGTGCGCGGCTACCACACGGTGGACGTGGTGGGCCGCTACCGCATCGACCCCAGGAACAGCGTCACCGTGGGGGTGCAGAACCTCTTCAACCGCCAGTACCTGCCGCTCTACAGCCAGCTCATGCGCAGCGGCAGCAACAACAGCCGCCTGCCGGCCGCGGTGCTCACGGCAAGCTACACCCACCGCTGGTAGCCGCGGCGGCGCAGGGCGTCCAGTCCAGCGCCAGCACCCGGGCCTGCCAGTCGGCCAGATCGGCGATGGCGCCGGGCCCGGTGCAGGGCCGGGGGCCGCTGCCGTCCACGCCCAGAAGGGGGTGGCGCAGCCCGCTCTCCAGCACCAGCCGCTGTCCCGACACCGGATGCGGCAGGGTCAGCCGCCACGCATGCAGCCAGAGCCGCTGCAGCCCCAGCCGCCGGGCCCACCAGCGGTTGAGCGGCCCCTTGCCGTGCGTGGCGTCGCCCAGGATGGGGTGGGCGAGGTGCTTGAGGTGGCGGCGGATCTGGTGGCGGCGGCCGGTCTCGGGCCGCGCCTCCACCAGCGAGGCGCGCGTGGTGGGAAAGCGCGCGTCGCTGGGCTCGGGCAGCTCCAGCCGCGCGAGGCAGCGCAGCGCCGTGCGCGCGGGCTGGGCGGGGGCGTCCGGCGGCGCGTCGTCGGGGCGCAGGGCGTGGTCCACCCGCGCCTCGGCCGGCGCGTGGCCGCGCGCCAGCGCCAGGTAGCGCTTTTCCACCGCGTGGTGCTCGAAGGCCTGCGAGAGCGCGCGGGCGGCCTCCGGGTGCAGCGCCATCACCAGCACGCCGCAGGTGCCCTTGTCCAGCCGGTGCACGGGGTACACGTGCCGGCCGAGCTGGTCGCGCAGGGCCTGCATCACGAAGCGTGTCTCGCCCGCGTCCAGCCCCGTGCGGTGCACGAGCCAGCCGGCGGGCTTGTACACGGCCACGAGGTGGTCGTCGCGCCAGAGGATGGAAAGGGGCGGGTGGCGGGCGTCGGGCGGCGGGGTCATGGGGCGCGCAGCATACCGGCTGCCGGCGCGGCGTGCCCGGCCGGAACGGTCAGCGCAACACGCGGCAGTTGCCGAATTCGCAGCGGATGGCCAGTGCGTCGCCGTTCTCGCAGGCCACGGTGTAGGTCTCGAAGCCCGGCCCCTTGGCCGCCAGCGCGGCCACGGGCTGGGCGCTGCACGACTGCGCGCGCGCCAGCCGCCCGGCGTTGAAGCCGTCCACGCCCGAGGCGATCGAGGGCAGCGGCACCGGGGCGGCGGGCGCGGGCTCCTGGGGCAGGGGCATGGCCACGGGGTAGGGGCCGGTGGCGTGGCCGCGCGCCTGCATGCAGCTTTCCACCGCGCGCCGCCGGCGCTCCAGCGGCCGCAGGCCCTGCGTGGCGCCCAGCGCGCCGCCGGCCACGGCCCAGTCGCGCACCGTGTCGCGGCTGCCGCCCCCCGACCAGGCCAGCGAGGCCAGCACCAGCGCGCCCGCGAGCATGCCGTCCAGCGTCTCGGTGGCCACGCCGATCTGCTGCGCATAGCGCTGGCATTCGGCCAGGTCGGCCGCGTGGCGGGCCTGCTCGCCCGGCTCCGGGCCGGGGCCGGGGCCGGGGCCGGGCGGCGCGGTGGCGCAGCCCGCGAGCACGAGCGCCAGGGTGGCCGCGGGTAGCAGGGCCGGTGGACGGCGCGGGGCATGGGGAGGGTGGGGCGGCAGGGGCATGGCGGGTCTCCCGGAGGGGGGCGGGCGGGGCGCAGGCCACCATTGTTCCGCGCATGCGGGCCGCGCGCCAGCCCCGGCGGCGGCGCGGGTGGCCGACAATCGCGCACCTATGACCACGACGAATCCCGCCCCGCCCGCCCCCGCTCCGTCCTCGCGGACCCTCCTGCCCCGGCAATTGCTGGTGGCGCCTTCGCCCGATGACCCGTCCCCGCTGGTGCTCTACCACGGCCGCTGCGCCGACGGCTTCGGCGCGGCGCTGGCCGCGTGGCGCTACTACGGCGGCCAGGTGGAATGCGTGGGCCTGGCCCACGGGCAGGCGCAGACGGTGGACGACCTGCCCGCGCTGGAGGGCCGCTCCGTCTATGTGCTCGATTTCTCGTTCCCGCCGGAGCTGCTGCGCGCCATCGACGACCGCGCCGCGCGCCTGGTGATGCTGGACCACCACAAGAGCGCTGCCGAGCAACTCACCGGCTTCGCGTGCCGCTGCGGCGTGGTGCATTTCGACATGGACAAGTCCGGCGCCCGCCTCGCCTGGGACTTCTTCCACCCGGAATCGCCCCTGCCCGACCTCGTGCGCTTCATCGAGGACCGCGACCTGTGGGCCTGGAAATACCCCGAGACGGCCGGCTACGTCGCCGCGCTCGACATGGAACCCTTCGACTTCGCGCGCTGGGACGCCATCGCGGGCTTCACCCCGCAAGAGACGCAGGCCTTCGTCGCGCGCGGGCAGGCCATGGACGAGAAGTTCCGCCACCTCGCCGCCGACGTGGCCGGCGGCGCGCAGCCGCTCGCTTTTGACGGCGAGCAGGGCCTGATGGTCAACGCGCCGGGGGCCTTCCACAGCCTCGTGGGCGAGATGCTGTCGCAAAAGAGCGGCACCTTCGCGCTGATGTGGACCGTGGGCAAGGACGGGCAGGTGAAGGTGGGCCTGCGCTCGCAGCGCGGCTACGACTGCTCGGTGCTCGCCACGCGCATGGGCGGCGGCGGGCATGCGCAGGCGTGCGGGTTCCGGATGGGGGCGGAGCGGCTGCCGGAGCTGCTGGGCGGCGTGTTCGGATCGGGCGGCGTGTAGGCTCGGACGCGGGCTTCGCGTCTCCCGCGATCGCTTCGCGCCCGTGCGGGCGGGAGCGGCGCGCGCGGGCAGCATGCAGGGGATGATCCATCCCGCCGACTCCCCCATGTTCCTGGCATCCGGGGCCACGCCGGCCGCGGGCCGTTCAGTCCACATTCGGGGGCGCGCGCGATGAAAGGCGTCGGCGATCGGCCGGGTCGGCCCCTGCAGGCCATTGCGGCGGTGCCCCTGCGTGAATACCGCCCTGCGACGGCGGGCCCGGGAGCCGTGGCATCGGCATCGGCCGGCACCGTGCCGGGCCTTGCGGGCCGGGCGCGGGAGCAACGCGCGGCGGAATCGAGCATGGCGCCCCGGGCGAAGGTGCTGGGCAAGCGTCCCCATGCCGACAGCGCCGTGGTGCCCGCCGGGATCGCCAGGGCGAAAACCGAGGCCCCTGCGCGGGGCGACCACGTCAAGATTTCGGCCGCTGAGATCGCGCACATCATCGGATTGAAGGCTGCAGACCGGGAAAACCGCAGCCTGAGGTCGATCGTGATGGGCCAGGGCGGGTCCACGTACAAGAACGTGTCGAAGTACATCGACGCCCATGGCGCGCTGAGGGACCCGCAAGTGGTGACGAAGTTCGCGGACTACGATCAGCACAAGGCCTCGATCGAGGCATCGCTGCGCAAGCTGGGCCACCCTCTCCCGCAGGAGGGACCCGCTGCCGAAGGCGGCGCCAGCCACGAGCGCAAGACGCTCACCGCACAGGGGGTCCATGATTCGCTGGTCCAGCGGATCGAGAGCGGGAAGCACGTCAGCAATGCCTCGATGCAGCGCTGGGCGCGGGCGACGACCTGGAAGAAGGAGCGCCTGGCGGAGCGGCTCTCCAAGATGCCCGACTACGCGGATTACCAGCACCGGATCGAGCCGTTGCTGAAGCAGCTCAAGATCCTGGGGCCGGACGAAAGCCTGCCCGAGCCCGCGGAGAAGGTCCTGGACTTCTTCGATGCCGAAAAGCTGGCCTCCGCGCTGCGGCTGACGCTGGAGCGCAGGCAGGCCAAGGCCGAGGGCAGGACGAAGCGCAACGATCCGAGCCTGGCCAAGCCCTTGCATGAGGAGGTGGGCATGTCCTCCAGGCTGACGCTGAGCAGTTGGATGCTCGCGGATGGCAGCCTGAACAAGTCCCTGGGTATCGTGTCGCGGCTCCCCAAATACGACGATTGGCAGGAGGAGATCAAGGAGCTGCTGAGGGCGCTGGGCCACCACAAGACGGCCGATGATTTGCCCAAGGTCGCGCAGCGCAAGAAGGACATGCAGGCCAGTGTCATTGCGCGCGCGCTGGAATGGATCGCCGAGGACCGCTCGCGCCTGCCCCGCGTGTTCGCGTCGCAGCTCGGGGTGAGCGGCATGTCGCTGGTGGAATACATCGGCAGCGACGGAGCGCACTTCGACTTCGACCGGATCGCGGCCCTGGCCGACTATGCCACGCACTTCGAATCCATCCGCGGCTCGCTGCAGCGCATGGGCCGGGGGGACGTGGCCGCCTCGCTGCGCGAGCCACCAGCGCAGGTGCTGCTGCCCTCTGGCGAGGCCGTGCAGGCGCGCATGTCGGTGTCGGCGTTCCTGGGCAGGGCGGAGGCGCATCTGGACCAGATCGCCGATGTCGCGAAGCTCCTGCGGGACAACCCGGGCATGGACATGGACACGGCGGCGAACCTGATCGGGGCATCGAAGCCGACCGTGCGCATCTTGCTGGATGGGCGGGGCGCCGTGCGCGATGCGCGCAGCATCGAAGGGCATTTCGACGGCATGGACAGCGCATCCTCGGCCCGCTTGCCGCAACTGCTCGACCGCCTGTCTCGGCGGCTGGAGGGGAGCGAGGCCGCGCCCGCTGCGGCGGGCGGCCCCATGAAGACCATGCTGCTGAAAGGCTATTCCGTCAGCAAATTGCAGCCGTCGGCCGTCGTGGCTTCGCGAGCCGACGGGCCCCGCGCCGGCACCGGCCAGCCGCAGCCGGCGGTGACAGTGGCGGAGCCTGGCGCCGGGGGCTCGCAGGAGATCGACGACATTCCGACCGGCATCGCACTCACCGAGCAGGACGAGGACGACGCCCCGCAGCCGCGCCCCCGCGGGCGCTCCGTGGCCCGGGTGCCGGACCGCACGATCATCGTGGACCATCGCACCGAGCAGCCCTCGGTGGGATCGGGCGACATGCTGAAGCGCATCTACAGAAACGAGAACGCCTCGCTGGTGCGGCCCCCGCGCAGCTTCGAGCCCGATCGCCAGCGCCAGCCGCTGCGCTGGCTCAGCACGGTGTTGAAGCAGGAGTTTCCGGGGGGGCTCGAAGTCCAGTGCTATTTCGAGCCGCGTGAAAGCGAGGGCAAGAACAAGGGCGTGGTCGTGGTGTCGTCGAATTCGACCAAGGTCAATGCCGATCTGGAGGCGTTCCTGATGGGGGGCCGCCTGCAGGCATTGCTGGCCGAGAAAGCGCCCGCGCAGCCCTTGTCCAAGCATGCGCCCCGTGAACAGCGCCACCTGGCGAAGCTGGCGTCCCGCATGGAGGGTGTGGATCCGCATCCGACGGAGGCATCGACGGCCGTGCTGGAGGCGATCGCCGCGGGGCGCTTCCGGGTGCCGCGGCACGACTATGACTCCGGCCCCACGCCTTTCCTGCACGCGGAGCGGCGCATCAAGGACTACGTGCGCGACGCGTTCGATGCACCGCTCGAACTCGACCGCCTGGCAGGAACCATGCGCCCTTGCGGCAACTGCGCCGACGAGCTCGACGCCGGTCCGGAGCGGCCGCGCGGCCCGTTCTTCATGTCGAAGGCCTCGCGCCCCGGGGTGACGGGCAAGGAGGACATCGAGCGCAATGTGCGCGAGCGGCGGGGTACGTCCGTCACCATGGCCCGTGGCGGGCGGCTGACCTTCAAGCACGACTCCGACAGCGATTCGGACATCGATGGCTGAGGGGCATGGGGGATCGGTCAGCTCGCCCTCCGCATCGCCGTAGCCTCCCCGCAGCCCGCGTTCAGCCCCGGGCGGGCCGTGCCATTCCACCGGGAAAGAGATGCCCCTGCCATCCGTAAAACGGATCGCATGCCTTCCCGATGGCGCACCCTTGGGGGCGGTTCGGTGGCTTCCAATCACGGGGGTGACGGGGGCGGTTCGCGGTGCCGGGCGCTTTCGGGTGCCGCACCTTCGCCCTCTTGCTGGACCCCCATGGAAGGAACTGAACATGAAACGATTCAATCGGCGCGCGGCGATCCAGGCGGCAGCCGCTGCACTGGCGGCCGCGGCCGTGCCAGGCCGTGCTGCCACGGCCAGTCCCCCCAACGGCAAAATGACGGCCTCTTCCGGCGCGGAGCGGCGGGTCCTGATCGTGGTGTCGAGCCATGACAGGAAGGGCCAGGACCTGGTGGCGGGGTTCTGGTTCCCGGAGCTCACCCATCCCGCCAAGGTGCTGTCGGAGGCCGGCTATGCCTACGACATCGCCAGCCCGCGCGGGGGCATGCCGCCCTTCGACGGCTTCGACCTCAAGGACGAGGGCAACCGCTGGTTCTGGGTCCAGCCGGAGCAGCGCGACCGGCTGGCGAACAGCATTCCGTTGTCGCGTGTCGATGCCTCGCGCTACGCCGCCGTGATGCTCGTGGGCGGGCATGGCCCGATGTGGGATTTCGTGAAGAACGGCCAGCTGCATGCGATCGTTCGCACGGTCTACGAGCGGGGCGGGGTGGTGGGGGCCGTATGCCACGGGCCCGCGGGCCTGCTGGACCTGAAGCTGTCCGATGGCCGCTCCCTGATCGCGGGCCGGCGGCTGACCGCGTTCACCAACGAGGAAGAGGTTTCCCGGCAGTACGACAAGCTCGTTCCCTTCGAGCTGGAGTCGGCCCTGAAGGTGGGGAACGCCGTTTTCGAGGAAGCCGGCGTGTTCCAGAGCCGCGTGGTGGTGGATGGGCGATTGATCACGGGCCAGAATCCCGCATCGGCCAAACCCTTCGGCGAGGCGGTGGTTGCCCTGCTCGATGCGCGGTCGCTGTAGCGTGCGCCTCCGGGCGGGGCGGCAAGCCGCCTGCCCGTACCCTGCTGCATCGCGCATGGCATATGAGTGACCTACCCCTCTCCGCACTGCGGACATTCCGCGCGCTGGCGCGCTGCGGCAGCTTCACGGCCACCGCCCGCGACCTGGGCCAGGCGCAGTCCGCGGTCAGCCGGCACATCGCCGCGCTGGAAGCGCATCTGCAGCAGACGCTCGTGCTGCGGGGCCACCGCCGCGTGCAGCTCACGCCGGCCGGCGAGGCCTACCTCGAAACGGTGCAGCGGGTGCTCGACGAGCTGGACCAGGGTGCCGCGCGCGTGTCGCGGTCGGTCGGGCGGCCCACGGTCAAGATCCTGGCCATGCCCGCGCTGGCGGCCCGCTGGCTCCTACCGCGGTGCACGAAGCTGCAGGCGGCGCACATCGACGTCGAGATCGAGCTGGCGACCTCGATCTGGGATGCGGACTTCCACCGGGAGCGCTTCGATATTGCGATCCACTACGGAGACGGCGCATGGCCCGGCGCGAAGCTGCTGATGCACGACAGCCTCGTTCCCGTGGCCTCGCCGCGGCTCCTGGGCGGACGCGGGCTGGAGCGGATCGACGACCTCGCACGGTTCTGCTGGCTGCACGACTCCCTGCGCAGCAGCAAATGGCACCAGTGGCTGGCCGCGCAGGGCGCGGAGCGCATCGCCAGCGACAGGCACATGAAACTGCCGGACACCGAGGCCACGCTGGCGGCCGCCGTGGCGGGCGTCGGGATCGCCGTGGGCCATGCGGTCCTGATCGAGAACGACGTGCGTGAAGGGCGCCTGCTGGAGGCCTGGCCCGTGCGGATGCCGCTGGCGGCGGGCTACCACCTGCTGCAGTCGAAGCGGGCCGCGCGCAACGCCGCCGCGCGTTCGCTGGCGGCGTGGCTGATGGACGAAGCCGAGGCGTTCCGCCGCGCGCAGCGGCCGCCGGGCTGATGCCCGGCGGGGCGCGGGTTCAGGCCAGCCGCAGATCTTTCGCCTTCGCCCCCGGAAACACCCGCGCCAGCGCCGCGCCGTTCAGCCCGTACATGCGCCCGAAGAGCCCGCCCAGCACGGCGCGGTAGTCGTTGAGCACCGGGTAGTCGCGGTTCTGGAACAGCGTGGTGGCCGTGAGCGCCTGCTGCTCGCCCGCGATGCGGCCCCCGGCGATGCCGCCGCCCAGCACCCACATTACGCTGCCGTGGCCGTGGTCGGTGCCGCGGTTGCCGTTCTCGCGGAAAGTGCGGCCGAATTCGCTGATGACCACCACCGTGGTGCGATCCCAGGCCGGGCCCATCTCGTCGGCGAAGGCCGCCAGGCCCCGGCCCAGTTCCTCGAAGCGGTTGGCGAGCGCGCCCGTGGCGTTGCCCTGGCCCACGTGCGTGTCCCAGCCGCCGACATCGACGAAGCCGAGGTCGTAGCGCGACTGCATGAGGCGCGCCATGCGCCGCGCCGTGCCCTCGAAGCCCTTGGTGCTGAGGGCGTTGCGGCTGGCCGCGTCCATCTCGCCCTGCATCGTGCGGGCCACCTCTTCGCGCGTCTGGAAGCCCTCGCTCACGGCGCCCGCGAGCGGCGTGCCCTGGTACATGGCGGCGATCAGGCCGGCCTGCCGCTCGTCGATGCCGGGTTTGGCCGCGCCGGCGGCGGCCAGCGCGGTGTTGGGCACGTCGTAGCCGCCGCGCAGCACCAGGGGCAGGGTGTCGGTGAAGGCCATGGGCGAGAGCTGCTCGTGCCAGCGCGGCTGGGCGCCGAGTTCGGTGGCCAGCCGGTTCAGGAAGCCCGAGCGGTAGTCGCGCCGCCCGCCCACGGGCTGGCCGAGCTCGATGCTGTCCTGCGTGTCGAAGTGGCTGCGCGTGAGGTCTTCGGTGCCTGAGAAGGGCACGAAGGCCACCTGCTTCTTCGCGTAGAGGGGCTGCAGCGACCCGGCGAGGGCCGGGTGCAGGCCCCAGTCGGTGGTGAGGGGCAGGGCGCCGCCGTCGCCGCCGGGGCGGGCGATGGCGATGTTGGGGCGGGTTTCGTAGTAGTAGTCGCTTGCGACGGGCACCAGCAGGCTCGCGCAGTCGTAGCCGCCGCGCAGGAAGACGAGCAGGAAGCGCGCGTCGGCCGTGCCGCGCGGCGTGGCGGCCAGGCTGGCCTGCAGCACGCCGGGCGCGGCGAGGGCGGCCAGCGCCTGCAGGCAGTGCCGGCGCGTGGGCGCGAAGGCGGGGGCGGGCGGGCGGGGGGAGGCGGGGTGCGTCATGGCGGGGCCTTTCTTTCTCAGGCGTACATGAATTCGGGCGCCGAGAGCAGGAAGGTGTTCCATTCCGCCGGCGAGGCCGCGCGCGCCAGCGCCACCCGCGTGGACGGCGCGAGCTGCGGCTCCAGCGCGCGGAAGGCGGCGCTCTGCGCGATGGCCGGGGGCGGCACCCTCGGCGGCGGCCCCCCCTCGGCGCGGTAGAGCGCGCCGGTGCCGGCGCCGCCCAGGGCCCGCGCGATCTCGAAGCGCACGGCCATCTGGCCCGAGCTGGTCCAGGCGGCGGCGTCCAGCGGATAGCCGTCGGGCGTGGCGCGGCCGTAGAGCGGCTGCGCGAGGCGCTGCATCCACGAGAGGGCCGGGTCGGGGTTGGTGAGCACGCGCTCGGAGTAGCCCAGGCGCAGGCCGGCCATCACGTACTGCACGGGATCGCGCAGCCGCGTGCCGAGCGAGGCCTGGAACGCCTCGCTGGCGATGAGGGTCTGCAGCACGGCGCCGATGTGGCCGTCGCTGCGCATGAAGCTCTCGGCCAGGGCCTGCTCCAGCGCGGGCGGCGGCGCGTCGCCCACGAGGTAGCGCGCGAGCTTGCGCGACACGAAGCGCGCCGTGGCCGGCGCGCGCGCGAGGCGGTCCAGCGCCTCGTCCAGCTCGGCCATGCCCTGGCCCTGCAGGGGCTGGCCCAGCAGCTCCTTCGGCTGCCAGTCGTGGCGCTGCGGGTGGAACTCGTAGAGGCCCTGGCGCACATAGTGGCGCGCCCATTCGGGCCTGAGCCTCGGGGGCGCCTCGTCCAGTGGGCGCAGCGACACGCCGTGGCCGGTGAGCACGCGCGCCAGCTCCTGCACGTCGCGCTGCGTGTAGCCGCCGTCCACGCCCAGCGTGTGCAGCTCCATCAGTTCGCGCGCGTAGTTCTCGTTGATGCGGCCCGCGGCGTTCTGCGCGTTGTCGAGGTAGCGCAGCATGGCCGGGTGGCGCACGGTGGCGCCCAGCAGGTCGCGGAAGCGCCCCAGCGCGTGCGGGCGGATGGCGCGGTCCTCGTAGTCGCCCACCATCGCGCGGAGATCGGCCTTGCCGGCGAAGACGCTGAAGTGGTTCATCCAGAACCAGGTCATCTTCTCCTGCAGCTGGGCGGGCGAGTACACGGCGCGCAGCACGAAGCGGCGCTCGGCCTCGCGCAGCAGCGCGCGCATATCGCGCTGGTAGGCCTCCTGCGCGGCCTTGCGGGCCTCTTCGGTGGTTTCGTTCTTGATGGCCTGCTGGCGGGCCTGCATGTCGATGGCCAGGGTTTCCATCGGCGTGCGCGCGATGGCCATGGCGTCGATCTGCGCCTGGGCCTCGGGCGGCAGCGGCGCCTGGGGCGCGGGCCGCAACTGCCCGGCCACGTAGGCGCGCGGGCCGATGCGCTGCAGCGTGCCCAGCGATGCGGCATCGGCGCCCCAGGTCAGCCGGTCCAGCAGGCGCACGCTGCTGGCGGTGTCCAGGCCCGGGACCGCCGCCTCCAGATCGCTCTCGGCGCCGGGCGGGGCCGCCAGCGTGAGCCCCGCCGCGCCCCACAGGCCCAGCGCGGCGGTGGCGAGCCATTGCCGTCGGCCGATGGGGGGCGGGGAAGGCATCGGGTCTTCGTGGCCGTGCGGCACGGCCGCGCGGGAGGGGGCGCGCAGAAGGGACAGCATGGTGTTGGAGGAAGAGTGGCTGTGCCGTGCATGGTGCGACGCGCCGGGGCGCGCCGCAAGGGGGCGGCAGGGGTTTTACCCAGCCGACACAGATGTATCGCATCGTGCAGGTTGTCCACCAGGAAAAATGGCTTCATGTCGGCGGGAATCCCGCATATGTTGCGCTTTTTCAGCGGGTGTAACCGCAATCAATTGGCCTGAGAATTGCGGTGCATCTGCCGTACCGGCAAGGGATCGCGATGTCAGAACGCAAGCATGCTGATGCAAAGTCAAAAGCTGTAAACCGAGGAAGGAACGCTGCCAGCATTGAGGCTGGAGCGCATAGCCTTCGTGGTCTTCCAAAAAAATCCGGACAGACACCAGAACAGGCGCTGATTCAATTATTCTGGGTAGTCTCGTAAACAGCGGCACATCCACGACCCGCGTATGCAGATTGATCAGGGTAGGTAGCTAGGGCAATACGATGGCTCCAAGCACCTGCCTGATCGCTGCGCAATGCAAGACGCTTCCCCAACCTTGGAGTCACTCCCCATGCCGACAAAATCATTCTGGAACGGTGTCTGCTTTGTCGTGATCGGCTTAAGCCATCTTGCCATCGCCCAAACGTCCCATGCCAGGACAATTGACACCATTGCATTCGGCAATCTCTCCTCGGAATCGTCCCATCGGCTGACCACAGGCTTTCCCTCCGGATATGCCGTCTCCACGGGCCCCGACGGGCAGGCCAGCGACGTGACCTCCGGTGGGCTTTCCCAGAGCGCGCGCCGGCTATTACCTCGTACTCCGGACGCCGATTACTATGGCGGTGACATGCGCTTCACCATGGCGGTCGATCCGGAAAAGCAGAACTATTTCACGCTGAAAGTTTGGGGTACGGATACTTCCAAATCCTGGCTCGTTCTCGAAATAGATGGCTACGAAGTCGGGGGACGACACATGACCCAGGATGAAAGCATCCTGCTCAACAGCAGTGGCTGGCATCCGAACCGTTTCATCTACCGCACGGTACGGATACCTCAGAAGATCACCAGTGGACGGACCAGCGTGCAGATCCGCATACGCTCGGTCGGGGAAATGTACTACTACGCCTCCGGCGCTTACGACGCCTACCAGGCTCGCATGAAAGCGCCAACGATTGGTTTGTATGGTGCATACATCCACGACAGCACCTATCTGGCGACCGCAGGAGAACCGCAGGGCACGCCGCCCGCATACAAGATTCGGACTACCTCAACCGCCGACGAGTCCAATTGGCTGATTCGCTGGAAGAAAGGCGTGAACGACCAGTTATCACGCTCGATCACTGCTGCTGTCGGCACCCTGGCTCCGCGTGATTTGCAATACATGGCGCGTGCCTACGGAGCGGACTGGACAACGGCTTACCAAAACAGCACGGCAATCAACCAAATTGTGGCCGGCATGGACGCTCTGGTGACTGCATACGCCGCCGCGCCGGACAGTTACATCGGCGCGCACGGCAACGACAGTTGGGGCGGCTACCTCGGGCCGGCCGGAGATGCCGTGCGCATGGTGTGGCCGCAGGTACAGGACCGAATGGGCGAGACGGTGTCCTACGGCGGTAGCCTCGGCACCATCACGCGCAAGGACGCTTGGGCGAAGGCGCTGCGTGCGAGCGTGGACTACGGCCGTTTTAACCGCCGCACCATTGCCAACCAGGACATGTACACCACGGTGAGCATCTACATGGCCAACAGCGGACTGTTGCTGATAGATGCTTCCAATGCCCTTAATGAGCAAGAAGCGCGACGTTATGTGTACGAGTCTTACGGACTGAACCCATACCTCGGCAGCGATTTACCTGGAGGTGGGGCCGTGCCGGTCCGCGGTGCTGCCCCTTTTGGGCCGCAGTGGTACATGGTGACCCCGAAGGGCACCACCCGAGAATGGTGTCTGGTGAGCGGCGACTACGGCGAGCGTGGCGCGGATGCGTTCACGCTGGGCAAGCATATCGGTGATTCCCGACTCGTAGACCAGGGACTGAAGATGCTGCGTGCTCGGGCTGCGTTGCGCTATCCCGCAGTCGATAGCAATGGCTATCTCACGTCCTACGTGACCGAGCCTATAGGTTGCCGCAACGACCATGAGTTCACTTGGCATGTGGCCTATCTGGCCTACGACATCGCCTCGGTGCTGGTTGCCCGCTACGGTGCAGACGAAATCGGCACCGATCTGCTCGGTTACGTGCAACAGCAATTCAGCGAAGGTCAGTTGCTGCCGCAGATGAACGTTCCCAACAAGGGTTACGCTGACATGGTGGACGTGCCGGCTGCGTACAATGCGTTCAGGACAATGGCCACCACGGGCATGAAGCTGCCGATGACCTCCGGTCAGCCAGATTTTGCGTGGGCGGACGAGGAGAATCGTGTAGTCGCTGCCAAGCATGGCGAGGAGCGTTTTTGGGCAGTCCTCCAATGGCGTGCCACGAATGGCATCAATAATCTCGCGCGCGTGTTCACGCTCTCTGAGAGTCAAGCCCGTCTGGCCGACGTCTCTGTGGAGGACGTGCAGTACGTTTCGGCCAAGCGCAATGTCACCCGCGACGGATATGTGGACAACACTCCACCGCACGGTCGCCAGCCGCCGGACAATCCTGTGCTGGCAAACAAGGACGAGGTATATCCGGTGGCGATGCGGCCGGATTTGACCAAAGAACCGCCGACCAACACCGATGGTGGGCGAGGCTATGCCTATACCCTCCGCTACGGGCATTGGCTGGTGGCGCTCAATGCCCACCCGACCCAGTCATACACGATGAAGGCTCCGGCAGGCTTTTCGGGTGGTAAGGATCTGGTGTCGGGCAAGACCTTCGGGGCGACCGTCACGCTGGCCCCAGCTTCCTCGACAGTGTTCTACCTCGAAGATACGAACTGACACGTTGTGGAGGCCGCACCTGGCATGTCTTGAAGCGCCCATGCGTTGCCGTTGGGCAGGTGGTGCTGCACCATTTGCTGTCATGCCGTGGGTCGCAGGAAGCTCTTGCGCGCATGAATCCCATGCGTAGATTTCAGGTGTAACTTCAGAGGGTTGAGCTTGCCGAAGGCCCACCAGCCAGGGATGCGTACGCTCGACTACCCAGTTTCCTTATTTCCGGTTTGCCCCGTCAGTCGTCAGGTGTGTGCCATGCACTTGACAAGGACAAGGGTTTGGTAAGCCGCTCTTGATGGCAATCGGCTGCAGGTGGGCGGGGCCTTGCTTCGACCCCGCGCTGCTGCGCTCAGCGCTCGGGGCCCACCGGGCCGGTGCCCAGCACCAGATCCTTCAGGCGGGCGGCGGCGCGCGCGTCGCCGATGCGCCCCTGCAGGTGCTGCGTGACGATCTCGTTCAGGTGCTGGCGCACCGAGCGCGGGGAGAGCACCGAGAACGCCGCCATCGGCGTGGGCTGCGGATCGGCCCCGGGCGCGCCGTGGAGCGCCTGCCGGCCGCAGGCATCGGCGCCCTCGCCGCCGGCCTCGGTGTGCGCCTCGGCGCCGGGCGGGCCGGTGCGCGCGGGCGCCGTGCCGGCGGCGGCGGCCATCTCCTGCTGGAGGCTGGGGTCCATCGCCATGCGCATGAACGCCTGCCGGGCCGCGGGTGCCACGTTCGCGCCGCGCACGAAGCCGATCTGCTCACCGACGAAGAGCACCATCCCCTGCGTGCCGGGAAAGCGCGCGCAGAGGTCGCCGCGCCCGGGCCTGGGGCCGCGCGGATGCCATTCGCCCTGGAACCAGCCGCCCTGCAGCCGCAGCAGCGCGCGGCCCGGCGCGGCGCGGCCGGCGGTGTCGCGCTGAAGGTAGGGGCGCAGCTGCGCCATGCGCTGGAAGATGCGGCGCACCACGGCGTCGTCGTAGGCCAGCGGGTCGTGCTCCAGGAAGAACCGGCGGTAGAACTCCGCGCCGCCCGTCGCGGCGGCCACGGCGTCGAACCACAGCGAGGCGTCCGCGGCCTCGCTGCCCGCGTCGAGCGGCGCGATGCCCGCCGCCTTCGCGCGCCGCAGCAGCGCGAGCAACTCTTCCCAGGTCTGCGGCGGGGTGGCGCCCAGGCGGGCGAGCAGGGACGGGTCGATCCGCAGCATGTTGGTGGCATGGATGGCGAGCGGCGCCGCGATCCAGTGGCCCTGGTACTGCGCCCATTCGCGGACGGCGGGGGGCACCAGGGTGTCCCAGTCCTGCTCGCGGGCGATGGCATCCAGGGGCAGGAGCACGCCCCTGGCGGCGAGCGCGGGCGCGGTCTCGCCCGTGGCCACCAGCGCCACGGGGCGCGGCTTGCGCTGCTGCAGGCGCTTCGTGTAGGTGGCGAGCGCGCCGCCGCTGCCGCAGACGGGTGCATCCTCCGCGTTCCAGCGCAGGCCGTGGCGCGCCAGGTGCCGGGCCAGCACCGCGCTGCGGCCCTGTTCGCCGGGCGCGGCCCAGCAGTGCCAGATCTGCAGGGGCGCGTCGGCCGGCGGGGCCTTGGGGGCGGGGCGGCCCGGTGCGGCAGCCGAGGGGCCGGCGGGCGCGGCCAGGGCCAGCGCGCACAGCAGCGCCGCCAGGGCGCCGGCACCCCGGCGCGCACGGGGCGGGCTAGGTGCGGTGCGTGGGGAGCGGGGGGGCACGGAGGGCACGGCGGCAGGCATGGCGCGGGAGTTTGCGCGGAAGGTGGCGCGCATTCTAGGGCCGGGGGTCGCCGCGCCTCAGCGCGCGGGCCGGGGCGCCGCCTCGGCCGCTTCCTCGAAGCGGTCCACGCGCCGCAGCGGCGCGAAGATGCGGGCCCAGGCGCCCACCACGCCCAGCGTGCACAGGCCGCCCACCACGGCGGCGGGCACGGCGCCCAGCCAGGCGGCGCTGGTGCCGGCGCGGAACTCGCCGAGCTCGTTCGAGGAGCCGATGAACAGCATGTTCACCGCGTTCACCCGCCCGCGCATCGCATCGGGCGTGGAGAACTGCACCAGCGAGCCGCGGATGTACACGCTCACCATGTCCGCCGCGCCCGCCACCATCAGCGCCGCGAACGACAGCCAGAACACCGTGGAGAACGCGAACACCAGATTGGCCACCCCGAAGACCGCCACGGCGGTGAACATGGTGGCCCCCACGCGGCGGTTGAACGGCCGCATGCTCAGGTACAGCCCCGTGCCCACCTCGCCCATGGCCATCGCGCTGCGCAGCGCGCCCAGGCCCTCGGGGCCCACGTGCAGCACCTCGTGCGCGTAGATGGGCAGCAGCGCCACCACGCCGCCCAGCAGCACGGCGAACAGGTCCAGCGAGATCGTGCCCAGGATGATGGGCCGCGAGCGGATGAAGCGGATGCCCGCGCCGAAGCGCTCGCGCATCGTGCCCAGCACCGGCGCGAGGGGCGCCGCGTGGGCCACCGACACGCGCAGCAGCAGCGCCGAGCCCAGCGCGAACGAGGCCAGGCAGATGGCGTAGGTCAGCTCGCCGCCGCCGGCCGCGTACAGCAGCCCGCCGATGAACGGCCCGGCGATGCTGGCCGTGCGCATCAGCATGCTGTTGGCGGCGATCGCCTGCGCGAGCTGCTCGCGCGGCACGACCTGCGGCAGCAGGCTCTGCAGCGCCGGCCCCGAGAAGGCGCGCGAGCAGCCGAACAGCACCAGCACCGCGTAGATGCCGGCCACGCCGGCCGCCCCATGCCCCGAGAGCCACCACAGCAGCGCGCTGCAGACGGCGCCCACGGCCCAGCTCGCGGCCAGGATGCGCTTGCGCGACGCGCGGTCGATCAGGTCGCCGGCCGGCAGCAGCAGCGCCAGCATGGGCAGGAACTGCGCAAGCCCGACGTAGGCGAGCGCGAGCGGCTCGCGCGTGAGGTCATAGACCTGCCAGGCGACCACCACGGCCTGCACCTGCGTGGCGAACATCGCCGCCACGCGCGACACGATGAAGGCGAGGAAGCCGGAGTGCCGGTAGATGCTGGGCGCCCGGGTGGCCGTGGCGGGGGAGGAGGGACTGGAGGGCGGGGCGGGCGGAGGAACAGGCAC
Organism: Paracidovorax anthurii; assembly: GCF_003269065.1. Classification (GTDB taxonomy): domain Bacteria; phylum Pseudomonadota; class Gammaproteobacteria; order Burkholderiales; family Burkholderiaceae_C; genus Paracidovorax; species Paracidovorax anthurii. The sequence goes on from NZ_QLTA01000002.1 coordinate 147,574, forward strand.
GGCACGGTGGGCGCGAAGGCCCTGAGGCGCCCGGGCGGCCCGGGCCGGCGGAAAACCGGCGGCGGGGCCGCGCAGGCGGTGGTGGGGAGGGGGCGGCGCCGCGCTGCGCGCGGGCCGATCGCAAGTGCAGGATGCTAACGGTTCGCAGGGATTCGCGTTGGGCGAGTGCCCGGGCGGCGTGTCTGCGCCGTGTTGCCGGGGTTGCCGTGCCGCCCCGGACCGTGAACGCGCTCTCAGCGCGGGTGGCGCTTGCGGTACTCCCACGGCGCCTGCGGCCGGGGCTGCGACCACAGGCCCGCGCGGCGCGCCCGGGCCTGCCGCTGCAGGCCGGCCAGGTGCGGATCGGGCCGCGCGCGGTACGCGGACACCCAGGCCAGCCCGGCGCCCACCTGCGCGCCGGCCACGTCCTGCCCGCCGCAGCGCACGCGGGCCACCGTGCGGCCGTAGGCGTCGCGCGCCAGCGTGTGCAGCTGCGCCCGCTGGCGCAGGCACAGGCGCGCCAGGGCGTCGCGCGCCCGCTCGCCGAAGGCCTGCCGGCGCTCGGGCGCGTCGATGGCGGCGATGCGCACCTGGACGGGGCGGCGGTCGCCGCACCGGGCGGTGAGGGTGTCGCCATCGCTCACGGCGATGACGACGCAGAGCAGGGCGGAGGCGGCAAGGGGCATGGCGCGGGAAAAAGCCGCGCACTATATCTCGTCCATAGCCCGTCCATTGCCCGTCGGCCGCGGCGAGCGGCGCGGCTGTCGTGACGGCGCGGGCCACCGTTGCGTGGCTGGCCGCGCATCGGTGGCGTGGGCGGCATCGCGCTTCTTCTCTCCTCCGAAGTACATTCGGCCCCACCAAAACGAATCACTGGAGGGCACGAAAATGGTGTGGTCAGGTTCGGCAACTTCGCCGGTGGCGTGCAAGGCGCTTTCTGAAAATGTCTCGGTGGGCTCGCCACCATCCAAATCCGGCAACCCCCCCTCGGGCCCCACCGTGGCGGCATCGACCTGGAAGGCCTTGTCGCCGCTGCCAGGCCCGATGCATATCGCTCCGGCCGCCTTCCTGGGCGCGATCGTGCGCACGGCCTGCGCCGGCCACACGGTCAGCATGGCGTCGTCGAACGCCACGGGGGCCTTGGGGAGCGGGCTCGCGCATTACATCCACCCGGTGTCCGCAGGCCTGACGATCGATCCGGCGTTTCTCGAACTGAAGGACTTCGTCGGCACCGCCTTCAGCGGAACGCTCGGCGCGGCCATGGCCTACCTGCGCATGCGGCACGATGGCTATATCTGGTCCGCGCACTACGAAGATTCGGTCACCCCGCCGCTTTCGTCCAACGTCGCCCAGCCCGATTTCGTGTTCACGGACGGCGCGAAGCTCGCCATCGTGGAAGCGAAGGGGACGGGGAAGGCCCTGGCCGATGCCGACGATGCGGCAAAACGGGGCTACATCCACCAGATCGATACCGCTCGCAACCGGCTCCTGAACGGCGGGAGCGCGCCCACCGAGGGCTATTCGTTCGGCACGGCGCTCAACGTCAGCGCCGGGGCGGGCCTGCCGATCGAGATGGCCTGCGTGCACCAGCAATTCCCGACACTGCCCGTGGCCGGTGGTGGGGGTGGCGCGGGTGGCGCGATCGGCCGGATGGGCCCTCAGAACCCGGGCATCGGCCAGACCGTGAATGCCGTGAAGCAGCTCAACTACCACGCTGCGATGGTGCAGATGGGCATCGGATTGCAGGACATCGATCGCATCGTTCCCGCTTCGGGCCGGCCCGACAAACTGCACTTCGGACCGGAGCTGCTGGCTTTTCGCCTCGGCCCCGACATCTACACGGCCGTGGTCGCGATGCCGCACGGGTTGCTCCGAAAGATACGCCAGGGCGATTTGCCCGGGCCCGTGGAAAGGCCGTCTTCTGCCGATCCCATCGTCAACCGAGGAAGGACGCCCGGCTACACGTTCGTGAATTTCGCCGATGGCGTCAGGGTGGTTCTGCGGGAGCGGGGGGCTCCGGATTGGTCGGAGGCCGATGAGGGCGGGCGCAACGACTGAAAACGCCTGCCAGCCGGTCCGGCGCCACGGCGTTGGCGGCAACACCACCGCGCGCCGCGGCTACGGGCGATGCGCCCCCGGCAGGGCATCGGCCCAGGTGCCCGGCGCGAGTCCGTCCAGCGCATGGGGACCGATGGCGGCGCGCACCAGCCGCAGCGTGGGGTGGCCCACGGCGGCCGTCATGCGCCGCACCTGCCGGTTGCGGCCCTCGCGGATCACGAGTTCGATCCAGGTGTCGGGGATGTGCTGGCGCACGCGGATGGGCGGATCGCGCTCGCCCACGGGCGGCGCCGCGTCCAGCCGCCGCGCCCGTGCGGGCAGCGTGGGGCCGTCGTTGAGCTGCACGCCCTGCCGCAGCGCCTGCAGCGCGGCCTCGTCCGGCACGCCTTCCACCTGCACCCAGTAGGTTTTCTCCATCTTGAATCGCGGATCGGCGATGCGCGCCTGCAGTGCGCCGTCGTTGGTGAGCAGCAGCAGCCCCTCGCTGTCGGCGTCCAGCCGGCCGGCCACGTACACACCCGGCACGTCGATGAAGTCCTGGAGCCCGCGCCAGCGCCCCTCGGGCGTGAACTGGCTCAGCACGCCGTAGGGCTTGTGGAAGCGCAGCAGGCGTGCGGGGCCAGGGCCTGCCGCCCGCGCGGGCGCACGGGCGGGAGCGCGGGGGGCACGCGGTGTACGGGACGAAGGAGGTGGAGGGGGCATGGGAGGGGGGTATGCAGTCTTTTCGCGTCCACGTCGCCGCGAATGCTATGTTGTTTGCTATTGAAAGTGTAGCGTCATGCCGGCAGGAACAGCGCTGGGTCCACCATCGCGCGGTTGAGCATCACCCCCCAGTGCAGGTGCGGCCCGGTCGCGCGGCCGGTGGCGCCGACCTTGCAGAACGGCTCGCCGGCCTTCACCACGTCGCCCACGCGCACGTCGATGGCGCTCAGGTGGCAGACCATCGTGAGCAGGCCGCCGCCGTGGTCCAGCCACACCGTGCCGCCGTTGAAGAAGTAGTCGCCCGTGTCGATCACCCGGCCCGGCAGCGGCGCCACCACGGGCGTGCCGGTGGCCGCCGCGATGTCCATGCCGCTGTGCGGGTTGCGGGCCTGGCCGTTGAACACGCGCCGCAGCCCGAACGAGCTGGAGCGCCGGCCCGGCACCGGCTGGCGCATCGCCAGGTCGGCCGCGCGCGGCAGCGGGGTGGAGAAGGTGGCCATCACCTGCTGCTGGTGGGCGCGCTCGCGCTCGTAGCGGGCGTTGTCCGCGGGCGAGAGATCCACCGTGCGCGGCGCCACCGTCAGGCGCTGCTCGCGGTAGCGCTTGGGCTCCACCGCATAGCCGACCGGGCGCGTGGCGCCATCGGGCCCCTGCACGGCGATCTGCGCCGGGCCCGTGGGCGCGGAGAGCGCGATGCCCACGAGGGCCGTCCACTCGATGGCATCGCCCAGCACCAGCAGCGGCACGTCGCCCGCGAACGCGCGCGGGCGCTCGGCCGCCGGCCCCAGCGAGAGGCGGGCCACGCCGCCGGGCACGGCCAGCGGCCGGGGCCACACGCCCTGCGGGCCCGCATGTGCGTGGCGGGCGGGCCCGCCCATGGCGCCGAGCCCCGCGCCGGCCTGCAGCAGCGCGGAGCCGGAGAGCCCCAGCAGGCCCTGGAGGCAGCGGCGGCGGGATGCGGTGGCAGCCATGGCGGACCGCCCGCGTCAGCCGGCCTGCGCGACGAGGCGCACGGGATGGCTGTCGCCGCCCTGCGCCCAGGCGATCAGGCGGTCGATGTTGGGGTGCTTGCCGGGGTGCGCCTGCGCATCGGCCGTGTGCTCGGCGTACCACTCCAGCCCCAGGCCGGCGGCCTCCGGCGTGATCGTGCCGCCGTACAGCGCCGCGAGCGCGTGGTAGACGGCCAGCGAGCCGGCCTGGCCCGGCTTGTTCTCGAGGGTGGCGACCGTCCGGCCCTGTGCATCGAGCAGGTGCAGGCCGGAGAGATGGGCGACGGAGGGAAGCTGGCGGAGGCGGTCGGAGAAGTTCATGGAATCGACGATGGATCAAAAGAAAAGCGGGGCCCGCGCCTGCCGGCACGGGCCCCGCGACGCGAAGGCGTGACCTTATCGCAAACCGCCCGGGTCGATGGAAAGACGGCCCCGTCTTTCCACCGGCGCGCCGGGCGCGGGCTTACTTCGTGTCGAAGCGGTCCAGGTCCATGACCTTGGCCCAGGCCGCCACGAAGTCGCGCACGAACTTGTCCTTGGCGTCGTCCTGCGCATACACCTCGGCCAGCGCGCGCAACTGCGAGTTGGAGCCGAACACCAGGTCCGCGCGCGTGGCCGTCCACTTCGCCTCGTCCCTCTTGCGGTCACGGCCTTCGTAGAGCGTGTTCGCGTCCGACGCGGGGCGCCACACCGTGCGCATGTCGAGCAGGTTGACGAAGAAGTCGTTGGTGAGGTGGCCCGGGCGCCGGGTGAACACGCCGTGCGGCGCGCCGCCCACGTTGGCGCCCAGCACGCGCAGGCCGCCCACCAGCGCCGTCATCTCCGGCGCGCCCAGCGTGAGGAGCTGGGCCTTGTCCACCAGCAGCGCCTCGGCCGGCACGGCATAGGCCTGCTTCTGGTAGTTGCGGAAGCCGTCGGCCTGCGGCTCCATCACGTCGAACGACTCCACGTCGGTCTGCGCCTGCGTGGCATCGGCGCGGCCCGGCGTGAACGGCACCTCCACGGCATGGCCCGCGGCCTTGGCGGCCACTTCCACGGCCGTGCCGCCGGCCAGCACGATCAGGTCGGCCAGCGACACCTTCTTGCCGCCCGCCTGCGCGGCGTTGAAGGTGGCCTGGATGCCTTCGAGCACCGAGAGCACCCGGGCGAGCTGCGCGGGCTGGTTCACCTCCCAGTCCTTCTGCGGCGCGAGGCGGATGCGCGCCCCGTTGGCGCCGCCGCGCTTGTCGGAGCCGCGGAACGTGGACGCCGAAGCCCAGGCGGTGGCCACCAGCTCGGCCACCGGCAGGCCCGAGGCCCGCACGCGGGCCTTCAGGTCCGCGATGTCCTTGGCGTCGATCAGGGCGTGGTCCACGGCGGGCAGCGGGTCTTGCCAGATCAGCTCCTCGGCCGGCACTTCCGGGCCGAGGTAGAGGCACTTCGGCCCCATGTCGCGGTGCGTCAGCTTGAACCAGGCGCGGGCGAACGCATCGGCGAAGGCCTGCGGGTCCTGGTGGAAGCGGCGCGAGATCTTCTCGTAGGCCGGGTCGAAGCGCAGCGACAGGTCGGCCGTGGTCATCATCGGCGGGTGCTTCTTCGACGGGTCGTGCGCGTCCGGGATCAGGTGCTCGGGCTTCACGTTCTTCGCCACCCACTGGTGGGCGCCGGCGGGACTCTTGGTCAGCTCCCACTCGTAGCCGAACAGCATGTCGAAATAGCCGTTGTCCCAGGTCGTCGGGTTGGGCTTCCAGGCGCCCTCGATGCCGCTGGTGGTGGTGTGCACGCCCCGGCCGGATTCGAACTTGTTCGTCCAGCCCAGGCCCTGCTCGGCGATGTCCGCGCCCTCGGGCTCGCGGCCCACCAGCGTCGGGTCGCCCGCGCCGTGCGCCTTGCCGAAGGTGTGGCCGCCGGCCACCAGCGCCACGGTCTCCTCGTCGTTCATGGCCATGCGGGCGAAGGTCTCGCGCACGTCGCGGCCCGAGGCCACGGGGTCGGGGTTGCCGTCCGGCCCTTCGGGGTTCACGTAGATCAGGCCCATCTGCACGGCGGCCAGGGGGTTCTCCAGCTGGCGCTCGCCGGAATAGCGGCTGTGGGGCTTGTCGCTGGTCGCGAGCCATTGCTCCTCGGCGCCCCAGTAGATGTCCTCCTCGGGCTGCCAGATATCGGCGCGGCCGCCGCCGAAGCCGAAGGTCTTGAAGCCCATGGATTCCAGCGCCACGTTGCCGGCCAGGATCATCAGGTCGGCCCACGAAATGGCGTTGCCGTACTTCTGCTTGACCGGCCAGAGCAGGCGGCGGGCCTTGTCCAGGTTGCCGTTGTCGGGCCAGCTGTTGAGCGGCGCGAAGCGCTGGTTGCCCGAGCCGCCGCCCCCCCGGCCGTCGGCCGTGCGGTAGGTGCCGGCGCTGTGCCAGGCCATGCGGATGAACAGGCCGCCGTAGTGGCCCCAGTCGGCCGGCCACCAGTCCTGCGAATCGGTCATCAGCGCCTTCAGGTCGGCCTTGAGCGCGGCGTAGTCGAGCTTGCGGAAGGCCTCGGCGTAGTCGAAGCCGGCGTCCATCGGATTGGAGGCGGGAGCGTGCTGGTGCAGGATGCCCAGGTTCAACTGGTTGGGCCACCAGTCGCGGTTGGAGCGCGAGCCGACGCTGGTCTTGGCGGCTTGGGCGGTGGCATGGAAGGGGCACTTGGGTTCACTGCTCATGGGTCACTCCTTTTCTGTGTGCGTGGGATGGGGCTGCAATGGGGTGAAGGATATGTTTATTGGGTTTCAATTTCTATTGAAGAAAACTAATTTATGGGATGCAGCGCCGCTATGTGCATGGGGTCCCTTGGCAGGGCGGGCCGGTGGCTTCGGGTGGGTGAGGGCACACGCTGGCGGGGAAGGGGAGTCGCGCCACCCCGGTTTTGCCAGATTCAGGAGAGATTGGACAGAAGGGATATCAAGGATGGTGACGGAGATGCGGTGCACGGGCACGGGGCCGTGGCGGGTTCGCCGGGAATGCGGCGGGCGGCGTGGCCGCCGGATGGGCCTGGGGGCCGGTGGCGCCCGGGGGCATGGCGCTGCCGGGGGCTTCATCGGGAGTGCCCCGGGTGCCTGGGGGGCGGATCGTTCTTTCGGACAGGGGCTCTGATGCGCCCGCTCAGACCCTCCTCGGCGTTCGTGGTGCAAAGCCGTACTGCGGATGAAACGAAGACGCCCAGGCTTCGCCTGGAATGCAGCGCAATGGCGCAGGTCGTCGAAGTGGATGGCGCCGTGCTGGAGGCCCAGTTCGAGGCGGAGGATGGATATCTCGTCTTCACGACGGAAGACACGCCTTATGAGGAGGCCCTGCACATCCACTGGCTGGCACGCGACGGGCGGGTGCTGGATGTGATGGAGCTTTCGGCGCCGTACACGCCGGCCCTCTTCAAGGACGCGGTGCAGGTAGCCCCGCGCACGGTGCGCTTCTCATTCTTCGACGATGGCCGCACATGGAGCGTCGAGGTCGCGCCAACGCCCCGGATGCGGCTGGGCGGCTTGCCACGCCCCGCGCGGCGCAGGATGGCGTGGTGGCGACCGGCGTGGCTTGCTCTTCGCGCGCAGCATTGAGCCCGGCCCCCTCGGCCCCTTGGCCCCGCGGCCCCTTGGCATTTTTTCTGCCTGCCCGTTCGACCCGCTCCGGTCCGTGTCGCCACCCGTGCCGTGTGGCGCGGAACGGATGCGACACTGCGGGCTGTGGGACTGTTCATCAGCGAGTCGTAGTGCCAAGCCATGTGGCGCACGGGGAGGGAGCGATATGGGGATGCGCTTTGGAGGGCGCCTGAAACAATGGAACGCCGAGCGGGGCTTTGGCTTCATCGTGGCGGACGATGGCGGGGCCGAGCTGTTCGTGCACATCTCCGCCTTCCGGCGCAGGGACAGGATTCCCACCCCGGGCGAAGTCCTGACCTTCGAGGTGGAGCCGGCCAAGGATGGCCGCAAGCGCGCCGTGCGCGTGCTTTGTCAGGGGGAATCGTTGGGGGCTTCCAGCCGCCGCCCCATGGCGGGGGCCCATGGCCTGCATGCCGGCCATTCGGCACGCCACGCGCCACGGGAGGGCCGGGGCTTTGCCTCCGCGCTACTGGCGCTGTGCGTCGTGGGGGCTGTCGGCTGGCTGAGCTACACCCTGTACATGGGCCGCGCCGTCCGGCATGGCGCCTCCCTGCCCGCGCCCGAGACCGCCATCCGCGCCCACCAGGAGTCCGTGCCCCCGGGCTTTCGTTGCGATGGCCGCACGATGTGCAGCCAGATGACCTCGTGCCAGGAGGCCAAGCTGTTCCTGCAGAACTGCCCTGGCACGCGGATGGATGGCAATGGGGATGGGGTGCCGTGTGAGCAGCAGTGGTGCAACGGGTCCAGGTGAGAGGGGGCTGTCACCAGGTGCGTGGTGCACCCCCTGCCTGAGCGAAAAGGTGTCGAACGGCTGAGGCGCCCGCGTGCGGGTGTTCGAGGAGAGGTCGCCAGCGCTGGTGTGGCTGCCGTCTTGCACCTGCGCCGCCCGGCACCCGGCGACTATCCGGAAACACCGCCGGCCATGGCGCTGGCCGCAGGGGATGCCGCGGCGGGCGTTGCCCGCCGGGGGCCGATGCCGGTGCCGCTACCGCGCTCCGCCTGCAACAGCAGGTCGACGTTGCGCTCGGCCAGCGCCGCGATCGTGCGCGAGGGGTTGAGGCCCAGCGCGCGCGGCACGATGGCGCCGTCCATCACGTACAGGCCTTCATAGCCGAATACCCGGCCCTGGGCGTCTACCACGCCGTTGGCAGCCGTCAGCCCCATGTTGCAACCGCCCAGCGGGTGCGGCGTCACCAGGTTGCGCAGCAGCGTCCAGGTCGGCGGGACCATGGGTCGGCCCCCTGTCTTTTGAGACAGCAGCTTGTGGGCCGCGATCATGGATTCGATGACCGGCTCGGAGCGCCGGCTGGACCACTCCATGCGCAGCGTGCGCTGCCAGGGGGCGTACCACTTGCGGCCCAGCCGCAAGCGGCCGTCGGCGGGCTCCAGCGCCTGGCCGAACCAGGGCATCATGTTCTCCAGCGGGTCGCCGTCGTCCACCAGCGTCCCCAGTTCCCGCCAGAAGCCGCGCAGCTTGCCGCGCGGCAGCCTGGCGAGGCGGCGCCGCACGAAGTGTCCGGCCAGGTTGGGCACGCCGCCGTCCTCCACGAACAGTCCCTGGCCGTCGGGGCCGCTGTGGTCCAGCAGGTCGATGGCCGCCGAGATGGTCACGCCGTGCGAGGGCGAGATGGTGCGCCCGTCGTAGAACGCGGGGGTCGCGAAATCGCCGTTGTGGGCCCAGCCGTGGCCCAGGCGCGCGGACAGCCCGGGCAGCGTGCCATGCTCGTCGCGGCAGCGCAGCAGCAACTCGGTGCTGCCGATGGAGCCGGCGCCCAGCAGCACCTTGGCGGCGCTCAGCGAGCCCGGAACGCGCCGCTGGCCGTCGGGCTCGAGGATGTCGAAGTGCACCCGCCAGCCCTGCGCCAGCGGCTCCAGCTTGTGCACCAGGTGCAGCGGGCGTATCTTGGCGCCGTGGGCTTCGGCCACCGCCAGGTAGTTGAGGTCCAGCGTGTTCTTGGCCGAGACCTGGCAGCCGATGTCGCAGTTGCCGCATTGCACGCACGTGCCCTGCGGCTTGCCGTGCGCGTTGACGAATGATTGCGAATGCCGGTCATCGCGCGGCTCGGGCCGCGCGGGGTCCCACCTGGGATCGAAGCTCACGGCCAGCGGCAGTTTGCGGAAGCGGTCGCCCCAGCCGCAGGCCTGGGCCGCCTCCCGCATGAGCAGGGTGCGCGCGGTGAGCTGGTTGTCCGGCAGCTCCTGCACATCGAGCATGCGGCCCACCTCGTCGTAGTAGGGCTGCAGCGCTGCATGGGTGATCTCCGGCGGCCAGCCGCGCCGGAATACCTCGGGCTTGGCTTCCACCGACACGTTGGCGTAGATCAGCGAGCCGCCGCCGACGCCGGCTGCGGCCACCACCCACATGTCGGAGAAGGTGCGCAGATCGGCCCAGCCGTTGAGGCGGTGGGCGTTGCCCTGGTCCCAGAGCCAGGGGTCGTCCGCGGCCCGGGGATAGGTCTGGGGTGTCCAGCGCCGCCCGCGTTCCAGCACCAGCACCTTGAGGCCGGCCTGCGCCAGCCTGCAGGCCGAAACGGCGCCGCCGAACCCGCTGCCGATGACGATCGCATCGAAGTCGTGTGCGCTCACGGGGTGCTCCTCAACGTGGGATGGTGATGGGCGGTTCGATCAGTTGCAGCGAAGCGACCGGCGAGGCCTGGCCCGCCGCCGGCACGAAGCGCGGCCCGACGGCACCGGCGGCCACGCGCAGGCGCCAGGTGCGCTTCACGCGCGCCAGCTGCTGCACGCCGTGGCCCATGGACCAGCGGCGGCAGACCTTGTCCAGCTTGAGCGGGTAGATGGTCAGGCCGGCGGGCGTGAAGTGCATGCGCAGAAAGCACTTGTGGTCGGCGATGCATTGGGAGGAGAGCACCTCTTCGCCATGCAGGCCCCACAGCGCATTGGCCAGCACCATCCAGATCCCGAACAGCAGCCCGCCGAAGCCGCCGCCCAGCAGCAGGGTCTCGAGGCCGAACAGCGCCACCTGCCGCAGGTCGTCCGCGCTCCAGCCCAGGTGCGTGAGGTTCACCCGCCCCATGAGCCACAGGAGGCCGACCGCCAGGCCCAGGTGCAGCAGGCCGTGCAATGCGCCGGCCGCGAAGGCCAGTTGCGTGCCGCGCTTGACGCCGCTGGCCGACAGGGCGGCGCAGCTCGCGATGATGGCCAGCGCGAACACCACCGAGGACGGGCTGTGCGCCATCGCCCAGAACAACTGGTGCCAGGCTTCGCCGACGTGGCCCCAGGTCGCCTCCAGTTGCGCGAGCTTTTCCATCAGGCTGAGGGAGCCTCGTGCGGGATGCGGCACCTTGCTGGCGCTTTGCACCATCCACACGAACAGCAGGTAGAGCACGGCCAGCACGCCGCAGAACGAGAGATTGCGCGTGGGCAGCCGCCATGCGCGGTTGCGCAAGCGCTCGGAGGTCCGCTTGTCCGGATAGACGCCCTTGAGCGCGTAGTGCTGGCGAACCCCTGCCACCGCGATCGGCTTGGGCGGGTCCGGCAGCTGGTGCGTGCCATGCAGGAAGGCGCCGCCGCCGCCGCAGGTGATGCGTTGCGGTCCGGCCGTGCCGGCCTGGGGCGCGTAGCGCGCGTAGTGGTGCGAATCGCCGGCCAGCACGGCGGCGAGGTGGGCTCCCAGCAACTGCTCGATGTCGCGCAGGCTGCGAAAGCGCGGGGTCTGCGTTTCGATGGACGGCAGTGTCTTCTGATCCTCGCGCGCCACGCGTTCGGCCTCGTCCACCCAGCTGGGCTCGGGCGTGCAGACCACGACGCGGTCGCCGGGCTGCAGCAGCAGCTTCATCTGCTCGAAGTATTCGCGCTGCGGGCGGTCGATCGCGGATTCCAGCTGCAGGTCCAGCCCCCACACCCACCAGCCGCCGGGCAGCCGCAAGGCATAGTAGCTGGTGCGCTGGCGCGTCTGCCAGTCGCCCACCGGCTTGCCGTTGCAAAACAGCTGGGCGAAGCCGCGCAGGCCGTCGTACCAATCGTGGTTGCCGGGCGTGGCCACGATCACGCGCGGATCGGCCACGGCCACGGGCTCGTCGGGGTCTTTGGGCGGATCGGTTGGCACCGGCGCCGGCGATGCGGCGCGGAACGGGTCCAGGAAGCGGGTGCGGTAGCCGTTGCGTGCGGGCGTGGGATAGACTTGGTCTCCGCCCAGCAGCAGCACGCGGCCGCGCGGCAGGGTCAGGTCCGGTTCGCGCAGCCGCACGTCCTGGCTGACGCACAGGGCCATCGAGTACGTCGAATCCCAGCCGTCGCCCGTGTCGGCCAGATAGTCGACCCAGACGCCGCCCTCGGCGTCGGCGGGCACATCGACCGGCGGATTGGTGGACGAGGGCTTGAGCGCCGCCTGCACCTCGCGTGGATCGGCGAAGGCACCCAGCGTGACGGCCACGGCGGTGCGCAGCCCGGTCTGCAGCAATTGCAGCGGGCCGAGCCAGTTGACCATGCGCTCGTGCGTGTAGAACTCGATGCGCGAGTGGGGCGAGGCGTTGGGTTTCATGGCGTGGGGCGCGGCGCGCGCCGCAGGTAGGTACGCGCCAGCTCGGACATGAAGAAGCCGAAGAAGCGCCCGACGGCGCCGGCCCCCGCCCGTGCCGTCGGGGCGTTGGTGGAATGCACGGTGCGCAGCAGCCGCAGCAGGTCGCCCACGCCCAGGCTCAGGATTCCTGCGCCGATCACTTCCCCGCCGGCATCGCAGCCTTTGTGCAGCAGCGTATGGAGCGTGGTGGTTTCGCCCCACAGGCGCCAGGGGCCGCCCAGCCGCACGTGCTTCTTGCCGGCCAGGTAGTAGTCCTGGCCCTGGTGGCGGAAACCCAGCTCATAGACCATGTAGGTCAGCGCCGGGTCGCCGCTGGGGCTGAACAGCCCGAACACGCCGGACTGAGCGGGGATCGCCCGGCCCCAGGGCTCGAAGTCGATGTGCCCCGTCAAGCCAGCCTGGTGCCGCGGATCGGCCACGAAGGACGCGACGTCCTCGATGTGGATGGTGGCATGCATGGCCAGCCGCGTGGCGCCGCGTGCGCCCGCCTGCGGGTCGGCCTGGCCCAGGCTGAACGGCCCGGCCATGGTTTCACGGAAGCTCACTCCCATGCCGGGTTCGCGCATCGCCGTGGCACTGGGATCCAGCGGTGCCGGGCGTCGCTCGCGCAGCGTGCGCCGGGCGTCGCGGTAGCCCATGTCGATCAACGTGGCGGCATCGATGCGCCCGAGGAAGAAATCGGGGTCCAGCGGCAGCGGCACCTCGGGCTTGATCACGTGCACCACGATGGGCTCGCGGCTGCCGTGCACCGCCTCGCCGGCCGCGATGCGCCGGTTGATGTCGGCGATGGCCGCCAGCTCCCAGTTCAAGGCGCCCAGCGCGCTCATCTCGATCATGTGCACGTACTGGTTGAAGGCGCCGTTGCGGTACTGCGGCGTGTTGCCGATGCACCAGACCAGCCACAGCTCGCGCGCGCCGCGCTCCACGCAGGACAGCAGGTTGGCGTCCTTGATCCAGACCGCGTCGGTCCATGTGCTGCCGACTGCCTGGACCGCGGGCAGGAAGATCGGCAGCGAGGCCGCAGCCACCAGGCGCGGCAGGTCCAGTTCGCCGTGCGGCAGGGGCACCACGGTCTTGTCGTCGAAGCGGCAGACATTGAAGCTGGCGTCGATGCCGGTTGCGGCGCGAATGCGGTCCAGGTCGATCCCCAGCCCCGGGTAGATCTTCTCCACCATGCCTTGCGCGCTGCCCAGGGCTGGCATGTGGGCCATGTGCAGGTATTCCGGCGCGGGCCGCAAGGCGGCGAAGCCGGCCAAGGGCAGGGTGCGCCAGCGGTCGCACAGCGCGTCCGGGCTCACGCCGGACAGCAGCGCCGCGAGGTTGAGCGTGCCGCCAGACGCGCCGTCGGCGTGGCTGAAACGCAAGCCGTCGTCGAACAGCGCCTTGACGGCGCCGGCCTGATAGGCCACCCGCATGCCGCCGCCGGCCAGCACGAGGGCGCGGCGCAGCCCGGGATCGCCCGCCGCGATGGACGGCTGGTGGCTGGCTTCGCGGTTCATGCCGGGCTCCTGCGGCGCGCGGCCAGCCACACGAGCACGCCAGTGGCCAACTCCAGCGCCATGAAGACCAGGAAGACGGGGCGCGGCGTGCCGTCGGCCAGCCAGCTGCCGGCGCGTGCCGCCACGCCGGCCGACAGCCCGGCCAGGAACACGCAAAGCGCACGCGGCTGCCCGAAGATGTCGCGCCGGTAGGCCAGGCAAAACAGGCCGAAGGCGAGTTCCAGCGCTTTCAGGAAGCGGTACTGGTTCAGCAGCGTGGCGCGCTGCGGCTCGCCCATGGCCTGCAGATCGACGGCGAACACGGTGGGCAGCTCCCAGCCCGCGATGAGCATGCCGCTGGCGCCGATGCCCACGAGCATCAGTGCGTAGCCCCAGAAGAAGATGCGTGCCAGCGACTCCATCGCTCATCCCCCCTTGCGCCGCAGGCTCCAGTACAGCAGCCCGCTGGCGAAATCGAAGGCGGCCACCGCCAGCGCCAGCGGGACGAAGGCCCCGCGTGCCACGCCCCAGGCCACCAGGGCGGCGGCCAGCAGTTTCTGCAGGCCGCCCCACAACAGCACGATGGGCAGGGCCTCGCGCTGGCGCTGCGCGTGCAGCGTGGCCCCGCCGAACAGCACCATGAACATGCCGACGGTGGCGAACAGGTGGGCGCCCAGCGGGGTAGGGGCGTTGGAGATCAGCGCCAGCAGAGGCCCGCCCGCCGCCATCTGGGCGGCACCGGTCAGCACGGTGATGGCCGCAATGGCGGCGACGGCGCGGCGTTGCAGTGTCAGCAGGTCCATGTCATTGCCCCAGGGCCGAGTAGCGGCTGCGGTAGGCCCAGCGGGCGAAGAACCAGGCCAGCGCCGCCCATTGCACGGACCACAGGCCCACCCGGATGCGGTTGAGCTGCATCCATTCGTCCAGCACGCGGTGCAGTTCGCCGGCATCCTGGATGTGGCCGGCCATGGCGGCATTGAGAGGGAAAATCCACTTCACCGTGAGCCCCGTGGCGGCCAGCACGCCCAGCAGCACCACGATGGGCACCCAGCGCGTGGGCTGGCGCCATTCCGACCACAGCATGACCAGCGCAGCGGCCAGCATCAGCTTGGTCATGGTGGTGAAGAACTCGGTGGCTGCCTGCACCTGCGGCACGAACTGCAGGTAATAGTTGTCCGGCGTCATCTGCGGCGCCACGGGGAAGGAGAACAGCACCAGCGAGCCGCCCGTTCCCAGGTACATGGAAGCGCACAGCAGCAGGAGCACGTGGTTGGTCATCAGCAGCCGGCTCTTCATGGCGCGCCCTCCCAGTCGGCCCGGCGGTTGGGGGGCGCCAGCCATTGCTGCGACTGGCCCAGCGGATAGGTCGTCTCCAGCCCCTGGATGGATTGTGCGGGCACCTGCTGTTCGGTCAGGAACCAGCACTCGAAGTGGTCGTCCAGTACGCCGGCCGTGGAGGGGAAGAAGCCCGCGGCGATCGGGTCGGGGTCGATGTCCAGCGTTTTCAGCGGCGCCATGCGCGGGTGGTCGCCGATCAGCAGGCGCGCCGCCCCCGGCTTGAACAGCGAGAAACCCAGCTTGCCCTGGAAGTAGATGTAGGACTTCATCAGCATGCCGCGGAAGGCGCAGTAATTGGCCGCGCCCATGTTCACCGGCAGCCACGCCGAAGCGGGCTTGCGCACGTCCACGCGCATCATCATCTGGCCGTCGAGGTCGTACTGGCTGCTCACCCAGCGTTCGCCGACCACGAAGTCCAGGCTGGCCTGGTGCTTGGGCATGCCCCAGATGCCCTTGCCGCCCTTGACGGACACCTCGGTGGACACCGGCAGGTCCCAGACGTACTGGCCGGTGCCGAAGGTCTTCATCAGCAGCCCGGGCAGCAGCCGCGGTGCGGGCCTGCGGCCGTGGGTGCAGGCGATCGCGATCGAATACTCGATGTAGGCGCCGATGTCGGTGATCTTGTAGTGGATCACGGTCAGCACCAGCAATGCGCGCTTCCACAGGCGCAGCGGATGCACCTCGCCGCCGGGCAGCAGCCGCGCGGCCGCATCGGCGTCGATCGAGAACACCGCCATCAGTGCCGGTGACTGTTCCGAGTTGACCGGCATCGTGAACGGGATGCCGTCGACCAGTGCGTGGCGCCCGGCCAGGCGCCGTTGTCGGGCGGGAATCGCCATGTCTTCTCCTCCCTCCCCGGACAGTCAGTGCGGGGCGTCCAGTTCCGAGATCAACACCGGAAAGGTGTCACGCCCGGCGTTCTTGCCGATGAACACATCCAGGTGGCCGTAGCCCCCCAGCACGTGCAGCGAATGGTGATTGGGGTGGTGGCGCTCGAACCAGTCGAAGCTGGCCTGCTGGCTTTGCCACCGGAAGCAATCGTTGAGCTCGCCGGCGATGAAGGCGATGCGCGCATCCGTGCGCGGCGGCGCCGCGGTCGGATCGGCCGGCAGGCCGGGCAATTGCGACACGAGGTGGCCGGCGTCCAGGCAGCGCGCCATCTGCCGGAAGAAGGTCAGGGGCACATTGGCGAATTCCTGGCGGACCCAGTCATGGGTGCGGTCGCTCAGGTTCTCGTGGCGCCACAGCACCGGGAACCCGGTGCCGTAGGTGAAGCTGGAAAAGCGGCACACGCCGTTGGCGCATTCGTGGTGGGTGAGCTTGACCAGCCCCTGCAGCATGCGCGGCACCAAGCCCTGCGCGCTGTCGCCCCACTGGGGATTGAGGTAGGGTGTCATCCAGCCCACGAGGGGCACCGCGTAGCGGCTCTTCCGGTGCGAGACCCAGGATACCTGCGGGTGCAGCGACACCGCGTTGGAGACGATGGTGGTGACCTGCGGCAGCAGTCCCGCCACGGCGGAGAGCATGAAGCTGGTGGAGCCCTGGCAGTGCACCACGGCCTTGAGTGTGCGCGCGCCGGTCAGCTCCAGCACCTTGTTCACCGCCGCGGGATGGTCGTGCAGCGCGGCGTCGTCCAGCGTCCATTCGCACGGGGGCAGGTCGATGCTGGCGCGCCAGTTCTCCAGCCATACGTCGTAGCCATGGTCGAGCAGGGCATCGACGAAATGCGTGTCGTTGGGCGGTCGAAAGATGTTGGCGCGCACGCCGGCGCCGTGCACCAGCAGCACCGGACCGCGGTCCGGCTCGCGCGGCCCGCGGATGTGGATCAGGTTGCACGCGCGGCCGTCGCCCGCGCGGAACTCGATGACGCGTTCGTCTACCATTCCCCCCCTCCTTGCCCCGTGCCGTTTCTTTGATATCCGGGGTATCTCTGGGCGCGAAGGTTGCGACATCCAGACGGACCCGTCAATCGGTGGTCACGCTTGTTGCGCGGCCGACACGGAGCGTCTCCCTTCCTCTCTCCCGCGATCGCAGGATGCAGGTTCTCGCAGCAGGCGGAGGGCGTCGCCGATGGACCAAAAGCGGAGGGCTTTTCAGCAAAAAAGCCAGCAAACCCCTCGGCTTGCTGGCTTTTCCTGCCGGACGACCGGACCCGTTACTTCCCCCAGGAATCCTTCAACCCGGTCACCCGATTGAACACCGGCCTGCCCGCCGCATGGTCCTTGCGGTCCGCCACGAAGTAGCCGAAGCGCTCGAACTGGAACTTCTCGTCGGGCTTCGCCTGCGCCAGCGAAGGCTCCACGTAGGCCGTGACCACCTTCAGGCTGTCCGGGTTCAGCAGCGCCAGGAAATCCTTGCCCCCCGCGTCCGGCTGGGCGTCGGTGAACAGGCGGTCGTACAGCCGCACCTCGGCTTGCACGCCGTCGGCCGCGCCCACCCAGGTGATGGCGGCTTTCACCTTCACGCTGTCGGCGCCGGGGGTGCCGCTCTTGGTGTCGGGCACCACGGTGGCGAGCACCTGCGTGACCTGGCCGCCGGCATCCTTCTCGCAGCCGGTGCATTCGATCACGTAGCCGCCCTTCAGGCGCACCTTGTTGCCGGGGAACAGGCGCTTGTAGCCCTTGGGGGGCGTTTCCTCGAAGTCTTCGCGCTCGATCCACACTTCCTTGCCCAGGGTGAAGTGGCGCACGGGCGCCTCGGTGCCTTCGGGCGGATGGGGCAGGGCAGGGAGCTGGCAGGGCTCCTGGTGGCCGGCGCCGAAGACCTCGTCCCAGTTGGTCAGCACGAGCTTGACCGGGTCGAGCACGGCCATGCCGCGGTGGGCCTGGTTCTCCAGGTCTTCGCGCAGGCAGCCTTCGAGCGTGGCGTAGTCGATCCAGGAATAGTCCTTGGTCACGCCGATGCGCTCGCAGAAGAGCTGCAGGGCCTCGGGCGTGTAGCCGCGGCGGCGCAGGCCGACGATGGTGGGCATGCGGGGGTCGTCCCAGCCGCTCACGATGCCCTGGTCCACCAGGTGCTTGAGCTTGCGCTTGCTGGTGACCACATAGGTGAGGTTCAGCCGCGCGAACTCGTACTGGCGCGGCTGCGGCGTAGCGATGAGGCCGCCTTCGGCCAGCCGGTCGAGCAGCCAGTCGTAGAAGGGGCGCTGGTCTTCGAACTCCAGCGTGCAGATGCTGTGGGTGATGCGCTCCAGCGCGTCCTCGATGGGGTGCGCGAAGGTGTACATCGGGTAGATGCACCACTGGTTGCCGGTGTTGTGGTGCTCGGCATGCTTGATGCGGTAGATGGCCGGGTCGCGCAGGTTGATGTTGGGCGATGCCATGTCGATCTTCGCGCGCAGCACGGCGGCGCCGTCGGGCAGCTGGCCGGCCTTCATCTCGCGCAGGCGCGCGAGGTTCTCGGCCGGGGTGCGGCTGCGGAAGGGGCTGTCCACGCCGGGCTTGCCGAAGTCGCCGCGGTTGGCGCGCATCTCTTCGGGCGTCTGCTCGTCCACGTAGGCGTGGCCGGCCTCGACGAGGTATTCGGCGGCGCGGTACATGAAGCCGAAGTAGTCGCTGGCCTGGTAGGGCGCGGCGCTGCCGGGGGGCTGGCCGATCTGCGCCCAGTCGAAGCCCAGCCAGCGCACGGCGTCGATGATGCTGTCGACGTATTCCTGGTCTTCCTTCTCGGGGTTGGTGTCGTCGAAGCGCAGGTGGCACACGCCGCCGTAGTCGCGCGCGAGGCCGAAGTTCAGGCAGATGCTCTTGGCGTGGCCGATGTGCAGGTAGCCGTTGGGCTCGGGCGGGAAGCGGGTGCGGATCTTGGCCGGGTCGGGCTGGCCGGCGGCGTGGTGGGCGGCATCGCCCGGGGTGCCGGCCCAGCGGGCCTGCGCGTGCTTGCCCTGGGCCAGGTCGGCTTCGATGATCTGGCGCAGGAAATGGCTGGGTTTGGCGGTCTCTGCGGGGGAGCTGGAAGGGGCATGGGAACTCATGGGCGCATTTTAGGCGGCACCCCTTGGTGGTAACCCTCTGCAACAAAGGTCGCTACGTCCGGAAACAAGATCGTTCGCCCTTTGTGCCATCCTTTGGGGCCTGTGGTGCGTTAGTTGGCGTACCGGGCCGCGCGTCCCGCGCTTCGTTCGCAGCGTGGCCCCCGCTTTACAAGGAGATTTCCATGACCAAAAGCCGTTCTCTCGCTGCCATCGCGGCCACGGCCGGTGTGGGGCTGGCGCTGCTGGCGGGCTCGGGCGCCGCGCAGGCGCGCGACGTGTTCTGGTCCATCGGCATCAATTCCCCCGGCGTGGCACTGGGGGTCGGCTCCGGCCCGGGCGTGGTGTATGCCGCACCGCCGGTGTATGCCGCGCCACCGGTGTATGCGCCGCCCCCCGTGTACTACCCCCCGGCACCCGTCTATTACCCGGCCCCGCCCGTGGCCTATGTGGCCCCCCGGCCCATTTACTATGCGCCGCCGCCGCCCGTGGTGTATGGCGGTGGCTATGGCTACTATGGTCGGCCGCATTGGCATCGCGGCGGCTACTGGCGCTGAGACCCTTCCCGCCCCGCCATCCGCGCGGGGCGTTCCGCGGAACGCTGCTCTGGCCCCGATCGGGGCCATTTTTCGTGGGGCCGCATAATCCGGCGTTTTTCGCCGCTGCCCCTGGATCTGGAGTAACCGTCCCGTGACATCCCCCCGTACCGTCTTCGTCCTCAATGGCCCCAACCTGAACCTGCTCGGCACGCGCGAGCCGGCGGTGTATGGCGCCCAGACCCTGGCCGACGTGGAGCGGCTGTGCGCCGAGGCCTGCGCCCGGCACGGCCTGGCGCTGCAGTTCCGCCAGAGCAACCACGAGGGCGATCTGGTGGACTGGCTCCACGAGGCGGGGCGGCTGCACGCGGCGGGCGAGCTGGCCGGCGTGGTGCTGAACGCGGCGGCCTATACCCACACCAGCGTGGCGCTGCTCGATGCCGTGAAGGGCACGGGCGTGCCGCTGGTGGAGTTGCACATCAGCAACGTGCATGCCCGCGAAAGCTTCCGCCACCACTCCTATATCGCCAGCGCGGCGCGGGCCGTGATGTGCGGCTTCGGGGTGCGCGGCTACGCGCTGGCGATCGACGGCGTGGCGTCCTGGTGACGGATTGCCGGGCGGCGCCCCCGGACGCCGCGGCGCAGGCCACGGCGATCGGCATGGCGGGCAAAGCCCCGCCCGAGGTGGCCGCGCTGGCGGCTCGCTCGGTGGTGCTCGCCACGCCCTGCGGCGCGGGCTCCATGGTCTGGCGCGTGTGGCGGGGCTCCGCCAAGGGGGCTGCGCCGCTGGTGCTGCTGCACGGCGGCAGCGGCAGCTGGACGCACTGGGTGCGCAATATCGATGCCCTGGTGTCCTCGGGGCGCACGGTGTGGGTGCCCGACCTGCCCGGTTTCGGCGACTCGGCCGTGCCGCCCTGCGGCTCGGACGCGGATGCGCTGGTGCAGCCGCTGGCCGAGGGCATGCGGGCGCTGTGGGGCGATGCGCCCTGCGATCTGGTGGGGTTTTCGTTCGGCGGGCTGGTGGCCGGACTGCTGCTGCAGGCCGAGCCGGCGCTGGCGCGGCGGCTGGTGCTGGTGGGCGCGCCGGCGATGGGCGTGGTGCCCAGGCAGCTCTTCACGCTCCAGGCCTGGCGGCACCTGCCCACGCCGCAGGCGCAGCGGACCGTGCACCGCCACAACCTCGCGGAGCTGATGCTGTCGGACCCGGCCCTCATCGAGGGGCTGGCCCTGCAGGTGCATGTGGCGAACGTGGCGCGCGACCGCATGCCGCGCCGCCGCCTCGCCCACACCGATGCCCTGGCCCGCGCGCTGCCTGGTGTGCGCTGCCCGGTGCATGCCGTCTATGGCGCGCACGATGCGCTCTACAAGGGCTGGATCGCCGCGCTGGAGGGGGCCTTTCGCGCCGCCGCGCCGGATTTCCGGGGGCTGGCGCTGGTGCCGCGCGCGGGGCACTGGGTGCAGTTCGAGCAGCCCGGGGCGTTCGGCGAGGCCCTGCGCGCGGCCCTGGCGCACGGGGCCTGAGCCATGGACGCGGGCACGCCCCGGGTGGACGAGCGCGAGGTGGCGTTCACCGCGCTGCGCGCCCAGGGGCCCGGCGGGCAGAACGTGAACAAGGTGTCGAGCGCGGTGCAACTGCGCTTCGACGTGCCGGCCTCGTCGCTGCCGGAGGCCGTCAAGGCGCGGCTGCTGGCGGTGCGCGATGCGCGCATCACGCAGGCGGGCGTGGTGCTCATCAAGGCCCAGCGGTTCCGCACGCAGGAGGCCAACCGTGCCGATGCGCTGCAGCGGCTGCAGGCGCTGGTGGACGGCGCCGCGCAGGTGCCGCGCGCACGGCGGGCCACGAAGCCGACGCGCGGCTCGCAGCAGCGGCGGCTGGAGTCCAAGCGCCAGCGCTCCGGCACGAAGGCGCTGCGCGGCGCGGTGCGCGACTGAATCTCGCGCTGGAGGCGAGAGGGTCCACGGGCAGGATTGGCGCGATGGATGGAACGATGTGTCGCCCACGCGGGCC
This sequence comes from Paracidovorax anthurii, assembly GCF_003269065.1. GTDB lineage: Bacteria > Pseudomonadota > Gammaproteobacteria > Burkholderiales > Burkholderiaceae_C > Paracidovorax > Paracidovorax anthurii. Next base: position 168,776 of record NZ_QLTA01000002.1, read on the forward strand.
TTGGTAAGCCCGCCCCATGCTCCTACATTCAGACACATCGTCTTTGTTCATCCACGGGTTTTCACGCCATGTCCGGCCTGCCATCGATTGCCTCCCCGTCGTCCACCGCCACCCCGCTGCCCGCGGATGCGGCCGTGCCCGCGCTGTTCGTTTCGCACGGCGCGCCTCTCTTTGCGCTGGCGCCCGGTGAGACCGGGCCGGCGCTCGCCCGCTGGGCGCAGGGGCTGCGCGGCCGCTTTCCGCAACTGCGCGGCGTGGTGGTGATGTCGCCCCACTGGATGGCGCGCGGCGCCTGGGTGATGACCGGCGAGCGGCCGGCCACGTGGCACGACTTCGGCGGTTTCCCGCCGCCGCTCTACGAACTGCAATACCCGGCACCGGGCGCGCCGGCACTGGCGCACGAGGTGCTGGCCCTGCTGCAGGAGGCGGGCATCCCCGCGCAGGGGGACGCGCGGCGGCCGTTCGACCACGGCGCATGGGTGCCGCTGATGCACCTCTTTCCGGAGGCCGACCTGCCCGTGGTGCAGGTCGCGCTGCCCGCCGGGGCGGGGCCGGAGCAGGTGCATGCCATGGGCGCCGCGCTGCGCGGCCTGCGCGGGCAGGGCGTGCTGGTGATGGGCTCGGGCAGCATGACGCACAACCTCTCCGAGTTCTTCGGGGGCGCGCGCGAGGCACTGCCCTACGTGGTCGAGTTCAGCCGCTGGATCGAGTCCGCGCTGCAGCGCGGCGACCTGGACGCGCTGCTGGACTACCGCCGCCAGGCCCCGCACGCCGTGCGCGCCCACCCCAGCGACGACCATTTCCTGCCGCTCTTCTTCGCGCTGGGGGCGGCGGGCGACGACCGCGTGCCGCAGTACCTGAGCCGCGAGGTGATGCATGGCAACCTGGCCATGGATGCCTTCGCGCTGCACGCCGCCGTGTGAAACTCCGCTCGGCCCCGCGTGCTCCAACGGGACCGATGAACTTCGCCTCTTACCCCCGGTCCTCTTTCGATGCCTGATCTGCCACTCACCTTCCTCCACCGCCCGGCCGCGCCGGGCACCACGCAACCCTGGCTGCTCGTGCTCATGCACGGCGTGGGCAGCAACGAGAAAGACCTCTTCGCGCTCGCGCCGCACGTGCCCGGGCATTTCCATCTGCTGAGCCTGCGCGCGCCCTATGCCATGGGGCCCGGCGCGCATGCGTGGTTCGAGTTCGCGGTCAACCCCGACGGCAGCCGCACGATCCACGAGGCGCAGGAAGCCGCCAGCCGCAGCCTGCTGGCGCGGGCGGTGGAGTCGGCCGCCGCGCAGCTGGGCGTGCCGCCCGCGCGGGTGGTGGTGGGCGGCTTCAGCCAGGGCGGCATCATGGCCCTGTCGCTGCTGCTCACGCGGCCCGATCTGCTGCAGGCCGCCATGGTCTGGCACAGCCGGCTGCTGCCCCAGGTGCTGCCGCATGCCGTGGCGCCGGGGGCCCTGGCCGGGCGGTCGCTGTGGGTCAGCCACGGCGTGCAGGACAACGTGATCCCGCTCGCCAGCGCGCAGGCCATCCGCGACCATGCGCGCGCGCTGCCGCTGTCCCTCACGTACCGCGAGTACCCGGGCATGCACGAGATCCGTCCCGCTGAATTGCAGGACGCCATGGGCTGGCTGAACGGCTTGCGGCCTTCGCATGCGATGGAGGCGGGTGCTCCGGACCGTGCCTGATGCGGCGCGGGGGGCGACGCTCCGAAAGCGCTTTGCGCATGGCTGTCGCATTCATGTATTTCCATGGGTGGGCATGGAATGGACGGGAAGTCCGTGTCCCGTTTCGCAGAAGCTGATGCCCGTTCGTGCATCGTGGTGCGCAGCGCCGGCCGGTGTCTGAGCATGCTTGCATTCCCGCCTTCCGCTGCCTTCAATGGCGATGACCCACGATGCGCAAAATCAACAGCCTCGGCCTCAAGATTTCCATCCAACTGCCTGTGTCCCTGCCGAGCCCTCCGGTCGAAGAGCCCCGTGGCCAGCGTTCGGGCTCGTTGCCTGCCCTTTCCAGTCCTGGAATCGCTCCCAGAGTGCGCGCGCAGTCCGAGAAGCTCGCTGCACTGGATACGGAAATGCGGAAGGTCCGGGTGGATATCCATGCACGCAGGCAGCCTGATGCCGATACCTTGAAGGCTGATCTTTCCAACATCCGGTCCATCGTTCAGGCGCAGAATTTGCGCAAGCCAGGGCTGGAGCTTTCATATCACGGCAGTTCCGAGTCGCTGGTCGATGCAATGCGCAACCTCGATACCAGCCAAAACCATCAGTTCAGGGCAATCTTCCGCATCGACAATCGTCCCCAGGGAATGCACCACGCGGTGGTGGATGTCCGTGTCAAGCCGGACATGCCCCCGACGGTGATCGCCATGGAGACAGCCACGATGGGCGCGGGTGACAACATCGACAGCTATTCCGAGTTTGTCGATCAGCTGCGAAGTGTTCCCGGCATGCAGGAGGCCCGGGTGGTCGTGATCGACGCGGAAGCCCAGAAGTCGGACGCTGATTGCGTGATGTTTGGGCTGAGCTTCGCCTCCCGCATGCACAAGGATGCCGGGTTGCTGGAGGGCTGGCACGAGAAGCTGGCACAGGATGTGCCGCTGGGGACGAATTTGCGCAGAGATCGATTGCCCAACGGGGTCGAGGTGCTCGATGGACAAAAGCTTCTGCCCGCAAGTTTCTTCAAGCATGCGCACTCGCTGACACGCCCTCTCGAAGTTCGGCCGGAACTGGCAGAGGCAGTGGTGGGCCGAGACAGTGATGGGAAGCCGGAAACCCTCGCAGCGCGAAAGGAGCGGTTCACGGACCGGCGCTCCACGGAGAGAGGCCAGAAGACGACGAGCACATCCATCGACTACAAACGGCACGATTACCTGAAAAAGACGATCGAGACGCTGGCTGCGCACCAGGAGTAGGACCGCGATCCAGATGAGTCGATCTGGAGTCGCGCAGTGGTTTTGCCGTCACATGCTTTTACGGATAGGCGGTGGTCGGCCTTCACAATAAGGTTTGCTGGTGTGCTGCATGCCTTGGTTGTCTCGGCATATGGGCGGGCATGGCACGCCAGTTCCGCTATTTCGTGAAAGATTCCGCATGCCCGACCGTGATCTGCTGGACTTCCGTCCGCCTTCCTCCATTTCCTCCAGGGCCTCGCCGCTGCCCTGGGTGGCCGCCGGCGCCGCGGTCCTGGCGGCGGCCGGGGCCGCGTGGTGGTTCGGATGGCTGCCGCTGGGCGAGCAGGCGCCGCAGCCGCCCGTGGCGCAGGCGCCGTCTGCCCGGGCCCCGGCTGCGACCCCCGCGCCCGTGGCTTGGCCGCAGCACCCTGTGGCGCCGCCCGAGGACGATTCTGCGGCCCTGCCTTCGCTGGACGGCTCCGATGCCGTGTTCGAGCACGCGCTGGCCGAATGGCTGGGCGCACGCAGCGTGGCCGACAGGCTGCGCATGGACAGCTTCGTGCGCCGCATCGTCGTGACCGTGGACAACCTGCCGCGCGCGCAGGCGCCGTCGCGGCTGTGGCCGGTGCAGCCGGTGCCAGGGCATTTCCTGGTGCAGGCGGATGCGGCCGCATCGCGGGAGGAGGCCCTGGACGACTCCGGCGAGGGCGGCGCCCCGCTGCAGGCCGCCATCGCCCCGGCCAACGCGGCGCGCTACGAGGCCCTGGTGGTCCTGGCCGAGGCCGTGCCCCGCGACCGCGCGGTGGCGCTGTACCGGCAGTTCTACCCGCTGTTCCAGCAGGCCTACATGGATCTGGGCTATCCGAAGGGCTACTTCAACGACCGGCTGGTGGCCGTGCTGGGCCACCTGCTGCAGACCCCCGAGCCGGCCGGGCCGCTGCGCGTGCGGCTCACCCGTGTGCAGGGGGAGGTGCCCTCCACGCGCCCCTGGGTGCGCTACGAATTCGCCGACCCGCACCTGCAGGCCCTCTCCAGCGGGCAGAAGGCCATGCTGCGCCTGGGCCCCGAGCATGCCCGCCGCGTGAAGGTCGTACTGGCCGACCTGCGCCGGCGGATCGCCACGGGCGAGATGCCCGCGCGGGCGGCCAGCGGCGCGGCCCCGGGGGCGTCCGCCGGCATGGCGCACGCCCCGGCGCCCTGAGATCGTGAACACGTTCTGAGGCGCCGGCTTATCGCTCTTCCATCCATTCCCGGAACGCAACCGAAAGAAAGACCCGAGACCATGTCCCTGTTCGTCGCCATGAACCGCTTCCGCATCGCCCCCGGCCGCGAGAATGAATTCGTCGAGGTCTGGCGCCGGCGTGACAGCCATCTGGCCGGGGTGCCGGGCTTCCGGTCGTTCCACCTGCTGCGCGGCGACACCACGGCCGAGCGCACGCTGTTCGCCTCGCACACCGTCTGGGAGTCGCGCGCGCATTTCGAGGACTGGACGCGCTCGGAGGCCTTCCGCGCCGCGCACGCGGGCGCGGGCCAGACGCGCGATCTGTACCTGGGCCCGCCGCAACTGGAGTTGTTCGACGCCGCGCTTTGAGCGGCATGGCCCGCCGCGCGTTCAGCCCGGCGCGCCCGGCAGGGGCAGGGCGGTCTTGTAGCGCACCTGCTTGAGCGCGAAGCTGGAGCGGATCTTCTCGATGCCCGGGATGGGCGTGAGCTGCTCCAGGATGAAGCGCTCCAGCGCGCCGATGTCGGCCACGGCCACGCGGATCAGGTAGTCGGAGTCGCCGCTCATCAGGTAGCACTCCATCACCTCCTCGTGCTCGGCGATGCGGCGCTCGAACTGCGCCAGCGCCTCCTTGGCCTGCGATTTGAGGCTGATGCTGATGAACACGTTCAGCCCCAGGCCCAGCGCCGCCGCGTTGGCCAGGGCCGCGTAGCGCGCGATCACGCCCGCCGTCTCCAGCGCCTTCACGCGCGCGAGGCAGGGCGAGGGCGAGAGATGCACGCGGCGCGCCAGCTCCACGTTGGAGAGCGAGCCGTCGGCCTGCAGTTCGGCCAGGATGCGCAGATCGGTGGTGTCGAGCTTCATGTGCCGCAGTTTATGAAACTGGCGGCACGATGTGCTGCATTCTGGGGTCGATACCGATACGCAAAAGCTGCCCATGCCGGGCCGTGCCCGCTAGAGTGCCAAGGCATGAACGCTCCGACGCCGCTCCATGCCCTGGCCCCGCAGGCCGCCTCCACGCCCGATGCCGATCCGCAGGAAACCGCCGAATGGCGCGATGCCTTCCTGGCCCTGCTGGCCGCGCAGGGCCCCGAACGCGCGCGCTTCGTGCTGGACGAACTCGCGCGGCTCGCGCGCCAGCAGCGCACGGGCTGGCAGCCCACGCTCAACACGCCCTACGTGAACACCGTGGCGGTGGAGGCGCAGCCCGCCTTCCCGGGCGACCTCGCCATCGAGGAGCGGCTGGCCTCGCTCATGCGCTGGAACGCGCTCGCGATGGTGGTGCGCGCCAACCAGGCCTATGGCGAGCTGGGCGGCCACATCGCGAGCTACGCGAGCGCCGCCGACCTGTTCGAGACCGGCTTCAACCACTTCTTCCATGCGCGCGAGGGCACAGGGCCGGGCCAGCACCGGGGCGACCTGGTCTTCTTCCAGCCGCACAGCGCGCCGGGCGTGTATGCGCGCGCCTTCCTCGAAGGCCGGCTAACCGAGCACGACCTGCAGCACTATCGCCAGGAAATCACCGCGCCCGGCGTGGGCGCGCAGGGGCTCTCCAGCTACCCGCATCCGTGGCTGATGCCCGATTTCTGGCAGTTCCCCACGGGCTCGATGGGCATCGGGCCCATCAGCAGCATCTACCACGCGCGCTTCATGCGCTATCTCACGCACCGCGGCCTGCTCGACTGCGTGGGCCGCAAGGTGTGGGGCGTGTTCGGCGACGGCGAGATGGACGAGCCCGAGAGCATGAGCGCGCTCACGCTCGCCGCGCGCGAGGGGCTGGACAACCTCGTCTGGGTGGTCAACTGCAACCTGCAGCGGCTCGACGGCCCGGTGCGCGGCAACGGGCGCATCGTCGATGAGCTGGAGCGCCTCTTCGCCGGCGCGGGCTGGAACGTGGTCAAGCTGCTCTGGGGCAGCGACTGGGACGGCCTCTTCGCGCGCGACCCCGGCGGCGTGCTCGCGCGCACCCTGGGCGAGACGGTGGACGGGCAGATGCAGACCTTCGCCGCCAAGGACGGGCGCTTCAACCGCGACCACTTCTTCGGCCAGAGCCCCGGGCTGGCCGCGCTCGCCCAGGGCATGACCGACGAGCAGATCGACCGCCTGAAGCGCGGCGGCCACGACCTCGTGAAGATCCACGCCGCCTACGCCGCGGCGGCCGCGCACCGGGGCCAGCCCACGGTGATCCTGGCCCACACCAAGAAGGGCTACGGCATGGGCACGGCGGGGCAGGGCAAGATGACCACGCACAGCCAGAAGAAGCTCGACGACGCCGACCTGATCGGATTCCGCAACCGCTTCAACCTGCCGCTCACCGACGCGCAGGCCACGGGCCTGGCCTTCCACCGGCCCGCCGAGGACAGCCCCGAGATGCAGTACCTGCGCGCGCGCCGCGCGGCCCTGGGCGGCGCCCTGCCGCGCCGCGACACGGCCTGCGACGTGGTGCCCGTACCCGCCGTGGACCAGTATGCGCAGTTCGCGCTGCAGGCCGCGGGCAAGGAGATGAGCACCACCATGGCCTTCGTGCGCATGCTGGGCGCGCTGCTGAAGGACGGGGCCCTGGGCCCGCGCATCGTGCCCATCGTGGCCGACGAGGCGCGCACCTTCGGCATGGCCAACCTCTTCAAGCAGGTGGGCATCTACAGCAGCGTGGGCCAGCGCTACGCGCCCGAGGACATCGGCTCGGTGCTCTCCTACCGCGAGGCGCTGGACGGCCAGATCCTGGAGGAGGGCATCAGCGAGGCCGGCGCCATCGCGAGCTGGACCGCCGCCGCCACCAGCTACAGCGTGCACGGCCTGGCGATGCTGCCGTTCTACATCTACTACTCCATGTTCGGCTTCCAGCGCGTGGGCGACGCCATCTGGGCGGCGGCCGACCAGCGCGCGCGGGGCTTCCTGCTGGGCGCCACCTCGGGCCGCACCACGCTCGGCGGCGAGGGCCTGCAGCACCAGGACGGCTCCAGCCACCTCGTGGCCGCCACCATCCCCAACTGCAAGGCCTACGACCCGGCCCACGCGGGCGAACTGGCCGTGATCCTCGACGCCGGCATGCGCGAGATGCTGGTGGAGCAGAAGGACGTCTTCTACTACGTCACCCTCATGAACGAGAGCTACGCCCAGCCTGACCTGCCTGAATCGGCGCGCGAAGGCGTACTGCGGGGTTGCTATGTTTTCAATAGCTACATCGCCAATGAATCCGGCGACGTGGAGCCCAAAACACCCTCAAAACCCGCCCCGGGGGCCCCGGAGCGCCCGGCCGTGACCTTGATGGGCTCCGGCGCGATCCTCACCGAGGTGATCGCGGCCGCCCGCCGGCTGGCGGCCGAGGGCGTCGATGCCACGGTGGTCAGCGTGACGAGCTGGAGCGAGCTGGCGCGGGACGGGATGGCGTGCGAGCGGCGGGAGGGGGCCGTGCCGTGGGTGGCCCAGGTGCTTGCGGACACGCGGGGGCCGGTGGTGGCGGCGACGGACTATGTGCGGGCGGTGCCGGAGGCGGTGCGGGCGTATGTGCCGGAGGGGAGGGGGTATGTGACCTTGGGGACGGATGGGTTTGGGAGGAGTGATACGCGGGCGGCGTTGAGGGGGTTTTTTGGGGTGGATGTGGAGGGGGTTTTGGAGGGGGTTAGAAGGGTTTTGGGGTGAGGTCGTTGTGTTTGTTGGGTTCTTCGCTATTGTTTTTGTAGTTGCTGGTTGGTTAAGTTCCGGGGCCGGGTCTCGGCCCGGCGGGCGAGTCACTTTCTTTCGCTTCGCCGAAAGAAAGTAACCAAAGAAAGGGCGACCCTGCTGTCTGCGTCCCTCCGCTTCGCTGCGGGCAACCTGCGGTGCTCGGTCGCGGGGCGCGGCTGCGGAACTCGCTGCGCGCTGGCGCGCTCCGCTCGGACAACCGCAGCCAGTCAGATCACGAAGCGGGCGTGTCCTTCGGCACGCCCGCGCGCCCCGCGCCCTGTGCTCCTCGGCGCATCCAGAAGGGAGGCTGCCACACGGGCCATCGCGTTGCTCGGCCCTCCATCCATACGGGCCGTCGCTTCGCTCGGCCTGGTGCGCGGCGCGCAGCGCTCGCGCACCGGGGGCCGAGCGCAGCGATGGCCCGTGTGCTCCCCGCCCTTCTGGATGCGCCTGGGGCGCGCAGGGCGCGGGGTGGCGGGTGTGCCGCAGGACACACCCGCTTCGTTGTCTAGCTCGCCGGGGTTGTCCGAGCGAAGCGCGCAGCGCGTAGCGAGTTCCACGGCGCACCCCGTGACCGAGCACCCCAGGTTGCCCCGTAGCGCAGCGAAGGGGTCGCAGACAGCAGGGTCGCCTTTCTTTTGGGTACTTTTCTTTGGCGAAGCAAAGAAAAGTACCTCGGCCGCCGGGCCGAGACCCGGCCCCGGAACTTAACTAAACAGCAACTACAAAAACAATAGCAAAGAACCCAGCAAAACCACCGACACCCCCCAAAAAAGAACCTCAATCCCTCAAGAAGAAAGCATCCAACACCCCCACCAACCCCGGAAACTCCCCCCCAAACCTCTCCCTCTCCACAAAATACGCCTCACACGCCACCGCGAAAAACTCCGCCGGCGCGGTCGCCCCATACGCATCCAGCCACGGCCACTCCCCCCCGAAGCGCTCCGCCACGATCACCTTCTCCCGGAACGCCTCGTACGCCGGCTCCCACGCCCCCGCCCAGGCCTCGCGCGCCGCGCGGGCCGTGGCGGCCCCCATGAAACCCGCCGGCAGCGGCGGAAACCCGTTCGCCCCGCCATTGCGCATGTCCAGCTTGTGCACGAACTCGTGGATCACCACGCTCGTGCCCGCGCCGGTACCGCTCAGGCCGCCGCCCGGGCCGCCGCCGGGGTGCCGCGCGCGGCCCGCGCCCTGCACGGCCTCCCAGCTCAGCATCACGGGGCCGTGCTCCATGGCCTCGCCCATCAGCACCTCGGTGTAGTCGCGCACCACGCCGGCCTCGTCCACGCTCTGGCGCGGGGCCACGGCGTCGGTGGGGTGCACGACGATGCCCACGAAGTCGTCGTACCAGGCGAGGGCCTCGGCCGGATCGCCCCAGTGCAGCAGCGGCAGGCAGGCCTGGGCGGCGATGGTGATGGCCATGGCGTCGGTCACCTCCAGGCCGTGGGCGCCGGTGAATTCCTTGCGCTGCAGGAAGAGGGCGGCGAGGGCGCGAAGCTTGGACTGGTCTTCCAGCGGCAGGCGGGCGAGGAAGCGGTGGAGCTCCAGCGTCTGCAGCCAGAGCGTGGCGGGGATGTCGGGCACGGGCGCGACGCGCGAGCGCAGCCGCGACCAGAGCTTTTTCCAGGGGGCGTGCATGGAGCGGTGGAAAGAGAAGGGTGGAAGACGACGGGTCGATCGATGGACAAATGGAGCGGCGCCGTGGCGCGCGCCCTGCCTGCCGTGTGTGTGCCCGCGGACGGCCGGAAGGGACGGCGGGCGGGGGCTTTGTTCGCGGCGGGGGCCGGGGCGCGGCCGCCTCGGGAGCCGCCTGGGCGTTAGCTGAGGGCGGCCGGCCGCCGTTCCAAGGCCGGGGCGCTGCTTTCGCGCAGGGCGAGGCGCAGCACCTCGGCGCGCGGCGGCGAGGCGGCGGCGTCCCAGTCGCTGAGCACCACGCGCCGCCCCGGGGCCGAGGGCTCCGCGCCATCGATCGGGCCCAGCGCGTGCTCGGCGGGGCGGTGGGTGTGGCCGTGGATCAGCGTGCCGGCCCGCGCGGCGGCGAGCCAGGCGCGGGTGGCGTCGGTGTCCAGGTCGAGGCGGTCGTAGTCCGTCGTGCCGTCCAGCCCCGTGGCGCCGGGGCCGCCCGTGCCCGGGCCGGCCTGCTGCTGTTGCCGCTTCGCCTCGCTCTGCAGGCGGATGGCGCGCGCCTGTTCGCGGCGCACGGCGAGCGGCTGGGCGAGGAAGCGCGCCTGCCACGCGGCGCCGCGTGCCTCGGCGCGGAAGCGCTGGTAGGCCACGTCGTCCAGGCAGAGCAGGTCGCCGTGGCTCAGCACGAAGCGCTGGCGGGCCCCGGGGCCGAAGGCGAGCACCGTGGGCTCGTGCAGGCCGCGCAGCCCGCAGTGCGCGAGGAAGCGCTCGCCCGCCAGGAAGTCGCGGTTGCCGTGCAGGTAGTGCACCGGCATGCGCCGCGCGGTGGCGCGCAGCACCTCGCAGCAGCGGGCCTCGAAGCCGCCCGCGTCGTCCAGGCAGTCGTCGCCCACCCAGACCTCGAACAGGTCGCCCAGGATGAAGAGCGCGTCGGCGCGGGTGCGCTCCATGTAGCGCCGCCAGGCCTCGAAGGTGGCGGGCTCCTCGGCCTGCAGGTGCAGGTCGGAAATGAAATCGACCGCGCGCCAGTCCGCAGGAGCGGCAAGCTCCTCGAACCGGGGCACGGCCGGGGTCATGGTGTGGGGAAGGCGCCCGCGCGGCTTACAGCGCGACGGCCTTCTCGATCACGACGTCGTCCTTGGGCACGTCGTCGTGGAAGCCCTTGCGGCCGGTCTTCACGCCCTTGATCGCCTCCACGATCTCGGTGCCCTGCACCACCTTGCCGAACACGGCATAGCCCCAGCCCTGGGCCGAGGGCGCGGTGTGGTTCAGGAAGCCGTTGTCGGCCACGTTGATGAAGAACTGCGCCGTGGCCGAGTGCGGATCGCTGGTGCGGGCCATGGCCAGGGTGTATTTGTCGTTCTTCAGGCCGTTCTGCGCCTCGTTGTCGATGGGCGCGTCGGTGCCCTTCTGGTTCATGCCGGGCTCGAAGCCGCCGCCCTGGATCATGAAGCCGGGGATCACGCGGTGGAAGATGGTGTTGTCGTAGTGGCCCTTCTTCACGTAGGCGAGGAAGTTCTCGGCGGACTTGGGCGCCTTCTCGGCATCGAGTTCGACGAGGATCACGCCGTGGCCGGCGATGTGGAGTTCGACTTGGGGATTGCTCATGGGGGTTCCTTGCGGGAAAAAACGGGGAGGTGCCGCGGGCAGGGGAAGGGGCCGCGCGGCCGGGCGGATCAGCGGGTCACTGGACCACGGTGGCGGAGTTGATCACCACGGGGGTCGCGGGCACGTTCTGGTGCATGCCGCGGTTGCCCGTGGCCACCGCCTTGATCTTGTCCACGACGTCGGTGCCGCTCACCACCTTGCCGAACACGGCATAGCCGTGGCCGTCCGGGTTGGGGGCGTTGAGGGCGATGTTGTCCTTCACGTTGATGAAGAACTGCGAGGTGGCCGAGTCCGGGTTGCCGGTGCGGGCCATGGCGATGGTGTAGGCATCGTTCTTGAGGCCGTTCTTGGCCTCCAGCGGGATCGGCGGGCGCGTGGGCTTTTGCTGCATGTCGGGCGTGAAGCCGCCGCCCTGGATCATGAAGCCGTCCATCACGCGGTGGAAGATCGTGCCGTCGTAGTGCTTGTCCTTCACGTACTGCAGGAAGTTCTCGACCGTCTTGGGCGCCTTGGCCGGGTCGAGCTGCACGACGATGTCGCCCAGGGAGGTCGCCAGCTTGACCTTCGGCGCGGCCGCGGCGGTCTGCGCGGAGGCCGCGGAGGTCAGTGCCGCGAACGCGAGGCCGGCCAGGGCCAGGGTGGCATGTCGTCTGGAAAACGTCGTCATCATCCAATCACTCCTTCGAAAAAGATCTGCCATTGCTGGCCCTTGCGCATCCAGTACTGGCGCTTGACGGGGCCGGTGCGGGCGCCTTCGGCGACTTCGCCGAACGTTACCACCATGGTGTCGGAGGCATCCGTCCAGCGCAGCAGCGAGCGGTCCTTGAGGTGCAGGTTGCGGCCGCGCAGCGCGCGGGATTCGGCCTCCAGGCCCTTGGCGTAGTCGGCCAGCGGCATCTTGCCGTAGCTCTGGAAGCCGGGCGCGTAGAACGATAGCAGGCGCTGCGAGTCGCCCCGGGACTTGGCGGCGCGCCAGGCGTCGAGCACGGCCTCGAACTGGCGGCGCTCGCCCTGCACGGCCTGGGGCTGCACCCACTGCAATTGCCGGGCGATCACCACGGGCGTGGAACGCGGCTCCACCGTGCGCAGGATGCGCTCCAGGTCGGGGTTGGCGAGCGCGAGGCAGCCGTCGGTGGACAGCGGCGCGCGCGAGAACTGCTCGGACGGCGTGCCGTGCAGCCAGATGCCGCTGCCCGTCTTGCCCCGGCTCAGGTCCAGCGGGTTGGGGTAGTTGATGGGCAGCGCGCCCGCGCCGTAGAAATCCTTGAGCGTGGCGGGGTCGAGCCGGCTGGTGATGAAGTACACGCCCAGCGGCGTGCGCTGGTCGCCCTCCACGGCCTTCTCGATGCCGAGCTTGCCCACGGAGGCGTAGTAGTCGGCGATCAGCTCCAGGCCCTGCTCGGTGTTCTGGAACAGGTAGAGCCGCGAGCGCGAGGCGTCCACCGCGATCGCATGGCGCGAGCGCGGCGAGAGTTCGAGGAACTGCGCGGGAATGGCGCGCGCGCCGGGCCGCACGCGCAGCGCGTCGGCGCGCTGGCGCGATTCGGCGCGCAGCTCGGCCAGCACTTCGGCCGCGGTGGGCGAGGGCGGCTGGGGCGCGTCGCCCTGGCCCGCCGGCACGTCGCCGAGCTGGCGCACGGGCCGCGCGCGCGCCGAGAGCAGGTCGCCCAGCGTGAGCTGCGCGAGCTGGAAATGGGGGTAGTCGCGCACCAGGCTCTCGACCTTGGCGAGCGCCTCGCGGCTGCGGCCCTCGCCGGTCAGGCGATAGACCTCCATGAGGCGCTGCTCGGCCTGGCCGTCGCGCAGCGGCGCCTGCTGCGCCCGGGCCGCGGGCTTGGCATGCGAGCGCTTGGCGCGGGCCACGGCCCGGTCCTTCTCGCCCTGCGCGAGCGCGGCCTGCGGCAGCGTGGCGACGAGCACCGACAGTGCCGCCGCCGCCGCGATGGCGCGGCTCCGGAAAGGGGTCGCCACGTGCATGCGTGGCTCAGCGGAGGGTGGGCCTTGGGGGGGCCGGTTCCGGGCGCGACGCGCCGGGCCGCGGCCACGCGCGGCCGCCGCCAGCGCATGGCGCTTGCGAGAGGAATGGCAATGCCCGCCGCGCCGCCATCAGCCGCCGGTGGATTCGCGAACGATGAGCCAGCGGCCGCCGCTCTGGACCAGATCGAGGGTCTTGCGGCTGTTCACGCTGTAGGAGCCCGAGCTGTAGCCCTGGCGGAAGCGCGCCTGGGCCTTGCCGTCCTTGACGGTGATGCGCAGGTCGTGCACGGTGACGTTGATCTTGGCGCGGCCCACGATGCGGTCGCGGCGCTCTTTCTCCCAGGCGTCGCGGCTCTGCTTGCCGGCCGGCGCGAAGCTCGGGTCGTAGGCGCCCAAGTAGCTGTGCATGTCCTGGCCTTCCCAGGCATTGGCCCAGGCGCGCACCGCGGCGGCCACGTCCTTCTCGGCGCTGCTGCCGGCGGCGGCCGGAGCCGGCGCGGGTGCGGCCGCGGGGGCCGGAGCCGGGGAGGCCGCGGGCGCGGCGGCAGGGGCTGGAGCCGGGGCCGGCGTGGGAGCGGGTGCCGGCGCGGCGGCGCGGGACGGCGCCGGGGCGGGCGAGGGCGCGGGGGCGCGTGCCGTGGCGGGGGCCGGCGCGGCCGCCACCGGCGTGGTGGACTTCGACGGCACGGCCTTGCCGGCATCGCCGGAGAACAGGTCGCGGATCAGCGCCAGCTTGGGCCGCACGGTGCTGGCATTGGAGGCATCGAGCTGCAGGGCCTTGTTGTAGGCCTGGCTCGCGAGCTTGGCGTAGATGTCGCCCAGATTCTCGTGGGCGGTGGCGTAGCTCGGGTTGGTGCGGATCGCCATCTCGAGCGCGGTGCGCGCCTTGTCGAGCTGGTTCTGGTTGGCGTAGAGCACCGCGAGGTTGTTGTAGGGCTCGGGCAGCTCGGGGTAGTCTTCGGTGAGCTTGGTGAACGTGGACACCGCGTCGGCCTGCTTGCCCGAATCGGCCTGCGCCACGCCGCGCAGGAAGCGCAGTTGCGGATCGCGCGGATTGGCCGCGAGGCGCTGGTCGGCCTTGGCGAGCGCGTCCGCCGGCTTGCCGGCCTTCAGCAGCTGGGTGATGTCCGCGTAATCGTCCGCGTGGGCCAGCGGCGCCCCCAGCAAGGCCGACAGCACGAGCAGTCGCAGGAGATGGGGAATTGGGCGGCGGGCGTGCGTCATGGGCGGTGGCTGCAGGAGTGTGAAGGTGTCTAGCGGTAACGGGCCTTATACTGCGGCGGATTGTAGCCGAGGGGTTTTGTCATGCCGGTGCGTTGTTGCCGCTCCTGATTCCCGTGCCGCGCGTCCGCCGCGCACGTCCCCGCCCGCCAGGCGCCGCCCGGCGCCGGACCTCCCCCGAAAGGGTGCGCCGGCTGCACCCGATCACCCCTCTTCACCGACATTCCATGAGTTTGCGCATCTACAACACGCTGTCGCGTGCGCTGGAAGATTTTTCCCCGCTGGAGCCTGGTCACGTCCGCATGTACGTCTGCGGCATGACCATCTACGACCTCTGCCACATCGGCCACGCGCGCATGATGATGGCCTTCGACGTGGTGCAGCGCTGGCTGCGGTGCAGCGGCCTGCGCGTGACCTACGTGCGCAACATCACCGACATCGACGACAAGATCATCAAGCGCGCCGTGGAGCGCGGCATCACCATCCGCCAGCTCACCGACGAGATGACCGTGGCGATGCACCAGGACATCGGCGCGCTGGCCATCGAGCCGCCCACGGTGGAGCCGCGCGCCACCGAATACGTGCCGCAGATGCTCTCGCTCATCGGCACGCTGGAGGGCAAGGGCCTGGCCTACCGCGCGGGCAGCGGCGACGTGAACTACGCCGTGCGCAGGTTCCAGGGCTACGGCAAGCTCTCGGGCAAGTCGCTCGACGAGCTGCGCGCCGGCGAGCGCGTGGCCGTGCAGGACGGCAAGGACGACCCGCTCGACTTCGTGCTCTGGAAGGCCGCCAAGCCCGAGGAGCCGCCCGAGGCGCAGTGGGACAGCCCGTTCGGCAAGGGCCGGCCCGGCTGGCACATCGAGTGCTCGGCCATGAGCTGCGCCACGCTGGGCGAGAGCTTCGACATCCACGGCGGCGGCGCCGACCTGCAGTTCCCGCACCACGAAAACGAGATCGCCCAGAGCGAGGGCGCCACGGGCAAGACCCTGGCGCGCTTCTGGATGCACAACGGCTTCGTGCGCGTGGACAACGAGAAGATGAGCAAGTCGCTCGGCAACTTCTTCACGATCCGCGAGGTGCTGGCGCAGTACGACGCCGAGACCGTGCGCTTCTTCATCGTGCGCACCCACTACCGCAGCCCGCTCAACTACAGCGACGTCCACCTGCAGGACGCGCGCGCCGCGCTCAAGCGCCTCTACACCGCGCTCGCGCTGGCGGCGCCCGAGGCCGTCGGCGCCATCGACTGGGCCGACCCGCACGCCGCGCGCTTCAAGGCGGCCATGGACGAGGACTTCGGCACGCCCGAGGCCATCGCCGTGCTCTTCGACCTCGCGGGCGAGGTGAACCGCACGCGGTCCGCGCGCGCGGCGGGCCTGCTCCGTGCTCTGGGCGGCTGCCTGGGGCTGCTGCAGGGCGATCCCCAGGCCTTCCTGAAGGCGGGCGCCCGCCTGGACGAAGCCGCGATCGCCGAGCGCATCGCCGCGCGCGCGGCGGCCAAGGCGGCCCGCGACTTCGCCGAGGCCGACCGCATCCGCAACGACCTGCTCGCGCAGGGCATCGTGCTCAAGGATTCCCCCGCCGGAACGACCTGGGAGGCCGCGCAGTGACGACGCACCGCTTCCATCTCCCGCACCGTCCCCAGTTCCTCGTGCAGGCGGAATAAGCCCGTGGCCCCCTCCAAGAAAACCGCGGGGACGGCCACGCCGTCCGCCGCCCCCGGCTACTGGGCGGACGCCTGCCGCCACCTGGTCAAGAAAGACCGCGTCATGAAGCGCCTCATCCCCGAGCTGGGCGACGTGGCGCTGGCCGCGCGCGGCGACGCGTTCACCACGCTCGCGCGCAGCATCGTCGGCCAGCAGGTGTCAGTGGCCTCCGCGCAGAAGGTCTGGGACCGCTTCGCCGCGCTGCCGCGCAGCATGACGCCGGCCGCCGTGCTCCGGCTCAAGGTGGACGACATGCGCGCCGCCGGCCTGTCCGCGCGCAAGGTCGATTACCTCGTGGACCTCGCGCTGCACTTCGATTCCGGCCGCCTGCACGTCAAGGACTGGGACGCCATGGACGACGAGGCCATCGCTGCCGAGCTGGTCGCCATCCGCGGCATCGGCCGCTGGACGGCCGACATGTTCCTCATCTTCCACCTGGCGCGCCCCAACGTGCTGCCGCTGGACGACGCCACCCTGCTGCAGGGCATCAGCCAGCACTACTTCTCGGGCGATCCGGTCAGCCGCAGCGATGCCCGCGAGGTCGCCGAGGCCTGGAAGCCGTGGTGCAGCGTGGCGAGTTGGTATATTTGGCGGTCGCTCGCCCCCCTGCCGGTGGACTATTGACCGGGCGGATGGCCCCGTCCCATCGCGCGCAGGACCTGCACAGGCATACAGCCCAAGGAGAAAACAATTGGCGAAAAAGACTTTTCTGGACTTCGAGCAGCCCATCGCGGAGCTGGAGTCCAAGATCGAAGAGCTGCGCTACGTGCAGACCGAGAGCGCGGTGGACATCTCCGAAGAGATCGACCAGCTCAGCAAGAAGAGCCTGCAGCTCACGAAAGACATCTACGGCGAGCTGACGCCCTGGCAGATCACCAAGATCGCGCGGCATCCCGAGCGGCCCTACACCCTCGACTACGTGCGCGAGATCTTCACCGACTTCGTCGAGATGCACGGCGACCGGCATTTCGCGGATGACCTCTCCATCGTCGGCGGCCTCGCGCGCTTCAACGGCCATGCCTGCATGGTCCTGGGCCACCAGAAGGGCCGCGACACCAAGGAGCGCGCCGCGCGCAACTTCGGCATGAGCCGCCCCGAGGGCTACCGCAAGGCCCTGCGCCTCATGAAGACGGCCGAGAAGTTCAAGCTGCCCGTCTTCACCTTCGTGGACACGCCCGGCGCGTACCCCGGCATCGACGCCGAGGAGCGCGGCCAGTCCGAGGCCATCGGCCGCAACATCTTCGAGATGGCGCAGCTCGAAGTGCCGATCATCACCACCGTGATCGGCGAGGGCGGCTCCGGCGGCGCGCTGGCCATCAGCGTGGCCGACCAGGTGGTCATGCTGCAGTACTCCATCTATTCCGTCATCAGCCCCGAGGGCTGCGCCTCCATCCTCTGGAAGACCAGCGACAAGGCCCAGGACGCGGCCGACGCCATGGGCATCACGGCGCACCGCCTCAAGGCCCTGGGCCTCGTGGACAAGATCGTGAGCGAGCCCGTGGGCGGCGCCCACCGCGACCCCAAGCAGATGGCGGCCTTCCTCAAGCGCGCCCTGGGCGATGCCCACCGCCAGCTGGCCGACCTCAAGCCCAAGGACCTGCTGGAGCGCCGCTACGAGCGCCTGCAGAGCTATGGCCGTTTCAACGACACGCGCGCGGAGCGCTGAGCCGCGCGCCGGCAGCAGCCCGTTCCGCCCGCGCGGTGCACGGCCCTTCGGGGCCGTTTTCGTTTTCCGGGGCCCGCCGCCATCGCCCGGGGACGGCCCATGACCGAAGCCTTCGACGCGGCCATCGGCCGCTTCCGGCCGGCGTTGCCCCTGGGCGTGGCGCTGAGCGGCGGCGCCGACTCCACGGCGCTGCTGCTGGCCTGCGCCGCGCGCTGGCCGGGGCAGGTCCATGCCCTGCACGTGCACCACGGGCTGCAGGCCGCGGCCGACGCCTTCGAGGCGCACTGCGCGGCCCTGTGCGCGCGCCAGGCCGTGCCCCTGCGCACGGCGCGCGTGGACGCCCGGCACGCGGCCGGCGACAGCCCCGAGGACGCCGCCCGGCGCGCGCGCTATGAGGCTTTGCGGCTCCTGGTCGCCGGAAATACTGCACAGTCTGCTATACAAAGCATAGCAATCGCGCAGCACGCCGACGACCAGGCCGAAACCATCCTGCTCGCGCTCTCGCGCGGCGCCGGCGTGGCCGGGCTGGCCGCCATGCCCGCATCCTGGCGGCGCGGCGGCATCGACTGGCACCGCCCGCTGCTGCGCGTGGCGGGCTCGGACGTGCGCGCCTGGCTGGCCGCGCGCGGCGAGGCCTGGATCGAGGACCCCACCAACGCCGACGAGCGCTACACGCGCAACCGCATCCGCGCGCGCCTGCTGCCCGCGCTGGACGCCGCGTTTCCGCGGTTCCGCGAAACCTTCGCGCGCAGCGCGTCGCACGCGGCGGAGGCGGCCGTGCTGCTGCGCGAGCTGGCCGAGTCCGACCTGCTCGTGGCGGGCCAGCCCCCGCGCATCGCGGCCCTGCGGGCCCTGGGTCGCGAGCGGCGGGCCAACGCCCTGCGCCACTGGCTGCGCTGCGCGCACGGCACCACGCCCTCGGCGGCGCAACTGGGCGAGCTGCTCGACCAGATCGAGGCCTGCGCCACGCGCGGCCACCGCATCCGCATCAAGGTGGGGCGGGGCTTCGTGGTGCGCGAGGGCGAAGTGCTCGGTTGGTACAATTGATGGGTTTTGGTCCCCATAACTGCACGAATAACGGCGGCGCGCCAAAACACCCCTGCGCATGGGCCCGCCTCCCGTGACGTTTTCCCCCTCTCGCGCCGCGGCCTTCGTACCGTCACCCCGGATATCCAATGGCATTGATCGTTCATAAATACGGCGGCACCTCGATGGGCTCCACGGAGCGCATCCGCAACGTCGCCAAGCGCGTGGCCAAGTGGGCGCGGGCGGGCCACCAGATGGTGGTGGTGCCCAGCGCCATGAGCGGCGAGACCAACCGCCTGCTCGGCCTCGCCAAGGACCTCGCCCCCTCGCGCGCCTCGTCCGCCTACCACCGCGAACTCGACATGCTGGCCGCCACCGGCGAGCAGGCCTCCTCCGCGCTGCTGGCCATCGCCCTGCAATCCGAAGGCATGGAGTCGGTGAGCTACGCGGGCTGGCAGGTGCCCATCCGCACCGACAGCGCCTACACCAAGGCGCGCATCGAATCCATCGACGACCAGCGCGTGCGCGCCGACCTCGCCGGCGGCAAGGTCGTGATCGTCACGGGCTTCCAGGGCATCGACGAGCAGGGCCACATCACCACGCTGGGCCGGGGCGGCTCCGACACCTCCGCCGTGGCCGTGGCCGCCGCCATGAAGGCCGCCGAGTGCCTGATCTACACCGACGTGGACGGCGTCTACACCACCGACCCGCGCGTCGTGGCGGAGGCGCGCCGCCTGCACACCGTGAGCTTCGAGGAAATGCTGGAGATGGCCAGCCTCGGCAGCAAGGTGCTGCAGATCCGCTCCGTGGAGTTCGCCGGCAAGTACAAGGTGCCGCTGCGCGTGCTCTCCAGCTTCACGCCCTGGGACATCGACATCGAGGAAGAAGCCCGCTCCGGCACGCTCATCACTTTTGAGGAAGACGAAAAAATGGAACAAGCCGTCGTATCCGGCATCGCATTCAACCGCGACGAGGCCAAGATCTCCGTGCTGGGCGTGCCCGACAAGCCCGGCATCGCCTACCAGATCCTGGGCGCCGTGGCCGACGCCAACATCGAGGTGGACGTCATCATCCAGAACCTGAGCAAGGACGGCAAGACCGACTTCAGCTTCACGGTCAACCGCAACGACTTCGCGCGCACCGTCGATCTGCTCAAGGAGAAAGTGGTGCCCGCCCTCGGCGCGCAGGAAGTGGTGGGCGACGCCAAGATCTGCAAGGTGAGCATCGTCGGCATCGGCATGCGCAGCCACGTGGGCGTGGCCTCCAAGATGTTCCGCGTGCTGAGCGAGGAGGGCATCAACATCCAGATGATCTCCACCAGCGAGATCAAGACCTCGGTGGTCATCGACGAGAAGTACGTCGAACTGGCCGTGCGCACGCTGCACAAGGCGTTCGAACTCGACCAGCCCGCAGCGGCCTGATTTCGTCTGGAATGCCTTCGATCTGAGGCATAATAGCGAGATTGGAAACGTGACCGAGTGGCCGAAGGTGCTCCCCTGCTAAGGGAGTATGGGGTGTAGAGCCTCATCGAGGGTTCGAATCCCTCCGTTTCCGCCAGTACCTGCTGGGAAAGCTGCCAAGATTGCTGCAAAGCTCTCGGCGGCTTTTTTTTCGTCTGGCTTTTCTGACGTGGCTAAGTCCTCTGCGATAGCTGCCATGAATGCGCGTGCTGGTTCTTCGCCGGTTATAGCGCGCAGCCCACCTCGTACCCTCCAGTTTGCCGGGCGCTCTCCCTTTTTCATCGCGATCAGGTTGGACGCATTCATGTCCAGCAGCCGCGCTAACGGGCGGATACCTCCTGCTATTGATTCTGCTTTTGTGATAAGTAAAATCAATTGTTCGTCTGTTGTCATTTTGAGTACGCTCCGCTAAAATTGTGTTGTCGATCTGAGTACGTTGCCGGATTGATAACACATTATCCATGGAGCTACCCATGCTGTCCTCTGTCACGTCGTCTTTCCCGGATACCTACTCCGCTCAGTTTTTTGGCGCCGCCGCTGCCAACGACGGAAGCACTCCCCCCGCCGAGTCCCTGCCTGATCCCAGCGTGGATGCTGGATTGGTAGCTCAGTCCAGCGTAGGCGGTGGGGAGTGCCCCTCGGAGGATCGGGTGCTCGCGCTGGATGAGTGCCGGGAGCTCGACCGTTTGTCGTGGGCCACTCGTGACGGTCATGACGGTTGTTTCAGTGCCGGCGGTTTTGTCTTGATAGCTCTCCAGCAGGCTGCTGATATGTGCGGCTACCTCTCCAACAGCGAACGTGTGGCTGCATACGACCGGCTCTGTCGTCACGCTGAATACGCAATTGGTGCGGGGTGCTGACATGGCCTCAAAACCTCAAGCTCAGTCAAGCTTTGTGTCCAAGGCTAACTTGGACATGCGCGACAAGCTGGTCAAGCGTGGCCTAACCGTGTCCTGGGGTGGTTGGCGTGCGGAGGTTCTGCGTGTTCGGACTGGCCGCTGCCTTGTTCAGTTCGTCGGGCACTTTGATCCTCCCCGCTGGCTCCCGTGCTCCAGCGTCCAAATCGTGCGGTCCTGACAGCCCTGCGGCATGCCCCGTAGGTATGTCAGAGCGCTGTCGCTCATTTCCGGCTCTGGCCGTAGTTAACTAACCAAGGGAACCTTATGGCTCTGACTTCTCTGATTCAAGTCCTCAAAGTCAACGATAAGCGTAGCGGCTCGAAGGACGGCCGCGCGTGGGAGATGCAGGATGCCGAGTGCGTCTTGCTGTCCGATGAAGGCGAGATGGAGCAAGTTGGCGTGCTGCAACTGCCCAAGGCCCTCATGGGTGATGCCGCCCCTGTTCCCGGTATCTACATGGGCGCGTTCGCGCTCCAGGCTGGCATGCGTGACCGCCGTATCACGGCGATCCTCACGGCCCTGACGCCGTACAAGCGTCCTCCGGCTCCCAGGGCTCCCTCGGCTCCTGGCGCTTGACCATGGGTACTGTGTGGCTCTTGTACGTCCCTTTCTTGGGGGTCGTCGCTGGCATGGCGTGGCGCTTGCTCCGTAACTACTACGCTGCGTGCCGGGCCATCGATGCGATCCCCGAGAGTTCGTGCCTGCCTGGGTCCCGGGGTATGGGGCAACGCCCCATGGTGGACTCGTCCCGCGCGACGTACCCGCCGCCACCGGGCGGGGAGTGCCCAGCGCGCCCGGGTGCCCATGCCAGCGGCTCTGGTGCCTCCGCCGATGGTGCCGGGCGCTGGATCAAGCGTGGCGCCGATCCGCGCCCGGGCGGCTCGGCACTCCCCGGCGCTCATTCGCGCTTGAGGGACAACGTGCCGCAGGCACTCCAGACCCGCGCTATGGGCGCTGACCGTGGCTGATCCGTCCGTTATTCAGTGTTCCCAGTCGTGCACGGTCACGGTCGTGCACGAGCTTTCTTTTCCTCCCTTCACGACGTTGACGTTGCAGGAAGGGGGCCTTATTGCGATGGCCATCGTCGCAGTGTGGGCCGTGGGCTTCCTCTTCCGTGAGGTCGCTCGGGCCTTCTTTCCTGGTGGTGCTCTTTCAAAGGATGACTGAAATGCAAACCCTGCAAACCCTGCCCGTCAAGGGCTCCAAGCTCGCAGCGCTCGCACGCGCCGCCAAGACCGCCGTCACTGGCGTGGCCGTCACGGCGGCTCTGACCCTGCCCGCGTTCGCCGCGGCTGCGCAGCCGGATGTCACTGAGGTCGTGGCCTACATCCTCGCCGGTATCGCGACGATTGCGCTCGTCGGCAATGCAGGTCTGATGGTTCGTGGCGCGACTGCCGTGTTCGCGTGGATTCGCGGCGTGCTGCGCTGATCTGATTCGCGTCCTGTCCCCGGGCGGCCGACCGGGGGCCTTTGCCAATGCGCCGATGTGCGGCGCATCGTCAAGGGGGTGATATGGGCCTGTTCGTGATTGTGGCCATCCTGGGGGCGGCATGGCTCATGTTCTCCGGTTGATGCTTGCGGTGGTGCTGGCGTTGGCCGGTGCCTTGCCGTCCTACGCGGCAACGACTGTCTACGTGATCGCTGGGCATCCGGGCAAGGGTGAGTTTTCGAGTGCCGCCGCCGCTTGTAGTGCTGTCCCTGCGGGTATGAAGATGGACGGCCAGTCCTGCAGCTCTACGCTTGCGCCCGATGGGCGGACCTGCTGGATTGGTTGCGGGCCGTACAACGGTGGGTCGGCCGACATCGTGCCGATGGTGCGGCAGTGCGTTCCCGGCTCTTCCACTGGTGACTTGGATTACCCAGGCTCCAGGGGGGCGTTTCGCAGTTGCGTCGCGGGATGCATCACAGACATGACTCCAAGCACTCCTGTGCTTGAGTGCTCGGGGGCGAGCACCAGCGCGTGCACGTACAAGACCCGCATGTCTGGTGTGCAGACGGGCGAGTCTTGCAACGCTGCATCTGGTGATCCTCCGACAAGCAACCCCCCGCCGTGCCCTGCTGGTATGTCCGGCGGCTATGTGAACGGCCTGGAGGCTTGTGTCCCTAGCTCCGGCAGTGGTTCCGGGTCTGGATCTGGCACCGGTAGTGGGTCCGGCACGGGCACTGGCTCCGGCTCGGGGTCTGGCAATGGTAGTGATGGCAACGGCAACGGTGGTAGCGGGGCTGGTGGCAGTGGCGCTGGTGGTGCGGGGAGTGGTACTGGTAACGGTACGGGTACTGGCACTGGCGGTGGCACTGGCGGTGGCACTGGCGGTGGTACGGGTGGCGGTACTGGTACGGGTACTGGCACTGGGGCCGGCGCTGGCGGTGGTACTGGCGGCGGTACTGGTGCGGGTGGTAGTGGTACCGGCACTGGCACCGGCGCTGGCGGTGGTACTGGCGGCGGTACTGGTGCGGGTGGTAGTGGTACCGGCACCGGCACCGGCACTGGCACTGGCACTGGCACCGGCACCGGCACCGGCACCGGCACTGGCACTGGCACCGGCACCGGCACCGGCTCGGGCACTGGCACCGGCTCGGGCACTGGCACCGGCACCGGCACCGGCACCGGCTCGGGCGGTGGTTCAAGTCCGCCGTCTGGCAGTGCCTCGGCTCCGTTTGGAGGTGCGTCGGCGCCCTCTGGAGGTGCCTCCGGTCCAGCTGGCGGCGCATCTACCCCTGGTGATTGCGTCGGTCACGATTGCGCCGACGGTGACAAGAAGTCGTTTGGCGGGTCCTGTGGTGCGTGGACGTGTGAGGGTGACGCGATCATGTGTGCTATCGGGAAAGAGCAACACCAGCGCAATTGCCAGATGTTCGAGGATGCTGCCCAGTCACAAGAGGCCAAGCTGTACGGGGAGTCAAAGGGTAAGACTGGCGATCAAACAAAGGACTTGCCAGGCAATGAGACTGTCTCGATGGCCCAGCGCTACGACTCCACGAATCTGCTGTCTGGCTCCTGCGTCAGCGACGTCACGTTTGATGTTGTCGGCAAGCCTTTCACGCTACAGCTGTCTCGTGTTTGCCCGCATCTCGAAATGATCCGCCTGCTTTTGATGGGCTTCGGTGCGGTGCTTTGGCTCGTGATCGTTTTCCGGGGGTGACTACATGCCTGTCTTTCTTGCGGCCTTGCTCGGTGGGCTTATCAACATCGCGGGCACGCTCGCTGGCCGGGTGTTGTTGTCGTTGGGCATGAGCGTGGTGACCATCACGGGTGTGTCTGCCACCCTTGCTTGGGCTAAGTCCAATGTCGTGTCGTCGATCGCTGGCATGCCGGGCCAGGTCGTTGGCATGTTGTCTGCCATGGGGGTCGGCTCGTTCCTGTCGATCGTCATAAGCGCTATCACGACTCGCATGTTGCTGCAGGGCCTGACGGGTGACACGATCAAGAAGTGGGTCACGAAATGAGGCGCGTGCGATCGCTGCGTCGGCAGCTTGGGTTCCTCTATCTGTCCACAGGCGCTAATGGCGCTGGTAAGACGTTGTTCACGTTGCTTGATGTGCGCGCGTTGCAGCTAGAGACTAGTCGCCCCGTCTTTTTCAGCGGGTTCACTGCGAAACAGCCGCTGTTCGATTTTGGTTGGCAGGAGTTCGCGCCTGAACTTTGGCAGGACTGCCCTGACGGCTCTATCCTCATCATCGATGAGTGCCACCTGAAGTTGCCTTTGCGCGGTGCTGGCAAGCCGCCTGAGTGGATCGAAATGATTCCTGTGACCCACCGCAAGCGGGGCATGGATATCTACTTCATCACTCAACACCCAATGAACATGGATGCGTTCATTCGGCGTGTGATTGCTAGCCCTGGCTGGCATCGGCACTTCAAAGCGTCGTTCATGGGCGACTCGTCCAATGAGTTGCGGTGGACCAGCGTCAATGACCAGCCGCAGAAGCCTGGAAGCGGTAAGAGTGGGGAGATCAAGTCTCGGCCGTTCCCAAAGGAGGTGTATGCGTGGTATGAGTCGGCGAGCCTGCATACCGCAAAGAAGGGCATACCTGCGAAAGTTTGGTGGGCTGTCGGTGCTTTGCTGGCTGCTATTGCGTCTGTCATAGCCGTGGTCTGGATTTTGACTGCCCAAGCATCTGGCGCAGTCGGTGAGCGGTCCACGCTTGTCAAGCAAGCGGAGCAAGCTGGCGGTGTCAGTGCTGCCTCGTCTGCCCAGCGTGCTGTGTCTGGCACGGGTGGTGCTGGTGGTGGGTCAAGCCGGGGCCAGTCGATGACTAAGGCTGAGTATCTGGATCAGCGAGTGCCGCGTATTGAGGGCTTCCCGCACACTGCCGGCGTTTACGACGGCGTGACCGCTCCCACGGATGCTCCATACCCCGCCGCGTGTATGTCCATGGGCAAGGCCTGCAAGTGCTACACGCAACAGGCCACCTTGATGCAGGTGCCTGCGGACGTGTGTCGGCAGATTGTGGCGCACGGTTACTTTGTCGATTGGCGTAAGCAGGACCCACCCATGGCTAGGGTTGATCAAGCTGCCTTGGCCTCTCCGACTCCTGCGCCTCAGTCGGTGGTCATCAACATGCCTGTGCAGGCTCCTCCGCACGCCCAGCAGCGTCCTGGGTGGGCCGAGTCCCTTGCCCTCCGCAACAGTCAGGTCCGGGGCACGTATGAGCGGTGATAGCGGCGCGTAGCGGCGGCCCCGTCGCGAGCGGAGCGTAGCGTAGGGGCCGCGCGCAGCGCGGCCTAGATTTATCAATAAGACATATCTCGACCGATGCAAGGAATCCACGTCTACCGCCCTGCTTACCGTCTGCCGTGCGTAGCACGGTTGGTGGTTGGTATTGGTGTCCCCTTGGTGTGGGAGTGGCCTGACGGTGAGTGGTGCTGGTTGGATGAGCTGTGGCGCTGGGAGTGGCGGCACAAGCAAGGCGGCTGGATCGCGACGTTTGTCTGATCCAAAAAATTGCCCCCGCGCGGACTGGAATCCACCGGGGGCCGACAGCAAGATCAATGGGAGGTGCTGTGGACCGATATGTAGTGCACAAGGGTGTCTATTGTCAAGTTTTCGAGGAGGGTTGGCGGGTCAAGGAGTGGCGCGCTCCCCAAACCGGGCAGGTTGAGTTGATGGCGTGGCCTCGCAAAATCTATGTGCCTTTGGGCGATTGGGACGATCCTGATTTGCGAGCTCCTGAGATCGACCAGTCTGGCACCGAGCTGGAAAAAGAGCGTGAGGCTGAGCGTAAGCGCTTGGCTCTGGAGCGCAGTGCCGCGAGGGCAAAGCGTACCTGTCGGTACAAGATCAAGTCTGCTGGTGTTGCCTCGTTACTCACTTGCACGTACCGCGAAAACATGGTGGATTTCAACAGGGTCCGGGCTGACTGGGCGGCGATGCTGCGCAAGCTGCGCAGGGCCATTCCGGGGTTCCGCGCTGTCTTCGCCTTTGAACGGCAATCACGCGGTGCTTGGCATGTCCATGCGGCTATCGACAAGCTGCCTGTGTACCTGGATACCGTCGATGGTCGTGTGCGGTCCTGGGACTATCTGCGCAGGCTGTGGCAGTCGGTGGTTGGCAAGGACAACGGCAACATTGATGTTGATGGCCATCGGCGTACGCGCCATGGTCTGCCGGGCAAGTATCACAAGACCAGCGAGTCCCTTGCCAAGCTCGCCGGCTACGTGTCTAAGTACCTGACCAAGGATCACGCTGACGGTGTTGAGGGCCGCAACAGGTGGGGCAGTACGCAGGGCATCGAGGTCGCTAAGCCAGTCACATACGACATGCCTGAGATGAGCTTGGCCGAGCTCGTGGCACTGGCCTTCGGTGTGCCTGATGGGCACCGTATCGCCGCGCACAAGGTGGGTCGGTGGGGCAAGTTTTGGATGCTTAGCACCGAGCCCGGAAATGAGGCCGTAGAGGCCCCTGATACGTGAGGTGGTGCCATGACCTTATCTGCTGATCCGGCGAATATCGTTACCGGGCCTGGGCGCCCCCGTGTCCATGCAAGTGATTCTGCGCGGGTTGCTGCGCATCGTTCCCGCAATGTGCGCGTGGAAGTGGTCTTACCTGCCTCGACCGCTGAGGCCCTGCAGTCAATAGCATCGGCTCTCGACTGCTCACGTAACGAGCTGGTGAGTAGTCAGATTCGGTTTGCTATGACAAACCGGGATTGGCGACGGCTCGGTTTGTGGGGGGGCAAGAATGCTT
Organism: Paracidovorax anthurii; assembly: GCF_003269065.1. Classification (GTDB taxonomy): domain Bacteria; phylum Pseudomonadota; class Gammaproteobacteria; order Burkholderiales; family Burkholderiaceae_C; genus Paracidovorax; species Paracidovorax anthurii. Next base: position 195,931 of record NZ_QLTA01000002.1, read on the forward strand.
GTGGGGTATGCGAGGGTCAGCACTCAGGATCAGGACACGGCGCTGCAGTTGGACGCGCTGAGTCGGATGAGGTGTGAGGTTATTTACCAGGAGAAGGCGAGTGGTGCGACTCGGCGCGGGCGTCAAGAGTTGGCGCGTTGTCTTGCTAGTTTGGGGCGTGGTGATGTGCTCGTGGTTTACAAGATCGACCGCATTGCGCGGAGTCTTTTCGATCTCTTGGAGATACTTCGTCAGTTAGACCGTGTTGGGGCGACTATCAAGAGTGTTACTGAGCCATTGGACACTGGTTCGCCGATGGGGGTCTTTATGCTGCAGATGCTTGGTGCTGTTGCTCAACTTGAGCGGTCTATGATTCGGGAGAGATCAATTGCCGGCCAGCTTGCTGCTCGTGATCGTGGCCGTAAGCCTGGGCGTGTGCGTGCGTTGTCTGTCGATGATGAGGCTGAGTTAGTGCGCGAGTATCTGACTGGCCTGTATACCTACCATGCGTTGGGTCTCAAATACGGCGTGTCCGTGCAGGTTGCTAAGCGTGCGGTGTACCGTGTCACGAAGCCTTGCCAGTATCTCAAGAGCAATAAGGTGTAGCGTCCGGAACCATCCGTTTCCGCCAAACGCAGAAGCCCCAAGTGAGTCATCACCTGGGGCTTTTCTGTTTTCAGGCCGCATTCGCAGCGCGCGGAGAGTTCACGGAGCCCGGGGCGGTTCGACCGCCCGGGTGTGGTGCCGCAGACGCTACGCCCCGTGCCTCACGCGAGGCCCAGGCGTTTCTTGAGGCCGTCTTTCGAGGCATGCAGCAAGGACCGCGACAGCTTCGGGTCCGAGATGGCGCGTGCCACGGTCAGCGCGCCCACCATTTCTGCGACCGCCGAGGCGGCCTGTTCCCGGGGATGCTCGTGGGCCAACTGGTGGAGGATGCCGGCGATGCGGTCGATCATGTGGCCCACGCCGGCGTCGAAGCTCTCCCGCATGCTCGCCGGCATCCGTGCCAGATCTCCGGAGAGCGCCGCCACCGGGCACCCCTGTCCCCGGTGGTCGCGGTGCCGCGTGCTCAGGTACCTGTCGATGTAGGCCGCGAGCCCTTCGGCGGGTGGCGAGTCCTGCATCGCGCGATCGAAGGCGCCGCGCTGGTCCTCGAACATGCTGGCGATGGCCTCGGCCACCAGCGCTTCCTTGGAGGCGAAGTGCGCATAGAAGCCGCCATGGGTCAGGCCCGCGCGGGCCATCAGGGTGGCGACACCTATCTGGTCGGGGCCATGCTCCCTGAGGGCTTCGGAGGTTTCGCGCACCACGCGTTCGCGCGTGCGCTGCTTGTGTTCTGCGTCGTATCGCATGCTGGGGTCATTCAACTGCTGCCATGGAGCCTATCACCGTCCGCCTGGGATGGAGTGCGTACTTTTCTTTGGATGATGGTGATAATATTATTGACGTCATTCAATGACAACCATCGAAGGAGCGAAGCGATGAGGATTCAAGGTGGCGTGGCGCTGTTGAAGGGGGCCGGCAGGGGCCTCGGCAAGGCTTTCGACCGGGCATGGCTCGCGGCCGGTGCGGCGAAGGCCCATGCGACCGCGAGAACTCCGTCCTCGATCGGGTCAGCGCCCGGCACCCAGCACCCGCCGCTGGATGCCACATGCGTGCAGATCCGGCAGGGCCCGGGTGCCGGGGCCTGTCCGCAGCCCGTGGTGCGCTGACGAGGCTGTGTCCTTCCATTCATCCACACGAAAGGTTTTTCCCATGTCATCGCTTTCCCATGTCGTGGCGGACTTCGATCCCGCCCTGGTCTTTCACCCGCCCGGGGCGTGGTCCCAGGGCCGCACGGTGTACGGCGGGCTGACCGCGGCGCTGTCGCTGCAGGCCGCGCTGGGTGCCGTGCGAGGCACGGCGCCGCCGTTGAAGGCCGCGCAGATCCTGTTCGCCGGCCCGGCCGGGGGGGCGCTGACATTCCAGCCCACCGTGCTGCGCGAGGGCAAGTCGTCCCGGTCTGCGGCGGTGGATTGCGTGGGGGATTCGGGGGTGGCGGTGCGTTCGACCTTCCTGTTCGCGCAGGCCAGGCCCAGCCGCCTGCAGCGTGCGCCCTGCGCGGCCCCGGTGGTGGCGCCGCCGCACGCCTGCCCGACATACGACGACGACGGGAAGGGGCCCGCGCTGCTGCAGAATTTCGAGATCCGGTTCGCGGGCGCGGCGCGCCCCCTCTCGGGCAGTCCCGAGCCTGAACTGGTGGCCTGGGTCCGGCACCGTGGCGCGGACCACGTCGATCCCGCGGTGGCGCTGGTGGCCCTGGCGGATTGCCTGCCGCCAGCGGACCTGGCGTGCCTGACCGAGTTCGTTCCGGTGAGTTCGATGACCTGGTCGTTCGAGCTGCCGCAGCCCGCGGCCGCGGGCGAGTGGTTCCTCCTGCGCTCCCACAGCGTGCATTCCGTCTCGGGCTACACCCTGCAGGCCATGGAGGTGTGGGATCAACAGGGCCGGCTGGCGATGAGCGGCCAGCAGACGGTCGCGCTGTTCGGGTAGTGGAGGATCACTCGTCGATCGCGGCGCTCCAGCGGCTGCCCCAGTCGCGCGCCTGGTCGATTTCGCGGCGGTCGCGCTTGGTGGGGCGGCCGTCGTGCAGGCTGGCCGCGGGCTCGGGGGCTAGGCGGCGCATCTCGGCCGCGCGCTCGCGGGCGGCGAGGCTCTCGGCCGTTTCTTCGTAGAGCTGCTGCGCGATGGGGGCCGGCCCGCGCACGCCGCTGAGGCCGCGCACGATCACGGTGCGCGGGATCTGGCCCTGGCGCAGCGCCACGGTGTCGCCGCAGCGCAGTTCGCGGGCCGCTTTCGCGGCCTGGCCGTTCACGGTGACGCGGCCCTTGCCGATTTCTTCCACCGCCAGCGCGCGCGTCTTGTAGAAGCGCGCGCACCACAGCCATTTGTCCAGGCGCATCGATTCGGGAGGGGTCATGGGCCCGATTGTCCCCGAGCCGCCGCGCCCGTGCCATCGGCCGGGGCCGCCGCCGGGCGCAGCGGCAGCCGCACGATGGCGTCCAGGCCGATGACATGGCCGCCGGCCTCCCGGTTGGCGAGTTCGATGTGTCCGTCCAGCGCCTGCACGATCTCCTGGCAGATCGCCAGGCCCAGGCCCGAGCCGGTGCGCACGTCGCCGGCCGAGAAAGGCTGGAAGAGCCGCTGCGCCAGCTCCGCGTCGATGCCCGGCCCCTGGTCGGAGACGGTGAGCGCCGCGTGCCGGCCATCGCAGCGCAGGTCCACCGAGAGCACGCCCGAGCACGGGGAATGGCGGATGGCGTTGTGCAGCAGGTTGCGCGTGAGCTCGCGCAGCATCCATTCGTGCGCCTGGATGGGCGCCGCGTCCGTGTGGATGCCGAAGTCCAGGTCCTTCTGGGCGATGAGCGGCGAGATCTCCAGCGCCACGCTGCGCAGGACTTCGTCGAAGCGCGTGCGGGGCGCCTCGCTCTGCTGGCGCAGTTGCTCCACCTTGGCGAGCGCGAGCATCTGGTTGGCGAGCTGCGTGGCGCGCTCCACCGTGTCCTGGATCTCCCGCAGCGCCTGCTGGGGCGGCGCGTCGCCGCGCAGGGCCGACTGCACCTGCGTCTTGAGCACGGCCAGGGGCGTGCGCAACTGGTGGGATGCGTCGCGCACGAAGCGCTTCTGGTGCGCGAGCAGGTGCGCCAGGCGCTGCATGACGTGATTGGTGGCCTCGATGAGCGGCTGCAACTCGCGCGGCGCGGCCGGCGCGGCGATGGCCCGCAGATCGTCGCCGGGGCGCTCCTGCAGGTGGTCGCTGAGCTGGCGCACGGGCCGCATGGCGCGCTGCACCACCACCACCACGATGAGCGCGATGACCAGCGCGAGCAGCGCCTGCCGCGCGAGCGTGGCCCAGAGGATCTGCAGCGCGAGGGTGCGGCGCAGCTCCAGGGTTTCGGCCACCTGGATCACGGCCATGCCGCGCCCCGTGGCGCTGGCCACGGGCTGCAGCAGCACGGCCACGCGCACGGGTCGGCCGCGGAATTCGTCGTCGTAGAAGTCCACCAGCGCCGAGTACGGCGGGCGCGCGGGAATGCTGCCGCGCCAGAAGGGCAGGTCCGCGAAGCCGGACACCATATCGCCGTGCAGGTTGGAGACGCGGTAGAACATGCGGCTCTGGTTGTCGGCCTCGAAGGCCTCCAGCGCGGAGTAGGGCACGATGGCGCGCAGCCGCGCCGCTTCGTCGTAGCCGTTCACGTCGATCTGCTCGCTGATGGTCTTGGCCGAGGCGAGCAGCGTGCGGTCGTAGGCGGTGTGCAGGGCGGCGAGCGTCTGTCGGTAGAGGCTGGCGGTGTTGTAGGCGATGAAGAGCGCCGCGGGCACGAGGATGCCCAGCAGCAGCTGGCGGCGCAGCGAGTGCGCGCGGCGTGGCGGTGCGGCGGCGCTCATGGATCGGCCTTGAGCAGGTAGCCCAGGCCGCGCAGCGTCATCAGCGTGAGGCCGGTGCCGGCGAGCTTCTTGCGCAGGCGGTAGACGACCACCTCGATGGCCTCGTACTGCACGTCGAGCTGGCCCGGGAAGACCAGCTCGTAGAGGCGCTCCTTGGCCACGGCGTGGCCCGGCTGGGCGAGCAGAGCGTGCATGAGGGCCAGCTCGCGCGGGGTGAGCTCCATGACCTCGTTGCCGAGGTAGATGGCACCGCTTTCCTTTTCGTAGCGGATGGCGCCCAGGGCCATCGAGGTGGGCGCGGGCCGGGCCTCCGGCAGGTCGCCGATGCGGCGCACCAGCGCGCGCAGGCGCGCCTCCAGCTCGTCCAGGTCGAAGGGCTTGGGCAGGTAGTCGTCGGCGCCGGCATTGAGGCCCAGCACGCGGTCGCCCACGGTGCCGCGCGCGGTGAGCAGCAGCACGGGCGTGCGCAGGCCCTGCGAGCGCGCCTGCTGCAGCACCTGCAGGCCGTCCAGGCCGGGCAGGGTGAGGTCCAGCACCACGGCATCGGGCGGCCGCGCCGTCCATTGCGCCAGGGCCGCGCGGCCGTCGCCGAGCGCCGTCACTTCCATGCCCCGGCGCGCCAGCGAGCGCTGCAGCGTGGCCTGCATGGCGGGGTCGTCTTCCACGAGAAGCAGTTGCATGCGCGGGACCATAGCATTGCCCCGGCGGAGGCATCGCATGGGTGTTTTCCCTGAGTCGGAGGACAGCCGTTTGACAGGAAGCGGGCGCATCATCGGCCCCGTTCCGCATACAACGAAATCAAGGAGACAAGCATGCGCCGCGATACCTTCCTCAAATCCCTGGCGGCCCTCGCCGCAGCGGGGGCGTTGCCGCTGCCGGCCAGCGCCGCCAGCGCGATCCGGATGCTGCTGCCCGCCAATCCCGGCGGCGGCTGGGACACCACCGGCCGCGCCCTGGGCAAGGCGATGCAGGATGCCGGCGTGGCGTCCTCCGTCACCTACGACAACAAGGGCGGCGCGGCCGGCGCTATCGGGCTGGCGCAGTTCGTCAATTCCGCCAAGGGCGATCCCAACGCGCTGATGGTGATGGGCTCGGTGATGGTGGGCGGCATCATCACCGGCAAGCCGCCCGTGAACCTGTCGCAGGCCACGCCGGTCGCGCGCCTGACCAGCGAATACAACGTGTTCGTGCTGCCCGCCAACTCGCCCTACAAGTCCATGGCCGAGGTGATCGCCCAGCTCAAGAAGGACCCGGGCAGCGTGAAGTGGGGCGGCGGCTCGCGCGGTTCCACCGAGCACATCGCGGCCGCGATGATCGCGCGCGAGGTGGGCGTGGACCCGGCCCGGATCAACTACGTGGCGTTCCGGGGGGGCGGCGAATCCATCGCGGCCATCCTGGGCGGCAACGTGACCATCGGCGGCGGCGGCTACAGCGAGATGGCCGAGTACATCAACACCAAGAAGATGGTGCCCGTGGCCGTCACGTCGGGCCAGCGCCTCAAGGGCTCCGCGGTGCCCACGCTGAAGGAGCAGGGCATCAACGTCGAGATCGGCAACTGGCGCGGCGTCTATGCCCCGCCCGGCATCAGCGCGCAGCAGCGCAAGGCGCTCATCGACATGGTCGCGCAGGCCATGAAGAGCAAGAGCTGGGCCGAGTCCATGGAAAAGAACGACTGGACCGCCGCCTGGCTGGCGGGCGACGAGTTCGGCACTTTCGTGGACGCGGAGTTCGCCAGCATGCGCGCCACCATGGTCAAGGCCGGCATGGTCTGACCCGCGGGCCGGCCGCCTACCCCCCACCGCTTCGTCCGCGCCCCCGCGCGCAGGGCCGCCACCCCGCCGTGGCGCGTGCCTGCGCGCATGGAGCCCGGGCGGGTTTTCCCCCCGGAGGACATTTCCACCATGACAGAGCCTCTTGCACCTTCCCCCACGGCCGTGTCCGCCAGCGACGGCGACGCGGGCGCCGTGCCTTCCCGGCGTGCCCAGACCATCGTGGGCTGCGGCGTGCTGCTCACGGCGGCCGCGCTCGCCGCGGGCGCGCTGCAGATCCCCGGCGATGCCGGCTACGGCGGCGTGGGCCCCAATTTCCTGCCCTGGCTGGTGGCGGCCGTGCTGGCCGTGTGCGGTGGTTTCCTGCTGTGGGAGGCGCTCTCCGGCGGCTTCCGCTCCATGGGGGAGCCGGGCGGTGCCGCGCGCGCCGACAAGCAGGCCTTCGTCTGGGTGTCGGCCGGGCTGCTGCTCAATGCCGCGCTGATCGGCACCGTGGGCTTCATCCTGAGCTGCACGCTGTGCTACCTGCTCGCCGTGCAGGGCCTGCGCCGCGCGGCCCACCAGCCGGCGGCGGGCGCGGCGCGCACCTGGGCCGTGGATGCGTTCACGGGCCTGGCGATTTCCGCGCCCGTGTTCTGGGCGTTCACGCAATTCCTGGCGATCAACCTGCCGGGCCTGACGCAAACGGGGTGGCTGTGATGATGGACATTTTCAACGCCCTGCTGCAGGGCTTCGCGACGGCGGCCACGCCCGCCAACCTGCTGTGGGCCCTGGTGGGCTGCGCGCTGGGCACGGCCGTGGGCGTGCTGCCCGGCATCGGCCCGGCGGTGGCCGTGGCCATGCTGCTGCCCATCACGGCCAAGGTGGAGGTGACGGCCTCCATGATCTTCTTCGCGGGCATCTACTACGGCGCCATGTACGGCGGTTCCACCACCTCCATCCTGCTCAACACGCCGGGCGAGACGGCGAGCATGGTGACCGCGATGGAGGGCAACAAGATGGCCAAGAGCGGCCGCGCGGGCGCGGCGCTCGCCACCGCGGCCATCGGCTCGTTCGTCGCGGGCACCATCGCCACGGTGGTGGTGACGCTGTTCGCGCCCTCGGTGGCCGAATTCGCCGTGAAGCTGGGCCCGCCCGAGTACTTCATGCTGATGGTGCTGGCCTTCACCACGGTGAGCGCGGTGCTGGGCCAGAGCACGGTGCGCGGCCTCACGGCGCTGTTCGTGGGGCTGGCGCTGGGCTGCATCGGCATGGACCAGATCTCCGGCGCGGCGCGCTACACGCTGGGCCAGCCTGAGCTGCTGGACGGCATCGATATCGTGCTGGTGGCCGTGGGCCTGTTCGCCGTGTCCGAGGTGCTGTACGCCGCCATGTACGAGGGCCGGCAGGTGGACACGCGCAACGCCATGGGCCGCGTGCACATGACGGCGCGCGACTGGAAGCGCTCGGTGCCGGCCTGGCTGCGCGGCACGCTGCTGGGCACGCCGTTCGGCTGCATTCCCGCCGGCGGCACCGAGATCCCGACCTTCCTGAGCTATGCCGCCGAGAAGAAGCTCGCCAAGGGCGAGAACCGCGAGGAGTTCGGCACCAAGGGCGCCATCGAGGGCGTGGCCGGCCCCGAGGCCGCCAACAACGCCACGGTGACGGCCGCGCTGATCCCGCTGCTCACGCTGGGCATTCCCACCTCCAACACCACGGCCGTGCTGCTGGGCGCGTTCCAGAACTACGGCATCAACCCGGGGCCGCAGCTGTTCACCAGCTCCGCCGCGCTGGTGTGGGCGCTGATCGCCTCGCTCTACATCGGCAACGTGATGCTGCTGGTGCTGAACCTGCCCATGGTGGGCCTGTGGGTGAAGCTGCTGAAGATCCCCAAGCCGCAGCTCTACGCGGGCATCCTGATCTTCGCGACGGTGGGGGCCTACGGCATGCGCCAGAGCGCGTTCGACCTGTTCCTGCTCTACGGCATCGGCCTGCTGGGCGTGATGATGCGGCGCTTCGATTTCCCCACCGCGCCCGTGGTGGTGGGCATGATCCTCGGGCCGCTCGCCGAGGCGCAGATGCGCAACGCGATCTCGATCGGCGAGGGCAGCTGGTCGGTGTTCGTGACCCGCCCGATGTCGCTCGCGCTGATCGTGATCGTGGTGGCGGTGCTGGTGCTGCCGCGCCTGCTGCGCGGCTGGGCGGCGCGCCGCCTGCAGATGGCGCAGGCGGCCTGACCGGCGCTCAGGTTCGAGCGGTACGGGCCGCGGTCGGTTCCAGCGGGGCGCCTTGGGGCGCCCCGTTGTCCTTGGCCTTGTCCTTTTGCGGGGCGGTGGCGCTGCTGCCGCGCTTGAGCCACAGGTAGAGCCCGCTGCCCAGCACGATGATGGTGGCGATGTCCAGCAGCGCCCAGAGGATCTGCATCGGCATGCCGGCGTAGTCGCCGAAGTGCAGGGGCTGCGAGATGAGCAGGGCCGTGAGGTACCACGGCAGCTCCGGCGCGGCCGTGACCTGCGCGGTGCGGGCGTCCACCAGCACGGGCTGGTAGAGCTTGGAGGTCAGCGGCTCGCTGCCGTGCAGGAAGAACGTGTTGTGGTGCGGGCTGGAGAACGCCGTGCCGGGGAAGGCGATGAACGACAGCTTGGTGCCCGGCGCGCGTTCGAGCGCCGCGTCCAGCGACTTCTGCACCGAGCCGCGCTCGGCCGGCGGCGTGACCGGCTGGCCCGCGTAGGGCACGAGCAGCGCCGAGAGCTGGTCGTGCTGCCAGTATTTGATGACCAGGTCGGCCCAGGTGTTGATCATGCCCGTGCCGCCCACGACGAAGGCCCACACCAGCGTGACGATGCCCAGCAGGTTGTGCAGGTCGAGCCACTTCACGCGCGCCGAGCGGTCGCGCCGCACCTCGCCGAATTCGAGCTTGCGCATGAAGGGCGCGTACAGCACCACGCCGCTCACGATGGCCACGAGCAGCAGCAGCCCCATGAAGCCCAGGAACAGCTTGCCGGCCAGCCCCGCGAACAGGTCCACGTGCAGCTTGTACATGACGTACATGAAGCCTTCGTCGAAGCGCGGCTGCGCCAGCACCTCCCCGGTGCGCGCGTCCACCGCCACCGAGCGGAAGTCGGTGGAGGGCTCCGGCGTGTGGGTGAGCGTGACGAACCAGAGGTCCTGGCTGTCCTCGGCCTGCGAGACGAACTGCACGATGCGGTCCGGGTGCTGCGCGCGGGCGACCTCCAGCACCTTGTCCAGGCTCACGCGCGGCGTGTTCGCGGGCATGGCCGGCGCCTCCACCTCGGTGCCCAGCAGGTGGCCGATTTCGTGGTGGAAGATCAGCGGCAGGCCCGTGAGGCACAGCAGCAGCATGAACACGGTGCACACGAGGCTGCTCCACTTGTGCAGCCAGGACCAGGTCTTGAGGGCGCTGGGGGTCATGTCGTCGTTCGTTCTGCGTGGGGAGGGTGGAAGGGAGGGGCGGAACTCAGAAGTCCACGCTGGCGCTCAGCGTGAAGGTGCGGGGCGCGCCCACCACCAGGTAGCCCGCGCCGGGGTAGCCGCCGGCCGAGGCCCAGTAGTTGCGGTCGGCCACGTTGTCCACGCGGGCGCGCAGGGTCACGAGGCGGCCGCTCCACTCGGTGGCGTAGCGCACGCCCAGGTCCAGGCGCGTCCAGCCGGGCACGCGCAGGGTGTTGGCTGCGTCGGCATAGCTCGCGCCGGTATAGACGAGGCGCGTGTCCAGCGCCAGGCCGCGCACGCCGGGCACGTCCCATTCCACGCCGGCATTGGCCTGCAGGCGCGGCACGCCGATCACGCGGTTGCCGTTGAGGGCGGCCACGCCGGTCTCGCGCTGCTTCGCGTCCAGCCAGGTCACGCCGCCGAGCACGCGCAGGCCCCGGGCGGCTTCGCCCTGCAGGTCCAGTTCCACGCCGCGGTGGCGGTCCTGCCCGGCGGTGCTGAACACGTTGGCCGCGGTCACGTAGGCGCGGGGCCGGGTGATGTTGAAGAGCGCCAGCGAGCCGCGCAGGCGGCCGCCGTCGTATTTGATGCCCACTTCCTTCTGCTTGGCCACGTAGGGCGAGAGCTGCTGGCCGCGGTTGGTCACGGGCGTGCCGTTGGCGGTGGCCGGCGCGGTTTCGCCCTGGCTCAGGCTCTCGGCGTAGTTGCCGTAGAGCGACCACTGCGGCGCGACCTTGAACACCAGGGCTGCCAGGGGGCTGTTGTGGCTCTGGTCATATTGGCTGAGCAGGGCGGAGGTGCCGTAGGCGTAGTCGGAGACCTCCATCCTCTGGTGCCGCAGGCCCAGGGTGAGCTGCACCGTGTCCTGCGCGAAGGACAGCGTGTCGCCCAGCGCGAAGCTCGTGAAGCGCGTGCGGCCGGTGAGGTTGGGGCTGGCGAGCGAGCCGCCGTAGAGCGTGTTCGCGCTGAACGCGGGCAGGCCGCGCGGGGTGTACTGGTAGAGGCTGGAGGGCAAGGTGTTCTGCCAGTCCATCGCGTAGGCGTTGTCCTTCTCGGCCTCGAAGTACGACAGCGAGGCCACCCAGGCATGGCCCACCGCGCCGGTGCGCAGCTTGCCGCGCACGCCCAGCTCGCCCGTGTCCACGCGGTCCTTGCGGGTGTTGTCGAAGCGGTAGGTGTTGCCCGCGCCCGTGGCGGCGTTGGTCACCGTGAGGTTGGCGAGCGAGTTGGCCTCCTCGCCGCGCCGCAGGCCCCAGGCGCCCCAGGCGGTCACGTCCGGGGAGAGGTCCACCTCGCCGCGGAAGGTGCCGAACACGTCGCGCTCGTTGGAGTAGGCCCAGGGCTGGGAGAAGTTGGCGGAGGCGTCGGGCGCGGCGGGCACCGACGAGAGGCCGCTCAGCGTCACGTTGGGTCGCGATCCCTTGAGCTTGTGCTCCTGCCAGCCGATGTCGCCCGAGAGGCGCACGTCGCGGCTGCGCCAGTCCAGGCCCAGGGCCACGAGGCCGAGCTGGGCCTTCTCGTGGTCCACGGCGGTGTCGCCGTCCTGGTAGGCGGCATTGAAGCGGATGCCGGTGCCGCCGTCGGGGCCGAAGCGGCGGCCGATGTCCACGGCCGCCTCGCCCCGGCCGCCCGAGCCCGTGCCCACCGTGACCCGCGACAGGGGCTCGTTGGGCGCGCGCTTGGGCAGCAGGTTGACCGAGCCGCCGATGCCGCCGCCCGCGGGCGCGGCGCCCGAGACGAAGGTGGAGGCGCCGCGCAGCACTTCCACGCGCTCGAACAGCTCGGTGGCGATGTACTGCCGGGGCAGCAGGCCGTAGAGGCCGTTGTAGGCGGTGTCGTCCGAGCCGAGGATGAAGCCGCGGATGAAGTACGACTCCTGGAAGTTGCCGAAGCCGCGCGCCACGCGCACGCCGGCATCGTTTTGCAGCACGTCGCCGACGCTCTTGGCCTGCTTGTCCTGGATCAGCTCGTTGGTGTAGCTGGTGATGCTGAAGGGCGTCTCCATGCCGTCGCGCGTGCCCAGGATGCCCGCGCGGCCGCCGCGCGCCACCTGCCCGCCCGGATACGCGGGCGAGAGGCCCTGGGCCGAGGCATCGGCGCTCGCGCCCACGGTCACCGTGGGCAGGGCCGGGGTGTCGGCGCCGGCGGCGGGCGCGGCCGGCGTGGCGGATTGCGCGGCGGCCTGCTGCCCCAGGAGGGCGAGCGCGAGGGACGCGGCGATGGCGATGGGGTGGTGGCGGTTCATGGTCGGGGTGCCTGGGCGGGAGGGGGAGGAAAAGAGGAGGGGCGCTGGAGCGGTACCGGGGCTTCTTGTGTGCCTGGGAGGCTCCATGTCGCCGTATTTGTTGGGTTTCTTGCTATTGAAATGGGAGCGATCGGGTGCGGACCGGCGTCAGGCCCGGTGCGGCCGCTGGACCCAGCCGAACCACGCCATGGTGGCGACCGGCACGCCCAGCGCGAACCACGACCACACGTCGCCCAGGCCCTCGGACACCAGGGCGCTGAGCAGGCCGCTGGTGGTCAGCACGCCCAGGGCGATGGGCCAGCCCCACAGGCGCCCGGCGCGGTGCGTGGCGGAGGCCATGGGAGCGGACGGCGCGGGCCGCGACGGGGTCGGATCGGAAGGAGGCATGGGCGGGGGCTTGGGCGTGCGAGGGGAGGAGAAGGCGCCGGCACGGATCGGCACAGCGCGCCCCGGGGACGTCCGGTCCGCCGGGGCTCCCCACCAGGGCACTGTTTTGCAAGGCGGTCATTCTAAAAGATATTGCGAATGGTTCGCATTGAAATCCGGGTATTGCGGCAGATTCCACGGTGCGCGGCTCTGGCCGAGCGCCTCCGGCCGTGGTTGAATGTCGGCCGTTCGGTGGCTCGTTCTGCCCTGGCGGCCGCCACCCCCTTTTTTGGAGGAATCCATCCATGACCATAGGAAAAACCACCCCGCTCCTGCTCGCAGCCCTGGCCCTGTCATCGTGTGGCGGGGGGGGCGGCGCCAACGTCGATTACGACTTCAATGTCCGCCCCAGCTACCTCTCCGGGCTGCAGCAGACCACCTACGACGGCGTGGGCGACGACCTGCTCACCGCCGGCATGGGCCGCACCGGCCTGCAGGACACGCAGGCGCCGGGCTACCAGGGCAGCCAGCCCACGGCCGAGGAGCTGCGGCGCAACGCCATCTTCGCGAACTACCGCGCGCTGGTGGACATCACCGACGCGGGCGGCTACGGCACCCTCTACGGCCCCAACGTGGATGCCCAGGGCCGGGTGACCACGGGCGAGGGCCTGATCGCCGGCGTGGAGGCCATCGCCTATTCGGACGACGGCACCGGGCGGCGCAACATCACGCTCATGGTCCAGGTGCCCGATTCGTTCGACCGCGCGCGGCCCTGCATCGTGACCGCGACCGCCTCGGGCTCGCGCGGCATCTACGGCGGCATCGCCACGGGCGAATGGGGCCTGAAGCGCGGCTGCGCGGTGGCCTACACCGACAAGGGCACGGGCACGTCGCCGCACGACCTGCAGAACGACACGGTAGCCCTGATCGACGGCACCCGCACGACGGCCACGCTCGCGGGCACGCGCGCGGCCTTCAACGCGGGCCTCTCGGCCGACGAGCTGGCCGCCTTCAACGCGGCCACGCCCCGGCGGCTGGCCTTCAAGCACGCACACTCGGGCCAGAACCCCGAGAAGGACTGGGGCACCGCCACGCTGCAGGCGGTGGAGTTCGCCTTCTACATGATCAACGACCGCTTCGGCGATCTCTCGCCCGGGGGGCAGCGGCTGCGCAACTACAAGCCCGCCAACACCATCGTGATCGCGTCGAGCCTCTCCAACGGCGGCGGCGCGGCCATCGCCGCGGCCGAGCAGGACACGCAGGGCCTGATCGACGGCGTGGCCGTGTCGGAGCCGGCGGTGCAGATGCCCGCCAACGCGGGCGTCACCGTGCAGCGCGGCGGGCGCAACGTGGCCGTCAACGGCCGCCCGCTCATCGACTTCGTGACCGAGGCGCACCTCTACCAGTCCTGCGCGGCCCTCGCGCCCTCGCTCGCCTCCACCCCCTTCGCGGCGACCTTCGCGACCAGCTTCGCTGACCCGGCGTTCCCCGTGGCGCCCAACCGCTGCGCGGCGCTGCGCGCGCAGGGCCTGCTCACGGCCACGACCACCAGCGCCCAGGCCGAGGAGGCCCTGGCCCGCCTGGTGGCCTACGGCTGGGAGCCCGAATCCGGCGTGCAGCATGCGTCCTTCGCGGCATTCGAGGTGGCGCCGGCCATCGCCGTCACCTTCGCCAGCGCGCTGTCGCGCACCGGCGTGAGGGACAACCTCTGCGGCTACAGCTTCGCGGCCACGTCGGCCACCGGGGCGGTGACGGCCCTCGCGCCCGCGGTGCTGGCCGACATGTTCGCCACCGGCAGCGGCATTCCGCCCACGGTGGGCGTGCAGATCGTCAACGACCGCAGCCGGGGCGCGCCCGCGCGCGACCTGTTCTCGTTCAACGCGGCCGGCGTGCCGACCTGGAACTTCGACGGCGCGCTGTGCCTGCGCAACCTCGTGACCGGCTCCGACGCGGCGGCGCTGCGCCTGCAGGCGGGGCTCGACGAGACGCGGCGCAACGGCAACCTGCGCGGCAAGCCCGCGATCATCGTGCACGGCCGCGACGACGCGCTGCTGCCCGTGAACCACACGTCGCGGCCCTACACGGCCCTCAACCGCCGGGTCGAGGGCGCGGCCAGCCAGCTGCGCTACATCGAGGTGACGAACGCCCAGCACTTCGACGGCTTCATCGGCCTCACGGCCGCGCTGCCCGGCTACGACACGCGCTACGTGCCGCTGCACGTGTACCTGAACCGCGCGCTCGACGCGATGTACGAGCACCTGGTCAACGGCCAGCCCCTACCGCCGAGCCAGGTGGTGCGCACGGTGCCGCGCGGCGGCACGCCCGGCGCCGCGCCCGCCATCACGGCGGCCAACGTGCCGGCCATCGCGGCCACGCCGGCCGCGGGCAACGTGATCACGGTCACGAGCGGCGCGATCTCCGTGCCGGACTGACACGGCACCCGAAGCGGCCGCGCGCTGGCGCCGCGGGCGCGCCAAACCCCCGCCCGGGGCGGGGTTGCTGCGGCCCGCAGGGCGCGGGCCGGGGCTAGAGTGGGGGCAGCCCCACTTTCAGGAGAGTCGCCATGCCTGTCCGATCTTCCCGGCAAACCCGCTCCCTGGCCCGCCAGGGCACCGCCCTGGCGATGGCCGTGCCGCCCGTCGTGGCCCACCGCGTGGCGCGCATGGCGCTGGCGGGCGCCATGCCCTCGGAGAGAGACCAGCGCGAATTCGGCCGCATGGTGGCCGAGAAGCAATGGGCGTTCGCCCGCTCCTGGGCCGCCATGGGCATGCAGGCCCTGCGGGCGCAGCAGACCCTGGGCGCCGCGATGCTGCGGCTCTGGTGGACGCCCTGGAGCCTCGCGGCCGGCCCGGCGCTGGCCCGGCAATGGCAGGATGCCGCCGCCGGCGTGCTCGGCAAGGGCCTCGCGCCCGTGCGGCAGACGGCCGTGGCGAATGCCCGCCGGCTGTCGCGCACGCCGCTGGGGTGAAACCACAACCCCCTGTGGCGTTGCGCGCCTCGGTGCAGCCGCCAGAGGCAGCAGCTCTTCAGTGCCGTCCAAGCCTGCGCAGGCAGGCTTGGAGCCGCGGCCTTCAGCCCCTTCTCCTGCGGGAAGGGGGACGACGCCGGTGGCCGGGCCAAGCCCGCTCCACGGCGTCCGCTGGCATGGTCTGCTCCGCGGCCTCCGGACGAGGGACGCAGCGCCGGTTTCATGCGTCGCGGGTGGCGCGCAGCGCTATGGAAATGGATATGGGTTTGCCATCCAGGAGAAAACCAGGCGCGAAGCGGCAGGCCGTGCGGCAGCACGGCAAAGCGAAGCAACGCAGTGATCTTTTGGATTGCGGAGCCGCAGGGCAGGGCCCGTCAGGTCCGGTCGTCGGCCGGGCGCGGGCCGTGCGGCCGCTGGTGGTGGCGCGCGCGCTGGGGATGGCAGGGCGCGTGCGCGCAAAAGAGGTGGCGGTAGCGCGTGGGCGCGCAGGGAGTGGCCTTGGGGGGCTGGAACCGGTTGTCGGGGGTCATGGCGGTCTTCCGTTCCTGGGGCGGGGAGGGGGCCGGCACGCCGCCCCATCCAGGCGGCGCGCCGTGCCGGCGGGCGTTACTTCGCGGCGACCTTCTCGGGCATGGCCGAGGAGTGGTGGTGGGCGATCTTCCAGTCGCCGCCGGTGTACTCGTACACGTAGGTGTAGCGGGCATGCACCTTCTTGCCGTCCTTGAACGTGAACGTGTAGGTGCCCACGTCCTGCGCCACGTTGCAGCCGATCTTGACCACGCGGCTGTCGATCTTGCCTTGCGGATGGCCCTTCAGGAACTTCACGAAGTAGTCATGGATCTGGGGGCTCGTCGTGCGCGGCTGGTTGGACACGGTGGCCAGCAGCACGCCATCGGGCGCGTAGTTGGCCACGACCTTGTCCGGATCGAGCGTCTGCAGCGACGCGTTCCAGCGGTCGAAGAGGGCCGTCACCTGTTGCTCGGTGACGGGCTGGCAGCCTGCTGCGGCGGCCGGGGCCTGTGCGAACACAGGGGCCGAGAGGCCAAGCACGGTGGCTGCGATGGAAGCTGCGCGGATCATGGTCATGAAACTTTCCTTGAGGTCGATGATGTCGCCGTTTCCGGCGCCGCCCCGTCGATCGGGGCAGGACTTCATTGTTCGGCGCGCGCATTAACCCAGCCCTGACAGCCGCGTGAAAGTGCGCTGACGCGCACATGAACGCAGGATGAATGCGCGCGCTCCCCCGGCCCGGCATTTCTCGCGCAGCACGAAGGATGGCGCGCCTCGGTTTTTCATGGCGCGGCGGATGGCGCCCGCGCTGCGCTTCCCGTCCGATGGCCGCGGAGCAGGCCACGCCAGCGGACGCCGTGGAGCGGGCTCCGCCCGGCCACCGGCGTCGTCCCCCTTCCCGCGCGCAGCGCGAGAGAAGGGGGAAGGCGCGCAGCGCCACAGGGGGTTGCCCCCTTAAACCGTACTGTCGTCGAGCCGGTAGCCCAGGCCGCGCACGGTCTTGAGCAGGGCCACCGGGTGGCCCTCGTCGATCTTGGCGCGCAGGCGGCGCACGTACACGTCCACCACGTTGGTGAGCGGGTCCTCGTGCAGCCCCCAGACGTTGGAGAGGATGCGCTCGCGGCTGCACAGGCGCCCCGGCGCGCTCATCAGCAGCTCCAGGAAGGCCAGCTCCTTGGCGGTGAGGGCGATGGGCCTGCCCGCGCGGCTGGCCTGCATGCGTTCCAGGTCCAGCACCAGGTCGGCCACCTGCAGGGAGGTGGCCTTGGGCCGCTGCTCGCGGCCCCGGCGCAGCAGCGCCTCGATGCGCGCGAGCAGTTCCTCGAAGGCGAAGGGCTTGGTGAGGTAGTCGTCGGCGCCGAGCTTCAGGCCGTTGACCTTGTCCTCGATGGTGCTCAGGGCCGTGAGCATCAGCACCGGCACCTGCACGCCCTCGGCCCGCAGCGACTGGCACAGGTCCAGCCCGGTCATGCCGGGCAGCATGACGTCGAGGATCAGCAGGGCATGCCCGCCGCCGCGCGCCAGCTCCAGGCCTTCGGTTCCGGTGCGCGCGAGCTGCACGCCGTAGCCCTCGGCGCGCAGGCCCCGCTGCAGGAAGTCGGACACGCGGGGATCGTCTTCCACGATCAGGATGTGCGCCATGCTCATCGGGTCGCCTCCTGGCGGGGCTCGGGAAGGGGAGAGGGGGTGGTCGGGGTCATGCGGTACGTTGCTCGGGCGCCGGCGCGGCGGGTGCTTCCACGCAGTCCTGCGGCAGGTGGATGCGCACCGCGGTGCCGCCGGGCTGGGTGCTGTGGATGGTGATGGCGCCGCGGTGGGCCTCGACGATCGACTGGGCGATGGACAGGCCGATGCCCGTGCCGTCCGCGCGGTGCGCGCGCGCGCGACTGCCGCGCATGAAGCGCTGGAAGACGAGCGGCAGTTCCTGCGCGTCGATGCCGATGCCTTCGTCGCGCACCTCGATGTCGAGCCCGCCGTCCGCGCCGGGCTGCCAGCCCAGCCGCACGGTGCCGCCGTCGTGCGAATAGCGCACGGCGTTGTCCAGCACGATCATGAGCGCCTGCCGCAGCCGGTCGGCGTCGGCGTGCAGCAGGGGGGCGTCGGCCAGCTCGTCGTCGTCCGGGGAGGGGGATCCGCCGGGGGGGGATTCCAGGCGCACGTGGATGCCGTGCAGGGCGCCCAGCGCCTCGGCCTGCTCGGCCGCGTCGCGCAGCAGGGCGCCCAGGCACATGCGGCCGGGCCGTATCGCGAGCCGGTCGGCCTCCGCGCGGGCCACGAGCATCAGGTCCTCGACCACGCCGGTGAGCTGCTCCACGGCGCCCACGATGCGCGCCAGGGTCTGGCGGTATTCGGTGGCCGGACGGTCGCCGCCGCGCAGGGCGATCTCGGCCTCGCCGCGGATGGCGGTGGCGGGGGTGCGCAGCTCGTGGCTCAGGTCGGCGAAGAGCTGCCGGCGGCGCTCGTCGCTGCGCTGCAGCGCCTCGTGGGCGGTGCGCAGCTCGGCGGTGCGGGCTTCCACGGCGTCTTCCAGGCGCCGCCGCGCGGCGTCGGCCATGCGGTGGTGCTCCTGCAGCTCGGCAGCCATGGCGTTGAAGTGCTCGGCCACGCGGTCGAATTCGTCGCCCGAGCCGGTCTCCACCCGGTGGTCGAGCGCGCCGGCCTGCAGGGCGCGGGTGCCGGCGAGCAGGCGGTCCAGCGGCCGCTGCAGGCGGCGCGTGAGGTGCACCGCGAGCACGATGGCGGTGGCCAGCGTGAGCACCGCCAGGCCCACGGCCTGGGTGCGCAGCTCGTGCAGGCCGCGTTCGGTGTCGGCGCGGGCGATGGGCACGGCGCGGCGCTGCCGCTCGATGGCGCCGCTCAGCAGCTCGCGCAGGTCGCGGCCGTTCGCCATGTCGAACACCTGGTTCAGCTCCTGCCACACCGAGGCGAACTCCGACCCGGGCTGCAGCGGCTGCAGCAGCATGAGGCGCGCCTGCACGGCGGCGATGTTGTTGTCGAACAGCCGCGCGGCGGCGTTCAGTTCGCGCACCTCGGGCGGTGTCTCGATGCCCTCGTGCTCGGCCATCTCGGCCCAGAGCGCGGTGTCGCGCTCCGTAAGCTGGCGCAACTGGGCCGCGTTCTTCTTCATGCTGGCCAGCAGCGCGTCGCGCACCTCGACCGAGGCATCGACGTTCATGAGCCGCTGCGAGGCCCACACGCGCAGGCGCTGCTTGTTGGCGGCCAGCTCATTCAGCTCGGAGAGGATGTCGCTCGCCAGGCGGCTGTGCTGGGTGAAGTTGTAGACGCGGGTCGATCCCCAGTAGACGAAGGTGGCCTGGGCGCACACCAGCGCCACCAGCGCGGCGAAGGCCAGGGAGAGGCGCAGTCGGAACATGGGGACTCCTGGGGCTAGGCGACGGGCGCGGGCTCTTCCCAGCCCGCGAGGTGCTGCCGCGCGATCTGGCTCAGGGCGGTGATCCAGGCGTTGTCGCCGTTCAGGCAGGGGATGTAGCGGAACTCGCTGCCGCCCGCGTGCAGGAAGGCTTCGCGCGCTTCCTGGTTGATCTCCTCCAGCGTCTCCAGGCAGTCGCTGGTGAAGCCGGGGCACATCACGTCCACGCTGCGCGTGCCGCCCCGGGCCATGGCGACGAGCGTGGGCTCGGTGTAGGGCTCCAGCCACTTCGCCTTGCCGAAGCGGGACTGGAAGGTCACGCGCCAGCGCTCCGGCGGCAGCCCCAGGGCCCCGGCCAGCAGCGACGCGGTGGCCAGGCATTCATCCCGGTAGGGGTCGCCGCGCAGCACGGCGCGCTCGGGAATGCCGTGGAAGCTCATCACCAGTTGCTCGGCGGGGCCGCCCTCGCGCTGCCAGTGCGCGTGCACGCTCTGCGCCAGCGCGGCGATGTAGCCGGGGTGGTCGTGGTAGGTGTTCACGAAGCGCAGCTCCGGCAGGCGCCGCGTGCGCGTGGCATAGGCGCACACGTCGTCCACCACGCTGGCCGTGGTGGTGCCCGAATACTGCGGATAGAGCGGCAGCACCAGCACGCGCTCCACGCCCTCGGCCTGCAGGGCCTGCAGCTGCGCGGCGATGGACGGCTGGCCGTAGCGCATCGCGTGGCGCACCGGCACGCGCAGGCCGGCCTCGCCCAGCCAGCCGCGCAGCAGCGTGGCCTGCCGCTGCGTCCACACGGCGAGCGGCGAGCCTTCGGGCATCCAGATGCTGGCGTACTTGGCGGCGGATTTGGCGGGGCGCACGCGCAGGATGATGCCGTGCAGGATGGGCAGCCAGGCCAGGCGCGGGATCTCGACGATGCGCGGATCGGAGAGGAACTGCGCCAGGTAGCGCCGCAGCGCGGGCGCCGTGGGCGCATCGGGGGTGCCCAGGTTGCACAGCAGCACGGCGGTGCGGGGCGGCGGGGCGGGCTGGAAGCGGTCTGCGGCGGGTGCGGGCATGGAATGCGTCGGAATGGAAAGGGGCGTTCGTGCGCCAAGGGCCGCAGGCATTGTGGCAAAAGGCTGCGCTATTCTCGGCCACCATGCTCGACACCGCCCGCATTCGCGCCATTACCCTCGATCTCGACGACACCCTCTGGCCGATCTGGCCCACCATCGGCCGTGCCGAACAGGTGCTGCGCGCCTGGCTCACGCCGCGCGCGCCGGCCACCGCGGCGCTGCTGGCCGATGCCGGGGCCGCCGCCGAGATCCGCGCCGAGGTGGTGCAGGCCCATGCCCACCTCGGCCACGACCTGAGCGCCCTGCGCCGTGAAAGCATCCGCGCGGCCCTGCGGCGGGCCGGCGACGACGAGTCGCTCACCGATGCGGCGTTCGATCTTTTCTTCGCCGAGCGCCAGCGCGTGGAGCTGTACGACGACGCCATCGCTGCGCTCGAATTCCTGGCCATGCGCCATCCGCTGCTGGCGTTGACCAACGGCAACGCCAACCTGGGCCTGATCGGCATCGACCGCTACTTCCAGGGCAGCGTGACGGCGCGCGAGTTCGGCGTGGCCAAGCCCGATCCGCGCATCTTCCATGAGGCGGCCGGGCGCCTCGGCGTGGCGCCGGAAGCGGTGCTGCACGTGGGCGACGATGCCACGCTCGATGCCTGCGGCGCGCGGCAGGCCGGCATGCAGGCCGTCTGGATCAACCGGGGCGGCGCGGCGTGGCCGCACG
This sequence comes from Paracidovorax anthurii, assembly GCF_003269065.1. Lineage (GTDB taxonomy): Bacteria > Pseudomonadota > Gammaproteobacteria > Burkholderiales > Burkholderiaceae_C > Paracidovorax > Paracidovorax anthurii. Next base: position 216,773 of record NZ_QLTA01000002.1, read on the forward strand.
GGGGCGAGGCCCCGGCCACCGTGGAAGACCTCACGGGCCTGTGCCGCCTGCTCGCGCCCGCGCTGGGCGCCGCTCACCAGCGCAGCGGCGAGCTGCCCGGCGGCTCCGAGCGCCTTTCGTAGCGCGCCGGCGTGCGTTCCAGCACGGCGCTGGGGCGCACGGCCCGCAACCGGCCGAAGCCCGAATCCACTTCTTCCAGGTAGGGGCCGAAATCCGGCTTCGCGGCCTGCAGCCCGCCGGGCACGCGGCCCAGGCCGCGCAGCCAGTGCCCCGTCTGCGCGAGCGACACCTGCACATGCCAGCTACCGCCCTCCTGCTGCTGGCGGCGCAGCGCGGCCGCCGCGCCGAAGGCCATGAGCCAGCCGCTGGCCTGGTCGAGGATCTGCATCGGCAGCGCGCGCGGCCGGCCGCTGCCGTCGGCCTCGCCCTCGGCGTGGTTGAAGCCCATGGCGGTCTGCACCAGCGAATCGAAGCCCCGGCGGCCGGCCCATGGGCCCTGCGTGCCATAGGCCGTGAGCGACACGCAGACGATGCCCGGGCGCCGCCCGGCCAGCGCCTGCGGCGAGAACCCGAGCGCGCCCAGGCCCCCGGGCCGGTAGCCCTGCGAGAACACGTGCGCGCCTTCCGCCGCCTGCCAGAGCGCATCGCGCCCTTCGGGCGTGCGCAGTTCGGCGTGTGCCGAACGCTTGCCGCGGCTCGTGTCCGCGATCGCCTCGATGTTGGGCAGGTGCGGCGCATTGATGAGCAGGGTGTCCGCGCCCAGCGCGGCCAGCGCGCGCCCGGCCACCGGGCCGGCGAGCACGCGGGTGAGGTCGAGCACGCGCACGCCGGCCAGCGGCCGCGCGCCGTCCGCCAGCGGCGGCAGCGCCAGGGGCGGCGCATCGCCGATGCGTTCGATCGACATTGCCGGCTGTGCGGCGATGGCCTGTCCCTGGGGCGTGGCGTCCCACCCGGCGAAGGTGCGCAGCGCGGTGGCCACCAGCCCGCGTTCGGCGGCGGCGGTCTCGAAATCCAGCGCGCCCCAGCCGGCCATCGCCCGCTCGGCGTCGGCGCGTGCGGCGGTCTCCGGCGGCAGCCCCAGCAGCCGCAGGGCACCGTCCCGGTGGTGGGCGAAGTTGGCGTGCACCCGCACATGGCCGTCCGCGCAGCGGTAGAGGCCCGAGAACGTGTCCCACGGGTCGGGCACCACGCCGTCCAGCGCGAACCAGCCCGAACACTCCACGGCCGCGTGCAGCGCATCGACCGACACGCGCTGGCGCTCACCGCCGCGCACGTGACCCAGCTCGCAGGCGGCCAATGCCGCGGCGGCGATGGAGGCCTGCGCCGCGGTGCCCACCGCGAACGACGACGGGAACACCGGGTCGCGCCCCGGTAGGTCGAGCCATTCGAGCGCCTGCCCGGGCAGCCCGGCCAGGCGCCACAGTGCGGCGACGGGGGAATCGGATGAAGGCATGTGTGCACTCCCTTGAAGCAGCCGGTTGGGCAGGGGTTTGACCGCAGGCCCGGCCCCGCCATGCTGGCAGAAGGCCGGAGTAAGAATGAATTGCTATTGAATTAATAGCAAATTATTGAATGGATACGGCGGCATGGGGCTCGTTTGGCTTCAAGCATGCATCTGCGGTGCCGCCGGCTGGCCTTACGTGCCCAGGAATGCGCGCAGCGCGGCCAGCGTCTCTTCCGGCGCTTCGGTCATCTGGTGGTGGCCCACGGGCAGCATTTCCACCCGCACGCCGAGCCCCGCCGCGCGCGCGGCGTCGATCAGGCCTTGCGCGGCGCGCGGCGGCGTCATCTGGTCCTGCGCGCCCAGCGCGAACAGCACCGGGCAGGCGAGGGCGGCGATGGCGGCTTCCGCACCCGCGTAGCGGTCGCAGGCCACGAAGCCGCGGTGGAACACGTTCACCGCCGGGTTGCCACGCAGCACGCGCCGCCCCAGCGCCAGGCCCACGCCGAAGGCCCAGAAACCCGCGCCCGAGGGCGATGCGAGGCTGGCGCGCGAGAACACGTTCACCATGCGCAGCGCCTTCTCGGGCTCGTGGAGCGACGCCTCGATGAGCGCGGGCGAGACCTTCATCGGGTAGGCCGTGCCCACCAGCGCGAGGTGGCTCGCGGCGGGCCCGAGCCGCGCGGCCGCCTCCAGCGCGATCAGCGACCCCCAGCTGTGGCCCGCGAGCGCGGCGCGCTCCACGCCCAGCGCGCGCAGCAGCGCCACCACGAAATCCGCCGCCTGCTCCACGCTTTCGGGCGCATCGCCCCGGCTGCGCCCGTGGCCCGGCAGGTCCACGGCCAGCACGTTCCAGCCATGGTGCGCCAGATGGCGGCTCTGCCAGCCCCAGACGCTGTGGTCGTTGACCACGCCGTGCACCAGCACGAGGGTGGGGCGCGCCGCGTCGAAGGGCCTGCCGCCCGTGTAGCAGTAGGCCGCGTGGCCGTTCACGGTCACCTGCATCACGCACCCACCTTTCCATGGCCGGCCTTCTCGGCGGCCTTGAGCGCGCGCTTCAGGTCGTCGATGAGATCGTCCGCGTCCTCCAGCCCGATCGAGAGGCGGATGGTGCCCTGCGTGATGCCGGCCTGCGCGAGCGCCTCGTCGTCCATGCGGAAATGCGTGGTGCTGGCCGGGTGGATCACGAGGCTGCGGCAGTCGCCCACGTTGGCGAGGTGGCTGAACACCTTGAGCGACTCGATGAAGGCTCGGCCCTGGGCGCGGTCGCCGCGCAGGTCGAAGCTGAACACCGAGCCCGCGCCGCGCGGCAGCAGGCGCCGCGCGAGCGCATGGCTCGGGTGGGACTCCAGCAGCGGATGGCCCACGCGCGCCACGAACGGGTGCGCGGCCAGGAACTCGACCACCCGCTCGGTGTTGCGCATGTGCCGCTCCATGCGCAGCGGCAGCGTCTCGATGCCCTGCAGGATCAGCCAGGCCGTGTGCGGGCTCATGCAGGCGCCGAAGTCGCGCAGCCCCTCGCGGCGCGCGCGCAGCAGGAAGGCGCCCACGGTGGACTCCTCCGAGAACACCATGCCGTGGAAGCCCGCGTAGGGCGCGGACAGCTCGGCAAAGCGCCCCGAGGCGTCCCAGTCGAAGCCGCCCGAATCCACCAGCACCCCGCCGATCACAGTGCCGTGGCCCGAGAGGAACTTGGTGGCCGAGTGGTGGACCAGATCGGCCCCGTGCTCGAAGGGCCGGATCAGCCAGGGCGAGGTGAGGGTGGAGTCCACCAGCAGCGGCACGCCCGCCGCGTGCGCGATGTCGGCCACGGCGGGGATGTCCAGCACATCCAGGCCCGGGTTGCCCACGGTCTCGCCGAAGCAAAGGCGCGTCTCGGGGCGGATGGCCGCGCGCCAGCCGTCCAGGTCGCCGGGCCGCACGAAGGTGGTCTCGATGCCGAAGCGCCGCAGCGTGTAGTGCAGCAGGTTCTGCGAGCCGCCGTAGAGGGCGGTGCTGGCCACGATGTGCCCGCCCGCGCCCATCAGCGTGCCGATCGCCAGGTGCAGCGCGGCCTGGCCGCTGGCCACCGCGATGGCGCCCACGCCGCCCTCCAGGGCCGCCACGCGCTGCTCCAGCACCGCGTTGGTGGGGTTGCTGATGCGGCTGTAGACGTGGCCGGGGCGTTCGAGGTTGAAGAGCGAGGCCGCGTGGTCGCTCGACTCGAAGACGAACGAGGTCGTGAGGTGGATCGGGACGGCGCGCGCGCCGGTGGCCGGATCGGGCACGGCGCCCGCGTGCAGCGCCAGCGTGTCGAAGCCGGGGTCGGAATGGCCGGGCATCCGTTGTCTCCTGTGTGTGATCGCAGCGCAACATTGTGGGCTATATTGCGCGGACAACCCGACCCCCTCTGGCCCGCGCCCCGGCCGCGGAGCCCCCCAGGAGACCTCCCCCATGAAAGTCAGCGACATCCTTCGCGTCAAAGGCAACACCCTCTACACCGTCATTGCCGACGAGCCCCTGGCGAACGCCATCGAGGTCATGGCCGAGAAGGACATCGGCTCCCTGGTGGTGATGGACCACGGCGACCTCGTGGGCATGCTCACCTTCCGCGAGGTCATCCAGGCCGTCGTGAAGAACGGCGGCGGCGTGGGCACGCTGCTCGTGCGCTCGGCCATGGACGACGCGCCCCTCACCTGCACGCTCGAGACCGAGATGGACGAGGTGCGCCGCATGATGCTCAACCGCCACGCGCGCTACATGCCGGTGATGGACAAGCGGATGCTCATGGGCGTGGTCAGCTTCTACGACGTGGCCAAGGCCGTGGTGGACAGCCAGAACTTCGAGAACAAGATGCTCAAGGCCTATATCCGCGACTGGCCTGAACAAGAGGATGCCCGCCCGGCGGTCTGAGGCGGTTTGCAGGCTCCAGGGGGTTCCATGTCGGCGTCCCCGCTATGGAGTTTGCTATTGAAAATATAGTGGCCGCGGGGCCCGCGGTCGCCACCGCCCGGGCGCCGGAGCCCATGCGAGGCTCTGGGATAATCCCGGCCCATGAGCGGCAACACACTCGGTACCCTATTCGCAGTCACCAACTTCGGTGAATCCCACGGCCCGGCCATCGGCTGCGTGATCGACGGCTGCCCTCCGGGCATGGCGCTTTCCGAGGCCGACATCCAGGCCGACCTCGACCGCCGGCGCCCCGGCACCAGCCGCCACGTCACGCAGCGCAGTGAGCCCGATGCCGTCGAGATCCTCTCCGGCGTGTACGAGGGCCGCACCACCGGCACCCCCATCGCCCTGCTGATCCGCAACACCGACCAGCGCAGCAAGGACTACAGCAACATCGCCGAGAGCTTCCGCCCCGGCCACGCCGACTATGCCTACTGGCACAAGTACGGCCTGCGCGACCCGCGCGGCGGTGGCCGGTCGTCCGCGCGCCTCACCGCGCCCACCGTGGCCGCCGGCGCCGTGGCGCGCAAGTGGCTGCACGAGAAATACGGCGTGCAACTGCGCGCCTGCATGACCCAGCTGGGCGAGCTGGAGATCCCGTTCGAGAGCTGGGAGCACGTGCCGGCCAACCCCTTCTTCGCGCCCGTGGCCGACGTGGCGCGCTTCGAGGACTACATGGACGCGCTGCGCAAGGCGGGTGATTCCTGCGGGGCGCGCCTGCGCGTGCAGGCGAGCGGCATGCCCGTGGGCCTGGGCGAGCCGCTCTACGACAAGCTCGATGCCGACATCGCCCACGCCATGATGGGCCTCAACGCCGTCAAGGGCGTGGAGATCGGCGCGGGCTTCGCGAGCGTGGCGCAGCGCGGCACCACGCACGGCGATTCGCTCACGCCCCAGGGCTTCGCCGGCAACAACGCGGGCGGCGTGCTGGGCGGCATCAGCACCGGGCAGGACATCGAGGTCTCGATCGCCATCAAGCCCACCAGCTCCATCATCAGCCCGCGCGAATCCATCGACGTGCACGGCCGCAGCACCGAGGTCGTCACCAAGGGCCGGCACGACCCCTGCGTGGGCATCCGCGCCGCGCCCATCGCCGAGGCGCTGCTGGCCATCGTGCTCATGGACCACGCCCTGCGGCACCGCGCCCAGTGCGGCGACGTGGTGCCGGCGGTGGCGCCGATCCGCGCGTCGTTCCTGTAATCCGGACCGGCCCGCCGCCCGTCAGGGTGCGGGGGCGGCAGCCGCCGGCCCGCTGGCGGCCGGCATGGGCGATGCCGCCGGGGCTGGCACGGCCGCCGACGGAGCCGCCGGCCGGTGGAACCAGTCCAGGCGCCAGGCCAGCGCGCCGAACAGCACCAGCGCCACCACCACCAGGGCCGCGGCCCAGGCGGGCTGGCGCGATTCCGGGAAGGGGTCGCCCGGCATGCGCCGCGCGCCCGCCGGTACGCGGGCCGTCTGCGACAGCGATCCGCCCAGGCGCGTGTTGATGCGCATGCGCCCGTTGATGGCCCAGCCGCTCGCATCCAGGATCGGCCCCAGGCTGCGCTGGCGCAGCTTGAGCCAGGCGATCAGCATGCTCGGCCCGGAGATGGCCAGCACGATGCCCAGCAGGGCGATCGGAATCCAGGCGCCCAGGTCCACGAACTTGGCGAAGATGCCCACCGCCACGGCACTCAGGCTGCCCAGCGCCACGCCGATCGCGGCCACGGTGCCCACGTCCATGCGGCGCTGCCCGTCGGCAGCGGGGGCGGCGGCATCCGCCAGGGTCTTGCCGGGCGCGTTCGCCAGGCCGCCGGCCGTGGCGCCCAGCGACTTCTCCACGCGCGCATCGCCCGCCGCGGCGCGCTTGGCCACCTGCTCCTCGACCATGCGCAGGAACTTCTTGTAGGGCGAGAAGAAGGCCTGCGCGATGCTCGTGGGGTTCTCGATGATCCGGGTGATGGTCGCGTCCCAGTCGAGGCCGTCCCGGTCGTAGAACACGCCGTTGCGCCCCACGAAAAGGAAATCCACGTCGCCCGCCGTGAAGGCCGCCACGATGCCCGTCTTGCGGCCCGGGCGCGTGCAGTCGCAGTAGGCGAGATAGGTCTTGGCCAGCCCCGCGAGCTTGGCGTGCCGGCCGGCGTCCGCTACCGGCACGGTCAGGTCGCAACTGCGCGCGTCGAGGTAGAGCGTGCCGGCCTGGAAGATCGCGCCTTCCCGCTGGTAGAAGGCCGAGAACGAGACGAAGTTGTTCAGCAGCCGCAGCAGGTCGCGCTTGAGGCGCAGCAGCTTCTCCAGCGCCAGCGTGTGGTCGTTGTGCGCCTTCTCGGCCTCGTCCTGCGCGATCAGCGCCATCACCCGCTCGCGCACCCCGCCGCCGTGCAACTGGCGCACGGCCTGCGCGTCCAGCGCGCCCAGGCGCGTCGCAGGGCGGGCCGAGAGCTGCTGCAGGCAGGGCTGCAGCGCCGACAGCACGCGCTGCCAGTCCTTCTCGGAGAGCGTGCTGGCGTCCGAGCCCAGCAGCGGCTTGAGCGCTTTCTCGCGCAGCGCCTGCACGGCCGCGCTCCAGGCGGGATTGACGCCGCGCGCGAGCGGCAGCGCCCCCTCCGGCGTGGGCGGGGCCAGGGGCAGCGCGGCGACGGCCTCCGACGACGCCGACAGCTCCTGGCGGGCGAGCGCCGCGCAATCCTCGTCCGAGGGGTGCATCGCCGCGCGCATGCGCGGGTCGTAGGCGGCCAGCCGCGCGCGCGTGAAGAAATCGTCCACCTTGTGGCGCACGGCCTGGACCGCCTGCGCGGCCGGCAGGGTGCGATCGCCCAGCGGCAGGTGCTCCGGCTGCGCCTGCACGCCGTCCGCCCAGGCCTGGAGCGCATCCACCTCGGTGAAGAAGGCCTCGGCCGCCTGGCGGTCCACGCCCGCCGGCTGGCCGGCCACGGCCGGCACGCCGCCCTGGGTGGCCAGGATGCGCTCCAGCGCCTCGCGGGCCTCGGCATCGCCCTCGGCGGTCTCGGGCGCCACCACGCCGTCGCCGTTGAACCGCTGCGCGTTCAGCTGCTCGCTGCGCTCCAGCACGTCGGCCAGCGACAGCGTGCCGGCCCCCTCGCGGCCCGCCAGTGCCAGGATGCGGCGCGCCTGCGCGGCCAGCGCCGCGCCGCTTTCGGCGGCGTCGTCCAGCGCCGCGATCGCCAGCGTGTCGCCGGGCCGTGCCAGCTCGTCCGGGTCGCGCAATTGCGCGCAGGCCCACTGGCAGGCCGCCAGCAGCTCGGGCGGGCGGATGCGGCCATCGCCATCGGTGTCGATCAGGTCCAGCGTGCGCGGATCGAATTCGACACCGCGCGTGGGGCAGGCCAGCGCCACCCAGAGCTTCTGGTCCAGCTCGGCCAGATGGGCGATGTCGGCGCCGGTGCGGATGGTGACCTGGTCCACGCCGCCGGCGCGGAAGAATTGCCAGGTGTGGGGAGGGTGGGAGGAGGGCGTTGCGGAAGGCGGCATGGATCGGCGGGCGGAAGGCATGGCAAGGGAAGCGGCCGTGGCAGCGCGGCGTGTGCCGGGGTGGCGGGCCGTGCCGGGCCGGGGGAGAGGCCGCTGGCCGCCGGCCGCCGGGCCAAGGCAGTGCGTCCGGCGATTGTGCCGGGCGTGGCTTCCGCGGCGCGTAGGACCATGCCCGACGCGCGGGGGCCTGGGGCGGTCGCTCCTGCGGGATCGGTGCCTGCGGTAGCGAAACGGCCGGGGGTCGCCGTCTTATATGGGCTTTATGCTATCGAATTAGTAGCAACTCGGCGCAAGGCCGCGCCGGTCGGACCGTGCGGCTACTTGCGCACCTCATCCACGAGCGCGCGGAACTCGTCGATGTCTTCGAAGCTGCGGTAGACGCTCGCGAAGCGGATGTAGGCCACCTTGTCGAGCTTCTTCAGCTCGCGCATCACCAGCTCGCCGATGCGGCTGGACAGCACCTCGCGCTGGCCCAGGTTGAGGAGCTTTTCCTCGATGCGCTCGATGGCGCTGTCGATCTGCGTGGTGCTCACCGGCCGCTTGCGCAGCGCGATGCTGAACGAGCCGATGAGCTTGCTGCGGTCGTATTCGATGCGCCGGCCGTCCTTCTTCACCACGGCGGGGAAGTTGACCTCCGGGCGCTCATAGGTCGTGAAGCGCTTGTCGCAGGCCCCGCACTGGCGCCGCCGCCGCACGAAATCCCCGTCCTCGGCCACGCGCGTCTCGACCACCTGGGTCTCGGGATGGCTGCAGAACGGGCACTTCATCGGGGCGGCGGGCGGGGCGGGGCGCCCGGATCAGCGGTAGACCGGGAAACGGCTCGTGAGCGCGTGCACCTTCTCGCGCACGGCGGCCAGGTTGGCCTCGTCGCGCGGGTTGTCGAGCACGTCGGCCACGAGGTTGGCCGTGATGCGCGTCTCTTCTTCCTTGAAGCCGCGCGTGGTGATGGCGGGCGTGCCCACGCGGATGCCGCTGGTCACCATCGGCTTCTCGGGGTCGTTGGGGATCGCGTTCTTGTTGATGGTGATGTGGGCCTGGCCCAGCGCGGCCTCGGCCTCCTTGCCGGTGATGCCCTTGGCGCGCAGGTCCACCAGCATCACGTGGCTCTCGGTGCGGCCGCTCACGATGCGCAGGCCGCGGGCGGCCAGCGTCTCGGCGAACACCTTGGCGTTCTTGGCGACCTGCTCCTGGTAGGCCTTGAACTCGGGCGTGAGCGCTTCCTTGAAGGCCACGGCCTTGGCCGCGATCACGTGCTCCAGCGGGCCGCCCTGCAGGCCGGGGAAGATGGCGGAGTTGATCGCCTTCTCGTGCTCGGCCTTCATGAGGATGATGCCGCCGCGCGGGCCGCGCAGGCTCTTGTGCGTGGTGGAGGTCACCACGTCGGCATGCGGCACGGGGTTGGGGTAGACGCCCGCGACCACGAGGCCGGCATAGTGGGCGATGTCCACCCAGAAGATCGCGCCGATTTCCTTGGCGATCTTCGCGAAGCGCTCGAAATCGATGCGCAGGCTGTAGGCCGAGGCGCCGGCGATGATGAGCTTGGGCTTGTGCTCGCGGGCCTTGGCTTCCAGCGCGTCGTAGTCGATCTCTTCCTTCTCGTTGAGGCCGTACGAGACGATGTTGAACCACTTGCCGCTCATGTTGAGGGGCATGCCGTGCGTCAGGTGGCCGCCTTCGGCGAGGCTCATGCCGAGGATGGTGTCGCCGGGCTTGAGGAAGGCGAGCAGCACGGCCTGGTTGGCCTGCGAGCCCGAGTTGGGCTGCACGTTGGCGGCATCGGCGCCGAAGAGCTTCTTCACGCGGTCGATGGCCAGCTGCTCGACCACGTCCACGTGTTCGCAGCCGCCGTAGTAGCGCTTGCCGGGATAGCCCTCGGCGTACTTGTTGGTGAGCTGCGAGCCCTGCGCCGCCATCACGGCGGGGGAGGCGTAGTTCTCGCTGGCGATCAGCTCGATGTGCTGCTCCTGGCGCAGGTTCTCGGCCTGGATGGCGGCCCACACTTCGGGATCGGTTTGCTCGACGAGGTTGTTGCGTTGGTACATGGCGTGGCAGTCCTGTGAATTGGTATCCCTTGGAAAACAAGGGCTGCCCAGGCGAACGGCGGATCACAGCGGGCCTTGCAGCCCGCGCGGCACGCTCCCCAGTGGTTCACAGGAAGAAGTTCCTGCCGGTTTCCACGTCAGCGGCGGCGGCCCGGGGTTCCGGGGGCGCCGCGCCTATCGCCAGTCGCGTACCCCGCGAGTGTAGCGGACGGCGGCCCGTGCGGGCGGCGTAAACCCCGTGAACAAGGGATGGCGCTGGTGGGCGCCGGTCAGAGGTCCGGCGACAGCAGGGCCACCTTGTCTTCGGCCGTTGCGGTCGGGACGGCCTCCGCGGTGGTGCCCGAGGCCTTGGCCGGCACCGTCTGCGCGGGGGCCTGCGTGGACAGCATCGGCGGCGCGATGGGCGCGCCGGGCACGGGCGGCGTGAAGATCGGCACCGAGCGGCCGCTGGCCACCTGCCGCAGGCGCATGTGCTCCGCCATGACCTTGGTGGCGTAGCCGCCGTCGTCCGGCAGGTTCGCGGCGCCCACGTAGAAGCGCAGGCCGCCCTCGACGGAGCCGGCACGGGCGATGCATTCCTGCAGCACCCGCACGCCCACGCGCAGGTTGCTCACGGGGTCGAAGGCGGCGAAGTGGCCGCCGAAGTTCTCGTACTTGTCGGTGTGCACGCGCGTCATCACCTGCATCAGGCCCTGGGCGCCGACGGCGCTCTGCGCGAACGGGTTGAAGCTGGATTCCACCGCCATGATCGCCAGGATCAGCGTGGGATCGAGCTTGGTGCGGCTGCCGATCTCATAGGCCTCGGCGACGAGCGCGGCCAGGGGCTCGGGGGCCACGCGGTATTTCTTGCTGAGCCAGAACGCGACGGCGGCCTGCTCCTTGGGCAGGTCCTTGGGATTGGTGGCCGTGGCGCGCTCGCTGGCCTCCGGCTCCGTGGGCACGCCCATCAGCGCCACCTGCCGGGCCTGCAGCCAGCCCATGAGCTGTTCCTCGCCGGCCTGGCGCAGGTCGGGCCGGGCCGTGAGCGTGATCGCGCCGAAGGCCACGGTCAGTCCGACCAGGGCAAAGCTGCTGTGGGTGATTTCGAGGAAACCGTCGATCACGTCGGACGCAAACGTGCGCACGCCGCCAATCACCTTTCCTGACGCTGTCATAGCTCTTCCTTTCTGAGTCGAGGCCTGTTGCGGCAGCCCGTGGGGGACCGCCGTGCCAGGCGTCTCGCCTGGATTGGTACGCCATCAAGCGCGCCTGGGATACCCGCGGCATGCGGGAAACGGGAGCGGACTTCGCCGGATTCGGCAGCGATGGAGATCGTGGTCAAAGCCTCGGTTTTCGAAGCTGGCGGATTCTAGGGGGGCTCTAAATGCAAGGTCAATACTAAAGAAATTGATCGTTAGATCATTTTCTTCTTGAATCAATGGATGCAAACACAGCTCCCGAGGGGTCTGGCGCTGGTGAAAACGCCCGGCCGTTACGGCTGAAACGGGCCCGCAAGAGTGGGGCAATCGGGGGCTCCGGGATGATTGGCAATCTCATTTGGACGGTTCCGCTGGATCCGATAAATTGGAGGTGCCTGACAGCGATCAGGCATCGCCGGACGAAGCTAAACCACCGGCCGACGGCATGCAGTGCCGTGGCAGGGCAGGATGAAACTTTCAAGGCAAACCCCTGGAGGCAATACCTTGCCTCCTGCTCCATGGACCTTCACCCTCCATGCAGCAAAAAAGATGGCTAAGGACCTTTGTGTCAGCCGTCAAGCCCGGTAGCCGACCGACAGGTCCTACCGGGCTTTCTTTTTGCATTTTGTTACTTTTGCGCCGCAGCCAGTTCTGCTGGAATCCGGGTATGGGTGCTCAGGGAATCAGGATGAAGTTCGTGGCGGTGGGGGCGCGCTGGCGCGCGAGGGTCCTGCGCAGGGGCTGGACCCGGTGGGTCGCGTTCTGCGCAGCGGGGCTGCTGGCGTTCTGGGCCGTCGCATGGCTGGCCGTGCCGCCGCTCGCGCGGGCCGGCATCGAGGGCTGGGCTTCGGAGCGGTCGGGGCGGGCCGTCACCATCGGGCGCGTGGATTTCACGCCCTGGACCCTGGAGCTGGCCCTGCACGACATCGCCGTCGCATCGGCCCGGCCCGGTGCACCGCCCTTGCTGGAGATCCGCCGCATCTATATAGACATGGAGCTGCAGTCCCTGGTGAGATGGGGGCCCGTGCTGGACGCCGCCGAGGTCGATGCCCCCCGGCTGCGCCTGACCCGCGAGGTGGACAACCGCTACGACATCGATGACCTGCTGGAGCGCTGGGCCGCGCGCCCCGCGGCGGAAGACGGTGCGGGCGGTGGTGGCGCGCGCTTCGCCCTCTACAACCTCCTGCTGCGCGATGGCGCCGTGGACTTCACCGACCGCACGACTGGTCGGACCCACGAACTGCGCGCCCTGGAGCTGGGCATTCCGTTCCTGAGCAACCTGCCGGCGGACCGGCAGGTGACGGTGACTCCCCGGCTGGCCTTCTCGCTCAATGGCAGCGCCTTCGATTCCGGCGCGCGCGCCACTCCATTTGCGCAGGACCGCCACACCCAGGCGCGCCTGCGCATCGATGCCCTGGACCTGGCCCCGCTGCGCGCCTACTGGCCCGCGGCGCTGCCGCTGCTGCCCGGCGCGGGCACCCTCGATGCCCGCCTGGACTTCGCGTTCACCCAGGGCGCAGAGCCCGTGCTCACGGTCAGCGGCGACGTCCGGCTGTCGGATGTTCGCCTGGATGCGCGGGCCGGGGGCGGGCCCGTGTCGTTCCAGTCGCTGCGGGTGCGGGCCGCGTCGGTGCAGCCCTTCCAGCGCATCGCCCATCTGGCCTCGGTCGAATGGACGGCGCCGCGCCTGGATCTGCGGCGCGATGCGCAGGGCCGCATCGCGTGGCCCGGGGCCGGGCAGCCTGCGGCGTCCGGCGGTCCGGCTGCCGCGGTATCGCCGCCCTGGCGCGTCGCGGTCGATCATGTGGCGGTGGATGGCGGCCGGATCGGCTGGCGGGACGAGGGCGCCGCGAAGCCAGTCGCGCTGGCGCTGGACGGCGTGCTGGTGCGTGCATCGTCTGTGGCATGGCCCTGGCAGCGTGCCATTCCCTTCGCATTGAACGCACGGGTGGCGGCTCCCGTGGAGGGCGCGCCTTCCGCACCCGATGCGCCGGGCACGGTTGCGGCGAAGGCGCCGCATGCGGCGTCGCTGCGCATCGCCGGGCAGGCGTTGCCGGGCCGGGGGCAGGTGGCGGTCTCAGTGCGCGGCCTGCCCCTGTCGCCCTTCGGCCCTTACTGGGCCGGGGCGCTGGCGCCGCAGATCCAGGGAATGGTGGACGCCGATGGCGGCTTCGCCTGGAACGCGGGCGCCATGGTCGCGAAAGTGGCCCGCCTGTCCGCCGACGGCGTTGCGCTGTCGTGCCCAGGCGCCGGGCCCTGCGGGGCACCGGCCGCCGCGCTGCCCCAGGCCCGGGTGGCCGGAGCGTGGGCCGAGGCCCGGCGGCTCCAGTTCGAGGAGGCCTGGGTCCGCCTGCCCGAGCGCACGGTGGCGATCGGCCGCGCTAGCGCCAGCGGGCCCCGGCTGCGCGTCGAGCGGAGCGCTCAGGGGCGCTGGATGTTCGAGGACTGGCAGCCCACCGCGCCGGCGGAGGGCGCGGCACATGGCGTGGCACGCGGCGGGGCGGCCGCGATGCCGTGGTCGGTCCGCCTGGAGGAGGTGGCGGTGGACGAGGGCGCCCTGGCATTCCGCGATGCCCTGCCGGCTTCTGCGGTGGAAGTGCAGTTGTCGGGGTTGCGGCTGCAGGCGCGGCCGGTGGTTCCGCCATCGGGCCGCTCCGAGGGCCCGGCGGTGCCCGCGCAGGTGAGCCTTTCCGCGCAGGTCGGCGCGGGCCGCCGCGAGCCGGGCCGCATCGCCTACGAGGGCACCCTGTCGATGGCGCCGTGGGCCGCGCAGGGAAAGCTGCAGGCGCAGCATGTCCCGCTGCATGCCTTCGAGCCCTATGTGGCCCCCTGGCTGAACGTGAACATCGTGCGCGCAGAAGGCGGCTTCGAGGGTGACGTCCGCTATGCGGGCACGCCCGGAGGGCCCACGGTCTCGGTGCGCGGCAACGCGGCACTCGACGAACTGCGCGTGCGCGCCGTGGCCCCGGAGCAGCCGGAGCGCGCCGAGCCGGCCGGGGCCGCGCGCGGGGAGGAGCTGCTGCGCTGGCGCAGCCTCGCCCTGCAGGGCGTGGAGGTGGCTGCCGCGCCGGGCCTTCCGGTCCGCGTGGATGTGCGCGAGACCGCGCTGAGCGATTTCTTCGCGCGCGTGGTGCTCCAGAAGAGCGGCCGCCTGAACCTGCAGGAGCTGGTGCGCGCGCAGGCGCGGCCCGCTGCCACGGGCGCCACGGCTGGCGATGCACCGGCGCAGGCCGCCGCGGCGCCGGCACGTCCCGCGCCCATCGTGCGCTTCGGCCCCGTGGCGGTGTCCGCGGGGGCGGTGCGGTTCACCGACTATTTCATCGAGCCCAATTACTCCGCCGACCTGAGCGAGCTGGCCGGCCGGCTCAGCGCTTTCTCCTCCGAGCCGCAGGCCGGCGGCGCTGCGCCGGAGATGGCCGAGCTGGAGTTGCGGGGGCGTGCCCAGGGCTCGGCCTCGCTGGAGATCACGGGGCGGCTCAATCCGCTGGCCCGGCCCATGGCGCTGGACATCCAGGGGCGTGTGCGCGATCTGGAGCTGCCGCCGCTCTCGCCCTACGCCGTCAAGTACGCGGGGCACGGAATCGAGCGCGGCAAGCTCAGCATGGACGTGAACTACCGGGTGCTGCCGGACGGGCAGCTCACGGCCGGCAACAAGCTCGTGCTGCACCAGCTGGCCTTCGGCGAGCCGGTGCAGGGCGCGCCCGCCAGCCTGCCGGTGCGGCTCGCTGCGGCGCTGCTGGCCGACCGCAACGGCGTGATCGACCTGGACCTGCCCATCAGCGGCTCCCTCAACGACCCGCAGTTCCGGCTGGGCCCCGTCATCCTGCGGGCGCTGGGGAGCCTGGTTTTGAAGGCCATCACCTCGCCGTTCTCGCTGCTCGCGAATGCCTTCGCGGGGGGCGAGGCGGAGCAGGGGGCGGTGGCGTTCGCTCCGGGCAGCAGCGCGCTCGATGGCGCCGCGCGCGAGGGGCTCGACAAGGTCGCGCGGGTGCTCGGGGAGCGGCCGGCCC
The DNA here is from genome assembly GCF_003269065.1 of Paracidovorax anthurii. Taxonomy (GTDB): domain Bacteria; phylum Pseudomonadota; class Gammaproteobacteria; order Burkholderiales; family Burkholderiaceae_C; genus Paracidovorax; species Paracidovorax anthurii. The sequence goes on from NZ_QLTA01000002.1 coordinate 231,846, forward strand.
TGCGGCTGACGGTGGTGGGCCATGCCCTGGCCGACGGCGAGCGCGACGCGTGGAAGCGCGAGCGGCTGAAGTCGCAGGTGCTCGCCCTGCAGCAGCGGCGCCAGCCCGCGCGCGCGTCGGCCGATGGCGCTGCCGTGGCGGCGCGCCCGGGGGAGGCCGCCGACGCCCCGGCGTATGCCGATGCGCTCAAGGATCTCTACCGCCGCTCCGACATCGCCAAGCCGCGCAACCTTCTGGGGCTGGCCAAGGATCTGCCGGTGCCGGAAATGGAGGCGCTGCTGCTGTCGCAGATGCCCGTGCCCGCCGATGCGATGCGCGAGCTGGCGCAGGCGCGCGCCGTGGCGGTGCGGGACTATCTGGCCCAGCGCGGCCTGCCCATGGAGCGGCTGTTCGTGGGCGCGCCCCGCGTGGACGAGTCCGCCGCCCAGGGGGCCGTGCAGGCGGAGCTGGTGCTGTCCACCCGCTGACAGGGGCGAGGGGCTGACAGTGCCCGCCGAAGACCCGGTTGCAGTGCGCCGAGTCCGCCCCATATGCAGGCTCCGGGGCCGATTCCCCGGCCGGCGAGTCCGTCCCGTTCGAGGGGGCTGCCAAAACCGGGCCAAAATAGCGCCCTTGCCGTTTCGCGGAGCCACTGGCGCCGTGTGCCGGCGCTGGTGCCGCCGGCACCGGCCTCCTCCTGATCCGAACCATGTTTCCTTTTTCTTCTCGCAACAAAATGTCCGACGCACCCGAAGTGAACCCGGCCCCGGCCAAAGCCTCCGAGCCGCATCCGCTGGACACGCTGACGGGCGGCGCCTTCTCGGCGGCCACGTCGGGTGAACGCGCCTCGCGCATCCGCGACTGGCTGGCCACGCAGCCCGCACCCGAGCAGTTGCAGGAAGTGTTCAAAGAGCTCAGCGGCCGCGACAAGGGCGCCGCGCGCGCGGTGCGCGAACGCCTCGACGAAATCCGGCGCGCCAAGGGCCAGGAAGCCATCGCCGCCGAATGGGCCGACAAGGCCACGGCGCTGCTGGAGGGCTCCAGGTTCCATATCGCCGATGCCCTGGCCTGGCAGCGCGATGCCGCCAAGGCGGGCGCGCCGCTGTCGCGCGAGCCGCTCGCGTCGCTCAAGGGCCGCCTGACCGAGCGCATGAAAGTCATCGAAGACCTGCAGCACCGCGTGCAGGTCCAGCGCGAGGCCGCCGTGCTGCTGGCCCAGCGCATCGAAGTGCTGTCCACCAAGCCCTGGCGGGATGCGCTGGCGGCGCTCGATGCCCTGCGCACCGACGTGGACCGCTGGCAGCAGCAGGCCGACGAACTGGCCGGCGACGCCGCATGGCCCAGCGTCGAGGCCCGCTTCCCGCCCCAGCTCGACGCATCGCGCACCCAGTTGCTCGTGGTCTGGAACGCGTTCCAGCCGGCCATCGCCCAGGCGGCCGCTGCGGCCGAGAGCCCCGAGGCCCCCTTGCCGCCCGTGCCCGTGTGGGCCGAGGAGCTGCGCATCGCGCGCGGCGGCGAGCCGCTGGCCGAAGGCGCGGGCGGCGCGGCGCCGGCCGCTGCCGGTGCTCCGACCGCGCGGGGGCCCAAGACCGATCCGGCCGTGCGCGAGAAAGCCGTGCAGGCCGTGCGTGCGGCCCTGGAAAAACTCCTGAATGAAACCGCGCAAGGCCATGGCAAGGCCACGGCCGGTGCCGCCGCGGCCCTGCGCACGGTGCTCAAGCAGCACGGCCGGCACATCGACGCCGGGCTGGAGCACGAAGTCCACACCGCGCTCGTGGCCGCGGGCGAGCTGCAGGGCTGGCAGCGCTGGAGCGCCGACCAGGTGCGCGAGGACCTGGTGGCCCGTGCCGAGGCCCTGCTCAACCGGCCGGAAGGCCAGGCCCTGGGCGGCCGCAAGATCCAGGAGAGCCTGCGCCAGTTGCGCGAGCAGTGGAAGCAGACCGACCAGGGTGGCACGGCCAACCATGCGCTGTGGAAGAAGTTCGACGAGGCCTGCAATGCCGCCCACAAGGTGGTGGAGGCCTGGCTGGAGAAAGTGCGCGCCGATGCGGCCGAGCACAAGGCCCAGCGGCTCGCGCTGATCCAGGAGGTGCAGGACTGGGCGGCCGCCCAGGCGGCGCAGGGCAAGCCCGACTGGAAACAGATCAACCGCGCGCTGCACCAGTTCGCCGACCGCTGGCGCGAAGGCGGTCATGTGAACGAGAAGACGTTCGCCGAACTGCAGCCGCAGTGGAAGCAGGCGCTGGCCGCAGCGTCCGCGCCGCTGGATGCCGCCCAGAAGGAAAGCCTGGCCCGGCGCCACGCCATGATCGACGAGGCGGTGGCTTTGGGCGCGGCGCCTTCCTTGCGCGTGGATGCCGTCAAGGGCCTCCAGCAGCGCTGGCAGGCCGAGGCCCAGGTGGTGCCGCTCGACCGCAAGCATGAACAGAAACTCTGGGATGCCTTCCGCAAGCCCATCGACGAAGCGTTCCAGCGCAAGTCGGCGGACCGTGACAAGGTGGCCGGGGAGGTCAGCGCCCGCGATCGCACCGTGCTCGATGCGTCCAAGGCGCTGGAGCAGGCCAATGCCTCGGGTGACGTGCCGCAGATCCGTGCAGCGCTCGCGGCACTGGAAGCCGCCATGCGGGGGCAAGCCGCTGCCCCAGCCGCCCCTTCCGAAGGAAATCAATCGGTAGTCGCCGAAAACACTGCACAGTCTGCTCCTGAAAATGTAGCAGGCGACGAGGCTTCCGCCGCTCCGGCGCCCGCGCCCAAGCCGGCACGCCCCGTGGTGGCCGTGCGCGGGGACGATCGCCCCGGCGCCAAGCGCGACGTGCCCGCGGCCCCAGCGCGCCCGGGCCGTCCCGGCGAGCGGGACCGCAGGGATCCGCGTGGCGGACGCGAGGGGGGCGATCGCTTCGGAGACCGGGGTGGCCGCGGAGGGGACCGCGCCATGGAAGCGCGGGGCCCGCGCTTGGGCGATGCCGCCTTCCGTGCCCAGCGCGACGCGGTGGAGCATGCCCAGTTGGCGCTGCGCAAGCTGGCGGCGCAGGCCCATGGCGAGGCGCTTACCCAACTGCTGACGGCCTGGGAAAAGCGCGACCCCTCGCAACTGCCCTCCGCGCAGGAGCTGGGCTCGCGGGTGTCCGCCGGCGTGCGCGGCAACTGGGTCCAGGCGCTCTCCGGTGCGGTGGCGGGCGATGCCTCCGAGGCGCTGCTGCGGCTGGAGATGGCGGCCGAGGTGCCGACGCCGGCGGATCAACTGCCGGCGCGCCGCGCGCTCCAGTTGCAGTTGCTCACCCGCCGCAACGATCCGCAGCCCGCGCAGACCTGGGCCCAGGATGCTGCGCGCGTGCTCTCCAGCGCCAGCGATGCCGGCAATGCGCGCCGCCTGCAGAACGCCCTCAAGGTGCTGCTGCGCACGTAGCCCGTCGGTGGGGCCGTTGATCCGGCAGGCGCCGCCGCCGGGTGGCGTGGGAAATCCTTCCACGCCACGCGCATCGGGCCTGCTGGAATTTTCCTGGTGCCTGGATACCGGGCGCCAGAAAAGCACAAAGCCGCCTCGAGGGCCAATGCCAGTCAGTTAAGCGTTTGCGATCCAGCCAACCCTGCAAGAAGGAGCGCGAAATGCGCTCCTTTTTTGTTTCAAGCGGCCTCAAAGGCTGCCGGTCAGGGCTTAACTGACTGGCATTGGCCTCGAGGGCGGCTTTGTGCTTTTTTTGCTTGGGAAGGGTGGTAATCGGCCCTTTGGAATGGGGCCTGCTTCGGGCAATAAAAAAGCCGCTGATTGCGCAGCGGCTTTTAATGTTTGGTGCCCAGGAGAGGACTCGAACCTCCACGATGTTACTCGCTAGTACCTGAA
>NZ_QLTA01000003.1 GCF_003269065.1 Paracidovorax anthurii
GGCCTTCAAGCGCTGCAAGCGCTCGCTGGGGCGGGTGCAAAGTGTGCTGACGGACAGCGGTTACACAGGCGAGCCCTTCGCGCAAGGCGTCAAGGACATCCTGGGTGAGCATGTGACGGTGCAGATCGCCAAGAGAAGCGAGTTGCACACCTTCAAGGTCATGCCCAAGCGCTGGGTGGTTGAGCGCAGCTTTGCTTGGCTGGACAAGAATCGGCGGCTATGGAAGAACTGTGAGCGATGGCTCAACACCAGCTTACAGTTCGTCCACTTGGCGTTTCTGGCTCTGCTACTCAGAAGATCGTAAACACGTTCTAAGATGGTCGCCTTTTCCTTCATTCCCGACGACAAGGACGCTTCTCCCCATGTGTGGTGCCGAACTCCATTCCCTTCCCGATGGCGTGCAGCGCGTGGCCGCGGCCCTGCAGTCCAGCGGCCATCCGCATGCCCCGCGCATGCTGGACAACTCCGCGCGCACCGCGCAGGAGGCCGCCGACGCCCTGGGCATCGCCGTGGGCCAGATCGCCAAGAGCATCATCTTCCGCCGCAAGAGCGACGACGTGGCGGTGCTGGTGGTCACCTCGGGCGACCGCCGGGTGGACGAGAAGAAGGTGGAGGCGCACGTCGGCAAGGTGGGCCGCGCCGATGCGGACTTCGTGAAGGCGCGCACGGGCTTTTCCATCGGCGGCGTGTCGCCCGTGGCCCATGCCCATCCGCCGGTGACGCTGATCGACCGCGAGCTGTTCCGCTTCGACGAGATCTGGGCCGCCGCGGGCCACCCGCACGGCGTCTTCCCCCTGCGGCCGCAGGACCTGGAGGCGCTCACGGGGGCCCCGGTGGTGGACGTGGTCCAGGCCACGACACCATGAATGCTATTGAATTAATAGCTGAACGGGCAGCAAACATGGCGACGTGCGGGCATTTCGATGCAGAAAGCGAAGCCCCCGTGCCTTCGCCCTGCATCGGCGTGTGCCGCATGAGCGCCGATGGCGGCCACTGCGAGGGGTGCTTCCGCACGCTGGATGACATCCGCGACTGGTCGTCCGCCGGCCCGGCGCGCCGCCGCGCGATCTGGGCGCAACTGCTGCGCCGCGCTGGTCTGGAGGGCCTGCTGGCGCCGGGCATGGAGGGTTCGCCATGAAGCACATCGTTTTCTACCTGGATTTCGTCTCGCCCTATGCCTGGCTGGCGTTCGAGCGGCTGCCCCAGGTGCTCGAAGGCCTGAGCCATTCGGTGGAATACCGCCCCGTGCTGCTGGGCGCGCTGCTGCAGCAGCACGGCAACCCCGGCCCCGCCGGTATCGCGCCCAAGCGCGACTGGACCTACCGCCATGCCGAATGGCTGGGCCATGCGCTGGGCACGGGGCTGGACATGCCCGCGCGGCATCCCTTCAACCCGCTGCCGCTCCTGCGGGAGTCGCTCGCCTGCAGCGAGGACGGCGCCATCAACCGCTTCGTGGCGGGCACCGTGCTGCGCCACGTGTGGCGGGGGGGCGCCGATGCGCTCGACCCCGCGCGGCTGGCGCAACTGGCCGAAGCGCTGGCGCCGCAGCGCCGGGCCGAGGTGGCGGGCGCCGAGCCCGGCGCGCGTGCCAAGGCGCTGCTGCGGGCCAACACCGACGCCGCCGCGCGCCGGGGCGTGTTCGGCGTGCCGTCCTTCGAGACGGGCGGCCGGCTCTTCTGGGGGCTGGACGGCCTGCCCATGCTGCGGGCCTGCCTGGAGGGCGACAGCTGGTTCGACGGCCCCCGCTGGGACGCGGTGGCCGGCGTTCCCTCCGGCCTGCCGGGCGCGAGCTGAGGGTTCCGGGGGCCTGCGCGACCCCTGGGAGATCGTGAACACGTTCTCAGGGTTTGTCCCCGGGAAGGGTTTTCCCCCGCCGCCGGGGTCCGTCCGGACGGGGTTCCCGGGGCGGTTTTCCCGCATCGAGAAAAGCCGGGACAGGGTTGTTCCGGGGTTTGTCAGTTCCGCGTCAGCCCGTGCCGGCGGGTGCGTGGAGGAGGGGGCGCGGTTGTCAGACTTCGGTCAGACGGCGGTTCGATAGTGCGGCCCAGGTTGCACGCGGCGCTCCTCACGGGAGGCACGGTGCAGTCGCAACGATCACCTCATGGAGACAAGCACCATGGCTACCAATGTTGCCCCCCGGCCCATGTCGCCGGAAGAGAGAAAAGTCATCTTCGCCTCGTCCCTCGGCACCGTGTTCGAGTGGTACGACTTCTATCTGTACGGTTCGCTGGCGGCCATCATCGCCAAGCAGTTCTTCAGCGGCCTGGATGCGGGCTCGGCCTTCATCTTCGCGCTGCTGGCCTTCGCGGCGGGCTTCATCGTGCGGCCCTTCGGCGCGCTGGTGTTCGGGCGCCTGGGCGACATGATCGGCCGCAAGTACACCTTCCTGGTGACCATCCTCATCATGGGCCTGTCCACCTTCATCGTGGGCATCCTGCCGACCTACGCCAGCATCGGCGTGGCGGCCCCGGTGATCCTGATCGCGCTGCGCATGCTGCAGGGCCTGGCGCTGGGCGGCGAGTACGGGGGCGCGGCCACCTACGTGGCCGAGCACGCGCCGCACGGCAAGCGCGGCGCCTACACCTCCTGGATCCAGACCACGGCAACGCTGGGCCTGTTCCTGTCGCTGCTCGTGATCCTGGGCACCCGCACGGTCATGGGCGAGCAGGCCTTCGGCGACTGGGGCTGGCGCATCCCGTTCCTGGTGTCCATCCTGCTGCTGGGGATCTCGGTGTGGATCCGGCTGTCGCTCTCCGAGTCGCCCGCCTTCCAGAAGATGAAGGCCGAGGGCAAGACCTCCAAGGCGCCGCTCGCCGAATCGTTCGGCCAGTGGAAGAACCTCAAGATCGTGATCCTGGCGCTCATCGGCCTCACCGCCGGCCAGGCCGTCGTCTGGTACACGGGCCAGTTCTACGCGCTCTTCTTCCTCACGCAGCAGCTCAAGGTGGATGCCGTCACGGCCAACCTGATGATCGCCGCCGCGCTGCTGATCGGCACGCCGTTCTTCATCGTGTTCGGCTCGCTCTCCGACAAGATCGGCCGCAAGCCCATCATCATGCTGGGCTGCGTGCTGGCGGTGCTGACGTACTTCCCGGTGTTCAAGGCCCTGACCGAGGCCGCCAACCCCGACCTCGCCGCCGCGCAGGCCAAGAACAAGGTCGTCATCGTGGCCGATCCGGCGGAATGCTCGTTCCAGTTCAACCCCACGGGCACGGCCAAGTTCACGAGTTCGTGCGACATCGCCAAGCAGGTGCTGGCCGCCGGCTCGGTGAGCTATGACAACGAGGTCGCGCCGGCCGGCACGCCCGCGGTGATCAAGATCGGCGAGAAGGCCATCCCGAGCTACACCTCGCGCGGCATCTCCGCCGACGAGGCCAAGGCCAAGGACGCCGCCTTCAAGAAGGAAGTGGCCGACACGCTCAAGGCCGACGGCTACCCCGCCAAGGCGGACCCCGCGAAGATGAACAAGGTGTTGATGATCGTCATCCTGACCTACCTCGTGATCCTCGTGACCATGGTGTACGGCCCCATCGCGGCCATGCTGGTGGAGATGTTCCCCACGCGCATCCGCTACACCTCCATGAGCCTGCCCTACCACATCGGCAACGGCTGGTTCGGCGGCCTGCTGCCCACCACCTCGTTCGCGATCGTGGCGCAGACGGGCAACATGTACAACGGCCTCTGGTACCCCATCATCATCGCGGGGGCGACGGCCATCATCGGCACCCTGTTCATCCGCGAAACCAAGGACGTGGACATCTACGCCAACGACTGACCGGGCGCCGCGGCGGCCGGAACAGGGTCGCCGCGGCCCTGGTGGGTGAGCAGAGGGAACCGGGCAAGGGGGCGGGTTCCGGAGGCCGGCAAGTGTGGGAAAAAAACACCAAAGTGTGGTGGCTAAACATCAGCTTTGTTATGAAAACGACTTTCAACCGTGGTAGCTAGTTTGTTACACCTAGAATTTGGCGAGTAGTTGCACCAGCATCCTGTCGCCATGGGCCAGCGCGGTGCCCTACCCCACTGTCGGAAATAAATATTCAAGGAAATCAAATGCAAAAGACGAATCGTTTGGCGCTGGCTGTGCTGGCTCTCCTGGGTAGCACCGCTGCTTTCGCACAAAGCAGCATCACGCTGTATGGCCGCGTGAACACCACCGTCGAGCGTCAGGAAGACGGCAACGTGAAGACCACGGGCGTGTTCAACAACGCTTCCCGCTTCGGCTTCAAGGGCGTGGAAGACCTGGGTGGCGGCCTGAAGGCCGGCTTCCAGCTGGAAAGCGGTTTCAACTCCGACACGGGTTCCGGCACGGGCACCAACGCTGGCCTGACCTTCGCCCGCCAGAGCGAAGTGAACCTGTCCGGCAACTTCGGTATGGTCCGCCTGGGCCGCTGGACCGCCGAGTCCTACTACGCCACGGCTGACTACGTGAGCCTGCACAACCACGACACGGGCAGCTCCTCCGACGCGTTCTATCAGTACCTGATGAACGACAGCAACAAGGTCGGCTACCGCACCCCCGAGTTCGGTGGCTTCTGGGCCGAAGGTGCCGTGAGCCTGCACGAGAACCAGAACACCAGCGTGGACGGCCTGAGCCGCAAGAACGCCTACGATCTGGCCGCCAACTACAACGCCGGTCCCCTGGCACTGGGCGCTGGCTACACGAAGCGTGGCGAAGCCCAGCAACTCGGCCTGCGCGCCCTGTACACGATGGGTGCCTTCACCTTCGGCGGCTACTACCAGCACGCCAAGCTGGACCGCTTCAACAACGTGAACGTGGACGCCAAGTTCAACAACGTGCGTCTGGCCGGTGCCTACACGCTGGGCGCTTCCGAGTTCCACGTGAACGTCGGCCGCGCATTCAAGATCAAGGCCGCTGGCGGCGATCTGGCCGGCACGGCAGCCACCCAGTACACCCTGGGCTACAACTACAACCTGAGCAAGCGCACCAAGGTGTACGGCTACTACACCAAGGTCAGCAACGGCAGCAACATCAACTACTTCACGAGCGCAGCCGGCAACGACTTCAGCTCCGTGGCAGTCGGTATCCGTCACAACTTCTGATCATGGCAGTGTGACGCCGGGGCGGCTCTCGTAGCGGCCACGGCCAGGGCCTCACAACCCGCAGGGGCTGTGAGGCTTTTTTTATCGCCGGGCCGCCCCAAGATGAAAAACGCCCCCCGGGGTGCAGCGACCACGCGCAGCGAGGGAGCGTGGGGGCCTTTTTCATCGCCGGGCCGCCCCAAGATGAAAAATACCCCCTTGGGGGGTAGCGACCCCGCGCAGCGAGGGAGCGTGGGGGCCATTTTTCAACCCCATTTCCCTCAACATCGCACAAGGAGACAGGTATGTGGAAGATCGTCGTTGGTTTCATCGCGTTCGCAGCGCTCTCGCTGTTCGTCATCATGAAAGCCGGTGACAAGGTGGACATGAGTGGCGAGAAGCATGGCGCCGATGCGATCCATGCGCCTGAACCCTCGGCGACCCCGGCTTCCGCACCTGCTGCCCCGGCGGCTCCGGCCAGCGCGGCTTCGCAGTGAGATGGGGGCCCGCACCACGCGGGCCGGCCCTGACGTTCCATGAAGAAGGCCCGCCTGGCGCGGGCCTTGTCGTTTCCGGCGGATCGCCACCCTGGCGCCCCGGCTTCCGCGCCGGGGCGGTGGCGGGCCTCAGCGGCGGAACTTGCCGTCGGTGCCGATGATGGACAGGTCGGCGAAGTCGAGGCCCGTGTGGTCCTCGGGGCTGAAGTTGACCTCCAGGCCGCCGATGTCAAATTTCTGGATGCCTTCGAGCGCGGCCTGCAGGCGTTCCCGCGTGGGCTTGGGGCCCGCGCGGCGCAGGCCTTCGACCAGCACCTTGGCGGCCGCGAGGCCCTCCAGCATGGCGGGGCTGACTTCCTTGCCCTGGGCCTTGGCCAGCTCATGCGCCTCGCGCACCAGCGGGAAGTTCGTGGCCCGCTCGTTGGGGAACACCTGGGTGACGATCACGCCCCGGCCGTTGGTGCCCAGGCTCTTGGCGAAGCCCGAGGAGGCATTGTTGGAGAGCGTGATGAGCTGCGCGCCCGAGCCGGCGGCGCGGAACGCCGCATAGCCTTCGGCCGTGGCGGCGCCCGAGGCGACCATGAGCACGGCCTGCGCCTGGGACTGCACCACCTTGGGGGCGATGGCGGTGAAGTCGGGCTTGGCGCGATCGAAGCGCTCCTGCAGCACGGGCTTGAGTTTCGCGGCCTCGAAGCCCTTGAGCGCGCCGGCCAGGCCGTCGGCCCCGAAGCTGTCGTCGGTGATCACCACGGCGACGCGGGTGATGCCCATCGATGCCAGGTGGGAGATGGCTTTCTCGGCCTCGCGCTGGTAGGTGGCGCGCACGTTGAAGATGTGCTTGCGCACGGGGCGGTGCAGCACCATCGCGCCCGTGGACGGGCCCACGAGGGGCACGCCGTACTTGTCGAGCAGCGGAATGAGGCCTTCCGTGTGGGGCGTGCCGCGCGTGAGGAAGAGCGCGAGCACGTTCTGCTCTTCGACGAGCTTGCGGGCATTGGCGAGCGTCTGCGCGGGCTCGAACTTGTCGTCCAGCGAGACCAGTTCCACCTTCTGCCCGTGGATGCCGCCCCGCGCGTTCACCGCCTGCAGGTACAGCCGGGCGCCTTCGGTGGTCTCCTGCACGCCCGCCGCGACGGGGCCGGTGAAGCCCGCGGTCTGCCCGATGAGAAGCTGCGCCTGCGCGAGGGGCGCGGCGAGGAGGGTGGCGGCCGACAGTGCCAGGGCCGCGCCGGCTTGGCGCCAGGAAAGGGTCATGTCTGTTCTCCAGGAAATGAGAGGGATGGAGGGCCCGGGTCGGATGGCGGGGGGAATCGGACGGGGGTGGATCGTCGGGCGCGGGCCGTGCCGGTTCCGTGGCTACGCCGCCATGGTGACATGACGATGGCGCACCCGCATGGCAGTGACAAGCGGTAACAACCCTTGGATTCTGTAGCCCTTCCTGTGCGCGGGATGCGGGCGTTGCGCGGAGTTTCCAGCGACCGGAAAGAAAGAGGGCCCGATTGTCAATGTCCTTGAATGCCGCGCATGGATAAGCCGGTGCCGGGCCCGGGCAGCGGCCCGCCTTTTCCTAGAATGCTCCGCCTCCTCCTCCGAAAGATCCCCCGATGACCACCCAGGGCCTGATCCGCATCCTTGGCGCGCGCCAGCACAACCTCAAGAACCTGGACGTGGACATCCGCACGGGCGAACTCACCGTGGTGACCGGGCCCAGCGGCTCCGGCAAGTCCAGCCTGGTGTTCGACACGCTCTACGCCGAGGGCCAGCGCCGCTACGTGGAGACCTTCAGTGCCTATGCGCGCCAGTTCCTCGACCGCATGGACAAGCCGGCCGTGGACAGGGTGGAAGGCGTGCCGCCCGCCATCGCCATCGACCAGACCAATCCCGTGCGGTCCTCGCGCTCCACCGTGGGCACGATGACGGAGATCAACGACCACCTGAAGCTGCTGTTCGCGCGCGCCGCGCAGCTCTTCGACCGGCAGACCGCGCAGCCCGTGCGCCACGACACGCCGGACACCCTCTATGCCGAGCTGCAGCGGCGCTGCGCGGAGGCGGGCGATCCGCGCATCGTGCTCACTTTCCCGGTGGAGCTGCCCGCCGATACCTCGGCCGAGCAGGTGGAGCAATGGCTGTCCGCCAGCGGGTTCACGAAGGTGCAGGCCGAGCGCGAGGTCGGCACGCCCACGGGGCCGCGCACGAGCGCCGCGCCGGGCCGCCCCAAGCAAGCGAGCGCCCCCTCGGGGGGCAGCGAACCACACGAAGTGGGGAGCGTGGGGGCTGTCAAGGTCCTGGACGTGGTGGCGGACCGCTTCCGGCTCGGCAACGCCGAGCGCGCGCGCGTGGTGGAGGCCATCGAGGTGGCGCTCAAGCGCGGCGCCGGGCGGCTGAACGTCTATCGCCTGCACGAAGAAGGCGCACCCGACCTGTGGCGCTTCTCCACGGGCCTGCACTGCCCCGACAGCGACCTGCGCTACGCCGACCCGATCCCCTCGATGTTCTCGTTCAACTCCGCCGTGGGCGCCTGCGAGACCTGCCGGGGCTTCGGGCGCGTGATCGGCGTGGACTACGGCCTCGTGATCCCCAACGACCGGCTCACGCTGCGCGCGGGCGCGATCAAGACCATCCAGACGCCGGCCTGGAAAGAGGCGCAGGACGACCTCATGCGCCACGCCGAGGCGGCCGGCATCCCGCGCGACACGCCCTGGTACAAGCTCACCGAGGACCAGAAGCGCTGGGTGATCGACGGCGCGCCGGGCTACAAGGAAGGCAACTGGAACAAGCAGTGGTACGGCATCCGGCGCTTCTTCGAGTACCTGGAGAGCAAGGCCTACAAGATGCACATCCGCGTGCTGCTCTCCAAGTACCGCAGCTACACGCCCTGCCCGGTGTGCGCGGGCGCGCGGCTCAAGACCGAGAGCCTGTTGTGGCGCGTGGGCAGCAAGGAGGACGCCGATGCCGTGCTGGAGCCCGCGCGGCGCTTCATGCCGCAGGGCGTGCAGTGGAGCCGCGCGCAGATGGAGGCGCTGCCGGGCCTCACGCTGCACGACCTGATGCTGCTGCCCATCGAGCGCCTGCGTCGCTTCTTCGGCCACATGGCGCTGCCGCAGGGCGACGCGGCGGCCGGCGGCGACGCGCAGGCGCTGAAGCTGCTGCACGAAGAGATCACCACGCGCCTCAAGTACCTGTGCGACGTGGGCATCGGCTACCTCACGCTGGACCGGCAGAGCCGCACGCTCTCGGGCGGCGAGGTGCAGCGCATCAACCTGACCACGGCGCTGGGCACCTCGCTCGTGAACACGCTCTTCGTGCTGGACGAGCCCAGCATCGGCCTGCACCCGCGCGACATGCACCGCATCACCGAGGCCATGCTGCGCCTGCGCGATGCCGGCAACACGCTGGTGGTGGTGGAGCACGACCCGGCCGTGATGCTCGCGGCCGACCGCATGATCGACATGGGCCCCGGCCCGGGCGAGCGAGGCGGGCAGATCGTGTTCGACGGCACCACGGCCGAGCTGCGCCGGGCCGACACGCTCACGGGCGTGTACCTGGGCGGGCGCCGGCAGATCGGCGCGGGCGTGAAGCGCCTGGTCGCGGACTCCACCCCGCGCCTCATCCTGGAGGGCGCGCGGGAGCACAACCTGAAGAATGTCTCGGTCGAGTTCCCGCTGCAGCGCCTCGTCACGGTGACGGGCGTGTCGGGCTCGGGCAAGTCCACGCTGATCCAGGACGTGCTCGCGCCCGCGCTGCTGCGCCATTTCGGCAAGGCCACCGAATCGCCGGGCGCGCACGACCGCCTGCTGGGCGCCGAGCAACTGGGCGACGTGGTGTTCGTGGACCAGTCGCCCATCGGCAAGACCGCGCGCTCCAACCCCGTGAGCTACGTGGGCGCGTGGGACGCCATCCGCGAGCTGTTCGCCGTGGCGCCCCTCGCGCGCCAGCGCGGCTACACCGCCGCCAAGTTCAGCTTCAACTCCGGCGACGGGCGCTGCCCGACCTGCGGCGGCTCGGGCTTCGAGCACGTGGAGATGCAGTTCCTCTCCGACGTGTACCTGCGCTGCCCCGACTGCGACGGCAAGCGCTACCGCCCCGAGATTCTGGAAGTGACCATCGAGCGCGGTGGGCGGACCATCAACGTGGCCGACGTGCTCGACCTCACGGTGAGCGAGGCGGCGGCCGCCTTCGCCCAGGACCGCGACGTGATCCGCGCGCTGCAGCCCATCGTGGACGTGGGGCTCGAATACGTGAAGCTCGGCCAGCCCGTGCCCACGCTCTCGGGCGGCGAGGCGCAGCGGCTCAAGCTGGCCGGCTTCCTGGCCGAGGCCGCGAAGAGCGCCAGCAGCAGCCGCCAGCCGCTCGCGAAGAAGGGCACGCTGTTCCTCTTCGACGAGCCCACCACCGGCCTGCACTTCGACGACATCGCCAAGCTCATGCGCGCGCTGCGCAAGCTGCTCGATGCGGGGCACTCGCTGGTCGTCATCGAGCACAACCTCGACGTGATCCGCGCGAGCGACTGGCTCATCGACCTGGGGCCCGAGGGCGGCGACGGCGGCGGCCTCGTGGTGGCCGAGGGCACGCCCGAGGACCTGCGCCAGCACCCCTCGTCGCACACCGGCGAGGCGCTGCGCGACTACGAGCTGGCACTGGGCGAGGGCGGCCACTCGGTGCACGAGAAGGCTGCGGTGCTACGAAAAGAGAAGCAAATAACGCAGGCAGGACGCCGACATGAGCCCAAGAACGCCATCGAGATCGTCAACGCGAAGGAGCACAACCTCAAGCACCTGAGCGTGGACATCCCGCGCGGCCGGTTCAACGTGATCACCGGCGTGTCGGGCTCGGGCAAGTCCACGCTCGCGTTCGACATCCTGTTCAACGAGGGCCAGCGCCGCTACCTCGAATCGCTCAACGCCTATGCGCGCAGCATCGTGCAGCCGGCCGGGCGGCCCGAGGTGGACGCGGTCTACGGCATTCCGCCCACGGTGGCGATTGAGCAGCGGCTCTCGCGCGGCGGCCGCAAGAGCACGGTGGGCACCACCACCGAGGTGTGGCACTTCCTGCGCCTGCTCTACGTGAAGCTGGGCATCCAGCACTGCATCCACGACGGCGCGGCCGTGCAGCCGCAGACGCCCGACAGCATCGCGGCCCAGCTGCTCACGCAGTTCAAGGGCCAGCACATCGGCCTGCTCGCGCCGCTGGTGGTGAACCGCAAGGGCGTCTATACCGAGCTGGCCGACTGGGCCCGGCCGCGCGGCTACACGCACCTGCGCGTGGACGGCAATTTCCTGCCCACCACGGGTTTCCCGCGCATCGACCGCTTCAAGGAGCACACCATCGAGCTGCCCGTCGAAAGCCTGGACGTGGCGCCCGAGAACGAAGTCCGGCTGCGCGGGGCGCTCGCGCGCGCGCTGGAGCTGGGCAAGGGCGTGGTGCACGTGCTGAGCGACCTGGGCGGCCTGCGCGGCGCGATGGAAGACGGCGTCGCCACCGCCGGCATCGGCCGCCTGCAGGTCTATTCGACCAAGCGCGCCTGCCCCGTCTGCGCCACCAGCTATGCCGAGTTGGACCCGCGCCTCTTCTCCTACAACAGCAAGCACGGCTGGTGCCCCGACTGCGTGGGCACGGGCGTGAAGCTCACCGCCGCGCAGCGCAAGGTCTTCGACGACTCGGTGCAGTCCGACGACAACCGGGGCCGCGAGCAGACCTTTGCCGAGCCCGAGGTGGAGGACGTGGCCGATGCGGTGTGCCCCACTTGCCAGGGCACGCGCCTCAATGCCACGGCGCGTGCCGTGCGCTTCGCGGGCGTGGGCATCGCCGACATCGCGGCGATGTCGGTGAGCGACGTGCGACGCTGGGTGCAGACGCTGGCGGCCGGCGTGCTCTCGCCGCGCGAGGCCGAGATCGCGCGCGACCTGATCCCCGAGATCCGCAGCCGGCTCGAATTCCTGGAGGAAGTGGGGCTCTCGTACCTCACGCTGGACCGGGGCGCGCCCACGCTCTCGGGCGGCGAGGCGCAGCGCATCCGCCTCGCCGCGCAGCTCGGCAGCAACCTGCAGGGCGTGTGCTACGTGCTGGACGAACCCACCATCGGCCTGCACGCGCGCGACAACCAGATCCTGCTCAATGCCCTGCACAAGCTCGGCGACAAGGGCAACACGCTGGTGGTGGTGGAGCACGACGAGGACACCATCCGCCGCGCCGACCACATCATCGACATCGGCCCGAGCGCCGGCAAGCGCGGCGGGCGCCTCGTGGCCCAGGGCACGGCGGCCGACATCGCGGCGGCGGAGGATTCGCAGACCGGGCGCTACCTGCTGCACGCCATGCGCCACCCGCTGCAGCCGCGCAGGCCGGTGTTTGCTACTGATTCAATAGCGAACTCTCCAGAAAATACGGCGACATTCGCGCGAAAAGACGCTGAACCTGCCGCGGCCATCCCCGAGCACTGGCTCACGGTGCGCGGCGCGCGCCTGCACAACCTGCGGGACGTCACCGCGCGCGTGCCGCTGCGCCGCCTGGTCGCCGTCACAGGCGTGAGCGGCTCGGGCAAGTCCACGCTGGCGCGCGACGTGCTGCTGGCCAACGTGCAGGCCTGGGTGCAGCAGCGCTCCACCAAGGCCGGGCGCGACGCGATGGACGCCGGCAAGGCGCCGCCGCTGGCGGGCTGCACGGGCCTGGCGGGCTTCGAGACCATCGACCGCGTGCTGGAGGTAGACCAGACCCCCATCGGCAAGACGCCGCGCAGCTGCCCGGCCACCTACATCGGCTTCTGGGACACCATCCGCAAGCTCTTCGCCGAGACGCTGGAGGCGAAGGCGCGCGGCTACGCCGCCGGGCGCTTCAGCTTCAACACCAGCGAGGGCCGCTGCCCGGTCTGCGAGGGCCAGGGCGTGCGCACCATCGAGATGAGCTTCCTGCCCGACGTGAAGGTACCCTGCGAAGCCTGCCGCGGCGCGCGCTTCAACCCCGAGACACTGGCCGTCACGTGGCGCGGCAAGAGCATCGGCGACGTGCTGCAGATGGAGGTGGACGAGGCGGTGGAGTTCTTCGCGAGCATGCCCAGCATCGCCCACCCGCTGCAGCTGCTCAAGGACGTGGGCCTGGGCTACCTCACGCTGGGCCAGCCCAGCCCGACGCTCTCGGGCGGCGAGGCGCAGCGCATCAAGCTGGTCACCGAACTGACCAAGGTGCGGGACGACGTGGGCCGGCGCGGGCAGAAGGCGCCGCACACGCTCTACGTGCTGGACGAGCCCACCGTGGGCCTGCACATGGCCGACGTGCACAAGCTCATCCGCGTGCTGCACCGGCTGGTGGATGGCGGCCACAGCGTGGTGGTGATCGAGCACGACCTCGACGTGATCGCCGAGGCCGACTGGATCATCGACCTGGGCCCCGAGGGCGGCAAGGACGGCGGCCGGACCGTGGCGGCCGCCACGCCGGAGGACGTGGTGCGGCTGGGCACGCACACGGGGCGGGCGCTGGCGCCGGTGCTGGCGCGCTGACGTCGGGGCGCGCGCCCGGCGGGCCGCCGCGGGCGGCAGCGCGCGTCAGATGAAGGACGCGATCTGCCCGCCCTGGATCGCCGCCAGCATCCGCCGGTACATCTCCATCACCCGTTCGTACGCGGCCGGATCGCCGCGCAGCACGGCCGCCACGTGCGCCTGCCGGCTCGTGGCGCATTCGAACCCGTTGGCGCAGCGGATCAGCAGGTCCCAGTCGGTGCGGGGCGTGCAATCCAGCCCCAGGCCGCAGGGCAGGAGGTAGAAGGCGAGGTCCACGCCCGCGTCCGACACCTGCGGATAGAAGGTTCCGTCGAACCGGTAGCCGCGCGCGCCCGTCTGGGGGTCGGTGCGGACCGCGATGCGGGAGGCGACGTCCTGCACGAGCAGCGGGTCCCGGGTCGCCATGAGGTCGAACAGCAGGGAGCTGCGGCGCTCCGGGGCCTGGTAGGTCGAGGTGCCCGCATGCGTCGCCATCGTGAGCAGCGGGTCTTTGCGATGGAGGCCGTCGGCGACCAGCCGCGCGATGCGGTCGTCCGCCATGTCGTCCGGCGAAAGGCCGGCGCAGCGGCTGTGCAGCGTGTTCGCCGCCGCGAGGGCCGTGTCCGCCTGGGGGGCGGCATCGGGTGCGGCAGCGCCGGGCGATGGGGCAGGCCCCTTTGGAGCCGGCATCGCGGCCAGCACGGTGCGGCACTTGCGCAGGATCTGCGTGGCGTAGAAAACGCCCCCGGCCTCGGGCCGCGCCAGGGCGCGCTGAATGAAATCGCGCAGGCCGCCGCCCTGGTTGTAGGCCTCGATGAGATCCACCGACAGCACGGTGGAAGACGAGGCCGGGGCCATGGCTTCCCCGGGATCGCGGGTGTCCGGCGTGCCGGCCTGCAGCATGCCCACGCCTGCCGCGAGCAGGAGGAGGGCGAAGGCGAGCCCCAGCCGATGGGTCGTGCGCAGATTCATGGAAATGGATTGAAGGCGATGTACGGGGGCGCCGGATCGCGCCAGGCGAAACTGCATGTGTGCGTGCGAACCATTCGGGGCCGCCTATCTGGGCTGCGGCCCGGCCCCGGGCTTGAATTTCTGCCCGAGGATGCCTTCGCACGACGGGCAATAGAAATAGCGCGTTCTGCCCCGCTGCTCCAGCGCGCCCCAGCCCGTGGCGTCGTCCAGCGAGAGCCGCCCCTTGCCGCCGGATCGGAAGTGCACCTGGGCATGGGCTTCGCAGTCGGCCAGGTCGATGCCATGCCGGTATTCCTGCGCCGTGCCTTCGATGGCGTTGGCCCAGAAGTGGCGCACGCGCGCAGCGTCGATGCCCATGCCCGCGCAGTCGACGTCACTGCCATGGGCGCTCTGGGCCTGGTTCGTGCGGATCACGATTTTCTGAAGAGGCGAGCCCGCCATGGGGAGCGTGTGCCCTGCGTTGCCAGTGGTCCGCAGTCGCTCGGCAGCCTGTGCTTCGGACGGTGAAGAAGCCTGCACAGGCAGCGCCGCGGTGGAGAGGAGGGCCAGCAGGCCCGCAAGCGGCCGGTGGCCGTGCTTCCTGGTCATTTCGGCGGGTTCCCGGTGAAGAATTCCCGCCCGAGGATGTTTTCGCACGTGGCGCAGCGGAAGTAGCGCGTGCTGCCTTTCCATTCCAGTACGCCCCAGCCCGTGGCGTCATGGAGGTGCAGGGTGCCGCGTGTGCCTTGCGGGAGGTGCAGGGTGGCGGTGGCTGCACAGTCGGCAAGGTCCACATCGCGCTGAAAGTCCGAGGCCGGGCCTTCAGAGGCATGGGTCCAGAAATACCGGACGCGCTTCGCATCGATCACGAGATCGGAGCAATCGGCATCGCTTCCCGGGATGGGCTGGATGGCGCTCGGCAGCGTCATGCGTCCCAGCGGGCCAACGGTTTTGGCGGGAGGCATGGCCCTCGGGGCCTCGGCATGGATGGACAGCGACGCCAGGGCGATGGCACCCAGCATGGCGGCAGGAAGGAACGTGCGGCGGGGCATCATTGCCATGTCGCGGTGGACGCTTCCGTGCGGTTCTTGTGGCTGACGTCCGGATGGCGGTGCACCTCTGTTTTGGGAACGGAGAGCGTCTGCGTGATCTGGTCGATGAGGTACTGCAGCGACAGCTTCTGCGGGCCCGTCAAGGGCTCATAGACGGAGTTCTCGGTGATATAGAGTTTTCTCCGGTATTCGCTGAGTCCGCGGGGGATGTTCTGCGGTGGTGGCGGAATCGCGACGCCCACGATCTCTATGCCGATGCTGTCAGTGTTGGAGGGATAGCGCGCGGGGACTTCCTTGCCCATTTCCGAGGCATGGATGGCCGCGTAGCGCGTGCTGCTGTTGAGCACGATCTCCGCAGGTGCACAGGTCTTCTCGGCGATGCATCGGGCGCGCAGCCGACCCACGTGGTTGGTTTTGAAGAACATTGATGCCGTTTGGTAGATGGAGCCATCCTTGGCGATCAGGAAATGCGCACCATTGGCCTGTGGACTGCTGTAGCTGTTGAATACAGCGCTTTCCGACGCGGTGTTGGTCTGATGGACCACGATGCCGTTGACCTTGTCCATCCGGCCCCGCTCGATCTTCATTTCCCTGCGCGCGACGATGCGGGCGTTCTGGATCACCATGCCCTGCTGATCGATGTTCAGCATATTTGTCCTCCCTCCGGGGCGGGAATCTAATCGTGCTCTAACAAGGATGTTGTAAGAAAAGGTTCTGGGGTGCCCTGTGGTGGCGGTGGGTCAAGATGCCTGAAGGGCGGGCCCGATGCCGGCGCGGGCCTTCATTCCTTGGGGCTGGCGTTCTTCCCAAGAGGCCCTCGCATGGCGTGCCGTGCGGCGCCACCGGCGTGCGCGCAGCACGCGGCCCGGCATGCACACGGGCCCGCGTGATCGCGTGCGCCAGGGCTGGCGCGCGGGGCGCAGGCGCCCCGCAGGGGGCGGTCAGCGCCCCGGGTTCATCACCGCGGGATTGCGCAGGGCCTCGTTGATGTGCTGGAGATAGGTCTGTGCGCTCGAGTTGTTGGGGTCCTCGTTGCCCGACACGTAGTAGGCCAGTCCGCCCTTCAGGCCGCCGTGGTCCTCGATGCGCTGCGCGATGTTGGACGCCGCGGTCCGCAGTTGCACCGTCACGCTGTTCTGGTACTGCTCGGTGGACACCTTCTGGCTGCCGACGCGGCTGTTGCCGGGGCCGCCGTCGGACCATTCGCGGCCATCCAGGAACTTGCGGGAGATCTGTCCCAGGCCGATCGACGTGTTGTTCTCGCCGGCGCGGTCGAGGTCCCCTTCCGCCTTCATCGCCTTGCGGAAGTCCTGCGTGAAGGCACCGGACTCCGACTGCAGCTGGGCGCGGAAGACATTGGGGTCGAGCCCGTATTCCTTGGCGGTCTCGTCCACGGCCCGGCCGAAATCGGCCTGCGTCTGGACCTTCGCATCCTTTTGCTGCTCGTCGCCGCGCAGCACGGGGAGGAATTTCGGGCTGACCTTGCTCTGCGCCTCATCGACGCTCTTCGAGCTGAAGTCGCCGGTCGAGGGCGTCTGCGCGGTGCTGGGCGAAGACGGGGTGGCAGAAGGCGTGGAAGGCGTGGTGGAGGGGGTGGTGGGTGTGGAGGGGGTCGAGGGTGTCGAAGACGTGGAAGGTGTGGACGGCGTGGCGGAGGGCGGGGACGCCGAAGAAGGTGCGGGAGCCGACGGGCCGCCCGTGCTGGGTGCGCCGCCGCCGCCACCGCCACCGCCCGAGGCCTTGTCCCGGTTGCCTGCGTCGGTCTGCGGGTTGTTCTGGCGGTCCTTGCCCAGTCTCTGGAGCAGGCCTTCGAGCAGCGCCAGCAGCACCTGCTGGAACAGCGCCTGCGGATTGTTCTGGCCGCTTCCCCCGGCCTGCTGGGTGCGCTGGACTTGCGCTTGGGAAATCGATGAGATAGGCATGGGTGGGTTCCTTGCAAAGTGTGGAATGGGCACTCTTGCAATGCCGCGCGCGAAGGGCGCGGCGGCAGACGAACGGCTGCACGGACATGCGAAGCGGCTGCGCATGGACTTCCGCGCCGCACGCGTTCTCCACCATCTGCACAAATCGCACACAAACGCTCGATAGTCGATCAAGGTTGGCTGCGCAGACTCCGCGGCACTCACTTTCCGGAGTCTCTCTTTCATGACCATCGATGCTGCCCAGCTTCTTGCGGACGAAGCCAAGTACTGCTCCTTCGGCGATACCGTCCACTATGTGAACCCGCCCAAGATCTTCACGGGCTGCGAAGGCAGCTACATGCTGGACGCCGAGGGAACGCAGTACCTCGATCTGCAGATGTGGTATTCGGCCGTGAACTTCGGCTACAAGAACGCGCGGCTGGAGAACGTGCTCCGCCAGCAGCTCGACACGCTGCCGCAGATCGCCAGCCAGTACCTCCATCCCACGAAGATCGAGCTGGCCAAGACCATCGCCCAGGATGCCGAGCGCAAGTGGGGCCGTCCGGGCCGCGTGCACTTCAACGTGGGCGGTGCGCAGGCCATCGAGGATTCGCTGAAGGTGGTGCGCAATGCCACCAACGGCAAGAGCCTGATGTTCGCCTTCGAGGGCGGCTACCACGGCCGCACGCTGGGCGCGTCCAGCATCACGTCGAGCTACCGCTACCGCCGCCGCTTCGGCCACTTCGGCGATCGCGCGCAGTTCCTGCCGTTCCCCTATCCGTTCCGCCGCCCCAAGGGCATGACGTCCGAGGAATACGCGGAGTCGCTGGTGAGCGAATTCGCCCGCAAGTTCGAGAACGAATACCACGCCGTGTGGGACCCCAAGACCCGCCAGTGCGAGTACGCCGCGTTCTATATCGAGCCGATCCAGGGCACGGGCGGCTACGTGATCCCGCCGGCCAACTACTTCAAGGGCATCAAGAAGGTGCTCGACGAGCACGGCGTGCTGCTGGTGGTCGATGAGATCCAGATGGGTTTCTGGCGCACCGGCACGCTGTGGTCGGTGGAGAACTTCGGCGTGCAGCCCGACGTGCTGGTGTTCGCCAAGGCGCTCACCAACGGCCTCAACGCGCTCTCGGGTCTCTGGGCGCGCGAGGAGCTGATCAATCCGACCATCTTCCCGCCGGGCTCCACGCATTCCACCTTCGCGTCCAACCCGCTGGGCACGGCGCTGGGGCTGGAGGTCATGAAGATGACGCACGAGATCGACTTCGGCGCCCAGGTGCGCGAGCGCGGCGCCTATTTCCTCGAAGGCCTGCGCGACCTGCAGAAGCGCCACAAGGAGATCGGCGACGTCGACGGCCTGGGCCTGGCGCTGCGCGCCGAGATCTGCACCGAGGACGGCTTCACGCCCAATCGCGCGCTGCTCGACAAGATGGTGGACATGGGCCTCGAAGGCACGCTGGACTACCAGGGCCGCAAGCGCGGGCTGGTGCTCGACGTGGGTGGCTACTACAAGAACGTGATCACCTTCGCGCCCTCGCTGATGATCTCGCGCGCCGAGATCGACGAGGCCATGGCCCTGCTCGACCAGCTCATCACCCGCGCCAAGCGCGGCTGAGCATGATGCGCTGGCGTAATCTGGTGGAGCCTTCGTCGCTGATGGAGCATTTTCAGCTCCATCCATCCGAGGGGTTTACGGCGCTGGACGGGGTTCCAGTGCCTGCGTTCATGGCGCCTTTCGATCTGCTGACCACGGCAGACGAAGCATTGCGGTCGCGAGTGCTGTCATGGCCGATGCACAGGGTCTGGTCTGCATGGCTGCGCGTGCGGACGGCATTCGTGGGCAGTCCGGTGATGGAATACGCGCCGCTGCCCGATGTGCAAGAGCGGCCGCGAATACTGGCTGAAACCTTGCGGCAATCAGTCTGCGACAAATTCCCTCTGACCATCCTCAAGGATGTCCCCCGGGAATCGCCCCTACTCTCCGAGGCTGACAATGCATACGCTCGCGGATTGCTCGATGCCTGTACGCAACTGGGGTTCATTCTGGTGGAAGGTCAGGCTCTGGCCTACCTGCCCATCGATTTTGATTCCCTTGAAGGCTATCTCGCACGGCTGTCTTCCGGTCGCCGTGCCAACCTGCGCCGCAAGTGGCGCAGCAGGCAGAGGCTGGAAGTTCGGCATGTGCCCACAGGCGACGCATTCGCCAGCGACAATTTGGTGGATGCCCTCTACGCGCTCTACGAGGGGGTCTATGACCGCAGCCATACCCGCTTCGAGCGATTAACGCGCGGATTCTTCGCAGCAGCGCTGCGTGACGCTGGTAGCGGAGGCATCGTGTTCGAATACCGGTTGGCTGCCACTGGCGAACTCCTGGGTTGGAATCTCTGCTACGAGTGCTCGGGCCGGCTGGTGGACAAGTACATCGGCTTTGCCTATCCCGCAGCGCGGGAGGTCGATCTGTATTTCGTGAGCTGGATGGTGAACCTGGAATACGCGATCCGGCGTGGCCTGGATTGCTATGTCGCTGGCTGCGCCGCGCCGGAGATCAAGAAGAGCCTGGGGGCCCACTTCTCCATGACATGTCATGCCGTGTATGTGCGTAACTCCCTGCTGCGCCTGCTGGCCCGGCGATTCAGCAGGCATTTCGAGAGCGATCGGCGCACGCTGGAATGCGCGGCGCCGCCGAGAGTCCGTGCATGAGCCTGTTGCTGGCGGACCCCATGGTCCTGGATCTGGATGGCTCGGTGGCGGAACTACCGGGAGAGCGTCGTCTGGTGCTGGCCGATGCCTGGCAGGAGCCGTTGCGCATGGCCTGCAGTCTGCGCCGCATGCGGGCCTTTGGCGCGCTGCTTGACGAGTGCCTGCCCACGTTTCCCGAATACGGTCCCGTGTTCACGGGCAGCGGTGATTTCCATCACCTGAGCTGGCTGCTGATTGCCCGGAGCCTTGCCGCGCGGGGCTATGGGCCGAAACAGCCGGTGCGCGTGGTCGTGCTGGACAATCACCCCGACAATATGTGGTATCCGTTCGGGGTGCATTGTGGTTCCTGGGTGCGGCATGTGGCCATGATGCCCGAGGTGTCGCATGTGCATGTGGTCGGAATCACGTCGGCTGACATCGGTCTTCGCCGTGTGTGGGAACACTCGCTGGACCCGTTGTGGTCCGGCCGGCTGACCTACTGGAGCTCGGGCGTCGATGTGCGCTGGTCGCGCTGGGCCGGCCTGGGTCGGCGGTTCCACGATTTTCCCGATGCCGATGCCGTTGCCGAGGCGTTCTGCAGAATGCTGGAGGCGACTCCTGGCCCAACCTACCTCAGCATCGACAAGGACGTGTTTTCCCCCGAAGTTCTGCGTACGCACTGGGACCAGGGCCGGTTCATGCCCCGACATGCGGAGTCCATCGTGGACACCTTGGCTGGATCGCTGGTCGGCTGCGATGTGACGGGAGATGTCTCTGTGCACCGCTATCAGGGGATCTGGAAGCGTTGGCTCAGTGCAGTAGATGGGCAGGATATCGTCGAGGCCCATCCAGAGTTGGCCGAATGGCAGGCGATGCAGGGAAGCATCAACCTTTGGCTGCTGCGTCTGCTACAGCAGGCGCTTTGATCTCTGTTCCACCGCTTGCCGGGCCTGGGCCGCTTCCCCGTAGCCCAGGCAGATGCCACCACCGCCGATCAGTAGCGCCCCGAGCCACTGTGGCCATCCCAGCGGGTCGTGAAACATCCAAGCCGACAGCAGCATCACAGGAATTACCTCCATGTGCGAGGCCGCGAAAGCCGGGCCGATGGGCGCGTGCTCCAGCAGCGTCATCCACGTGAAGAACGCGCCCACGTAGCCTACGAAGGCGCCGTAGATCCAGGGCTGGCCGAAGACCCGCAGCAGCCAGGCGCCGGAGAACTCCAGCGGCAGCGCGTGCTCGCCCGCGAGCTTGAAGCTGATCTGCGCGAGCGTGTCGAACGCGATCAGGACGAGAAAGCCGATGGCATAGAAGCGCTTCATGGCCTTCAGGCTTTCAGGCCCACGACGGCCACGCCGGCCGACACCAGCAGGATGCCCGCCACGCGCATCGGCGAGAGCGTTTCGCGGAACAGGAAGCGGCCCGCCACCATCACCGCCACGATGTTGATGGAGCCCAGCAGCACGCCGTCGGACAACGGCACCAGCGAGAGGAACGCGAGCCACACGAGGAACTCGGCCACGTAGCAGCCGATGCCGACCCAGAGCCAGGGGCGCCGGGCCATCCAGATCCAGCGCGCGAGGCCGCTGCCCGCGCGCGGGTCGGCCGTGGCGGCGGCCTTGAAGGCCAGCTGCCCGCCCGTGTCCACGAGCATGTTGAGCATCCAGAGCGCGGCCACGAGCGGCGTGATGCCGCCGTCCGGGGCGGGCGTCATGGCGCGGCCTCTGCGGTGCTCGCGGCGTGTGCGTGGGCGAGTGCCTCCACGAAGGCCACCGTGCGCGCCAGCACCGTGCGGCGCTCGCGGTCGATGGTGATCATGTGGTAGCTGTCGTCGAGCAGCACCAGTTCCACGGGCGCATGGCGCACGCCGCGCGCGATCTCGCGGGCGTTGTCCGCCGAGGCGATGTCGTCGTTGCGTGCGTGCATCACGAGGCAGGGCGCGCGCACCGCGTCCAGGCGCCGCCGCACGTGGGCGGCCAGGGCGCGCATCTCGATCACCGACCACCAGGGGTTGCCCGGCAGCCCGGCGGCCGCGCTGTCGCCCGAATGCATCTGCGCGACCACGCGCTCGCGCAGCGCGGCGTCCTTGATGCCGTAGGGCGGCTGCTCCATGAAGACGCTGCGCCGCCCGATGCCGAGGGCGCGGAAGAGGGGCAGCAGGAACGACAGGCGCGTGTACGCGGGCATGCTCCAGCCGTCGTAGCGGAAGGTGGGCGAGAGCGCCACCACGCCCGCGACCTGCCGGGGGCGCTCGATGGCCAGCGCGAGCGCAAGCACCGCGCCCATCGAGAGCCCGCAGGCGACGAGCGGCTGCCCGGTGCGCTGCATCAGGCGGTCCGCGCCGCGCCGCACGCTCGCCACCCAGTCCTGCCAGCGCGTGGCCACGAGATCGTCCTGCGTGCCGCAATGGCCCGCCAGCTGCACGGCCAGCACGGTGAAGCCGGCGCGGTGCAGGCCCTTGGCGATCAGGCGCATCTCGTTGGGCGTGCCGGTCAGCCCGTGGACCAGCAGCACGCCCGTGCGCGCGTTGGCGCCGTGGCCTTCGAGCAGGTATTCGTGCTCCACGCCGTGCCGGCATGCCGTGGGGGCGGGCGCCGCGGTATCCGGCGCGGATCGGTCCGCGGTCAGCTGGGGGGTCATGCGGCCAACTCCATCGCGCGGGCGTCCCGGGTGCCGAGGGTCGGCAGCCATTGCAGGGCCTGGGAGAAGTCGGTGAAGGGCGCGTGGGCGATGCCGTGGCTGACGCAGTGGCCGATGAGCTTGTACTTGGCCAGCACGAAGTCCGCGCGGCCGGAGACGCAGAAGTCCGACGTGCTGTCGCCCACGAACAGCACCCGCCCATGGAGCGTGCGCTGCTCCGCGAGCCGCTCGCACTTGCAGTTGCCGCTGGCGCGGGCGCAGGCCGCGCTGGCCCAGGGCGATTCCAGGCGCCATTGGCGGGGGCCGGCCTGCACCAGGCGGTTGGCGATCACGGGCAGGCCGTCCAGGCCGTGGCGTGCCAGCACGGCCCGGATGGCGTAGTCGATGCCGTCGCTCACCACCTGCACCGGCATCCCCAGGGCCTGGGCGGCCCGCACGAAGGCGCCGAAATGCGGGTCCACGGCGATCGTGGCGAGATGGGCGTCGAGTTCGGCGCGGTCCATGTCGAGTAGCGCCACCTGGCCTTTCATGCATTCGCGCGATCCGATCTCGCCGCGCTCCCAGGCCTCTTCGAGCGCCTCCCAGCCCGGGCGGCCGAAGCGCTGCAGCAGGGAGTCGGTCACGTCCTCCGTGCTGATGGTGCCGTCGAAGTCGCATTGCACCATCCAGCCCGGGGACGGTTCACGGTGCAGCACCACCGGCGTGGCCGCGATGGCGTGCCTGCGCGCGGGGGTGGACGAGGAGGAGGGGAAGTGGGTCGTCATCGGTGCATCCCGTGTCGGTCTCATGGATGGAAGCGCACGCGCACGGCCTGGCCGGGGCGCGCCTGGGTGGGGGCCTGGTCGAACTCCAGGACGCATTCCACGACCCGCACCGGGCCGCGCTGGGCGTCTTCCTGCAGCCGTCCCGCGCCGAGCACGGGGCTCATGCGCACCACGCGCGCGGGCGGCAGGGCCGTGGGCGCGGTATCGCCGTCCGTGGTGATGGAGGCGCGCATGCCGGGCTGCACCGCCGCCGCGTAGCTTTCGTTGATCTCGGCCCGCACCACGAGCGGGCGGCGCGGCAGCAGGGTGACCGCCGCCGGCCCGCCCGACGCGGACAGAAGCCGCTGCCCGACCTGCGTGGCCACGCGCACGACGGTGCCGTCCTCGGGCGCGTGCAGCTCCCGCCGGGCGCTCTGGGCATGCAGCTGCGCCAGCCGCTGGCGGGCCACGTCGGTCTCCGCGCGGGCCACCGCAAGGTCGGATTCCGCACCGCGCAGGGCCTGCTCGGCCTCTTCGGCGCGCTGCGGCTCCGCCGCGCCCGCAGCAGCGGCCTCCGCGAGCCGCGCAGCGGTGCGGCGCAGCGCGGGAAGCTGCTGCGCACGCGCACGCTGGCGCGCCTCGGCGAGCTGCAGTTCCGCCTGCGCCACGCCGGCCTCGGCCTGGGCCCCGGCGGCCGAGAGGCGCAGCAGCAGCTGGCCGCGGGTGACGCTCTGGCCCTCCTGCACGGCCAGGGTCTCCACCGCGCCATCCTGCAGGGGCGAGAGTTCGAGCAGGCCGCCCTGCACCTCGATGCGTCCCCGGGCCATGGCCACGCCGGCGGGGGCGGCCGGGGCTGCCTGCGGGTCGGCGGGGGCGGCGTGCTCGGTGCAGGCGGCCAGCATCGCCAGGGCCATGGCCGCCAGCGCCATCGCGGCGGTCGCGCGGCGCGGCGCGGGCTGTCGGGGGGAGGGGGGGAGGCGTTTCATGGGGTCGTCGCTTCGGGCTCGGTGTCCGGCTGGCGCCAGTCGCTGCGGATGGCGCCGTCTTCCATGCCGAGCACGCGGTCGGCATGGCGGACGAGGCGCGGGTCATGGCTCACGCACAGCACCGTCGTGCCGTGCGCGCGGGCGATGCGGTGGAGGATGTCGATCACGCGCTGGCCGCTGTCGGCATCCAGCGCGCTGGTGGGTTCGTCGGCGAACAGCAACTGGGGCGACTTGGCGATGGCGCGGGCGATGGCCACGCGCTGCTTCTCGCCGCCCGAGAGCTGGGCCGGGCGCATGTGCGCGCGCTGCACGAGTCCCACCTCGTCCAGCGCCTGCCGGGCGCGGTGCGCGCTCTCGCGGTGGTTCATGCCCAGATAGCCCAGCGGCAGCTGCACCTGCTCCAGCGCGGTGAGGGCCGGAAACAGGTTGAAGCCCTGGAACACGAAGCCCGTGTGGTGCAGCCGGAAGCGTTCCAGCGCCTGCGCATCGAGCGTGCCCAGGTCTTCGCCGAGCGCCATGATCCGGCCCGCGTCGGGCTTCTGCAGGCCCGAGAGCAGGGACAGCAGGGTGCTCTTGCCGCACCCCGAGGGGCCCGAGATGAGCGTGAGCTCTCCCGCGTGGATGGTCAGGCCGAGCTGGCGCAGCACCTGCACCCGCACCACGCCGGAGACGAAGGACTTGTGCAGATCCACGGCCTGCAGGCTCGGCGCACCGCGCGGTGCGCGGGCCGGTGCCGCGGGAAGGGGGCGTGTGCCGATGGAGTTCATCGCAGCAGCAGGGCGGGGTCGGCGGCCATGAGGCCGCGCATGGCGAAAATGCCCGAGAGCAGGGACACCGCGCCCACCAGGGAGGCGCAGGCGAGGGCGGTGAACGGCGTCATCGCCACGGGCACGCCGTGCGCGGAGGCGAGCGTGAGCAGCACGGCGCTGGCGCTGGCGCCCAGCAGCAGCCCCAGGCCGCCAATCCAGCAGGCCTGCTCGATCACCAGGCGCCCCAGCGCCCGGCGGCTCACCCCCAGCGCGTTGAGCACGGCGTATTCGCGGGCCGATCCCGCCACCACGCCCATGAGCGACTGGCTGGTGACCACCGTGCCCACGAGGCACACGATGCCGACCATGAAGAGCACGGCCACGCCCGCGCCGGTGTCCAGCAGCCAATAGAGCTGGGAGCGGCGCGCGAACTGGCGCGACGTCCAGACCTCGAAGGGGCCGAAGCCCGCCGCGCCGGCGGCCAGCCGCGCCTGCACCTGGGGCGCCTGGGCCGGCGTGTGCGTGCGCGCCACCACGTAGGTGTGGCCCGCCGCGGCCTCGGAGCCGGCGATTTCGCGCGCGGAGTCCAGGGACGCCAGCACGTTCACGCCGCCCAGGCCGCGCAGTCCGTCCACCACGGCCACCACGTGGACCGGGTGGGCGTTGATCCAGGCCGTGCCGCCCACGTCGGTGCCCAGCGTGCCCAGGTCCGCGCGGTCCACGATCACGGCGCCCGGATCGCGCAAAGCGGCACGCTGCCATTCCGTCAGCAGCCGGGAGAAGAGCATTCCGTCGGGCGCCGTGCGGATGCCCGACACGTACACCGACACCCCGCCGCCGCCGGCCTGGGTGCTGCGCCAGTCGCCGTCCACCCACAGATAGGGCTCGGTGGCGGCGACGTCGGGGTCCATGCCCAGGCGCAGGTCCACGTCGCGCCCGATCGGGCGCCCGAAATTCACGCTCTGCGTGCCCGGGTAGCCGGCCCACAGGTTGGCTCCGGAGGCGCGCACGTACAGGGCGGCGCTGCCGAAGATGCCCAGCACCAGCGCGGCCTGCACCGCCAGCAGCACGCAGGAGAACCCCACCGCGAACACGGCGGGAACGAAGCGGCGCCACTCGTGTACCAGCGTCTTGCGGGCCAGCGCGATCATGGCGCCCCCCGGGCCTGTCCGCTGGCGGGGGCCGCCGCCGTGTCCAGGGCCTCCGCGGGCAGCGGGGCGCCGCCCAGCGCCTTGTAGAGGGCGACGAAGGCCAGCGCGCGCGCGTCCCGGGCGGTGGCCTGCTCCGACTCGGCCTGCAGCAGCGCGCGCTGGGTGGCGAGCGCGTCGTATTCGCTCGCCAGACCCAGCCGCACGCGGGTGCGGGCGACCTCGGTGCGCTCGCCCCAGGCCGCCACGGCCGTTCCCAGGGCGTCGGCCCGCGCTTGCTGCGCGGAGAGCGCGGCCAGGGCGCCTTCGGCTTCCGCCACGGCGGTGCGCACGGCGCGCTCGTAGCCCAGGGCCGCGCCTTCGAGCGCCTGGGTCTGCGCATCCACCTGCATCCGCCGGCGGCCCCAGTCGAAGAGCGGGATGTCGATCACCGGCCCGATGGCGGGGGCGTTGTCGCTGGTCGTGCGGCGGTTGCGCGTGATGTTGTATGAATAGAGCAGCGATCCCATGATCGCGATCCGGGGATAGAGCTCGGAGCGAGCCAGGCCCAAGCCGGCCGCGGCCTTGCGTACCCCGGCCTCCGCCGCGTGCACGTCGGGCCGCGTGCGCAGCAGGTCCGCGGGCAGCGATGCGAAGGCGAACGGCGGCAGGGTCGCCGCAGCCTCGGCAGCCTCCGGCGCGGTCCAGGCCGGGTCCGGCGCGACGCGGCCCAGCAGCACCGACAGGGCTTGCGCGGCCCGGGCGAGGGCTTCTTCGGGTGCGGCGCGTGCCGCGCGGGTCTGGGCGGTGCGCACGCGGGCCTGGGTGCTGTCGTCGGCCGAGCCGATCCGGGTGCGCTGGCGCACGTCGGCGAGCGTGGCGGCGCGGCCGTCGAGCGCGCCCATGCGGTCCAGCAGGTGCAGTTGCCGGCGGGCGGCCTGCAGGTCGAGGTAATTGCGCACGACATCGGCCACCACCGCCACGCGCACGCCCTGGCTGTCGGCCTGAGCGGAGTCGGCATCGGCATCGGCCGCCGCGCGGATGCTCTCGCCCGCGCCGAACAGGCCCAGCTCCCAGGCCATGTCGATGCTGGCGTGGAAGTAGGTGTCGGTGGCCGAGATGTCCTGCAGCGTGCGGGCCCCCGCGCTGAACGACGGGCGGAACTGCACCGCCGCGCGGCCAGCCTGCAGGCGCGCCTCGCGCAGCCGGCGGGCGGCGGCCGCGAGGTCGAGGTTCTTTTCCAGCGCTTCCTCCACCATCGCATCGAGGGTGGGGTCGCGGAAGGCTTTCCACCATGCGCGCAGCTCCGGCGCGGTCGCGCCCTGGGGCACGGGGGCGGTCCATGCCGGGGGCATGGCCGGGGCCTGCGGGCGCCCGGCGCCGCCGTCCGTTGCGGCGCAGCCGGCCAGCAGGGAGAGCGCCACGGCCAGCGGGCCGAAGCGGTGGGGGCGCAAGGGGTGGAGAAGAGAAGGCACGCGCAGGCTGGGATCGTCTTCGGGAGTGGGGTGCATTGGATCGCCCGAAGCTTTCGCGGCCATGCATGGGATATGGAGGGTTCGTGGAGACGCAGGGGCATTGCCCGCGGCAGGCCGGCGCTATAGATAATCCAGCCAGCACCGCCTTCACTCCATGAATCTCCCCGCACCTTTCCAGGCCCCGGGCCCCCTCGTCCTCGTGGTGGAGGACGAGCCGGGGATCGCCAGTGTCCTCACCGCCTACCTGGAGCGCGGCGGCATGCGGGCGCGGCAGGCATCCGACGGCCTGGATGCCCTGCGCCTCTTCCGCCAACTCAAGCCCGACATGGTCCTGCTGGACATCCACCTGCCGGGCATGGACGGGCTGGACCTGCTGCGCGCGATCCGCGAGGACGGGCAGACGCCCGTCATCATGGTCACGGCCCTGGCCGACGACGTGGACAAGCTGCTCGGCCTGCGCCTGGGCGCCGACGACTACGTGGTCAAGCCCTTCAGCCCGCCCGAGGTGGTGGCGCGCGTGCGCGCCGTGCTGCGGCGCGTGTACTCGCCGCCGGCGGCCCCGGCGCGCGGCGCGGCGCCCATCCGGGTCGGCCGCATCGAGATCGACCAGGAGGCGCATGCGGCGTTCGCCCATGGCGACGATGGCAAGGCCGTGGCGCTGCCGCTCACGCTCACCGAGTTCCGCCTGCTCGCCTGCCTCGCGGCCCAGCCCCGCCGCTGCTTCTCGCGCGGCCACCTCATCGAGCACTGCCTGCCCGAGAGCGATGCGCTCGACCGGGTGATCGATTCCCACCTCTCCAAGCTGCGCCGCAAGCTGCAGCAGGCCGGGCAGGGCGACCTGATCGAAACCGTGCGCGGCATCGGCTACCGGCTCTGGCCCGGGGACGCCCCCTGACCATGGAGCGCGCCGCCGCGATGCAGGGCCCCCTGCTCAACCGCGTCTGGGTCCGGTTCGGCCTGTGCATCGCGGCCACGGTGGTGGCCACGATGGCCTTGCTGACGGCCAGCGTCATGCTGTTCTCCGAGATCCAGTACCGCGACTTCTACCGCAGCCTGCCCGTGGAGGTGCAGCGCGAACTCAGCGACCTGCGCGACCGCGACATGGAGGACAGCCCCCGGGCCATGGAGATCTACGGCCACTACTGGCATGGCGATCTGCTGTTCGGGGAGAAATGGTCGCTGGTGGTGGGCCTGGTCGTGTGCCTGCCCGTCGGGCTGGTGGTGGGCTTCTGGGTGTCGCGCATCGTCACGCTGCCCCTGGCGTCCATGGCCGAGGTGGCTTCGCACGTGGCCGTGGGCGACTTCACGCTGCGTGCCCAGCCCGGCCGATACCACGATGAGATGGCCGATATGGTGCGCCACTTCAACCAGATGATCGATTCGCTGGAGCGCATGGCCAAGGAGCGCCGCGCCACGGCGGCGTCCATCTCGCACGAGTTGCGCACGCCGCTCGCCGTGCTGCGCGTGCGGCTGCATGCGATCTGCGACGGCGTCATCGAGGCCGATGCGGCCGAGTCGCGCGCGCTGCTGGACCAGGTCGAGTACCTGGGCCGCCTCGTGGGCGATCTGCATACGCTGTCCATGGCGGAGGCGGGGCAGCTGTCGCTGGAGACCTGCACGGTGGACCTGACCGATCTGGTGCGCGATGCGCTGGCGGGCCATGCCCAGCACATCGCGGACCATGGCGTGGTGCTGGACCTGCGGCTGGACGTGCCTGCGGGGACGGCCCTCGTGGAGGTGGACCCGGACCGCATGCGGCAGATCCTGTTCAACCTCGTCGAGAACGCCCTTCGCCATGCCGCCGGGGGGGGCTGGCTGGGCGTGGAGGTGGCCCTGACCGGCGTGGCCGTCGCGCTGCGCGTGAGCGATGCCGGTGTCGGCTTGCCGCCCCATGTGCTGGAGCGCCCGTTCGAGCGCTTCCCGCACGCGCCGGGGCGGCGCGGCGATGGCTCGGGGCTCGGCCTGTCCATCGTGCAGGCGCTGGCGCAGCGCCAGGGCGGCGGCGTGCGCGTGGAAAACCGCGCCGAGGGCGGGACCTGCTTCACGGTGGAGTTTCCGCTCGCCGCCTGACGCGGTGCCGCATTCTGCGCTGCGGCACACAGTCCTACAGGGGCTGCCGCCCATGGACCACAGGGGGGGCGGGGTGCGATTCCTACGATGGGACCCCATGGCGATGCCGTTGCAGGCGTCCCCTTTTTCCATCCCTTTCGCCACCTTCCAAGAGACATGCCCCCTCATTTCCTGAAGATCTGCGCAGCCCTCGCCACCGCCGCCCTGCTCACGGCCTGCGGCGGCGGCAACGATGAAGACCCCACCCCCAGCGACCAGACCAGCGTGTTCACGGTCACCAGCGCCACCACCTCGGGCCTGAACGGCGTGTACGGCGACGGCAACCTGAATCTGACCGACGTGGAGAAGCGCAATCCGATCGGCTCGGCGCCCGAAGTGTGCACATTCCGCTTCGACGGCGCGAAGAAGGTCGGCGCGAGCGACCAGGCCTTCGGCGACGTGCGCTACCAGCCCGACGCCAACATCCTGTACGTGGCCTTCCTGACCTTCGGCGGGCGCGAATTCAGCGCCACCGACTGGAGCGACACCTCCGTGGTGCGCGATGCCAACCAGGTGCGCATCGCCAACAAGACGCTCACCGCCACCGACGGTTCGGGCGAGCGCGTCACGGTTTCCGGCATCGTGCCCATGCGGCCCAACCGCCCCTCCGGCTGCTGAGTCCACGCTTTCGCGATTCCCCCCTCACCCCAACTTTGGGGTTTGCCCTGTCCTCCCCCGCGGGTGGACAGGGCTTTTTCCATGGAGGCATGCCAAAGTGCATAACCCGCTCCAGCGCCCGCCTGCGTGGCCTCCCCGGCGCGGGCGATGGGACAATGGCGCCCCATGACCGCAGCCGCCCCCACTTCCTCCTCTTCCGCATCCGCCCGCGCGGGCGACCTCACCATCACCCGGCCCGACGACTGGCACCTGCACGTGCGGGACGGCGAGCCCTTGCGCACCGTGGTGCCGCACACGGCCGCGCAGTTCGGGCGCGCGGTCATCATGCCCAACCTGCGCCCGCCCGTGACCACGGCCGCGCAGGCGCTCGCGTACAAGCAGCGCATCCTCGCCGCCGTGCCCGAGGGCGTGGCCTTCGAGCCGCTGATGACCCTCTATCTCACCGACAACCTCCCGCCCGAGGAGATCGCGCGCGCCAAGGAGGCCGGCGTGGTGGCCTGCAAGCTCTACCCGGCCGGCGCCACGACGAACAGCGATGCCGGCGTGACCGACCTGCGCAGGATCTACCCCGTGCTGGAGGCCATGCAGAAGGCGGGCCTGCTGCTGCTGGTGCACGGCGAGGTGACCGGCAACGACATCGACCTCTTCGACCGCGAGGCCGTCTTCATCGAGCGCCAGTTCATTCCGCTGCGCCGCGATTTCCCCGGGCTGAAGATCGTTTTCGAGCACATCACCACGCGCGAGGCCGCGCAGTACGTGGCTTCCAGCGATGCCTTCACGGCCGCCACGATCACGCCGCAGCACCTGCTGTTCAACCGCAACGCGATCTTCACGGGCGGCATCCGCCCGCACTACTACTGCCTGCCCGTGCTCAAGCGCGAGACCCACCGCCTCGCGCTGGTGGAGGCCGCCACCAGCGGCAGCCCGAAGTTCTTCCTGGGAACGGACAGCGCGCCGCACGCGGCCCACCTCAAGGAGCATGCCACGGGCTGCGCCGGCTGCTACAGCGCGCACGCGGCCATGGAGATGTATGCCGAGGCGTTCGACAACGCGGGCGCGCTCGACAAGCTCGAAGGCTTCGCGAGCTTCCACGGGCCGGCCTTCTACGGCCTGCCGCGCAACCCGGGCACGATCACGCTGCGCCGCGAGTCGTGGACGCCGCCCGAGAGCTTCCCGTTCGGCGAGGCGCAGTTGAAGCCGCTGCGCTCGGGCGATGCGCTGCCGTGGCGGATGGTGGCGGCATAGCCGCGCAACCGCGTTCGTCCAGCGATGGGCTGTTGAAAAAAGAGGGAGGGCCGTGGATGACCGCGTTCTTTATCGATGCAGACAACCTGTGCGCACCGTCCTGGGTGGAGGAGGCGTGCCGCGTCCTTGAGGCGCACGAGGGCGGCATGTCCGTGCGGCGCGCCTACGGCAGCGCCGAGAAGCTCAAGGGGCTGGGGGAGGTTCTTCGCACGCGGCTGATACGGCCCTACATGAACCTGTCGCTGCCGAAGAACACCACGGACGTGGCCATGGCCGTCGATGTGATGGAGCTGTCGTATGCGACGCCGCGTCCCGCGTCCATCGCCATCGGCTCCGGAGACGCCGACTTCGTGCCCCTGGTGCTGCGGCTGCGCGAGCGCGGCTTTCGCGTGGTCTGCGTCACCGAGAGAGGCAAGATGGCCGCCGAGGTCGTCTATGCCTACGACAAAGTGCATTTCGTGGGCAGCGACAGTGCGGCCCAGGAGCCGGCGGCAGTGCCCCAGGACGATGCCGCTGCCCTCGCCGTGAACCCGGCGGCGGCCAAGGCGCCGGCACCGGTGAGCCCTGCGGCCAGGAAGCCGCCAGCCAAGAAGGCCGCGGCCAAGCAGCGCGCTGCCACCGCCAAGACGGGCGCGGCGCCCGTGCCCGCCAAGAAAGCGCCGGCAAAGAAGGCGTCGCCTGCCGCCAAGAAGGCGCCGGCTTCGTCCTCTACGGCCAAGAGCGCATCTGCCGCGCCAGAGCAGGTCACGGTGCGGCACATCCTGGACCATGCGCCCGCGCTGGAAAGCGGCCAGCCGCAGCCCCTGGGCGAGATCGCCAGGTTGCTGCATGACGCCAAGCTGCTGGGGAAGAACGCGGCCTCCACCAAGCTGTTCAAGAAGTTTCCGCACCATTTCGAGCTGCTGCCCACCCGCCAGCCGAACAAGGTGCGGTATCTCCTGCCCCCGCACTGATGCTGGCGGCGGCAAGCGTCTTCGGCGCGGAGTCCCCCTGGCTGCGGCCGTTGTCTGGCCTGGGGGTGGCGGTGGAGACGGCGTGGCGTGGCGGCCTGCCGCTGCCGGAGGCGCTGAATCGGATCGCCGGCGGCGTGGGCGGTGAGGGCGGTGCGCAAGGGCGGTGCGGCGTGCGTTTCGTTCCGCAGTCGGTCCTGGAGCCGGGCGTGCCGTATGAGCGCTTCATCCACGCCACCGGCACCGTGCCGACCCGCGGCAACCTGCACGACTTCTTCAACGGCCTGATCTGGCTGCATTACCCACGCACCAAGCGCCTGCTGAACCGCTGGCAGGCCGAGGCCATCGCCGTGCAGGGCATCGGGGCCGTGCGCGGCCCGCTGCGGGATGCGATCACGGTGTTCGACGAGAACGGGGCAGTCCTGCTCGCGCCCGCCGCGCTGCGGGAGGCGCTCGCGGGCCGGGCCTGGCGCCGGTTGTTCGTGGACCTGCGCCCGCTCTGGGCCGAGGCGCGGCTGGTGGTGTTCGGCCACGCCTTGCTCGAACAGCTTGTCGCACCACGAAAACCGCTCACGGCCCACGTCCTCATGGGCTCCAATGCTCCTGAGAACGTAGCGAACGTGGATGCCTGGCTGGCCGGCGCGCTGGACCCGGCGCTGCTGCGGGCCAAGCCCTTCGCGCCCCTGCCCGTGCTGGGGGTGCCGGGCTGGTGGGCGGAGAACGAGAACTTTTGCTTCTATGATGACTCCTCCGTATTCCGCAGCGCCCGCCCCGCACAAAGCACACAATAGGGGTCCCTCCGCGCTGCCACGGTGGCTTGAAGGCCCGCGCACCATCCCCATTTTCCGGGCGTGCGGCGGGCAAGGCATCCGCCACCGCCCCACACCCAACGCTTCCCCTTCGTGGAGAAACCTTCGATGAAACGAATCGCGCTATTTTTGTTGACCAACCTCGCCGTCATGGTGGTGCTGGGCGCCGTCGCCAGCCTGCTGGGCGTCAACCGCTTCCTGACGGCCAACGGGCTGAACCTGGGGGCGCTGCTCGGCTTCGCCTTCATCATGGGCTTCGGCGGCGCCAT
Source organism: Paracidovorax anthurii (assembly GCF_003269065.1). Lineage (GTDB taxonomy): Bacteria > Pseudomonadota > Gammaproteobacteria > Burkholderiales > Burkholderiaceae_C > Paracidovorax > Paracidovorax anthurii. Next base: position 33,316 of record NZ_QLTA01000003.1, read on the forward strand.
CATCTCGCTGCTCATGAGCAAGCCCATCGCCAAGTGGAGTTCCGGCGTGCGGGTCATCGACGGCACCGGCTCGCCCGACGAGGCCTGGATCGTGCAGACGGTGCGCAAGTTCGCCGACCAGGCCGGCATCGGCATGCCCGAGGTCGGCATCTTCGAGGGCGATCCCAACGCCTTCGCCACCGGCGCGTTCAAGAACAACGCCCTGGTGGCGGTGTCCACCGGCCTGCTGCAGGGCATGACCCGCGAGGAGGTCGAGGCCGTGATCGGCCACGAGGTGGCCCACATCGCCAACGGCGACATGGTCACCATGACCCTGATCCAGGGCGTGATGAACACCTTCGTGGTGTTCCTCTCGCGCGTGATCGGCTATGCGGTGGACAGCTTCCTGCGCAGGAACGACGAGAACAGCTCCGGCCCCGGCATCGGCTACATGGTCACCACCATCGTGCTCGACATCGTGCTGGGCTTCCTTGCCTCGATGATCGTGGCCTGGTTCAGCCGCCAGCGCGAGTTCCGCGCCGACGCGGGCGCCGCCCAGCTCATGGGCCGCAAGCAGCCCATGATCAACGCGCTGGCCCGCCTGGGCGGCATGCATCCGGGCGAACTGCCCAAGAGCATGCAGGCCATGGGCATCGCCGGCGGCATCGGCAAGCTGTTCAGCACCCACCCGCCGATCGAGGAGCGCATCGCCGCGCTGCAGGCCCGGGGCTGATTCCGCCCGCCCCCGCGGCACCCGTTCCGACATTCCAACATCTGGAATAAGGCCGCCCGGCTTGCGCCGGGCGGCTTTTTTCATGCCCGGCGTTGCGCCAAAGCCGCACGGGATACGGGTTCGCCTTCAAGCTTTCTGCGGAGGCCGCCGATACACTGGGTTGAAACGAATTGCTTCGGTTGCCACGGCTGCCGCCTCACGCCATGAACTTCCTTCGCAACGCCCGCCTCTCCGCCCGCCTCGCGCTCGCCTTCGGGGCCATCTGCGTGGTGATGTCGCTCTCTGCCGCCGTGGGGATCTGGCGCCTGACGGAGCTGCAGGACATCACGGACGACCTGGGGGGGCCGTCCTCCGAGCGGGCCTTGCTGGCGCGCGAGCTGCATGCCATCGTGGTGCTCAGCTCCGCGCGCGCCGAGACGCTGCTGGAGATCGACAACCCCGTGTACGCGGCCCGCATCGATGCCGACCGCAAGCTCACCTCGGCGCGCTCGTCCGAAGTCCGCAAGCGGCTGGAGGCGCTGGCAGAGGACGCCGAGTCCAGGCGCATCTTCGAGGCCATCGACACGGCGGGCAATGCCTTCCGGGCGGCGCGCGACGACCTCGTCAAGCGCCGCAAGGCGGGCGAAACCTTGCCGCCCGATGCCGTGGGCAAGCTGCTGCGGCCCACGGCCGACCGCTATGCCGCCGCCGTGGACGAGATGGCCGAATACCAGCGCAAGCGCGTGGCCGAGGCGCGCGCCGCGGCGGAGGCCAGCGAGCGCCAGGGGATCGCCCTGCTCGTGGGGGGCTCGCTGCTGGGCCTGCTGCTGGGGCTGGGCTGCGCGCTGGTGCTGTCGCGCTCCATCCTGAGGCCGCTGTCGCGCGCGTCGTCGGTGTCCGACCGGATCGCCGAGGGGGACCTGACCTCCGTGGTGCCGCCCGCCGGCGAAGGCAACCGCGACGAGGTGCGCGCCCTGCTGGAGCGCCTGGGGGGCATGCAGCAGCGGCTCGCGGGGCTGGTGGTGGGCATGCGCCAGGCCAGTGCCTCGGTGGCCGGCGCCAGCGCCGAGATCGCGGCGGGCAACTCCGACCTGTCGGCGCGCACCGAGCAGACGGCCTCCAACCTGGAGGAGATCGCCGCCAGCATGGAGGAGCTGATCGCCACCGTGCGCCACAGCGCCGACGCGGCGCAGCAGGCCAGCACCCTGGCGGGCACCGCGAGCGACGTGGCCCGCCGGGGCCGCGATGCGGTGGAGCGCGTGGTGGGCACCATGGACGGCATCGCCCAGGCCTCCCGCAAGATCGCCGACATCACGAGCGTGATCGACGGCATCGCGTTCCAGACCAACATCCTGGCGCTCAACGCTGCCGTGGAAGCAGCCCGTGCGGGCGAGCAGGGCCGGGGCTTCGCGGTGGTGGCGGCCGAGGTGCGCAGCCTCGCGCAGCGCTCGGCCACGGCGGCCAAGGAGATCGGCACCCTCATCGGCGACAGCGTGCGCAAGGTGGACGAGGGCACCCAGCAGGTGCATGCCGCCGGCGGCACGATGGGCGAGATCGTGGGCTCGGTGGAGCAGGTGGCGACCATCATCGGCGAGATCAGCACCGCCGCCCGCGAGCAGAGCACCGGCCTGGGCCAGGTGGGCGAGGCCGTGGGCCAGCTCGACCAGATGACGCAGCAGAACGCCGCCCTGGTGGAGGAGTCCTCCGCCGCCGCGCAGGGCCTGCGCATGCAGGCGCAGCAACTGGCCGACCTGGTGGCGGCTTTCCGCCTGCCGGACGGCACCTCGGCGCCGGCGCTGCCGGGCTCGCCGATGGCCGCGCTGCCGCGCTGACGCCGGCCTGTGCCCGTCCCCCGGCGGGGCGGTTTGTCTTTCCTTTTCTTTACACGGCAGGCGTCGGCAGGCGGTGGGGGCGGGCGCGTTCAACCACTATCCCTTGTCTGGATGGAGCCGTTCGATGTCTTTCTTCCTTTCCCATGAGCGTTCCCGCGCCGCCGGCGCCCTGGCGGCCCTGGCCGCGGCCGTGACCCTGTCGGGCTGCGTGGTGGCGCCGCCCGCGCGGCAGGTGGTCGTGGAGCAGGGCCCCATGGTGGTCGCGCCCGTCGCGCCTCCGGCGCCGTACGTGGAGACGGTGACCGTCGCCCCCTCGCCGGTGCACGTGTGGGTGGGCGGCTTCTGGGAATGGGGGGGCAGCCGCTACGCGTGGCGCCCCGGCTACTGGGCCGCGCCGCCGCGCCCGGGTGCGGTCTGGGTGCCCCACCACTGGGAGCCGGGGCCGGGCGGGTGGCGCATGCGGCCGGGCCACTGGGGGCCGCGCTGATGCCCGTGGCGGGTGAATGCCGCTCAGGCCAGTAGAAGTAGAGCGCGCGCGACGGCTTCGCCCACCTTGATGCCGTCCACGCCGGCCGACAGGATGCCGCCGGCATAGCTCGCGCCCTCGCCCGCCGGATACAGGCCGGCGGTGTTGAGGCTCTGCAGGTTTTCGCCCCGGCCGATCTTGAGCGGCGAGGAGGTGCGCGTCTCCACGCCCGTCAGCACGGCGTCGTGCATGTCGAAGCCCTTGATCTTGCGGCCGAAGGCCGGCAGCGCCTCGCGCAGCGCGGCGATGGCGTAGTCGGGCAGGGCGGCGCGCAGGTCGGTGAGGGTGACGCCGGGCCGGTACGAGGGCAGCACGTCGCCCAGCTCCCGCGAGGCGCGGCCCGCGATGAAGTCGCCCACGAGCTGGCCGGGGGCGTTGTAGTTGCCGCCGCCCAGCACGTAGGCGCCGGATTCGAGCTGGCGCTGCAGCACGATGCCCGCGAGCGGGTGGGCCGCGCCGGCGGGCAGTGCCTCCACGCCGTGCGTGGCACCCAGCGCCGCCTCGAACGCGGCCGGGTCGGAGGGATAGTCGCGCGGGTCGATGCCCACCACCATGCCTGCGTTGGCGTTGCGCTCGTTGCGCGAGTACTGGCTCATGCCGTTGGTCACCACGCGGCCGGGCTCGCTGGTGGCGGCCACCACCGTGCCGCCGGGGCACATGCAGAAGCTGTACACCGCGCGGCCGTTGGCGGCGTGGTGCACGAGCTTGTAGTCGGCCGCGCCGAGCAGCGGGTGGCCGGTGTGCCGGCCCCAGCGCGCGCGGTCGATCACCCCCTGCGGGTGCTCGATGCGAAAGCCCACCGAGAAGGGCTTGGATTCCATGTGCACGCCGCGCGCGTACAGCATCGCGAAGGTGTCGCGCGAGCTGTGGCCCAGGGCCATCACCACGTGCGAGGCCGCGAGGTCGTGGGTGAGCCCGGTGGCCTGGTCCAGCACGCGCAGGCCGCGCAGGTGCCGGCGGCCGCCCGCGTCTTCTTCCACCGCCACGTCGGTCACGCGCTGCTGGAAGCGCACCTCGCCGCCCAGGGCGATGATCTGCTCGCGCAGCGTCTCCACCACTTTCACGAGCTTGAAGGTGCCGATGTGCGGGTGCGCGGCGTAGAGGATCTCGGGCGGGGCGCCGGCCTGCACGAACTCCTCCATCACCTTGCGGCCCAGGTGGCGCGGGTCCTTGATCTGGCTGTAGAGCTTGCCGTCGCTGAACGTGCCCGCGCCGCCCTCGCCGAACTGCACGTTGGATTCGGGGTGCAGCTCGCGCCGGCGCCACAGGCCCCAGGTGTCCTGCGTGCGCTCGCGCACGGCCCGGCCGCGCTCCAGCACGATGGGCCGAAAGCCCATCTGCGCCAGCACCAGCGCGGCGAAGATGCCGCAGGGGCCGAAGCCCACCACCACGGGGCGCTCGCGCAGGCCGGCGGGTGCGCGGCCCACGGGCTTCCAGGCCATGTCGGGCGTGGGCTGGATGTGCGGGTGCGCCTCGTGGGGCGCGAGCAGCGCGGCCTCGTGGGCGGGCTCGGCCAGGGCGACATCGACGATGTAGACGGCCAGCAGCTCGGGCTTGCGCGCGTCGAAGCTGCGCTTGAACACCGTGAGGTGGGTGATGTCCCCGGGCGCGATGCCCAGGATGCGTGCGGCGGCGTCGCGCAGCGCGGTGTCGGGGTGCTGCTCGCCATCGGGCGGCAAGGCGGCCAGCGGCAGCTTGATTTCGGAGAGGCGGATCATGGGGGTGTGCGGCCCGTGTCGATCGGGCGGTGCGGGAAAAACGGGCGAGATCATAAGCCAGGGGCCGCCCCGGAGATCGGTTTGCTATTTAATTTATAGCAAACAATGTAGAAAACACGGCGACGTGGCGCTAATCCGGCCTTTGACTGGCGCGGGAAGGCCCCCGGGAGGCCTCGCGGCCCCGCCCCGCCAGTTCCACCGCGCCGAAGGCCAGCGCCGCGAGCACCAGCGGCGCGAAGAAGTAGAGCGCCCGGTAGGCCAGCACCGCCGCCAGCGCCTGCGGGGCGGGCATGTAGGCCGACAGCACGGCCGTGCCCACGGCCTCCAGCACGCCCAGGCCCGCCGGGATGCGCGACACCAGCCCCGCCACTGCGCCCAGCAGCACCGTGGCGAGCGCCGCCGCATAGGGCGGCTGGCCGCCCGTGAGCACCCACACGGACGCGCCCATCACCATCCAGTTGGCGGCCGAGACGGCCACCTGCAGCAGGGCCACTCGCCAGCCCGGCAGCGGGAAGGCATGGCCCCGCCAGGCGATCGGCCGGCCGCGCCGCGCCGCGCAGGCGACGACGTAGCCCGCCGCCGCCAGCATCAGCGCGGCGCCGATCCAGCGCAGCGCGCCGGGCCCCAGGTGCCAGCCCTCGGGCAGGCGTGGCGGGCCGACCCAGAACATGGCGCCCGCCAGCGCGAGGTAGCCCAGCCAGTTGGTCACGATGCTCTGCCCCACCACCTGCCCGATGGTGCCCACGGACAGCCCCTGCCGCGAGTAGAGCCGGTAGCGCACGGTGACGCCGCCGATGATGGAGCCCAGGTTCAGCGTGAACGGATAGGCGATGAGCGTGATGCCCATCGTGCGGCCTGCCGGGAGGCCGTGCCGCGTGAAGTGCCGCCCGAAGAGATCGAAGGTGCCGTAGAGCCCGTGGCTGGCGAGCGCCAGCGCGCCGCCCGCGAGCAGCGTGGCCGGCGGCAGGGCGAGGAAGGCGGCCCACACGGCCGCCCAGTCCACGGTGCGCGCCTGCCGCACGAGCAGCGCCGCCACGAAGAGCACGAAGGCCCCGGTGGCGAGCGCCATCGCCCAGCGCCACCCGCGCCGGGCGCGCAGCCTCTGCCAGCGGCCGCGCGCCACGGCCTCGCCGCCGGCCGGCATCGGGGGGGCGCGGGAGGCGCAGGGCATCGGGGGTCAGGTGGCCGAGGGCCAGCGGCCCTGCCGGTCGTCGGACGTCTCGCGCGCCCGGTCCCGGTCCGCACCGGCGCCGACCAGCGAGATCTCGGGTTCATGGCGCGGCAGCCAGCCTGCCCAGGCCGGGAACCAGCGCATGAGGTGGAAGACGCAGTAGCTGCGCAGCAGCCGCAGCCCGTCCCAGCGCCCCGGCGGCGTGGGCTCCACCTGGCGGCAGCAGTGCTCCATCAGGTGCGCGAGCCGCCCGTGCAGCGTGGCGTTGAAATCGCGGTCGCGGATGACCACGTTGGCCTCCAGGTTCAGCGACAGGCTCAGCGGATCGAGGTTGCTCGATCCCACGGTGGACCATTCGCCGTCCACCAGCGCCACCTTGCCGTGCAGGGGGCGTTCGCAGTATTCGTAGATGCGCACGCCGGCGCGCAGCAGGTGGTCGTAGAGCATGCTCGCGGCGGTGCGCACGATGGGCATGTCGGGCTGGCCCTGCAGGATCAGGCGCACGTCCACGCCGCGCCGCGCCGCGCGGCGCATCTCGCGGATGAAGCGGTAGCCGGGGAAGAAGTAGGCGTTGGCGATCACCACGCGCTCGCGCGCGGCGCGCAGCGCCACGCGGTAGTGGCGCTCGATGTCGTTGGTGTGGGCATGGTTGTCGCGCGTCACGAAGATCGCGTCGGCCGACCCGGTGGGAGCGATCGCCCCGGCGGCCTCGCGCGCCCGCGCGCCCCAGCGCGGCGGCCGCTGTGCGCGGCGCCGCTCGCACTGGGCCACCACGCCGAGCGCAAAGCGGTGCAGGTGGGCCACGATGGGGCCGCGCACTTCCACCGCGTAGTCCTGCTTGGCCTCGGGGCCGAAATCGGCCACGTGGTCTGCCGAGTAGTTGATGCCGCCGATGAAGCCCACCGTGCCGTCCACCACCACGATCTTGCGGTGCATGCGGCGCAGCACGTTCAGGCGCTGGCCGAGGATGCGCCGGCCCGGGTCGAAGATGCGGAAATGCACGCCCGCCTCCACGAGCGGATCGACGAAGGACGGGGGCAGGTCCGGCGAGCCGAAGCCGTCCACCAGCACGTGCACCTGCGCGCCGTTGCGCGCGGCCTGCAGCAGCGCGGCGTGCAGGCCCCGGCCGATCTTGTCGTCGAAGAGGATGAAGGTCTCCAGCAGCACCTCGCGCCGGGCCGCCGCGATCGCGCCGAACACGCGCGGGAAGAAGTCCTCGCCGTTCTCCAGCAGCTCGAAGCGGTTGCCCGGCACCCACCGGGAGGAGCGGCGCAGCGGCCTCACAGCGCGATCTCCGCGGCCAGCGGCGCGTGGTCCGACAGCTTGTGCCAGGGCTTGCGCGGCAGCACCATGGGCGCGTGCACCGCCGCGTTGCGCACATAGATGCGGTCCAGCGCCAGCAGCGGCATCGACGCGGGAAAGGTGCGCACGGCGCGCCCGTCGGCGTGCACGAACACCTCGTGCAGGCCGGCGCCCCGGCGCAGCACCTCGTGGGCGCGGCCGCGCCAGTCGTTGAAGTCGCCCGCCACGATCACGGGCTCGTCCTGCGGGAAGGTGTTGACGAGGTCGCACACGCGCCGCAACTGGCTTTGCCGGTGGTTCTCCTGCAGGCCCAGGTGCACGCAGACGGCATGCACCTGCTGCTCGTGCCCCGGGGGCTGCAGCACGCAGTGCAGCATGCCGCGCCGCTCGGGGCCGCTCACCGAGATGTCGTGGTTCTCGTAGTGGACGATGGGGAACTTGGAGAGCAGGGCGTTGCCGTGGTGGCCGCTGTCGTAGACGGCGTTGCGGCCATAGGCGTACTGGCCCCAGATCGTGTCGGCGAGGAACTCGTAGTGCGGCTCCTGCGGGAAATTGGCCACACGGTTGGCGTGGCGCTGGTGCGTGCCCAGCACCTCCTGCAGGAACACCAGGTCCGCCGAGACACCGCGCACGGCCTCGCGCAACTCGTGCAGCATGAAACGGCGGTTGAAGGACGTGAAGCCCTTGTGCACGTTCACGGTGAGCACCTTGAACGCGATGGGGGAGGGGGTTGCTGCGTGGGAATCCATGGATGCCATCGGTGTGAGAGGCACCGCTGCCATGGCGGGGGGCCGGCGGCCGCGGCGCTGGGTTCCGACCGATTGTTCCGGCGGGCGCGGGGCCGGGCTGTAGGACGTCGGGCCGACCGCGTGTGCAGCGCATGCGGCGGCCCCGGGGAGGCGGTATCCGTGATTCACGGTGCCACGCGCGCTGCGCGGCGCACGCTACTGGCGCTGCATCATCCGTCCGGTGGCCGCGGAGCAGGCCATGCCAGCAAACGCCGTGGAGCGGGCTTCGCCCGGCCACCGGCGTTGTCCCCCTTCCCGCGCGCAGCGCGAGAGAAGGGGGAAGGCGCGAAGCGCCACAGGGGGTTGTTTCACATCACCCCGGCAGGAAGCCTTCCACCGACAGATAGCGCTCGCCCGTGTCGTAGTTGAAACCCAGCACCTTCGCGCCCTGCGGCAGCTCGGGCAGCTTCTGCGCGATGGCCGCGAGCGTGGCGCCCGAGGAGATGCCCACGAGCAGGCCTTCCTCGCGCGCAGCGCGGCGGGCGTATTCGCGCGCCGGCTCGGCATCGACCTGGATCACGCCGTCCAGCAGGCTGGTGTCGAGGTTCTTGGGCACGAAGCCCGCGCCGATGCCCTGGATGGGGTGGGGCGCCGGCTGGCCGCCGGAGATCACGGGCGAGGCCACGGGCTCCACGGCGAACACCTTGAGCTGCGGGAACTTTGCCTTCAGCACGCGCGACACGCCCGTGAGGTGGCCGCCCGTGCCCACGCCCGTGATCAGCGCGTCGAAGCCCTCGGGGAAATCGGCCAGGATCTCCTGCGCCGTGGTGTGCACGTGCACTTCGATGTTGGCGGGGTTCTCGAACTGCTGCGGAATCCAGGCGCCGGGCGTCTGCGCCGCCAGCTCCTGCGCGCGGGCGATGGCGCCCTTCATGCCCTTCTCGCGCGGGGTGAGGTCGAACTGCGCGCCGTAGGCCAGCATGAGGCGGCGGCGCTCGATGCTCATGCTGTCGGGCATCACGAGGATGAGCTTGTAGCCCTTCACGGCGGCCACCAGGGCGAGGCCGATGCCGGTGTTGCCCGAGGTGGGCTCGATGATGGTGCCGCCGGGCTGCAGCGCGCCGGAGCGCTCGGCGTCCTCGACCATGGAGAGCGCGATGCGGTCCTTGATGGAGCCGCCCGGGTTGCTGCGCTCGGACTTGACCCAGACATTCGCCCCCGCGCCGAAGAGGCGGTTGATGCGCACGTGCGGCGTGTTGCCGATGGATTGCAGGATGTTGTCGAACTTCATGGCGTCTCCACAGTGGAAAAAGGTTCCTTCAGGAACGGAAGCGGGGCATTTTGGACCACTCCAACGACACCGTCGGCATATGGTTATGTCGATCGGCGGGGCAACCCCCGGTGGCCCGGCGCCGGCTTCAGGCGCCGCTGGCGGCATCCACCGGATCGATGTCGATGCGCGCCGCGCCCGCCTGCTGCGTGATCGCGATGCGCACCGGCAGGCCCCGCGGAATCAGCTCGGCGTGCGTGCGCGTGTGCGGCGTGATCTCCGTGGCGGTGTAGGCGGCGCGGCGCCCGCTGCGCCACACGGCCAGCGCGAGCGGCAGCATCCACTGGTCGGCCAGGTGCGGCCCCACCGCGCCGCTGCCGCGCTGGAAGGCCCGGACCTCTTCGGCCAGGGTGCGCGCCACCTGCTCGGCGGGGATGCCGCGCGCGCCCAGCGCGCAGAACACCTCGGTCACCTCGCCGTGGTCCAGCATGGCCAGCAGGGCGTTGCCCGGCCCCTCGTTCTGCCGCGCGGGCGCGGTGCGCAGCACGTCCTGCCGGCCGGCGTCCCAGCCCAGGTGGCGCCGCAGGGCCTCCAGCTCGCGCTGTGCGACGCTGCGCGCCAGCCCGGGGACCACGGCCTCGGCCCAGGCCTGCCGGCAGGGGCCGCGCTCCAGCAGGTCGAAGGGCGCGAGCCCGGCGGCGGCGGGCCCGATGGTGGCCTGCACCTCGCCGCCGCCCGCGGGGTGGAAGCCCCGCCGCCGCAGCGCCAGCTCCAGCCCCGCGCCCAGGCGCCGCACCAGCGGCGCGAAGGCCAGTGCGAGGAAGTCGAAGGGCGGCGCCATCGGGTTGTGCGTGCCGCCCGTGAGCTGCACGCGGCTGGGCGCCTGCGCCAGCATCAGCGCGGGCAGCACGGTCTGCAGCACCAGCATGCAACTGCCCGCGCCCGAGATCGGGAAGCGGTATTCGCCCGGCCGCACGGCGCCGGGCGTGAAGCGCAGCGCCTGCGATCCCGGCTCGGCGCCCTCGGCCTGCCCGCCGCAGACGTCCACGGCCGCGTGCACGCACGCGAGGTGCTGGCGCATGAGCCCGGGCTTGGGCCGCCCGGCGCGGATGCGGTCGATCCGCAGGGGGCGGCCCGTCACCATGGCCAGCGCGAGGCCGGTGCGCAGGATCTGGCCGCCGCCCTCGCCGTGCGAGCCGTCGAGGACGAGGGGAGGTGAGAGAGGGGTCGGAGAAAGCACGGTCAGTAAAGGTCGATCCATGAAAAACGGTTCGCCGCGCGGCGTGAACGGCAGGCGCCGGCCGCGCGGCAGCGGATGGGCATCGTCAGCCCCCCGCGCCGTCCGCGAACCGCAGCACCGTGTCGTGCAGCAGCGCATCCAGCGCGCCGTGCCCGGGTGCGGGCAGCGCCTGCACGGGCTCGGCCGCGTTGCGGGCCAGCTCGGCCTCGATGAAGGCATGGATGCCGGGCCAGCGCGGGCTGGTGGCGGCTTCTCCGGCGCGCATCTTCACCTCCAGCAGGGCGTTGATCTCGGCGATCAGCGCCGCATCGCGCGTGGCGTCCAGCGTCTGCTGCGCCAGCGCGGCGAAGCGCATGGGCGGCACGCCCGGCAGGCTGCGGACCCAGCGCGCCGCCAGCAGCGGGCGCAGCACGTAGAGGTACTTCTTGTAGCGCACCTCCTCGGCCTGCAGGTGCTCGCGGAAGTTCTTCTTCGCCATGGAGGCGTAGTGGTGCCAGACCTTGGCGTTGGAGAACACCTGCGCGGCCAGCGCGCGAAAGCGCGCCATGGTGCCGGCCTCCTCGCGGTACACGATGGGCGAGCACAGCCATTCCAGCAGCGTGGGGTTGGACTCGCGCATCAGCCCCAGCGCCTTGCGCAGGTCCCAGCCGTTGATGTCCAGGTCGCCGCTGATGGGCAGCTCGATCACGTCCCGGCCGGGCACCACGGTGAGATACCACGGCAGCCGGTGTACGTAGATGAAGCGCACGTCGTAGTCGCTGTCGGGCGAGGCGAAGCCCCAGCCGCGGCTGCCCGATTCGCAGGCGAAGAGCACGGTCACGCCGTGCGTGGCCTCGATGGCGCGCAGGTGCTGCATCACCTGCGCGCGCATGTGCGGCTCGACCGGATGGGCCGACCGCAGGAGTTCTTCGGGTTGTTGCATATGAAAACCGCCTTATGTCGGCGTTCCTTCTATCGTGTTTGCTATGAAAATCGAAGCAATTCGGTGGAATGCGGAGGGGATCAGCCCTTCACGCACACCACCTGCTTGAGCGTGTGCACCACTTCCACCAGGTCCGTCTGCGCCTCCATCACGGCATCGATGTCCTTGTAGGCCATCGGGATCTCGTCGATCACGTCGGCGTCCTTGCGGCATTCCACGCCTTCGGTGGCGGCGATCTGGTCGGCCACGGTGTAGAGCTTCCGGGCCTTGGTGCGACTCATCCTGCGGCCCGCGCCGTGGCTGCAGCTCATGAAGCTCTCGGGGTTGCCCTTGCCGCGCACGATGTAGCTCTTGGCGCCCATGCTGCCGGGGATGATGCCCAGCTCGCCGGCCCGGGCGCTCACCGCGCCCTTGCGGGTCACGAGCACGTCCTCGCCGAAGTGCGTCTCGCGCTGCACGTAGTTGTGGTGGCAGTTCACCGCCTCCACGTGCGCCTCGAAGGGCTTGCCGATCACCTGGCGCGCGGCCGCCACCACGCGCTGCATCATCACCTCGCGGTTGGCGCGCGCGAACTTCTGCGCCCAGCCCACGGCGCGCACGTAGTCGCCGAAATAGCGGGCGCCCTCCTCGAAGTAGGCCAGGTCCTTGTCGGGCAGGTTGCGCTGGTGCAGCTCGGCGTCCTTCCGGGCCAGCTCGATGAAGTGCGTGCCGATCGCGTTGCCCACGCCGCGCGAGCCGGAGTGCAGCATGAACCACACGGCGCCCGCCTCGTCCAGGCACACCTCGATGAAGTGGTTGCCGGTGCCCAGCGTGCCCAGGTGCTTGTGGTGGTTGGTCCGGGCCAGGTGCGGGTAGTCCTCGCAGATCCGGTCGAACTCGTCCTTCAGCCCGGCCCAGGCGCGGTCGGTTTCGTCGGGCGGGGTCTCCCACGCGCCCTTGTCGCGGCCCATGCGCCGCGGGTTGCTGCCGTGCGGCACGGCCTTCTCGATGGCCGAGCGCAGCGGCCCCAGGTTGTCGGGCAGATCGTTCGCGTGCAGCGTGGTCTTGCAGGCCATCATGCCGCAGCCGATGTCCACGCCCACCGCGGCCGGGATGATGGCCTTGAAGGTCGGGATCACCGAGCCCACGGTGGCGCCGATGCCGTAGTGCACGTCGGGCATGGCCGCGACGTGCCGGAAGACGATGGGCAGGCGCGCGGCGTTCTCCAGTTGCTGGCGCGCCTCGTCCTCGACGGGCACGCCTTGCGTCCACATCTTCACGGGCACGCCGTCCTCGACGGGGTGGAGCTGGTAGGAGGCGGTGGAAGGGGGGGTCTTGTGGTCGTTCATGGTTCAGGAATTCTTGAGGGGTTGCGGGGTGGGCGCCATGCCGGTGCGGGACCGGCTCATCGCGCCATCGTGTCGAATACGGCGCCGATGCGCTCGTTCAGCGTGGAGCGGCAGTCGCATTCCTGCGTGCCGGGCGGCAGCCAGCCGCCGGTGGGGCAGCGGTCCATCATCTGCAGCAGCCTGGCGGTGAACCGGTCCCGGTGCGTGGGCGCGGTCAGCCAGTGTTCCACCGCCTCGCGGTAGCGGGGACGGTCCTTCGAGAACGGGCCGCCCACCTGGTGGCCGTTCAGCACGAAGCCCCAGTACGAGGCGTCCACGTAGTGCAGGGCCGACGAGTTGCTCTCGCACGCGAGCCAGTGCTCCAGCAGCGGCGCGAGGTCCACGCCGGCGTGGTCCCACATCAGCAGGACCGTGAAGGCGTCTTCTTTCCGGAAGACGCCCTGGTCCGGCTCGGCCCACTGCTCCAGCCCCAGCGCGAAATGCGCGAGCGCGACGTCCTGTAGCGCCTGGCGCTCGCGGCCGTTGAAGGCGCCGGGCTCACAGCGGCCCACGCGGTCGAGGGATAGCTCGGTCGAATGGTGCAGCTGCGCGCCCTGCGCCAGCAGTTCCAGCAGCCGGGGCAGCAGGTACTTGATCTCGTCCGCGGGCTGCACGGTGCTCTTCACGCTGTCGTTGTACTGGTAGAAGTGCCGCGCGGTGAGCGTGCGCAGGGGCAGCCGGCGCATCTCTCGCTCCAGGGCCGCATCCATGCAGCAGGCGGTGCACACGTCCAGCAGCCCCGCGGGCGCGCGGCAGGCACCGAACACGTGGTAGGCGGCCTCGATGGACGCGTCCAGCGCGGCCTGGAGGACCGGCAGCGATGGTGCGCGCGCGGCTTCGGGCGTGGTCGTTATCGTTGTTGTCTTCATGGTCGTATTCCTCCTGGGCGCCAGGCCGCGGGGCGGCCTGGCGCGGTCCGTCAGCGCATTTTCACGAGCCCGTTCAGCACCTGGTCCAGGCCGCCGAAGACCGAGATCTTGTCGATGCGTTCGGCCACGCGCTCCAGGGTTTCCAGCTCTTTCATGCGCAGGGCCACGGAGTTGTCCTCCATGACCTTCGCGGTGTTGAGCAGCGAGCGGGTCGCCGCCGTTTCCTCGCGGCGGCGGATCACGTTGGCCTGGGCCTGCTTTTCCGCCTGCACCACCTGGGTCAGGATGGCCTTCATGTCGCCCGGCAGCACGATGTCCTTCACGCCCGCGCTCTCCAGCCGCAGGCCGTAGGGCTGCAGCCTGGTGGCCAGGTGCGTGTTCACCACCTCGTCGATCGCCGTCTTGTCTTCCAGCAACTCGTCGAGCGTGCGGGTGCCCACGGCGGCGCGCAGGGCGAACTGCAGTTCGCGGTACAGGTGCTCGGCGGGCTTGGGCAGCTGGCGGTGGGCCAGCAGCACGTCCACGTAGCGCCAGGTGGCGCTCAGGTTGATGCGCAGGCCGACCTTGTCGCGCGTCATGATGTCCTGGCCCGACACTTCCAGCGTCTGCAGGCGCAGGTCCACCAGTTCCGCGGCGACGTGGCGGCCGTACTTCCAGAACGCATGCGTGCCCGCGCCCAGCAGCCGCTCGACCTTGCCGTCGATGGTGAGCAGGGCGCACATCGCGTCCGGCACCTGCACCTGCAGCACGCCGTTCAGGCCCGCCACGGGCTTGCTGCGCAGCTGCGTCTGCACCAGCCGCGCCGCGAGGGCGGCCAGCACGTCCACGCCCTGCGCGAGGTCCACGACCTGCACGTCCACGTCCACCAGTCTTTTCCAATAAAGGCGCCGGGTGCCCGGGGGCAGGATCTCCACCAGCACGCCGTTCTCGCTGCGCAGGCCGGCCTGGGTCTCGGACAGCTCCACGCGCACGAACTCCCGTGCCACCACCTCGGGCTCGCAGGCCATCAGGTAGTCGGCCAGGCCGTGCGTGAACGCCGGCTGCTCCAGGGCGAAGGTCTCCACGCGCAGCTGGTCGGTGCCCGCGAAGAGCCAGTGCGCGCCGCTGTGCAGCACGCGCTCGAAATCGCCGTTGCGCAGCAGCAGGGCGCGTTCGTTCTTCTTGATGCGTTGGATCGTCAGCATGGTTTTCTTCCTTTTCTTCTTTCTTGCGTGTCGCCACGGGGCCTTCGGGCCCCGGATTCCAAAGGGTGCCGTTACAGCGGTGGCGGGCTGCCAGGGGGCACGGCGCGGGCGTCGCAGTGCGCCGTGCCGTCCGCCCGGGCGGGGCGGCGGCGTGGCTGGCTGCGCGCGCGGGCCGTGCCCGGGTCTGGCACGAACCGCCACCGGCTGACGGGCGAAGCGCCTGGGCGGTGGGTACCGCTGCGGCTGCTTCTCCCGCGTTCGGCGGGTGGTCTTTCGACCGTTGACGAATCCCGGCGGTGAGGCCGGGAGGGTTTCCGGCAGGAATCGAACCTGCGCCAGGCCTTGGATGAGAAGGCTGCTCTTCCTCTGAGCTACAGAAGTGGCGATTCCGGACTCGAACCGGACGCCCCGGAGGGCGGCTCCTTGCATCGCCATGCCCGAGACACCGCGGCGGGCGGCATGCGGGGCATCGACGGCCAGGCCCCGGGAGGGGCCGGCCGGACACCCGGCACCGGAGGGGCTGGCGTTCCGCCACAACCCCGAGCCTGTGAGCGTCGCCGCTGGT
This sequence comes from Paracidovorax anthurii, assembly GCF_003269065.1. Classification (GTDB taxonomy): domain Bacteria; phylum Pseudomonadota; class Gammaproteobacteria; order Burkholderiales; family Burkholderiaceae_C; genus Paracidovorax; species Paracidovorax anthurii. Next base: position 48,701 of record NZ_QLTA01000003.1, read on the forward strand.
CTCTGACGGATAAAGCTTCGCGAGATGCGTGCCAGCGTGTCGCGGAGGCTGCCGGATTTTCATAAACCATTGATTTGGAAAAGAATTCCCCGTTAGGTGCACGAATCTGTCAACTCGCTTTGGCTGCTGGAATTAGATAGCTATCTAAAAATATAGAAAATGGGATATGGCAAAAAACAAGGTGGTCATCGGTTTCATCGGCACCCAGCTGGATGCCGGCAGGGGTGCGGGGCGCTGGGAGAAGTGGCGCCCCACGGTCTCGCTCGCGCAGCACGAGGATTTCGCCGTGCACCGCATGGAGCTGCTCTACACCCCCGCCCATCTGGCGCTGGCGAACCAGGTGAAGGCCGACATCGCGGCCGTCTCCCCGGAAACCGAGGTGCGCCTCGTGGGCCTCGGCATCCAAGACCCCTGGGATTTCGGCGAGGTGTACGGCGCGCTGTTCGACTGGATCCAGTCCTACCGCTTCCGCATGGAGCGCGAGGAGTACTGGGTGCACATCACCACGGGCACGCACGTGGCGCAGATCTGCCTGTTCCTGCTGGTGGAGTCGCGCCGCATTCCCGGCGTGCTGGTGCAGACCGCGCCCCCGAAGCGCCAGCACGCGGGCGACCCCGGCAGCCATGCGCTCATCGACCTGGACCTCTCGCGCTACGACGCGCTGGCCCAACGCTTCCAGGCGGAGCGGCGCGATGCGGTGGACTTCCTCAAGAGCGGCATCGCCACGCGCAACGCGCGCTTCAACGCGCTCATCGAGGAGGTGGAGCACGTGGCGGTGCGCTCGCGCGCGCCCATCCTCTTCACCGGCCCGACGGGCGCGGGCAAGTCGCATCTGGCGCGGCGCATGTACGAGCTGAAGAAGGCGCGCCACCAGGTGGAGGGCGCGTTCGTCGAGGTCAACTGCGCCACGCTGCACGGCGACGGCGCCGCCTCCACGCTGTTCGGGCACCGCAAGGGCGCATTCACCGGCGCGGCGGCCGAGCGCGCCGGCCTGCTGCGCACGGCGCACGGCGGCGTGCTGTTCCTCGACGAGATCGGCGAGCTGGGCCTGGACGAGCAGGCCATGCTGCTGAAAGCCGTGGAGGAAAAGCGTTTCTACCCCCTGGGCAGCGACCGCGAGGTGGAGAGCGATTTCCAGCTCATCGCGGGCACCAACCGCGACCTGCGCGTGGAGGTGGCGGGCGGGCGTTTCCGCGAGGACCTGTTCGCGCGCATCAACCTCTGGAGCTACCAGCTGCCCGGGCTGGCGCAGCGCCCCGAGGACATCGAGCCCAACGTGGACCACCTGCTCGCGCGCGCCGGGCAGGAGCTGGGCCGCGCGGTGCGATTGTCGGCCGAGGCCCGGGCGGCGTACCTGGGCTATGCGCAGTCGCCGCAGGCGCTCTGGAGCGGCAACTTCCGCGACCTGTCGGCCAGCGTGGTGCGGCTGGCCACCCTGGCCGAGGGCGGGCGCATCGGCCTGCCGCTGGTGGAGGCCGAGATGGCCCGGCTGCGGTGGCTGTGGGAGCCCGCGCAGGCGCCGCGGCGGCAGGAGGCGGACGGCCTGCCGGAGCTGGAGGCCCTGCTGGGGACGGCGCAGTTCGAGGCGCTGGACCTCTTCGACCGGCTGCAACTCGCGGCCGTGGTGCGTGTGTGCCGGCAGTCGCGCAGCCTCTCGGATGCCGGGCGGCAGCTGTTCCAGGCCTCGCGCATGCAGCGCACCGCCGTCAACGACGCGGACCGGCTGCGCAAGTACCTGGGCCGGTTCGGCCTGGTGTGGGAGCGGCTGACGTGATCGCCGCCGCGGCACCGCAGGCCTGGCCCGCAAGCGACCTTCAGGGGGCGTTTGCCCGGACCGTAGAAGAGGCCTTTCCCCAGCCGGAGAATCCTGCGGGCGGTAGCATCGTTGCACCACAGTGCCAGCTGACCAGAAGCCATGCCCATCACCGAAGGTCGTGCGAAATCCGGGGCGCGCTCTCCTCTGGGTCGCCCTACCGCGCAACGGGCGCAAGAGTTGAGGCAAACCATCATCGGGGCCGCGTCGGCGCTCATGCTGCAGGACGGCTACGACGGCACCAGCATCGACGCGATCGCGGCCGCTGCCGGTGTCACCAAGCGGACCATCTACACACGGTTCGAATCGAAGGAAAACCTGCTCCGTGAAGTGCTGACGACCGCAGCGCTGCCCGCATTGCGGCTCGAACCCGAGTTTCCATCCAGCGCCAGCATCGAGGAGAAACTCGTGCTGATCGGGATGGAAATGAATGCCGCCCTCCTGCATCCCGATATGCAGCGCTGGCTCCGGTTCGCCATCGGCGGCATTGCGCAGCGCCCCGAACTGGCCCCGTTCGTGCACGCATTGATCGAGCAGTACCTGGCTCTGCTGGAGCGGCTTCTGGCGCCGGTCCTCGCCAGCGGAGCGCTGCGTGCCGACGACCTGGCTACCGCGGTGAAGGTTTTCGCGACCTTGATTTCGTCGCGGGCGCACAACCTCGCGACGTTTTCCCTGCCTCCGGGGTCTCTGGAAGAGCAGGCGCATTTCATACGGAAAGCCGTGGCCTTGTTCCTCGCTGGCTGCACCCGGGCATGATCGTGCCTCTTCTGGCGGCGACCTCGCACCACCTATCTGCCCATGCGGGGAAGGCGGCATTCCTTCCGGCCACGATCCGGAATTGAGAGGGGGGACCGGGATTCCCGGAACCCCGGAGCGGCATGGATTTGCCCCGGAGTGTTGTCTCTTTGCACAGATTTCTCATTCCTATTTTTAATGAAACCTATAAGTTTCATTAAATGCTAAGATTTGAAATCTCTGGTAGGAGAAGAGGGGCAGGGCGCCGAAGGCCATCGCGGTCTGGGGCGATTTCTTTCTGTCGCACCTTTGGATTCGATGGGCAGGTGGTGCAACGGATGAGCTATTGCGTGGGCCCGCATGCCGTCGGCATGCAACAACTTTTGTCCAACAAGACAGGCCCAAAAAAATGGAATGGTTCAAGCGACTGAAGGTAGGCACCAAGCTCATCGCCGGGTTTCTGGCGGTGGCGGCGATCGGCGCCTTGATCGGAACGGCCGGGATACTTCGCTCCAGCGAGATCAACGATCTGGCCGACCTCATGTATTTCCGCGAGATCGTGGGGTTGTCCCACGCATCCGAGGCAAACATCCAATTGATCGGTGCCAGCCGGGCCATTCGCAGCGCTGTGCTCGCCACCACCGAGGATGAGCGGCGCGCGCATGTGGCGTCGGTGCAGGCGAGTCTGAAATCCATGCATGAGGAGCTGGACAAGACCGGGAGTTTCTTCGTGACGGAAGAGGGCAAGGCCCGGGTCCGGGAAACCCAGCAGGTCGTGCAAGCCTACGATGCGGGCCTTCAGGCGGTCCTGGCGCTCCTGCAGACCGAAGCGCTGTCGAATACGCGGGTGTCCGTGTCGAAAATGAATGAAGTCCGGCAGATCGCGGACAAGGCCGACGAACTGCTGGGGCAACTGGTCGAGCGCAAAAGGGCCAATGCCAGGGAGCTGAACGACCAGACCACCGAGATCTACGAGCAGGTGCGCTGGATCCTGATCAGCCTCACGGTCGGTGGTGTTGCTCTCGGCATCGCCATCGGCGTGCTTTTGACGCGCGGGCTGACGCGTCAACTGGGTGGCGAGCCGGCGGATGTCGCCTCGGTGGCCGGCGCCATCGCCCGGGGAGACCTCACCGTTCCCATCGATGTCTCCCGCGCAAAGCCGGGCAGTGTCGTGCTGGCCATGCAGAGGATGCAGTCGTCCCTGCGCGATGTCGTCGGGACGGTGCGTGCCAGCAGCGGCAACATCGCCGTGGGCGCGACCCAGATCGCCACGGGAAATGCAGACCTGTCGCAAAGAACCGAAGAACAGGCCAGCAACCTGGAGGAGACGGCCGCCTCGATGGAAGAGCTGACCAGCACGGTGATGAGCAGTGCGGACACCGCGAAGCAGGCGGCAGAGCTGGCCCGGTCGGCAAGCGATGCCGCACAGAAAGGCGGAGAAGTCGTCGGACAGGTCGTATCGATGATGGGGGAGATCAATACGTCGTCGCGGAAGATCGCCGACATCATCGGCGTCATCGACGGTATTGCGTTCCAGACCAATATCCTGGCCCTGAATGCCGCGGTCGAAGCCGCCCGGGCCGGAGAGCAGGGCCGTGGCTTCGCGGTGGTCGCCAGCGAGGTCCGCAGCCTCGCACAGAAAAGCGCCGAAGCCGCCAAGGAGATCAAGACACTGATCCACGACAGCGTGGAGAAAGTGGCCAACGGAGGTCAGCTCGTCAACGCCGCAGGCACGTCCATGGAGGACATCGTCGGACAGGTCCGCAGAGTCAGCAACCTGATCCAGGAGATCACCTCGGCCACGCACGAGCAGACCTCCGGCCTCAGCCAGATCAATGAAGCGGTGATGCAGATCGATCAGGTCACCCAGCAGAATGCCGCGCTGGTGGAAGAGTCCGCAGCCGCTGCCGACAGCCTCAACCTGCAGGTCAAGCAGCTGGTCGCGGCGGTGGGCGTGTTCAAGCTTGACGAGGTGGCGCCGCGGGTATCGCCGCCGCCGTCCGCCGTGTCGGTGGCAGGCGCCCCCCGCCCGAGCGCGCGCGACCTCTCTGCGCACAACGGCAGACGCGCCGTGCCCGCCGTGCCTTCCTCGCGCGCACCGCAGCCCGTGAAGGCCCTCGTCTCCGCCAATGCCCAGAGCGTGGCGAACGGCAACGGCAACGGCAACGGCGAGTGGGAGAGTTTCTGAGGTCCCCGCAGCAGCCAGGGCGGGATCGGGTCGCGCGAAGACGGTGTTCATGCGCTGGTGGGCCGCGTGCGGGGCGAGTGCCCCGGCCGGGCCGAACCCGCGTGGACGCAAAGCCAGGGGCATCCGGCCCTGGACGTGAGGGATAATCCTGCCCGTGAAGCGCGCCAGACCGCCGCTGGTGCGATCTGGGAAACCAGGCACTGGAGGAACGTCCGGACTGCACAGGACGGCGTAGCAGCTAACGGCTGCCCACCGCGAGGTGAGGATCAGAGCAACAGAGACGAGTCCGGCGGGAGTGCCGCAAGGCAGACCAGCCGGGGTGAAACGGGCAATCTCTACGCGCAGCAATACCAAGTAGGCCAGCGTTGACGTGGTTCCGCGGAGCTGGCGGGTAGGTAGCATCGAGCCGGGTGGGCGACCCCTGGCCCAGAGTAATGGCGGTCACATGCGGGCAACCGCATGCACAGAATCCGGCTTATCGGCGCGCTTCACACTTTTGAATGAACATCCTGCGGGCGGCTCCGCTCGGGCGTCAAGGGCGCTCGCAGTGCGGCGCGTGGCCGGCGCGCAGCTCGGCGGCCCGCTGCTCGGTATCGGGGTGCGTCGCGAGCAGCGACAGCAGGCGCCCGCTGCCCGAATCCTGCGGCGGCCGGGCGGCCGGAGACGACGCGTCGCTGGCGGGCCCGCGGGGCTTTCCAGCCTCTTCCCGCGCTTCTTTCTCGTGCTGCTCGCGCGCGATCGCCAGCAGCAGGTCGGCCATCGGGGCGGTGGGCAGGCGGGCATGGCCCATGAGGGCGATGGCGTGGCAGTCGGCCTCGCGTTCGTGCGCCCGGCTGTAGGCCATGCCGGTGAGCAGCGCGCCGCCCGTGGACAGCAGGCTGGAGACGTCGCCGAGCGCCAGCCCCAGGCCGATGTTGAGCACGCCCTGCTCGACCACCGTGCGTGTGGTGTGCCGGTACACGACGTGGCCGATCTCGTGGGCGAGTACGCCGATCAGCGCGTCGTCGCCCAGCCCCCGGCGGGCCGCCGTCTCCGCGAGGCCGTCGGTCATCACCACGGTGCCGCCGGGCAGCGCGAAGGCGTTGGCGCCCAGGCCCTTGCGGAATTCGAGCCGCAGCACCGGCCGGTAGTCCGGATAGCGCTGCGTGGCCGGCGGCATTTCCCGCACGAGCGCGTCGAAGCGCGCGCGCAGCTGGGCCTGGCGCTCCGCCGTCAGGCCTGAGCGCTTCAGGGTGCCGTCGTCCATCCTCTCCAGCGTCTGCTGCGAGAGGGTGGTTTCCCAGGAGAGTGGAACGTACCGCGTGAGCTGCGTCGCCAGCCAGGGCGTGCCGTAGCGGTAGAAGAGGGCCAGCGTGAGCACCGAGGCGAAGAGGACCACCGCGAAGGCGGTCCAGCGGGTCTGCATGCGCTGCGCGATGCCGGGGCGGTGGCCCGCGGCCTGCAGCGCGCCATGCCAGCGCGCGATGGCGTCGCCCGCCACTTCCAGGCTGCCGCGCTCGCCCAGGTCCACCACCAGCCGGGGTGGCGGGTTGCGCGGGTTCCAGGCCTCGGGCCAGTCCACCTCGCCGTGGGCGAAGGTTACGGGCGCGGCGCCGGTTGGGTCGAGGGGGTGCAGCGTCAGCACGGGGCCGCGCGCGCCGGCCGCGATGGTGGCCAGCACGGCCCGGCCCTGGCTGCCGAGGCCGTCGAACCAGCGCGCCGGCACGGGCAGGCCCGGGTCCGCCGGGCCGGCGTGCGGGGAGGGCGTGCGGGCCGGTGCCAAGGGAGGGTCAGCCGATCAGGTCCAGCCCCGCCGCGTCGGCGAGGGCGTCGCCCACGCCGCCCTGCTGCTGCCGCACGAGCTGGCCCGCCACCTGGTCCACGCCGCCCTTGACGTGCAGCGTGACGGATTCGAGCTTCATGCGGTATTCGCTCACGCGGGCGAAGGGGCGGTAGAAGCCGAGCGTGAGCAGCGTGAGGGCCAAGTTCTTGATCCTCAGCCCTACGAAGCGGCCCGCGCGCAGGTTGCACTTGAAGCGGGCCACGTGGCTCACGCCGATCTGGTTCCAGGTGAGCTGGAACATGCGGGCCTCGCGGTAGGCCCGGGCCGGCGCCGAGGCCAGCAGCATCAGGAAGCCGAAAAGGAAGACGCCCGCGACGATGAAGACGAACAGCCACAGGCCCAGGCGCTGCGCCTTGCCGGCGATGAGCATCCACGAGCCGCCGAAGGCCACGCCCAGGAGCGCGCCGATCAGCACCACGGAGAGGATGAACACCGCCACCGTGGCGAGCCACACCTTCACGAAGTCCATGTAGACGGGTTTCCAGCGGCCCGGCTCGGTGCCCAGGCGCGAGTGCAGCACCAGCATGCTGCGGTAGTTGTATTCGAGGCGGATGAAGCACAGCACCGTGAGCAGCAGGGCCAGCGCGAGCAGGCCCCCCATGGCGCCCGTGAACTGCGGGAGTTTGCGGCCCGAGGCGCCGAGCTGGGGCTCCGGCGCGATGGCCTGCAGGCCGAACACGGTCACCAGCCACACGGCCGCGATGGCGAACACGGGCCAGCTGGCCGCGTAGACCTGGCGCCAGTTGGCGGTGAACTGCAGGCGCAGCCCGCGCCAGCGGGTGTTGGCGAGCCGGAAGCGCATGGCGCTGCCCCAGATGAGCGGCGAGAGGGCCGCGCCCGCAAGGATGAACAGGCCCACGGCCGCGTCCTGGCCCGAGCGCGCGGCGATCTGGTAGGCAGCCGTGAGGCCCAGCAGCACGACGAAGCCGAAGACCATGCGGCGCTGCTGCCCGGTGAATTCGAGCGGGCTGCCGGCCACGAAGGTGTGGCCGTAGAAGTATTGCGCGGTGCGCCGGCGCGCCCAGGGGGTGTAGAGGCCCAGGGTGACGATGCCCAGCAGCACGTTGACGATCCACACCCGGAAGTATTCGCCCCCGCTGCCCGTGAACCGGAGCGGATGCGGCTCGATGCCGTGCGATGCGAACGATGACGACATGCGGCCCGTGGGGGGCTCAACGTGCTGGTCCATGGATCTACCTCTACCTCTCGAAGAGGCCGGCAGTGTAGCGCAGCAGGGTGGCACGGCACGGGGGTGCGCAGGCGTGTAGCGCCCATCCAACGGGCGGATGGCGCTATTGTTTTAATAGTGGACGAGGGGCGGTCAGGCCTCGGGCGTCAGAACCGCTCCCAGGGCAGCAGGTAGCGCCACTGGCCCTCGGGCAGTTTCGCGAGCGCCACGCGGCCGATGCGCAGGCGCCTGAGGGCCGTGACCCGCAGGCCCACGGCCTCGCACATGGCGGGGATCTGCCCCGGACGGATGCCCTTGAGCGCGAAGCGCAGCCGTGTCTCGCTTTGCCAGCTGACCTTGGCGGGCGGCAGCGGCCGGCCGTTGAATTCCAGCCCGTGGCACAGGCGCGCGAGGCCGCCCTCGGCGATCGTGCCTTCCACGGTGGCGAGGCATTCCTGCTCCAGGGTCTCGATGTCCTCGGCCAGCCGGCGGGCCATGCGGCGGTCCTGCGTGTAGACCACGAGCCCGCTGGCCCCGTCGGCCAGCGGCGTGAAGCATTCGAGCTGGCGGAAGTGCCGCTGCAGCACGCGCACCGGCGGGCTGTCGCCGGCATGGCGCGTGCCGGGCTCCAGCAGGGCGATGGCATCGGGCGCGCCCTGGCCGCGGCCCTGCCGATGGTCGCCCGCCGGGCCCTGGTCCAGCCCGGCCGCCCAGCCGGCGGGCTTGTGCAGCAGCAGCGTGACCGGCGGCACCTCCTGCGCGCGCGCGCCGGGCGCGACGGCCACGGCCTGGTCCGGCCGCACGCGGGTGCCGGGCAGCTCGGCCGCGAGGCCGTCCACCTGCACCCAGCCGCCTTCGATGAGCCATTCGGCCTCGCGGCGCGAGCAGCCCTGCAGCTCGGCCACGCGCCGGGACAGGCGCATGCCGTCATCGGTGCCGGAATGTTCCGTGGGGATGCGGTGCTCAGGCATGGCCGGCCTCCAGCGCGCGGATGCGCTCCACGTGCGCGAGCAGCGAGCGCTGCGCCACGGGCCACATGCGCTCGGGCACGTCGGCATAGGCGTGGCGCACCCAGTCCTCCGGGCTGCCCCCGGGCAGGGCCTGCAGGGCGGCGAGCACCTTGGCCTCGCGCGCGAGGCGGTGGGCCTTGAGCCGCGCGATCGCGCCGCGCGCGTCCTCCATGGCGTAGCCGTGCGCGGGCAGGATGAAGTCCGCGCCGTGTGCGGCGCACAGCGCATCGAGCCGGTCGAGCGAGTCGAGGTAGTCGTCCATGTGGCCGTCGGGCGGGTCGATGACGGTGGTGCTGCCGTTCAGGATGTGGTCGCCGCTGAAGAGCAGGCCGTCCTCGCGCAGCAGCAGGCAGAGGTGGTTGGCCGCGTGGCCCGGGGTGTGTATCACTTCAAGAGTATGGGTTATTTCGCCTTCATGTCGGCGTCCGCTCAGCGTGAGCAGCTCTCCATTCGATAGCGCCCGGTCGGGCGTGAAGCGGCTGGCGGCGCGCGCCGTGGGGGCGGAGGGCAGGCCCAGCACGGGCGGGCGAGGGCGGCCCGACGCGGCCACGCGATCGGCCAACGGGGCCGCGCCGGGGGAGTGGTCGGGATGGGAATGCGTGCAGACGATGGCGCGGATGTCGCCGCCGGCCGCGTGCCAGAGGCGCTCCAGGTGGGCCTCGTCGGCCGGTCCGGGGTCGATGGCGATGTGGCCGGTGGCGGGGTCGCCCACGAGGTAGCTGTTGGTGCCGGGGCCGGTCATCGCGCCAGGGTTGGGCGCGGTGAGGCGCTGCACGTTGCGCAGCAGCGGCACGGGGCGCTCCGACTGCCAGTCGAGCGGGTGCACGATCTGGCCGTCCGGGCACACCAGGGCCAGTTCGCCGAACGGGGCCTCGTGCTCCATGTGGCGCGACTCCCGGCCGGCGAGCAGGCCCGCGCGCGGGCAGCTCGTCCAGAGCGGCCGGCCGTGCGCGACGGCGGCGAGCACCGCGTCGGCGCTGGCGAAGGCGGCCAGCCGCTCCAGCGTGCGGATGGTGGGGAAGATCATGAGGAACCGCCCGGCCGCGTGCCGTTCCAGCGCGTCGCAGGGGCGCACCCACACGGGCTCGAACTGCTCGGCCTCGTCGGCCACGGGCTCCTGGCCCTGCGGCATGCGCGCGACGAGGAACGGCACGTCGAAGCGCTTGGGCAGATCGCGGTCGGCCGTCCAGTGCGCGAGCGGGAACACCGCGTCGGCGGCCAGGCGCAGCCCGCGCGCGGCGCACTGCGCGGCGAAGGGTGCATGGCGGTCCAGCGCCGCGATGTCGGCGGCGTTGGCGAAGCGGCCGTCCGCGCGGCGCGCGAGCAGCACGCCCAGCTCCTCGAAGCTCTCGCGGAGGGCGGCGACGGCCTGGGTGACCTGCCCGGCGTCCTGGCCGGCGCGCCGGTCGGCGCGGGCGTGCGTGGCGGCATCGGCGTCCGATGCGTCGATGGCGCCGCCGGGAAACACGTAGGCGTCCGGCGCGAAGCTCGCATGGGGCGAGCGCCGCGTCATGAGCACCTCGACGCCCGCGCCGCCGGGCGCGTCGCGCAGCAGCAGCACGGTGGCCGCCGCGCGCGGGGCGGCGGGTTCGCGGTGGGGGTGGAGTTGTTGGGAGGGGCGGGGCATCGGGGGATTATCGGCAGCCCCGGGCCGCGCGGGCCCCGGCTCAGATCGTGGACACGTTTTCAGGCATGGGGCTCCGCCACCGGCGTCTGCCGGTGCCCCGCCGCCGTCTTGTACGCACTCACCCAGTCGGCCAGCACGGCGGGGTCGAGCACATCGCCGATGCGCTCGAAGCCTTCGGGCGCGCGCTCTTCCACCATGTCGAGGATGGCGTCCAGCCCTTCGGCGCGGTTGAGTTCCACGATGCGCGCCGTCATCGGCCGGCGGCCGGCCTCGTAGGCATCGAGCGCGGCGGGCAGGTCGAGCGGGTGTGCGGCCAGCGCGTCGGCGATGGCGCGCGCGTCCAGCAGGGCCTGCGTGGCGCCGTTGGAGCCGATGGGGTACATGGGGTGGGCCGCGTCGCCCAGCAGCGTCACGCCGCGGCCCTGGCGCCACCGTGGCAGCGGGTCGCGGTCCACCATGGGCCACTCCAGGATCTGCGTGGCTTCGGCGATGAGGCCGGGCACGTCGATGAAGCCGAAGCGCCAGCTGCCGAAGGTGGGCAGCAGGTCGTCCACCGAGCCGGGTTTGCTCCAGTCCTCGCGGCTGGGCGCCGCGAGGCCGCCGCCGAAGCCGTCCTCGCGCAGGCGGCGGTCGGCCACCCAGTTGATGAGCTGCAGGCCGTCCGCGCGCGGCGGGGCGATGGGATAGACGACGAACTTCGCGCGGCGGTGGCCGGCCTGCACCATGGTGCGGCCGTCCAGGAAGGGGCGGGCCCAGGTGGTGCCGCGCCACATCATCATGCCGTTCCAGCGGGGCGCGCCCTCGTTCGGGTGGAACTGGCGGCGCAGGGCCGAGTGGATGCCGTCGGCGCCGATCAGCAGGTCGCAGCGCAGGGTGGCGGTGCCGCCGCCCGCCAGCTCGGCGTGGGCCTGCACGCCCGCCGCGTCCTGGCTGCAGCCCGCCACGCGCGTGCCGGCGCGCACCCGGTCGGCGCCCAGGCGGCGCAGGCATTCGTTCCACAGCAGCATCTGCAGCTCGCCCCGGTGGACGCTGAACTGCGGATGGCTGTAGCCCGCCTCCGTGCCGCGCGGGTCTTCGTAGATGGGCTGGCCGTGGCGGTTGGCGAAGACCAGCGCGCGCGTGGGCACCGCCATGGCCGAGAGCGCGGGCAGCAGGCCCACGCTGTCCAGCACGGCCACCGCGTGGGGCAGCAGGTTGATGCCCACGCCCAGCGGCTGGGGGCGGGCCGCCGCTTCGCAGACGGTCACGCGGTGCCCCTGGTCCGCGAGGGCCAGCGCGGCGGCGAGGCCGCCGATGCCGCCGCCGGCGATCACGATGTCCAGGGGGTGCGGCGTGGCGGGGGGCGGGGAGGGGGTGTGCGAGGCGGTCATGGCGAGGGTTGTCTCCGGGTCTTTCCGCTTGACGGGGATCAATGCGCGGTTCTATTGTTGCCTCATGCAACAAACCACCAGATCCGCAAAAACCCGCGGTGACCGCGCCCGCCCGGGCAACGTGGCGCCCGTCTGCCCCCATGCCGCGCCGGCCCGGGCCGACGACCCGCCCGAGGGCGAGCTGCGCCCGCTGCCGGGCCTGAGCTACGGCGTGCTGGACACGCTGATGGGCTATGCGCTGCGCCGCGCGCAGAACGCGCTGTACCTGCATTTCCAGCAGGCCGTGGGCGAGGGCGTGAGCCCCCAGCGGTTCGCGGCGCTGGTGCTGGTCATCGCCAATCCGGGCCTGCGCCAGGGCCTGCTGGCCAGGGCGATGGGGCTGCACCGCAGCGGCGGCATGCGCCTGGTGGATTGGCTCCACACGCAGGGCTGGGTGCTGCGCGAGGCCGATCCGCAGGACCGCCGCTCCTGGACGCTGCACGCCACCCCCGAGGGCGTGCAGGCCCTGGAGGCGCTCACCGCCCGGGTGCGGGCGCACGATGCCGCGCTGATCGCGGCGCTGGGCCCCGAGGGGGCGGCGCTGCAGCCGCTGCTGGAGCGGCTGGCCAGCGCGGGCTTCCCGGGCTGATGTCCCCCGGGGCTGCCGGGGCGGGCGTGCGGCGCGGGGCCGCGCCGTACCCGGTGCCGGGCGGCTTCGCCACAACCACATTCGACCCACCACAGGAGACAACCATGGATTCGAGTTCCTCGCGGGCACCGTCCCGCAGCGCGTCGGCACGCGGCATCGACCGGCGCGGCGCGGGCCTGGCGCTGGCCGCGCTCTGCCTGGGCATGGCCGGCGGCGCACGGGCGCAGCAGGGCGTGCAGCGCATCCTGGTCGGCTTTCCGGCGGGCGGCTCGATCGACGTGGTGGCGCGCCGCATCGCGGAGAGCTGGCGCGCGCGCACCGGCGCCACCACGGTGGTCGAGTCCCGCACGGGCGCGGGCGGCCGCATCGCGCTCGCCGCGCTCAAGGACGCGCCGCCCGACGGGCTCACGCTGGTGCTCAGCCCCTCGTCCATGCTCACGATCTACCCGCACGTGTTCAAGCGCCTGCAGTACCGGCCCGCCACCGATTTCATTCCCGTGGCGCCGGTGGCGCTCTCGACCTGCGGCTTCATGGTGGGCCCGAAGGTGCCGGAATCGGTCAGGACGCTGCGCCAGTTCGTCGAATGGGCCAAGGGCCGCCCGGTGCTCGAGGGCTATGCCTCTCCCGCGGCGGGCGCGATGCCGCATTTCATCGGCAGCCAGTTCGCCAGCGCGGCGGGCATCGCCCTCACGCACGTGCCCTACCGGGGCGCCGCGCCGGGCCTGCAGGAGCTGATGGGCGGGCAGGTCGCGTCGGGCTGCTTCAGCGTGGGCGACTGCCTGCCGCACATTCCCACGGGCCGCGTGCGCGTGCTGGCGGTGAGCGACACGCGGCGCTCGCGCTTCCTGCCCGACGTGCCCACCTTCGCCGAGCAGGGTTTCACGGGCATCCAGGGCGTGGAGAGCTACGGCCTCTACCTGCCCGCGCGCACGCCGGCTGCCGCCGTGGAGCGCTGGGCCGATGCGGCCCGGCAGGCGGTGCGCGAGCCGGCCGTGGTGGAGGCGCTGGCCAAGCTCGGTTTCGAGCCCGCCTCGGGCACGCCCGAGGAGTTCGCCCGCCAGCTCACCCAGGAGCGCGACCGCTGGGGCCCCGTCGTGGCCGCCTCGGGCTTCTCGTCGGAGGAGTAGGGCGGCAGGCCGGGGCGTGGCGCCTGGAGCGGGCCCCTAAGAACGTGTTCACGATCTCCCAGGGGTCGCGCAGTGGCGTGTGCGGGTGGGATGCAAGGCGCGGTGCGCCGCCCATAGCCCGGCTATGGGCCAGCGCCGCAACGCCGCAGACCGCCCGCACACGCCACTGCCCGAAGGGTTGGAGCGAAATCGGGCGATTGAACGCCCCCGATGCTGGCATGGGCACGAGCCCATGCGGCGCATCCGAGGCATCCACTCATCCCGATTGCGCTCCAACGCGACCCCTGCGAGATCGTGAACACGTTCTAAGGGGAAAAAGAGGAGAATCGGCCGCCTCGGGAACACAGCCTCCCGTCCCGCAAGGGTAGACGGTGTCCCGTCTAAGCGCTGGAAATGCTCATTGGAGTTTCCATGGACACCGTGCCGCTTTCCGCCGCCGATTCCCCGCGCCCCCCGTCCGTTTCCCTCTCCGAGGCCCTGCGTTTCTGGCTGAAGCTCGGGTTCATCGGCTTCGGCGGCCCCGCCGGCCAGATCGCGCTCATGCACGACGAGCTGGTGGACCGCCGGCGCTGGATTTCGGAGCGGCGGTTCCTGCATGCCTTGAACTACTGCATGCTGCTCCCCGGCCCCGAGGCGCAGCAGCTCGCCACCTACCTCGGCTGGCTCCTGCACCGCACCTGGGGCGGCATCCTGGCGGGCCTGCTCTTCGTCCTGCCCTCCCTGTTCATCATGATCGCCCTGGCCTGGCTGTACATGGCCCAGGGCGACACGCCCGCGGTGGCGGGCCTCTTCCACGGCATCAAGCCGGCCGTCACGGCGCTCGTGGCGCAGGCCGCCGCGCGGGTCGGGGCGCGGTCGCTGCGCAACGGCTGGCTCGGGGCGATCGCCGCCGCGGCGTTCGTGGCCCTCTTCGCTTTCGATGTGCCGTTCCCCCTCATCGTGATGGCGGCGGCCGTGCTCGGCCATGCCGGGGGCCGATGGCGTCCCGAGGCGTTCGGAGCACGGGCGGCGGGCCCCGCCGCGGCCGGGCCGGCCCACGGGAGGGGCCCCGCGCTCATCGACGACGACACGCCCGTGCCCGGCCATGCGCGGTTCTCCTGGCGGCGCCTGCGCAACGTGTTCCTCGCCGGAGCGGGGCTCTGGCTCCTGGCCATCGGGGGGCTGGTGGCGCTGTACGGCTGGAACTCCGTCCTGGCGCAGATGGGATGGTTCTTCACCAAGGCGGCGCTGATGACCTTCGGGGGCGCCTACGCCGTGCTGCCGTATGTTTACCAGGGCGCGGTCGAGCACTTCCACTGGATCACGCCGGCCCATATGATCGACGGCCTGGCGCTGGGCGAGACCACGCCGGGCCCGCTCATCATGGTGGTGTCGTTCGTCGCCTTCGTCGGCGGGTGGACGCAGGCCCTCTTCGGCCCCGATGCACCGCTGCTCGCCGGGGCGGTCGCGGCATCGGTGGTCACGTTCTTCACCTTCCTGCCGTCGTTCGTCTTCATCCTGCTGGGCGGCCCGTTCATCGAGTCCACGCACGGCAATCTCCGGCTCACGGCGCCCCTGGCGGGCATCACCGCGGCGGTGGTCGGTGTCATCGTGAATCTGGCGGTGTTCTTCGCCTGGCACGTCTTCTGGCCGAAGGGGCTGCACGGCGGCATCGACGGGCCGTCGGTGCTCATCGGCCTGGCGGCCGCGGTGGCGCTGATGCGCTACCGGGTGGGGGCCGTTCCGGTCATCGTCGCCGCGGGACTCGCCGGCTTCGCCCTCGGACTGTGAGGAGGGCGGAGGGCCGCCGGCCCCGGGCGGGGCCGGGGCGCGGTCTCAGGCCCTTGCCGGAATCTCCAGCCCGCGCGCCACGGCGGGCCGGGCCACGAAGGCGTCCAGCACGCGCTGCACGTGGGTGAAGCGCCCGAACTCCACCAGGTCGCCCGCCCCGTAGAAGCCCACGAGGTTGCGCACCCACGGGAAGACGGCGATGTCGGCGATGGTGTAGTCGTCGCCCGCCATCCAGGCGCGGCCGTCGGCCAGGTGCCGGTCCAGCACGCCCAGCAGGCGCCGCGTTTCGGCCACGTAGCGGTCGCGCGGGCGCTTGTCCTCGTAGTCCTTGCCGGCGAACTTGTGGAAGAAGCCGAGCTGGCCGAACATGGGCCCGACCCCGCCCATCTGCCACATCAGCCACTGCAGCGTTTCGTAGCGCCGCGCGCCGGCCGGCGCGAGGAAGCGGCCGGTCTTGTCGGCCAGGTAGACCAGGATGGCCCCCGATTCGAAGAGCGCGAGCGGCTGGCCGCCGGGGCCGTCCGGGTCGAGGATGGCCGGGATCTTGTTGTTGGGGTTGAGCGAGAGGAACTCGGGCGAGTTCTGCTCGTCCTGGTCGAAGCGCACGAGGTGCGCCTCGTAGGGCAGGCCCGCTTCCTCCAGCAGGATCGAGACCTTCACGCCGTTGGGCGTGGGCAGCGAGTAGAGCTGCAGCCGGTCGGGGTGGCGGGCCGGCCATTTGCGGGTGATGGGATGGGCGGCAAGAACGTCGTCGGTCATCGGGGCTCCTGGAGATGAACGGAGGAAAAGGACGCGAAGGGACGCGAAGGGTCGCGTGCGCCATCATCGCGCGGGCGCCCGGTCCGCGCTGGCGCGGGGGCATGGCATGCGCCGCGCGGCGGCGATAATCGCGCGGATGCAGATCCGCTTCACCAAGATGCAGGGCGCGGGCAACGACTTCGTCGTGCTCGACGAGACGCAGGGGCGCCTCGGGCTCACGCCCGCGCAGTACCGCTTCCTGGCCGACCGCCACTTCGGCGTCGGCGCCGACCAGATCCTCACCGTGCGGCCCGCGCCGGCCGAGGGCATCGATTTCGAATACGTGATCCACAACGCCGACGGCGGCGAGGTGGAGCAGTGCGGCAACGGCGCGCGCTGCTTCGCGCGCTACGTGCGCGACAAGGGCCTGACGGCCAAGGACACCATCCGCGTGCAGACGCTGGCCGGCGTGATCGCCCCCCGGCTCACCGATGACGGCCGCGTCACGGTGGACATGGGCCGCCCGCGCTTCGCGCCCGAAGAGGTGCCCTTCGACGCATCGGGCCTGGCGCCCGTGGCGCAGGGGGCAGGGCAGAAGTGGCCGCTGGTCGCTGATTCCATTGAAGAGTCTGCCCCACTTTTGGTAGCAATCGTCTCCATGGGCAACCCGCATGCCGTGCAATTGGTGGACGACGTGGACACCGCCCCGGTCGCGCGCACCGGCCCGGCCATCGAGCGCCACCCGCGCTTTCCGCAGCGCGTGAACGCGGGCTACCTGCAGATCGTGGACCGTGCCCGCGTGCGGCTGCGCGTCTATGAGCGCGGCGCGGGCGAAACGCTCGCCTGCGGCACGGGCGCCTGCGCGGCGGTGGCCGCCGGCATCCGCCTGGGCCTGCTCGATGCGCGCGTCGATGTCCAGACGCGCGGCGGCCTGCTCACCATCGCCTGGAGCGGCGATGCGGCCGATCCGGTCTTCATGACCGGCCCGGCCACCACCGTCTTCGAAGGCCAGATCGACATTCCCGACGCACCATGACCACTCCGCATTCCCCCGCCCACGCCGTGCCGCCCATCACCGAGGAGGACATCGCCGAGTTCCTCGCCAATACCCCGGGCTTCTTCGAGCGCCACGCCGAGCTGCTGACCGGCGTCACGCTCACCAGCCCGCACGGCCAGCGCGCCGTGAGCCTGCAGGAGCGCCAGGCCGAGATGCTGCGCGAGAAGATCAAGGGCCTGGAGCAGCGCATCATGGAGATGGTGCGCCACAGCCACGAGAACACCGCCATCGCGCAGAAGATCCACCAGTGGACGCGCGAGCTGGCCGAGGCCCGCGACCCGGCGGCGCTGCCGCGCGTGGTGGAGCAGGGCATCCGCCGCCTCTTCGACGTGCCGCAGGCCGCCCTGCGCCTGTGGGAGCTGGCCCCGCCCTACGCGGGCGCGCCGTTCGCCCAGGGCGCGAGTGCCGATGCGCGCTCCTTCGCCACCTCGCTCACGCAGCCCTTCTGCGGCCCCAACCTCGGCTTCGAGCCGGCGGGCTGGCTGCCCGAGGCGGCGCAGGTGCAGTCGGTGGCGCTGCTGCCGCTGCGCGAGGGCGCACTCGACGGCGACGCGCCGGCCTTCGGCCTGCTGGTGCTGGGCTCGGCCGATCCGCATCGCTTCGATGCGACCATGGGCACCGAATTCCTCGCGCGCATGGCCGAGCTGGCCGGATCGGCGCTCTCGCGCCTGCGCTGAGCCCGGGCCATGGCGCGCGCAGCGGGGCGCCGGCCGCCGTCCGGCCTTCTTCCTGCGGAGGAGGCTCCGCCGCCCCCCGCGCACCCGGGCGCGGAGCCTTCCGGGCCCCCGGCCGGCGGACCGCCGCTCGACCCCGACGTGCTGCGCTACCTGGAGTACGCGCGGGTGGAAAAGCGCCTCGCCGCGCGCACGGTCACGCTCTACACGCTCGATCTGCACAAGCTCGCCGCCTTCGCGCACGAGGCCGGCGCGCCGCTGCGCGGCCTGCAGCCCGCGCACATCCGCCGCTTCGTGGCCCGCATGCATGCCGAGGGGCGCGGCGGGCGCGGCATCGCGCTGATCCTCTCGGGCTGGCGGGGCTTCTTCACCTGGGCGCTGCGCCAGGGCCTCGTGCCCCACAACCCGGTGCAGGGCGTGCGCGCGCCGCGCGCGCCCAAGCCGCTGCCCAAGGCGCTGGGCGTGGACGACGCGGTGCGGCTGGCGGAGTTCGAGGGCACGTCCGGCGCCGACCCCTGGCTGGAGGCGCGCGACGCGGCCATGGTGGAGCTGCTCTACGGCTGCGGCCTGCGCGTGGGCGAGCTGGCGGGGCTCGATGCCGTCCCCGGGCCGGACACGCAGCGCCAGGGCCGGGGCTGGGTGGATCTGGAGGCCGCCGAGGCGCACGTGTTCGGCAAGGGCTCCAAGCGGCGCGGCGTGCCCGTGGGGGCGGCGGCGCTCGCGGCGCTGCGCGCGTGGCTGGCGGTGCGCGCCCAGCCGTTCGGCGGCGCGCAGTCGGCGCGCCTCGATGCGGCGCTGTTCGTGGGCCAACGCGGCGCGCGGCTCACGGCGCAGTCGATCTGGTCGCGGCTGCGCCAGCGCAGCCAGCTCGCGGGGCTGACCACGCCCGTCCATCCCCACATGCTGCGCCACTCCTTCGCGAGCCACCTGCTGCAGTCCAGCGGCGACCTGCGCGCCGTGCAGGAGCTGCTGGGCCACGCCAACATCACCACCACCCAGGTCTATACGCGGCTCGATTTCCAGCACCTCGCGAAGGTGTACGACGCCGCCCATCCGCGCGCGCGCCGCAAGCCGGGCGGGTAGCGGGCGGGCCCTGCCGGCGGGCGCGCGGCCGTGGCGATTCCCCGGCTGGCGATCCCCCGGCGTTCAGCCGTGCTGCAGCAGCCGCTGCGCCATGCCCGCCGCCACCGGCGTGGCGGGCCCGGCCAGCAGCCGCTCGCCCGGGAGGCGGAAGGTGGCCACGGCGCTGACCAGCTCCCGGGCGCGCTGGCTCAGCGCGGCGGCGGCGGCGGCCATCTCTTCCACCAGGGCCGCGTTGTGCTGGGTCGTGCGGTCCATGTCGTTCACGGCGCCGTTGATCTGCTCGACGCCCTGGCGCTGCTCCTGGCTGGCGGCGGTGATATCGCCCACCAGCTGCGACAGGCCCTGGATGGAGCGCACCACGCTGTCCATGGTCTGGCCGGCGCGGTCCACCAGGGCGGAGCCGGCGGTCACGCGCTCGATGCTGGTGGTGACCAGGCCCTTGATCTCGCCGGAGGCCTGCCCGGCGCGCTGCGCGAGCTGGCGCACCTCGGCCGCCACCACCGCGAAGCCCCGGCCCTGTTCGCCGGCACGGGCGGCTTCCACGGCCGCGTTCAGCGCCAGGATGTTGGTCTGGAAGGCGATCGTGTCGATGATGCCGGTGATGTCCGCGATGCGGCGGCTGCTGTCGTTGATGTCCTGCATGGTGCTCACCACCTCGGCCACCACCGCGCCGCCCTGCGCCGCCACCCGCGAGGCCGCCTGGGCCACGCGGTCGGCCTCCAGGGCGTTGCCGGCGTTCTGGCGCACGGTGCCGTTGAGCTGTTCCATGGAGGCGGCGGTCTGCTGCAGCGCGCCGGCCTGGCCCTCGGTGCGGGCCGAGAGGTCGCTGTTGCCCTGCGCGATCTGCAGCGCGGCGGAGGACACGCTCTCCGCGCTCTCGTGGATGGCCGCCACCATGGCGGCGAGCTGGTCGCGCATGCGCCGCAGCTGCGCCATCAGGCTGGTCGCGTCGCCGGGGCGCGTCTGGATGGCGATGGTGAGGTCGCCCTGCGCCACGCTGCGGGCCACGGCCGCGGCCATTGAGGGCTCGGCGCCGAGTTCGCGCAGGATGCCGCGCACCACCAGCATGCCGAAGCCGATGGCCACGATCACGCCCGCCAGCACGGCGGCGATCACGCCCGTGCGGGTCTCGTGGTACTGGACTTCGGCGGCCTCGTACGTGTTGCGCGCCGTGTCGAGCTGCACCTGCGTGAGCGTGGCCAGCACCGTCTGCAGCGGGTCCAGCGCCGGGTACATCTCCCGGGCGGCGAACGCCGTCAGCCCGGGGATGTCCTGCGCGCGCAGCAGGTGTTCGAGGGTCTGCACGGCGGCGTCGGCGCGCACCTGCAGCGGCTGGAACTCGCCGATCAGGCGGCGCTCCTCGGCGTGCAGGTCGGTCGCCAGGTAGGCGCTCCACTGCGTCTCGATGTCCTTGCGCGCGGCGGCGATGGAGTCGAGCCCCTGCCGCGGCGTCATGGCGCCGTCGCGCACCTTGTGGGCCGTGTCCACTACGTTGACCGCGTAGGCATCGGCCACCATCTTGATCTGCTGGAGCGGCACGACGCGGTCGCGGTAGACGGTGACCAGTCCGGCGTTGGAGCTGCCCATGCCCAGCAGCCCCGCCGCGCCGACGCCCGCCGCCAGCAGGCAGAGTGCGGCGAGCAGCCAGCCGAGCCGCGTGGATATCTTGAGCCGGTGAAAGAATTGCATGATGGTTCCCCCTGGAGGTTGTTGATCTGTGGTGCCATGGAACCCGGCTGGGCCTGGCTGGGGGCGATCCTAAGAAACCCGGGCGGAGGATTTCTCAACAATCCTCAAATCTTTCACTCCGAGGTGATCCCCTTCGTTATCGAAGGTATGAACGCCACCCGACCCTTTGCGCGGCATGCATGAACTCTTGCCGAATGCGCATGAATTCATGCCCGAGAATACCGGCCGTCATGGCACACAACACGGAGGGGCGCGTGGCGCGCCGGCAATGCATGGATGAGACCAAGGGGCGCGGACGGCGGGGGGCACGGGCGGGGCGTTGGCTGGGGGGCGCGCTGGCGCTGGTGGTGCTGGCCGCGATGGCGGGCGGCGGCGGGCTCTGGGCCCGCACGAAGCTGCGGGCCGTGGCCGCCGCGGCGCCCGCGCCCGCTGCCGTGCCGGCGGGGCGCGCCATCGGCTACGTGGATGCGTTCCGGCAGTCGCCCGGCGGCGCGCTGCACGTGCGGGGCTGGGCGCTCAGCCCGGACGGCGTGCGCAGCGTGGAGGTGTTCGTCAACGGCCAGTCGCAGGCCTTGCTGCCCCACGGGCAGCCGCGCCCGGACGTCGGCGCCGTGCATCCCGAACTGCCCGGCTCGGTGGCGGCGGGCTTTGGCGGCGACGTCGTCATCCAGGGCTTGACCCGCGGCGTCAGCTCCGTCGAGATCGTGGCCGTGGACCGCAAGGGGCTGAAGACCACGCTGCTGCGGCAGTCCCTGTTCCCGGACGACTACCCCACCCGCTGGCAGGCCGCCCGGCAGGGGCGCGAGCTGGACCGGGACGACGTGTTCTATTTCCCCATCGCCACCAGCCACGTGGGCGAGGGCGGCGCCAACGGCATCCGCGAGACCTATGCGCCCTACGAGAGCCGCACGGTCAAGGCCGGCATCCGCGTGCAGATCCTCTATATGCGCACCACTACCGGCGCCAGCGGCGACTACGCCTTCGATCCGGACTTCGTGCCGGACAAAAAGTGCGGGCAGCGCTTCATCGCGGAGGACAGCCTGAACCGTGTGATGCGCTTCGCCGTCGAGCAGAACATGCCCGTGCTGTTCACGCTCAATGCGGGGTTCTGGGCCGATGCCCCCTGCGACGCGCCGCAGTGGGACATCAACGACGTGCTGGAGCAGGACGAGAGCCTGTGCCAGTGGAACGAGAAGAACCAGGTCATGCCCGACACGGCGCTGGCCGCGCAGCCCGGCTCGTTCGAATCGCCGGAGCTCGGGCGCTCCCTGAGCCTGAACGTGTTCGCCGAGCGCGCCCGCTTCTACAAGAAGCGCAACCTGCAGCAGGCGTCGGCCCTCATCCAGCGCTTCGCGGCCGAGCACCCCGACCTTTTCATCGGGGTCAACCTGGACCCGGACGTCTATGTGAATCCGTTCTTCGAGGGGCGCCAGTGGTATGACTACAACCCCCAGACGCTGCGCCAGTTCCGCGACTGGCTGCGCGGCACGGGCCCCTACGCGGGCGCGGGCGGCGCCGGCGTGCCCGACCTCTCCGCCTACCGCCGCCCGCGCGCGCTGACGCTGGAGGAGGTCGGCCGGCTGACCGGCAAGCGCCACGCCTCCTGGGACGAGGTGGACCCGCCGCGCGAGTTCCCCACGCAGATGTCGCAGTTCTGGAAGGACCCGTGGACGCAGGAGTGGGAGCATTTCCGCCGCCACCTGGTCAAGCTGCACTACGACGAGCTGTCGCAGTGGGTCGCGCAGACTGGCGTGCCGGCCGGCCGCATCTATTCCTCGCAGGGCTTCATGCCCCCGGGCGAGCTGATCGACCCGTTCCCCGTGCGGCTGGACAGCCCGGCCAAGAACTACGACTCGGGCGGCATGTCGATCGAGGGCTCCGTGCCCGTGGAGGGCCGCCTCGGGGCCATCATCTACGGCAACAGCGCCCTCAATGCCATCCGCATGGAGGGCAGCGCATCGCTCTTCGCCGAGTTCCGGCGCTACAGCCCGGAATGGGCGGTGGTCGAATACAACACGGCCGACCTGCTGCACCCGCAGCGCATGGCCACCTACGAGCAGGCCTACCGCTCCCTGCGGGACGTGGCCAACTACGGCGCGCGCTTCATCTCCCCGATGGCCTGGAACGGCAGCCCGGGCGAGACCGCGGGCAGCCCGGGCTATGTCAGCTACACCTCGCTGCGCCGCACGCCGCTGGAGCAGGCCATCCAGCAATTCATGATGTCGCGCTACGACCTGCCCCGCAGCGCACGGCTGTGGACCTTCGGCGCCGGCATGCACCGGGATGCCGACCAGTGGCAGGCCGACGGCGGCGCGCGGGCGTCGGCCACGGCGGACGGGCTGCGGCTGCCGCTGGGCGGCGAGGGCCGCGCCGCCGTGCTCTCCCCCGCCGAGCTGGGCGCGCGCGCGGGCGCGTTCGACGCCCTCATCGTGCAGGCCGAGGGCGGTGGCGAGGACCTGCGGCTGGCCGTGGAGGTGCAGGCCGCCGGCGGCGCCTGGCAGCCCCTGGTCCCGGAGACGCCGGTGCGGCAGTGGGAGCGGGGGCCCGCGGGCCTGCGCGTCCCGCTGCCGGCGGACGCGGGGCAGGGCGCGCCCGCGTTCGACCGCCTGCGCCTCGCGTGGCGCGGCCAGGCGGGCTCCGCCGTGGAGCTGCGCTCCGTGGCGCTCTACCCGGCGCGCCGGGAGGCGGCCGCGCAGCCCGCGCGCTGACCGCCGGGGAGCGGGCCCGCGCCCGGCCCGCTCCCGGACAATATGCCCCCATGAAAACCATCCGCCTGCGCCCCGGCAAGGAGCGCTCCCTCCTGCGCCGCCATCCCTGGATCTTCGAATCGGCCATCGCCAAGGGCGGTGGCGACAGCGGCGAGACCGTCCGCGTGGAGTCGTCCGAGGGCCGCTTCCTGGCCTGGGCGGCGTTCAGCCCCCAGTCGCGCATCCGGGCGCGGGCCTGGAGCTTCGACGAGGCGCAGCGCATCGATGCCGCGTTCTTCGCCGCGGCCGTGGACGGCGCCGTGCAGGCGCGGGAGCGCTTCGCCATCGACAGCGACGGCGTGCGCCTGGTGCACGGCGAATCCGACGGCCTGCCCGGCCTGATCGTGGACCGCTACGGCGACACCCTGGTGGCGCAGTTCACCAGCGCCGGCACCGAGCGCTGGAAGGCCGTGATCGCCGATGCGCTGCTGAATGCCACCGGCCTGCAGCGGCTCTACGAGCGCTCCGACGCCAGCGTGCGGCAGCTGGAGGGCCTCGCGCCCGCCACCGGCTGGCTGCGCGGCGAAGGCCCCACCGGCATCACCATCCGCGAGCACGGCTGGCGCCTCACGCTGGACATCGCCGAGGGCCACAAGACCGGTTTCTACCTCGACCAGCGCGACAGCCGCCAGCGCTTCTCCGAGGCCGTGCGCCGGCTGGGCGCGCAGCGGGTGCTCAACTGCTACTGCTACACCGGCGGCTTCACCGTGGCGGCGCTGGCCGGCGGGGCGGGGCACGTCACCTCCATCGACTCCTCGGCCCCGGCGCTGGAGCGCGCCCGGGCGCACGTGGCGCTCAACGGCTTCGACGCCACCCGCGCGGATTTCCTCGACGCCGACGTGAACGCCTCGCTGCGGCGCTTCCTGCAGGAGGGGCGAACCTTCGACGCCATCGTGCTCGACCCGCCCAAGTTCGCTCCCACGGCGGCGCATGCCGAGCGCGCCGCGCGCGCCTACAAGGACATCAACCGCCTGGGGCTGCAGCTGCTCGCGCCCGGCGGGATGCTCTACACCTTCTCGTGCTCGGGCGGCATCGGCGCCGACCTGTTCCACAAGATCGTGGCCTCGGCCGGCGCGGATGCCAACGTGGACGGCTACATCCTGGAGCGCCTGGGCGGCGCGCCCGACCACCCGATGACGCTGGAATTCCCCGAGGGCGAGTACCTCAAGGGGCTGGCGGTGATGCGCAAGGGCTGAGGCGCCTCCGCGCGGCTGCGCGGCCGCTCCGGGGGCCTCCTGGAGCGGTTGGGGCATCGAATCGGCTCCATGTCGCCGTCAATGCTGAATAGTTTGCTATATATTTGATAGTTGCTGGGTGCCCGGCCCGGCGGAGGTGTCCGCGCCCGCAGGGGGGGTTGACACGATCGCTAAACTTTGAAGAGACCTTCCGGAGGCCGGGCCGCGCCGCCCTCCGGGCCCCGCGCCGCGGCGATTCTTCCTTCCTGAAAGACCTCCCATGTCCCTCATCCCCACCACCATCCTGACCGGCTTCCTGGGCTCGGGCAAGACGACGCTGCTCAAGCGCGTGCTGACCGAGGCGCATGGCCAGAAGATCGCCGTCATCGAGAACGAATTCGGCGAGGAGAACATCGACAACGACATCCTCGTGACCGATTCCAAGGAGCAGATCGTGCAGATGAGCAACGGCTGCATCTGCTGCACCATCCGCGAAGACCTGCGCGAGACGCTGCAGATGCTGGCCGCCAAGCGCCGCAAGGGCCTCATCGAGTTCGACCGCATCGTGATCGAGACCACCGGCCTCGCCGACCCCGGCCCCGTGGCCCAGACCTTCTTCATGGACGAGGAGATCGCCGAGACCTACCTCATCGACTCCATCCTCACCCTGGTGGACGCCAAGCACGCGGCCCAGCAGCTCAACGACCGCCAGGAGGCGCGCCGCCAGGTGGGCTTCGCCGACCAGATCTTCCTCTCCAAGACCGACCTGGTCAGCCGGGAGGAGACCGACGCGCTGATCCACCGCCTCAAGCACATGAACCCGCGCGCGCCGATCAAGGCCGTGCATTTCGGCGAAGTGCCGATCTCCGAGGTGCTGGACCTGCGCGGCTTCAACCTGAACGCCAAGCTCGACATCGACCCGGACTTCCTCAAGGAGGACGACCACGACCACGGGCACGAAGATCACGGCCATGACCATGACCATGACCATGACCATGACCATGACCATGACCATGACCATGACCATGACCATGACCACGAGCATGGCGAGCACTGCAGCCATCCCTCGCACCAGCACGGCGGCCACGGCCACCACCATCACCACGACGACGACGTGAAAAGCTTCGTCTACCGCGCCGACCGGCCCTTCGACCCCGCCAAGCTGGAGGATTTCCTGGGCGCCATCGTCAACATCTACGGCCCGCGCATGCTGCGCTACAAGGGCGTGCTGGACATGAAGGGCACCGAGCGCAAGGTGATCTTCCAGGGCGTGCACCAGCTCATGGGCAGCGACCTGGGGCCGCAGTGGGCCGAGGGCGAGCGCCGCCAGAGCCGGATGGTCTTCATCGGCATCGACCTGCCGCAGGACATCTTCCAGCAGGGCCTGGAGCAGTGCCTGGCGTGAGGCCCGCCGGAGGGTGTTTGTAGGATAACCACTACTTCGCGCGGGGCGGCCGCGCGTTGTCGAATCAGGTCGATACAATCGCGCCCCGGTAAAAACCGGAGGGCTTGCCGCCCTCCTGTCCATGCCGCGAGCCGCCGGGGAGCGCGGGCGGACCGGGAGGCCCCGCGGGCCCTTCGTGTCCACCCTGCGAAAAGGGGTGGGCGCGGCTGCCGGCCTTCTTCCCGTTTGAAGCAATTGACCGTACTATCCACGGCACCATCGCCGGCCACCCTGGCCGGCACAGCCAGCCAAAGACATACCATGCCTACGACCCTGCAAGAGCAATCGCCCGTCGCGGCCGCCAAGAAAGACCCGAAGCTGGCCAACAACTGGAAAACCAAGCCGGCCGAGGAGCTGACCGACGCCGAGGTGCTTTCCATGCCCGACGGCGAATACATGAACGAGAAGCAGATGGCCTTCTTCCGCCACAAGCTCGTCATGCTCAAGCAGGACATGCACAACAACGCCGGCGAGACCACCGAGCACCTGCGCGAGGACACCGTGGTGGTGCCCGATCCCGCCGACCGCGCCACCATCGAGGAAGAGCACGCGCTGGAGCTGCGCACCCGCGACCGCGAGCGCAAGCTGCTCAAGAAGATCGAGCAGTCCATCGCGCGCATCGACGCGGGCGACTACGGCTACTGCGACGAGACCGGCGAGCCCATCGGCGTCGGCCGCCTGCTGGCCCGCCCCACGGCCACCCTGTCGCTGGAGGCGCAGCAGCGCCGCGAGCTGAAACAGAAGATGTTCGGGGACTGACCGGCCGCACCCTCCCGCCACCCGCCCGGCGCCCGACCTTTTCATGACCACTGCGCCGCGGCGCGTGCCTGGAACCACGACGATCCCATGAGCAAGGAAGAATCCTCCCGCGGCCTGCTGTCCAAGATGGTGCGGTTCGTCCGCAACCCCACCGTCAACTGGAACGAACTCGACTCGATCGACGAGGACCGGGAGAGCCAGTACAGCAAGCAGATGCTCAAGGAAATGATCGAGCGCAAGCGCCGCAACGACTTCGTGCGGCGCCGCGAGTTCGATCAGTTGCGCAAGCTGCGCCAGCGCGAGGCGCTGCACGGCCAGCGCACCGAAGACCTGACGGCGCGCCCCTCGTTCTTCCACACCAGCATGACCTCGCCCGACGACCGGGCGGTCACGCTCAAGAAGATCGACGAGATCGAGGCGCAGATGTCCCAGCAGTGGTGGAAGAGCAACCAGCCCGCCGCCGGGGCCTCCACCGAGCCGGGCGGCATCGCGCCCACCGAGCCGGCGCCCATGGGCGCCACCGATTCCACCATCGCCGCGCATGCCCGGGCGTTCGCCCCCACCGCGCCGGCCAGCCTGCCCGCGAGCCTGAACACGGGCGCCGGCGTGCAGCCGCTCTTCGCCGGGGACAGCCTGCCCCCGTCGGGCCTGGATTTCCCGGCGTCCTCCCGCGGCGGCGGGCAGCCGCCCCTGCTGACCGAGCGCGCCGACCCGGCCGTGCCCGCCCCGCAGGCCCCCGAGCCCGAGCCTTTCGTCCATGAGCCCGACCTGGAGGAGGCGGCCATCCGCTTCGCCAATGGCGATTACGCCGGCGCGGAATCGGGCCTGCTGGAGGTGCTGGCGCAGCACGAGCACGACGAACTCGAACGGCAGTCCGAGTTCTGGATGACGCTCTTCGACCTCTACCGCGCCGTCGGCGAGCACGACCGCTTCGACGCGCTGGCCATCGATTTCGCGGCGCGGTTCGGCCGCTCCGCGCCCTTGTGGTTCTCCATGCCCGAGCTGCTGGGGCTGCAGGCGCCCGCGGCGTCCTCCCCCCTGGCCGCGGGGATGCCGCAGCGCGAATTCCTCTGGAATGCGCCGTCCGTGATCGCCGCCCAGTCGGTGGTGGCCCTGCAGGCGTCCATCGCCCGCTCTGCGCCGCCCTGGACCTTCGCGTGGTCGCGCCTCATGACCGTGGAAGAGGGGGCCCTCCCGGGGCTGGCCCAGCTCTTCGGCCAGTGGGCGGACCGGGCCGATGCCATCGTCTTCAAGGGCGTGGATGCCCTCGCGAGCCTGCTGGAGGCGCGCACGCCCTCGGGCGATGCGGGCGTGTCGCCCGAGTGGTGGCGCCTGCGCATGGCGGCGCTGCGGCTCATGGGCAAGCCCGACGAGTTCGAACTCGTCGCGCTGGACTACTGCGTCACCTACGAGGTCTCGCCGCCGTCCTGGGTGCCGCCGCGCTGCAGCTATTCCGACGACGACGGCGTGGCGCCGGCCGCGGGTGCCCAGGCCGGCGCGCCCGAGGCCGACCCGCTCGCCTCGGGCTTCGGCGATCCGTCCTCCTCGTTCATCGGCGGCCTGGAGCCCGCCGTGCCGGCCGCATCGCTGTCCGGCCACATCGAGGGCGACGCGACGCCCATGCTCGAACCCATGGAGGCCCGCCTGCACACCGGCGTGCCGTTCGCCATCGGCTGCGACCGGCTGGCGCGCGTGGATTTCGCGGCCGCCGGCTCGGTGCTGAACTGGGCCGCCGCCCAGCAGGCCCTGGGCAACGTGGTCCACTTCACGCAGGTGCAGCGGCTGGTGGCCGTGTTCTTCAACGTGATCGGCGTCAACGAGCACGCGATCATCGTCCCGCGCAAGAACTGACGGATCGGCGCCGGGGCCGTCGGCCCTTCAGCCCGCCCCTGCGGTTGGGATGGGGCGCCGCCCACTCCTGCGGGCCAGCCGTTGCAATCCGGGCAGGCACCCCCATTTCCGGACGCTATGGAACAGTTTCACGGCACCACCATCCTCAGCGTCCGCCGCCAGGCCGCGGACGGCACCATCCAGGTCGCCATCGGCGGCGACGGCCAGGTCACCCTCGGCAACATCGTGGTCAAGGGCTCCGCGCGCAAGGTGCGCAAGCTCTACCACGGCAAGGTGCTCGCGGGCTTCGCGGGGGCCACGGCCGATGCGTTCACGCTGTTCGAGCGCTTCGAGGCCAAGCTCGACAAGCACCAGGGCCACCTGACGCGCGCCGCCATCGAGCTCACCAAGGACTGGCGCACCGACCGCGTGCTGCGCCGCCTGGAGGCCATGCTGGCCGTGGCCGATGCCAGCGCCTCGCTCATCATCACCGGCAACGGCGACGTGCTGGAGCCCGAGCAGGGCATCGTGGCCATCGGCTCGGGCGGCGCCTATGCGCATTCGGCCGCCAAGGCGCTGCTCAACCACACCGAGCTGCCGGCCGAGGAGATCGTGCGCAAGTCCCTCGCCATCGCGGGCGAGCTGTGCATCTACACCAACATGCACCACACCATCGAGACGCTCTGACCGGCGGGGCGCACCTGCTCCTTTCAGTGTGTTCGCTATATTTTATGTAGCGAATTTCGTAGTATTCACGCCGACATGCGGCCCCTTTCGCTTCCAGGTTCTTCCATGTCCTCCATGACCCCCCAGGAAATCGTCTCCGAACTCGACCGCCACATCGTGGGCCAGGCGGGCGCCAAGCGCGCCGTCGCCATCGCGCTGCGCAACCGCTGGCGCCGCCAGCAGGTCGATGCCGGCCTGCGCCAGGAGATCACGCCCAAGAACATCCTCATGATCGGCCCCACCGGCGTGGGCAAGACCGAGATCGCGCGGCGCCTCGCGCGGCTGGCCGACGCGCCCTTCATCAAGGTGGAGGCCACCAAGTTCACCGAGGTGGGCTACGTGGGCAAGGACGTGGATTCGATCATCCGCGACCTGATCGAGGTCGCCGTGAAGCAGACCCGCGAGGCGGACATGAAGAAGGTGCGCGCCCGCGCCGAGGACGCGGCCGAGGACCGCATCCTCGACGTGCTGATCCCGCCCGCGCGCACCGGCGAGCAGCCGGCCGACAGCACCGCGCGCCAGGTGTTCCGCAAGAAGCTGCGCGAGGGCCAGCTCGATGACAAGGAGATCGAGATCGACGTCGCCGATGCGCGCCCGCAGCTCGAAATCATGGGCCCGCAGGGCATGGAGGACATGGCCGAGCAGCTGCGCGGCATGTTCAGCCAGATCGGCCAGGAGCGGCGCAAGACGCGCAAGCTCAAGATCGCCGAGGCCCTCAAGCTCATCGCCGACGAGGAGGCCGCCAAGCTCGTGAACGAGGAGGAGATCAAGACCCGCGCCGTGCAGAACGCCGAGCAGAACGGCATCGTCTTCCTCGACGAGATCGACAAGGTGGCCACGCGCCAGGAAACGAGCGGCTCCGACGTCTCCCGCCAGGGCGTGCAGCGCGACCTGCTGCCGCTGGTGGAGGGCACCACGGTGAGCACCAAGTACGGCATGGTCAAGACCGACCACATCCTCTTCATCGCCTCGGGCGCCTTCCACCTCTCCCGGCCCAGCGACCTGATCCCGGAGTTGCAGGGGCGCTTCCCGATCCGCGTGGAGCTGGAGTCGCTCTCGGTGGGCGATTTCGAGGCCATCCTCACCCAGACGCACGCCTCCCTCGTCAAGCAGTACCAGGCCCTGCTGGCCACGGAGGGCGTGGCGCTGGAGTTTTTGCCCGAGGGCATCACCCGGCTCGCGCACATCGCCTTCGAGGTCAACGAGCGCACCGAGAACATCGGCGCGCGCCGCCTCTCCACCGTCATGGAGCGGCTGCTGGACGAGGTGAGCTTCGACGCCACGCGCCTGTCGGGCCAGACGGTGCGCGTCGATGCGGCCTACGTGGACGCGCGCCTGGCCAGCCTCAGCCAGAACGAAGACCTCTCGCGCTACATCCTGTAAGAGCCCGCCTACAGGCGCCCCGCCGCCGTCCGGCGGCCGGGATGCGCGTGCGCGCATTCCATGTTGGCGCACAACCTTCAGGTATCACTTGCACAGGGTCTGCTAAGTGCTTATCCATGAAGGAATTTTGGCGATACGCTGCCTTCGCTGTCGCCGCTAAGTCCTTGATTTCATTGCAAAACTTTGTTGCACCCCCTCGTGCGGCTGGGTCTTTTCCTGCTACAGTGCAAAAAAGTGCAATTAAGTGGTGAAAAGTGCCCTCCGGCCCCGGTTTTGCGGGCTTTGGCGGCGACAACATGTCGGGGTCTGATCGGTGTTTCAAGGGGCGTCATCGCTGAGTCTGGATGCGAAGGGAAGGCTTTCCGTGCCGACCCGGCATCGTGACGTCCTCAGCGCGACGGCCGGTGGCCAGCTCACCATCACCAAGCACCCGCACGGCTGCCTCATGGTCTTCCCCCGCCCCGAGTGGGAGAAGTTCCGCGAGCGCATCGCCGAGCTGCCGATGTCCGCCCAATGGTGGAAGCGCATCTTCCTGGGCAACGCCCAGGACGTGGACATGGACGGCACGGGCCGCGTGCTCGTCGCCCCCGAGCTGCGCCAGGCCGCCGGCATCACCAAGGACGCGATGCTGCTGGGCATGGGCAACCACTTCGAGCTTTGGGACAAGGCCACGTACGAGGCCCAGGAGGCCCAGGCCATGCAGGGCGGGATGCCCGAGGCCTTCAAGGACTTTTCTTTCTGAAGGCCATGGCAGTCGCACCTTTGCTGCTTCAGCACACCACTGTTCTTCTGGACGAGGCGGTCGATGCCCTGCTGGGTGCCGCCGGTCCGTCGCCGGCCGGCACCTGGGTCGATGCGACCTTCGGGCGCGGCGGGCATTCGCGCCGCATCCTGGAGAAGCTGGGGCCGGGCGGGGGCCTCGTGGCGTTCGACAAGGACCCCGAGGCCATCCAAGAAGCAGCGCGCATCACCGATGCGCGCTTTTCCATTCGGCACGAGGGCTTTCGCCACCTGGTCGAGCTTCCCGAGGGCAGCGCCGCCGGCATCCTCATGGACCTGGGCGTGAGCTCGCCGCAGATCGACAGCCCCGCGCGTGGCTTCAGTTTCCGTTTCGACGGCCCCCTCGACATGCGCATGGACACCACGCGCGGCGAAAGCGTGGCCGACTGGCTGGCCTCGGCCGAAGTGGGGCAGATTGCGGAGGTGATTCGTGAATACGGTGAAGAACGGTTTGCTGGCCCCATTGCAAAGGCGATTGTTGCTTGGCGCGCGGAACGCGGCCCGCTGCGCACCACTGCCGAGCTGGCCCAGCTCGTGGCTGGCGCGGTCAAGACCCGCGAAGTCGGCCAGAACCCCGCCACACGGACCTTTCAGGCTCTTCGGATTTTCATCAACGCTGAACTGGAAGAACTGCAGGCCGCGCTAGAGGCCAGCCTGCGCGTGCTGGCGCCCGGCGGCCGGCTGGTGGTCATCAGCTTCCACTCGCTGGAAGACCGCATCGTCAAGCAGTTCATCGCCCAGCACTCCAAGGAGGTCTACGACCGCCGCGCGCCCTTCGCCGCGCCGCAGCCCATGCGGCTCAAGGCGCTGGAGCGCGTCAAGCCCGGCGCGGCCGAGGTGGAGGCCAACCCGCGCGCGCGCAGCGCCGTGATGCGCGTGGCCGAGCGCACGGAGGTGCCGGCATGACGCGCCTGAGCCTCGTGCTGCTGCTGGCCGTGCTGGCCAGCGCGCTCTACCTCGTGCACACGCAGTACGAGTCGCGCCGCCTCTTCACCGAGCTGGACCGCGCCATCGCCGAGTCGCGCCGGCTGGAGACCGAGCACCAGCGCCTGCAGGTCGAGAAGCGCGCCCAGGCCACGCCGCTGCGCGTGGAGAAGCTCGCGCGCGACCGCCTGCAGATGCGCACGGCCACGCCGGCGATCACCCAGTACGTGGCGGACGACGGCCGCCCCGTCGTCACCGCGTCCGCCGCGATGGCCGGCGCGTCCGGCCCGGCCGGTGCGGCGCCCGCCGCAGGGGGACGCCGATGAGCCGCAGCGTCCTCTACACCTCCAGCCCGCTGCTCGCGAGCAAGACGCCCGTCTGGCGCAGCAAGTTCATCGTCGCCATGGTGGCGCTGGGCTTCCTGGCGCTGGCTGGCCGCGCGGCCTACGTGCAGGTGTTCGGCAATGCCTTCTTCCAGCGCCAGGGCGAGGTGCGCTTCGCGCGCACGCTGGAGCTGCCGGCCAACCGCGGCCGCATCCTCGACCGCAACGGCCTGATCCTGGCCTCCAGCGTGCCGGCCGCCAGCATCTGGGCCATTCCCGAGGACGTGGAGCAGGACCGGCCCGAGGTGCGCGCCAAGATGAAGGAGCTGGCCCGGCTGCTGGAGATGCCCCTGCCCGCGCTGCAGGCCAAGCTCGCCGACGAGGACAAGACCTTCGTCTGGATCAAGCGCCAGCTCGACTGGGAGCTGGGCCAGCAGATCGCCGCGCTGGACATCAAGGGCATCTACCAGCGCAAGGAATACAAGCGCCAGTACCCCGAGGGCGAATCCGCCGCGCACGTGGTGGGGTTCACCAACGTGGAGGACCATGGCCAGGAGGGCGTGGAACTCGCCTTCGACAAGGACCTGGCCGGCAAGCCCGGCTCGCGCCGCGTCATCAAGGACCGCCTGGGCCGCGTGGTGGAGGGCGTCGGCGCTGAGGTGCCGCCCGTGGACGGCAAGGACATGCAGCTCTCGATCGACAGCAAGGTGCAGTTCTTCGCCTACCAGAAGCTGCGCGACCAGGTGGCGCTGCACAAGGCCAAGGCCGGCAGCGTGGTGGTGATCGACGCGCACACGGGCGAGCTGCTGGCGCTCGCCAACTACCCGAGCTACGTGCCCGACAAGCGCCAGAACCTGACTGGCGAGCAGTTGCGCAACCGCGCCATCACCGACGTGTTCGAGCCCGGCTCCACGATGAAGCCCTTCACCATCGGCCTCGCGCTGGAGACGGGCCGCGTGAAGCCCGAGACCATCATCGACACCAACCCCGGCCGCGTCACCGTGACGGGCTCCACCATTTCCGACACGCACAACTACGGCGTGCTCACCGTGGAGGGCGTGATCCAGAAATCCAGCAACGTGGGCACCACCAAGATCGCCATGCAGATGCCCGCGCGCGAGATGTGGGAGACCTTCTCCGCCGCCGGCTTCGGCCAGAAGCCGCAGATCCACTTCCCCGGCGTGGTGGGCGGCCGGCTGCGGCCCTACAAGACGTGGCGCCCGGTCGAGCAGGCCACCATGTCCTATGGCTACGGCCTCTCGGCCAGCCTGCTGCAGATGGCGCGCTCCTACACCGTCTTCGCCAACGGCGGCAAGGTCATTCCCGCCACCATGCTCAAGACCCACGAGCCGGCCGTGGGCGTGCCCGTGTTTTCCGAGCGCACGGCCGATCAGGTGCGCAAGATGCTGCAGATGGCCGCGGGCCCCGGCGGCACGGGGCAGCAGGCGCAGACCGTGGGCTACTCGGTGGGCGGAAAATCCGGCACCGCGCGCAAGCAGGTGGGCAAGAGCTATGCCTCGGGCAAGTACCGCGCGTGGTTCACCGGCATGGCACCGATCGACAAGCCCCGCATCATCGTCGCGGTGATGATCGACGAGCCCAGCAACGGCGTTTTCTACGGCGGGGCCGTGGCCGCGCCCGTGTTCAGCGTGGTCGTGCAGCAGACGCTGCGCATGATGGGCGTGTCGCCGGACATGGCCGTGAAGCCCCAGATCGTCGCCAACAGCGTCGAGGAGTCGCTATGACCGGAACCGCCGTTCCCCAGCCGCCACTGCTCGGCTCCGTGCACGAGGCGCTCGAATGGCTGCGCGCGCGCGTGACGCAGGGCACGCTGCGCACCGACAGCCGGCAGGTGCAGCCGGGCGATGCGTTCGTCGCCTGGCCGGGCGCCGCCACCGATGGCCGCATGCACGTCGGCGAGGCGCTCGCACGCGGCGCCGTGGCCTGCCTGGTGGAGCACGAAGGCGTGGAGGCCTTCCGCTTCGGGGCGGACGGCATCGCGGCGCTGCACGGCCTCAAGGCCGCCACCGGGCTGCTGGCCGCCGAGTGGTTCGGATTGCCCGCGCAGCGGCTGGACGTGATCGCCGTGACGGGCACGAACGGCAAGACCAGCACCACCTGGTGGCTGGCCGATGCGCTCAACCTGCTGTCGCAGCACGGGCTGTCGAAGCCGGGCCGCTGCGGCATCGTGGGCACCCTGGGCCTGGGGGTTCCCCCGGAGCTGGAAAGCACCGGCCTCACGACGCCCGACCCGGTGCGGCTGCAGCGCGCCTTCGCCGCGCTGGTGGAGGCGGGCGATGCCGCCTGCGCCATCGAGGCCTCGTCCATCGGGCTGGCGGAGCACCGGCTCGCCGGCACGCGCATCCGCGCCGCGGTGTTCACCAACTTCAGCCAGGACCACCTGGACTACCACCCCGGCATGGCCGCGTACTGGCAGGCCAAGAGCGCGCTCTTCGACTGGCCCGGACTGCAGGCCGCCATCGTCAACATCGACGATCCGCGCGGCGCGGAGTTGGCCGATGCGCTCGCGCAGCGCCCGCTCGACCTGTGGACCACGTCCATCGCCGGCCCCGCGCGCCTGCAGGCCCGCGACATCGCCTGGGGCGAGGGCGGCCTGCGCTTCACGGTGGCCGAGGGCGTGCACACCCATGTGCTGCAGACGCGGGTGATCGGCCACTACAACATCCACAACCTGCTCGCCGTGGCCGCCGCGCTGCGCGCGCTGGGCGTGCCGCTGGAGCATGCGCTCTGGGCCTGTGCCCAGCTCTCGCCCGTGCCCGGCCGCATGGAGCTGATCCACCTGCCGGGCCAGCCGCTCGTGGCCGTGGACTATGCCCACACGCCCGATGCGCTGGACCAGGCGCTGCAGGCCCTGCGGCCCGTGGCCGCCGAGCGCGGCGGGCGCCTCTGGTGCGTGTTCGGCTGCGGGGGCAACCGCGACCGCGCCAAGCGGCCCCTCATGGGGCGCATCGCGCAGCAGCGCGCCGATGCGGTGATCGTGACCAGCGACAACCCGCGCAACGAAGACCCCGCAGCCATCCTGCAGGAGATCCTGCGGGGCACCGCGGAGGGGGCCCTGGTGCGGGCCGAACCCGACCGCGAGGTGGCCATCGCGCGCGCCCTGGCCGATGCGGGCACGAGCGACGTGGTGCTCATCGCCGGCAAGGGCCATGAGGACTACCAGGAAGCGGCGGGCGTGCGCCGGCCCTTCTCCGACGCCGCCCATGCACGGGCGGCGCTCGGCCTGCGGGACGCCGGCGGCGCGGCCCCCACCGAGCCGGGAGGCCTGCCATGACCGCGCCCGCCCTGCTCACCCTGCGGGATGCGCACGCGCTCGTGCAGGCCCGCGTGCCCCAGGCGCGCCTCGCCGGGGATGCGCAGCTGCCCCTGGCCCGCGTGCACACCGACACGCGCACCCTGCGCGCGGGCGACCTGTTCGTGGCGCTCAAGGGCGAGCGCTTCGATGCCAATGACTTCCTCGCCGACGCGCGCGCGGGCGGTGCCGCCGCGGCCCTGGCCCATCCCGGCCGGCTGGAGGCCGCGGGCCTGCCCGGCATCGAGGTGCCCGACACGCTCGCGGCGCTGGGCGCTCTCGCGGCGGGCTGGCGCGCGCGCCTCGCGCTGCCGCTCATCGGGGTGACGGGCAGCAACGGCAAGACCACCGTCACGCAGATGACCGCCTCGGTGCTGCGTGCCTGGAAGGGCGAGGCCGCATTTGCAACGCAAGGCAACTTCAACAACGACATCGGCGTGCCGCTGATGCTGCTGCGCCTGGGCGCGCAGCACGAGGCCGCGGTCATCGAACTCGGCATGAACCATCCGGGCGAGATCGCCTACCTTGCCGACATCGCGCGGCCCACGGTGGCACTCGTCAACAACGCGCAGCGCGAGCACCTGGAGTTCATGCGCACGGTGCGCGCGGTGGCCGAGGAGAACGGCTCCGTGATCGCGGCGCTGTCCGCGGACGGCGTGGCGGTGTTCCCCGCCGACGACGAATACACGCCCCTCTGGCGCGAGATCGCGGGCGCGCGCCGCTGCCTCACGTTCGGCGCGCAGGCCGGCAGCCGCGCGGAGGTGCGCTGCACGCAGGCCCGCTGGGAGGCGGGCGCGTGGCGCGTACACATCGACACGCCGCAGGGCGCCTTCGATGGCACGCTGCGCATCGCGGGTCGCCACAACGTGGCCAATGCGCTGGCCGCCACGGCCTGCGCGCTGGCCGCGGGCGCGCCGCTCGATGCCATCGCGCGCGGCCTCGCGGCCTTCGAGCCGGTGAAGGGCCGCTCGCGCGCCTTCGAGGCCTGGGTGCCGCAGCCCTCCGGGGCGCCGCGCGCCCTCACGGCCGTGGACGACACCTACAACGCCAACCCCGACTCCATGCGCGCCGCCATCGACGTGCTGGCCGAACTGCCCGGCCCGCAACTGCTGGTGATGGGCGACATGGGCGAGGTGGGGGACGAAGGGCCGCAGTTCCATGCCGAGGCGGGCGCCCATGCGCGCGAATGCGGCATCGGCCGGCTGTTCGCGCTGGGCGCGCTCAGCACATACGCCGCGCGGGCCTTCGGGCCGGATGCGCGGCATTTCGACGACATGGCATCGCTGCTCGCGGCGGTGCAAGACACCCTGCCCGCGGTGGGCAGCGTGCTGGTGAAGGGATCGCGGT
The DNA here is from genome assembly GCF_003269065.1 of Paracidovorax anthurii. Taxonomy (GTDB): domain Bacteria; phylum Pseudomonadota; class Gammaproteobacteria; order Burkholderiales; family Burkholderiaceae_C; genus Paracidovorax; species Paracidovorax anthurii. The sequence goes on from NZ_QLTA01000003.1 coordinate 85,951, forward strand.
TCATGAAGATGGAACAGGTGGTGCAGGCGCTGGAAGCGGCCTCGCAAATCCGCCCGCAGGACGGCAACGGCGCAGGCGGCACGGCCCGCGCCACCACCCCGGGGAGCACCGCATGCTGCTGATGCTCTCCCAATGGCTGCAGGGGCTCTCGCCCGAGTTCGGCTTCTTCCGCGTGTTCCAGTACCTCACCTTCCGCGCGGTGATGGCGGCCATGACGGCGCTGCTCATCGGCCTCGTCGCAGGGCCGAAGGTGATCCGCGTCCTCTCGGCCCTCAAGATCGGCCAGCCGATCCGCGGCTATGCGATGGAGTCGCACCTCTCCAAGAGCGGCACGCCCACCATGGGCGGCGTGCTCATCCTGGGCTCCATCGCCATCTCCACGCTGCTGTGGTTCGATCTCTCCAACCGCTTCGTGTGGGTGGTGCTGGCCGTCACGCTGGGCTTCGGCGCCATCGGCTGGGTGGACGACTGGCGCAAGGTGGTGCGCAAGGACCCCGAGGGCATGCGCTCGCGCGAGAAGTATTTCTGGCAATCCGTCATCGGCCTGCTGGCGGCGCTGTACCTGGTGTTCTGCATCTCCGAGAACTCCAACGCGCGCGTGTTCGAGCTGTTCATCACCTGGATCCAGTCCGGCTTCTCGATGGACCTGCCGCCGCAGGCCGGCCTGCTGGTGCCTTTCTTCAAGGAGGTGAGCTACCCGCTCGGCGTGCTCGGCTTCGTGATTCTGACCTACCTCGTCATCGTGGGGTCGAGCAATGCCGTGAACCTCACCGACGGGCTGGACGGCCTCGCCATCATGCCCGTGGTCATGGTGGGCGCCTCGCTCGGCGTGTTCGCCTATGTGACCGGCAGCTCGGTCTATTCCAAGTACCTGCTGTTCCCCAACATCGCGGGCGCGGGCGAGCTGCTGATCTTCTGCTCGGCCATGGCCGGCGCGGGCCTCGCCTTCCTGTGGTTCAACACCCACCCGGCGCAGGTCTTCATGGGCGACGTGGGCGCGCTCGCGCTGGGCGGCGCGCTGGGCACCATCGCCGTCATCGTGCGCCAGGAGATCGTGCTGGCCATCATGGGCGGCATCTTCGTGGTCGAGGCGCTGTCGGTGATGCTGCAGGTGGCGTGGTTCAAGTACACCAAGCGCCGCTACGGCGAGGGCCGGCGCCTGCTCAAGATGGCGCCGCTGCACCACCACTTCGAGAAGAGCGGCTGGAAGGAGACGCAGGTCGTCGTGCGCTTCTGGATCATCACCATGCTGCTGTGCCTGATCGGCCTCACCACGCTGAAACTGCGATGAACCCGCTCGACCGCGACCCCCTCGCTGCCGCCGAACCGGCGCTGCCCCCGTCCCCGGAGGCGGCCGCCGGGCCGGAGCATGCGCCCGTGCCGTCGGGCCCGGGCGAGGCACCGGTGCCCGGTGCCGGTGCCGGTGCCGGCACGCCCGTGCCCACGCTCGCGGACGCCATCGACATGACCGCGCCGCGCGTATCGGCGGCGCAGGCCGCCTCGGAGTTCGTGGCCCGCATCTTCGCGGACGTGCAGGCGCCCGAGGGCGAAGACGGGCCCGCCCCGGAACCGCAGGCCGAGGCTTTCGCCGGGGCCGATTCTGTAGAGGCGCCCGCCGCCGCCGCGGCCGGCCGCCCGGGCGAGGGGCTGCGCCCGCTCGACGGGCAGAACCTCCTCATCCTGGGGCTGGGGGCCTCGGGCCTGGCGATGGCGCGCTGGTGCGTGCGCTGCGGCGCCCGCGAGGTGACCGTGGCCGATACGCGCACGGCGCCGCCGCAGCTCGCCGCGCTGCAGGCCGAGCTGCCGCAGGTGCGCTTCGTGTCCGGCGCCTTCGATGCCGCGCTCGTGCAGGGGCGTGGGCTGCAGGGCGTGTACCGCTCGCCGGGCCTGAGTCCCGCGACGTTTGCTCCTGTTTTTGTAGCTGCAAAGCAAGAAAACATGGCGACTGGCGGGGAGCTGGACCTCTTTTCCCAGGCCCTGGCGGCGCTCCGGGCATCGCATGGCTATGCGCCCGCGGTGCTGGCCGTCACCGGCACCAACGGCAAGACCACGGTGACCTCGCTCACCGGCCTGCTCGTGGAATGCGCGGGCCGCTCCGTGGCGGTGGCCGGCAACATCGGCCCCACCCTGCTCGACACGCTGGGCCGCCACCTGGACGCGGACGCGCTGCCCGAGGCCTGGGTGCTCGAACTCTCCAGCTTCCAGCTGGAAGGCGTCGCCGGCTTCGAGCCCACGGCCGCCACCGTGCTCAACATCACGCAGGACCACCTCGACTGGCACGGCGACCTGCAGGCCTACGCGGGCGCCAAGGCCCGTGTCTTCGGTGCGTCGGGGCTCATGGTGCTCAACCGCGAGGACCCGTCGGTGATGGCCATGCTGCCGCCGCCCGTGCGGGTCAAGCTGCAAAAGCCCCAGTTGCGTGCCCACGTGACCTTCGGCGGCGACATGCCCCAGCGCCCCGGCGACTTCGGCATCGAGGTCGTCAACGGCATGGCCTGGCTGGTGCGCGCGCAGGAAGCCGACGAGACCGCGAAGCGCGTGCGCGGGCAGGCCGAGGAAGACCTGCACATCCAGCGCCTGATGCCGGCCGACGCGCTGCGCATCCGGGGCCGGCACAACGCGGTGAACGCGCTGGCCGCGCTGGCGCTGGCCCATGCCGCCGGCTGCGCCTTCGCGCCCATGCTCTATGCCCTGCGCGAGTACCGCGGCGAGCCCCACCGCGTGGAATCCGTGGGCCGTTTGAACGAGTTGGAGTATTTCGACGACAGCAAGGGCACCAACGTGGGCGCCACGGTGGCCGCGCTGGGGGGCCTGGGCGCGGACCGGCGCGTCGTCGTCATCCTGGGCGGCGACGGCAAGGGGCAGGATTTCTCGCCGCTGGCCGCGCCCGTGGCCCGCTATGCGCGCGCTGCCGTGCTCATCGGCCGCGACGGCCCGCAGATCCGCGCCGCGCTGCAGGGCGCCGGCGTGCCGCTGATCGACGCCGCGACGCTGCCCGAAGCCGTGGGCATCGCCACGCAGCGCGCCCACGCGGGCGACGCCGTGCTGATGTCGCCCGCCTGCGCGAGCTTCGACATGTTCCGGAATTACGAACACCGCGCCGAGGTGTTCCGCGAGGCCGTTCAGGCCCTCGCCGACGAGGCCGGTCAGGCGCTGGAAGGGGGCCTCGCATGAGCGCCGTCCGGCAAGCCCGCCGCAGGGAGGCTGCGCCATGAGCGCTGGCGCACCGGCCCAGGGCCTCTGGCAGCGCATGGCCGGCTGGTTCGGCGGCGGCGCCGCGCCCGCGGCCGACGTGCTGCCCGTGCGCGTGGGCGGCACCGAGTACCGCAAGACCACGACCACGCCCGCGCGCGTGCTCGGCTTCGACCAGGCGCTGCTCTGGGTGGTGGTGGCGCTGCTCGCCTGGGGCCTCGTGATGGTGTATTCGGCCTCCATCGCTATGCCGGACAACCCGCGCTTCGGCAAGATCGCGCCCACCCACTTCCTCATGCGCCACATCTTCGCGCTGGCGATGGGCTTCGTGGCGGCGCTGTTGGCGTTCCAGGTGCCGATGTCCGTCTGGGAGCGCGTGGCGCCGTGGCTGTTCATCGTGTCCATCGCGCTGCTGGTGGCCGTGCTCGTGCCGCATGTGGGCACGGTGGTCAACGGCGCGCGCCGCTGGCTGTCGCTGGGCATCATGAACTTCCAGCCCTCCGAACTCGCCAAGTTCGCGGTGCTCATCTACGCGGCCGACTACATGGTGCGCAAGATGGAGGTCAAGGAGCGCTTCTTCCGCGCCGTGCTGCCCATGGGCGTGGCGGTGGCGGTGGTGGGCGTGCTGCTGCTGGCCGAGCCCGACATGGGCGCCTTCATGGTGATCGCCATCATCGCCATGGGCATCCTGTTCCTGGGCGGCGTGAACGCCCGCATGTTCTTCCTGATCGCCGCCGTGCTGGTGCTGGCCTTCGCCATCATGGTGATGGGCAGCCCCTGGCGGCGCGAGCGCATCTTCGCCTACCTCGACCCGTTCAGCGAGGCGCATGCGCTGGGCAAGGGCTACCAGCTCTCGCACTCGCTCATCGCCATCGGGCGCGGCGAGATCTTCGGCGTGGGCCTGGGCGGTAGCGTGGAGAAGCTGCACTGGCTGCCCGAGGCGCACACCGACTTCCTGCTTGCCGTCATCGGCGAGGAGTTCGGCCTCGCCGGCGTGCTCGTGCTCATCGTGCTCTTCTTCTGGATGACGCGCCGCATCATGCACATCGGCCGCCAGGCCATCGCGCTCGACCGCGTGTTCGCGGGCCTCGTCGCGCAGGGCGTGGCGATCTGGATGGGCTTCCAGGCCTTCATCAACATGGGCGTGAACCTCGGCGCGCTGCCCACCAAGGGCCTCACGCTGCCGCTCATGAGCTTCGGCGGCTCGGCCATCCTCATGAACCTCGTGGCCATCGCGGTGGTTTTGCGGGTGGACTACGAGAATAAATTGCTGATGAGAGGGGGGCGTGTATGACGGCCCGCCCGAAGACCGCCCTCGTGATGGCCGGCGGCACCGGCGGCCACATCTTCCCGGGCCTTGCCGTGGCCGAGGAGCTGCGCGCGCGCGGCTGGCGCGTGCACTGGCTCGGCACGCCGGGCAGCATGGAGTCGCGCATCGTGCCGCCGCAGGGGTTCGCGTTCGAGCCCATCGATTTCTCGGGCGTGCGCGGCAAGGGGCCGGTCACGCTGGCGCTGCTGCCGTTGCGCCTGCTGCGCGCGTTCTGGCAGGCGCTGGCCGTGGTGCGGCGCGTGAAGCCGGACGTGGTGGTGGGCCTGGGCGGCTACGTCACCTTCCCCGGCGGCATGATGGCCGTGCTCTGCGGCAAGCCGCTCGTGGTGCATGAGCAGAACTCGGTGGCCGGGCTCGTGAACAAGGTGCTCGCTGGCGTGGCCGACCGGGTGTTCACCGCATTCCCGGAGGCGCTCAGGAAGGGCGCGTGGGTGGGCAACCCGCTGCGCGCGGCCTTCACGCGGCAGCCCGCGCCCGAGGCGCGCTTCGCCGGCCGCACCGGCCCGCTGCGCCTGCTGGTGGTGGGTGGCAGCCTGGGCGCGAAGGCGCTCAACGACATCGTGCCGCAGGCGCTCGCGCTCGTTCCCGCCGACCGCCGCCCCGTGGTCACCCACCAGAGCGGCGCCACGCAGATCGACGCGCTGCGCGCGAACTACGCCGCCGTGGGCGTGGAGGCCACGCTCACCCCCTTCATCGACGACACCGCCACCGCGTTCGCCGAGGCCGACCTCATCGTCTGCCGCGCGGGTGCGAGCACGGTGACCGAGATCGCCGCCGTGGGCGCGGCGGCCGTCTTCGTGCCGTTCCCGCACGCGGTGGACGACCACCAGACGGCCAATGCCCGTTTCCTCGCCGATGCCGGCGGCGGATGGCTCGTGCAGCAGCGCGACCTGTCGGCCGAATGGCTGGCACGGTTGCTACAAGACACGGAGCGCCAAACGCTGATGGAGCGTGCGCTGAAAGCCAAGACGATGCAGAAGATCCATGCCACCCGCGAGGTGGCGAACGCGTGCGAGGAGCTGGCCGCATGAAGCACGCCATCCGCCATATCCATTTCGTGGGCCTCGGAGGCGCCGGCATGTGCGGTATCGCCGAGGTGCTGTTCAACCTGGGCTACGAGATCTCGGGCTCGGATCTCTCCGACAGCGCCACGCTGCGCCGCCTCGCGGCCCTGGGCATCGCCACGCACGTCGGCCACGCCGCCTCGAACATCGAGGGCGCCGATGCGGTGGTCACGTCCACCGCGGTGCAGGCCGACAACCCCGAAGTGCTGGCCGCGCGCGAGCGCAAGATCCCGGTGGTGCCGCGTGCGCTGATGCTGGCCGAACTCATGCGGCTCAAGCGCGGCATCGCCATCGCCGGCACGCACGGCAAGACGACCACCACGAGCCTCGTCACCAGCGTGCTCGCCGAAGCGGGCCTGGACCCGACCTTCGTGATCGGCGGCCGCCTCAACAGCGCCGGTGCCAACGCCAAGCTGGGGCAGGGCGATTACATCGTTGTGGAGGCCGACGAATCCGATGCCTCGTTCCTCAACCTGCTGCCCGTGATGGCGGTGGTGACGAACATCGACGCCGACCACATGGAAACCTACGGCCACGACTTCGGCCGGCTGAAATCGGCCTTCGTGGATTTCCTGCACCGCATGCCGTTCTATGGCACGGCCATCCTGTGCGTGGACAACCCGGCCATCCGCGAGATCCTGCCCGACGTGACCTGCCCGGTCACGAGCTATGGCTTCTCGGAGGATGCCCAGGTGCGCGCGGTGGACGTGCGCGCCGACGCGGGCCGCATGCACTTTCGGGTGCAGCGGCGCAACGGCGTCACGCTGCCCGACCTCGACGTGGTGCTCAACCTCGCGGGCGAGCACAACGTGCTGAACGCGCTCTCGGCCATCGCCGTGGCGGTGGAGCTGAACGTGCCCGACGAGGCGCTGTTGCGCGCGCTCGCGCAGTTCAAGGGCGTGGGCCGGCGCTTCCAGCGCTACGGCGAGCTGCCCGCGCAGGGCGGCGGCACCTTCACGCTGATCGAGGACTACGGCCACCACCCCGTGGAGATGACGGCCACGCTCGCCGCGGCGCGCGGCGCCTTCCCGGGCCGGCGCCTGGTGCTGGCCTTCCAGCCGCACCGCTACAGCCGCACGCGCGACTGCTTCGAGGATTTCGTCAAGGTGATGGGCAGCGCCGATGCCGTGCTGCTCACCGAGGTGTACGCGGCCGGCGAGGCGCCCGTCGTGGCCGCCGACGGCCGCTCGCTGGCGCGCGCCGTGCGTGTCGCGGGCCAGGTCGAGCCCGTCTTCGTGGACGACATCGCCGACCTGCCGCAGCGCATCGCGGACAACGCGCGCGGCGGCGACGTGATCCTGTGCATGGGGGCCGGCTCCATCGGCGCCGTGCCCGCGAAGGTGGTCGATATGCTACAGAAAGAAGAGCGAACTATTCAGGAAGGACGGCGACAGTGAGCCAGAAAGACCTCGAAATCGACGTCAAGGCCCTCGGCAAGGTCGCCGTGCTCATGGGCGGCGATTCGGCCGAGCGCGAGGTGTCGCTCATGTCCGGCGGCGGCGTGCTGCAGGCACTGCGCGCGCGCGGGGTGGACGCGCATGCGTTCGATCCGTCGCAGACCGACCTGTCCGAGCTCAAGCGCCACGGCTATACGCGCTGCTTCATCGCGCTGCACGGCCGCCACGGCGAGGACGGCACGGTGCAGGGCGCGCTGGAGCTGCTGGGCATTCCCTACACCGGCCCGGGCGTGATGGCATCCGCCATCGCCATGGACAAGACCATGACCAAGCGCATCTGGCGCTTCGAGGGGCTGCCCACGCCGGACTGGCGCCTGGTGGCGAGCGCGGCCGAGACGGCGCGGGCCCTGGAGGCGCTGGGTTCGCCCATGATCGTGAAGCCCGCGCGCGAGGGCTCGACCATCGGCCTCACCAAGGTCACCTCGCCCGGCCAGTGCGAGCAGGCCTACCGGCTCGCCTCCCGCTACGACCCCGAGGTGCTGTGCGAGCAGTTCATCGAGGGCGACGAGACCACCTGCCCGGTGCTGGGCCAGGGCGCGGGCGCGCAGGCGCTGCCGCTCATCCACATCGTCGCGCCCCAGGGCAACTACGACTACCAGAACAAGTACTTCACCGACGTCACGCAGTACCACTGCCCGAGCGGCCTGCCCGCGGAGGAAGAGCGCGAGATCCAGCGCCTGGTGGTGGAGGCCTACCGCACGCTGGGCTGCCGCGGCTGGGCGCGCGCGGACATCATGGTGCGCGCCAGCGACCGCAAGCCCTTCCTGCTGGAGATCAACACCTCGCCCGGCATGACGGGCCATTCGCTGGTGCCGATGTCGGCGCGCGCGATGGGCGTGAGCTACGAGGAGCTGTGCCTGCGCATCCTCGCGGGCGCGTCGCTCGACGCGCTGCAGGGCCACGGCACGGCGCCAGGAGCTTCGGGAGCCGCATGACCACGACCACGCTGCCCGCACCGCTGGACGTCAAGCTCATGAACTGGACCGCCATGGTCCTGTTCGTGGGCTGTGCCGCGGCCGTGCTCGTGGCGGCGGGGTCCTGGGCGAGGCACCACCCCATGTTCGCCATCGGGCGCATCGTGGTCCAGGGCGAGCTGGTGCACAACAACGCCGTGACGCTGCGCGCCAACGTCGGGCCGCACCTCGTGGGCAACTTCTTCACCATGGACCTCAAGGCCGTGCGCGAGGCGTTCGAGCAGGTGCCCTGGGTGCGCCGCGCGATGGTGCGCCGCGAGTTCCCCAACGGCCTGCGCGTGGAATTGCAGGAGCACGATGCCTTCGCCTACTGGGGCCCCGAGGAGGGCGCGGCGCTGGTCAACCGCCAGGGCGAGGTCTTCGAGGCCAGCGCCGACGACGTGGAGGACGACGAGTTGCCCCGGCTGCAGGGCCCGCAGGGCCAGTCGCTGGAGGTGATGCGCATGTACCAGCGCCTGGCGCCCCTCGTCGAGCCGCTCGGCGGCCGCCTCGCGGCGCTGGAGCTTTCCGGGCGCGGAAGCTGGCGCGCGAAGCTCTCGGGCGGCGCGGCGATCGAGCTGGGCGGCGGCAGCGCGGACGAGGTGGAGGCGCGCACCCGGCGCTTCGTGCGCACGGCCGGGCGCGTGGTGGCCCAGTACGGGCGCCGCCCCGACGCGCTGGAATCGGCGGACCTGCGCCATCCGGACGGCTATGCCATGCGCCTGCGCGGCGTCACCACCGTGGATGGCACGGCGCCGGTGCGCGCGGCCGCGCGGCCGGCCCCGGCGCGCGGTGCACGGCCCGCAGGACAGAACCGCTGAAGGACCCTGACTCAGGCAGGACACACAAGATATGGCAAGAGAATACAAAGACGTGGTGGTGGGGCTGGACATCGGGACGGCCAAGGTGATGGCCGTCGTGGCCGAGGTGCTGCCGGGCGGCGAGCTCAAGCTCGCGGGCCTGGGCGTGGCGCCCAGCAACGGCCTCAAGCGCGGCGTGGTGGTCAACATCGACGCCACGGTGCAGAGCATCCAGCAGGCCCTGAAAGAAGCCGAGCTGATGGCCGACTGCAAGATCCAGCGGGTCTATACCGGCATCACCGGCAGCCACATCCGGGGCCTCAATTCGAGCGGCATGGTGGCCGTGAAGGACAAGGAGGTCACGCCCGCCGACGTGGCGCGCGTGGTCGAGACCGCCAAGGCCATCAACATCTCTTCCGACCAGCGCCTGCTGCTCGTGGAGCCGCAGGAATTCGTGATCGACGGGCAGGACGTGAAGGAGCCCATCGGCATGAGCGGCATCCGCCTGGAGGCCAAGATCCACATCGTGACGGGCGCGCAGAGCGCGGCCGAGAACATCATCAAGTGCGTGCGCCGCTGCGGCCTGGAGGTCGAGCAGCTCATGCTCAACCCGCTCGCCTCCAGCCAGGCGGTGCTGACCGACGACGAACGCGAGCTTGGCGTGGCCGTGGTGGACGTGGGCGCGGGCACCACCGACGTGGCGATCTTCACGGGCGGCGCGATCCGCCACACGGCCGTGATCCCCATCGCGGGCGACCTCATCACCAGCGACATCGCCATGGCGCTGCGCACGCCCACCAAGGACGCCGAGGACATCAAGGTCGAGAGCGGCTACGCCAAGCAGCTCCTGGCCGACCCCGAGGCGCAGGTGGAGGTGCCCGGCCTGGGCGACCGCAGCCCGCGCATGTTGTCCAAGCAGGCGCTCGCCGGCGTGATCGAGCCGCGCGTGGAGGAGATCTTCTCGCTCGTGCAGCAGGTGATCCGCGAATCGGGCTACGAGGAAGTGCTCTCGTCGGGCATCGTGCTCACGGGCGGCAGCGCCATCATGCCGGGCATGGTGGAACTGGGCGAGGACATCTTCCTCAAGCCCGTGCGCCGCGGCATTCCCAAATACTCCAGCGCGCTGGCCGACATGATCGCCCAGCCCCGCGCGGCCACCGTCATGGGGCTGCTGGAGGAGGCGCGCCTGGCGCGCCTGCGCGGCTTCAAGGTGGCGCAGAAGAGCGGTTCGGTGAAGACCGCCTTCGGCCGCTTCAAGGACTTCATCATCGGGAACTTCTGAGATGTACGCCCATCTGCACCGGCTTGCCCGCGGAAGTCCGACGGCCCTGTCCCGCCACCGATGGCGGAACACCGGCCCGCCCGCGGCGCATGCCCGCATGACCGCCTCAACCGTTTTATCCATCGAACCCCGGACCGGCCGAACGGCCACCCGCAAATCTCACGTGAAAGACCAGGACTAGGAGCACCAGCATGACCATCGAAATGATCGAAGCCGAAGAATTCAACCAGGGCACGCAGATCAAGGTGATCGGTGTCGGCGGCGGCGGCGGCAACGCCGTCGAGCACATGATTTCGCGACAGGTGCAGGGCGTGGAATTCGTCTGCGCCAACACCGATGCGCAGGCGCTCACCCGCAGCAGCGCGCACCGCGTGATCCAGCTCGGCCACAGCGGCCTGGGCGCGGGCAGCAAGCCCGAGAAGGCCCGCGAGGCCGCCGAGGCCGCGCAGGAGGACATCCGCCAGGCCATCCAGGGCGCGCACATGCTGTTCATCACGGCCGGCATGGGCGGCGGCACGGGCACCGGCGCCGCGCCCGTGATCGCGCGCGTGGCCAAGGAAATGGGCATCCTCACCGTGGGCGTGGTCACCAAGCCCTTCGAGTGGGAAGGCGGCCGCCGCATGCAGAACGCCGACAACGGCCTCTCCGAGCTGGAAGCCAACGTCGATTCGCTGATCGTCGTGCTCAACGAGAAGCTGCTGGAAGTGCTGGGCGATGACATCACCCAGGACGAGGCCTTCGCGCACGCCAACGACGTGCTCAAGAACGCCGTGGGCGGCATCGCCGAGATCATCAACGAGTACGGCCACGTGAACGTGGACTTCGAGGACGTGCGCACCGTGATGGGCGAGCCCGGCAAGGCCATGATGGGCACGGCCACGGCCAGCGGCCCCGACCGCGCGCGCATCGCCGCCGAGCAGGCCGTCGCCTGCCCGCTGCTGGAGGGCATCGACCTCTCCGGCGCCAAGGGCGTGCTGGTGCTGGTCACGGCCGCCAAGGGCAGCCTCAAGCTGTCCGAGTCGCGCCTGGCGATGAGCACCATCAATGCCTACGCTTCGCCCGATGCCCACGTGATCTACGGCGCGGCCTACGACGACAGCCTGGGCGAGGAGATCCGCGTGACCGTGGTGGCCACGGGCCTCTCGCGCGCCAACGCGCGCCGCCAGCCCATCTCGGTGGTGCAGGGCGGCCTGCGCACCGGCACCGACAACCTCGCCTACCAGATGCCCATCGCGGGTGCCGGCGTGGGCGTGGCCGGCGGCCTCGCGGGCGGCTCGGCCTCCCAGGCCGACTACGGCAACATGTCGGTGCCCAGCGTCTGGCGCACCAACCGCACGCAGGCCGCGGCGCGCGTCGATGCGCTGTCCTCCGGCGGCATGGACGACCTGGAGATCCCGGCGTTCCTGCGCAAGCAGGCCGACTGACAACGCCCGCCCCGCCGTGCGGGGCGCGTGCGAACCATCCGCCCGCTCCCTTCGTGGGGCCGGCGGATTTTTTGTTTCCGTTGTGACATGCCGGCTATGAATGCCATAGGCATGCATGCGCGTGGGGGCGGGAGCCGCCACCTAAAATCGCCGGATGCTCCAGCAACGCACGATCAAGACCCTCACCCGCGCCGTCGGCGTGGGCCTGCACAGCGGCCAGCGGGTCGAACTCACGTTGCGTCCCGCCGCGCCCGACACGGGCATCGTCTTCCGGCGCGTCGATCTGCCCGAGCCCGTGGACATCCCCATCCGCGCCGAATCGGTGGTCGATACGCGCATGGCCTCGACCATCGGCGTGGGCGGGGCCAAGGTGCACACGGTGGAGCACCTCATGTCCGCCTGCGCGGGCCTCGGGCTGGACAACCTCTACGTGGACATCACGGCCGAGGAGGTGCCGATCCTCGACGGCTCGTCGGCCTCGTTCGTCTTCCTGCTGCAGAGCGCCGGCGTGGCGCTGCAGAACGCCCCCAAGAAATTCATCCGCGTGACGCGGCCCGTGGAAGTGCGCGAAGGCGAGGGCGCCAACGCCAAGTGGGCCCGCCTGGAGCCCTACCACGGCTACAAGCTGCGCTTCGAGATCGATTTCGCCCACCCGGCCGTGGACTCCACGGGCCAGAGCGTGGAGTTCGACCTGGGCTCGGGCAACTACACCCGCGACATCGCGCGCGCGCGCACCTTCGGTTTCACGAAGGACGTGGAGATGATGCGCGCGAGCGGCCTGGCGCTGGGTGGCGGGCTCGACAACGCCATCGTCATGGACGACTACAAGGTGCTCAATGCCGACGGCCTGCGCTACGACGACGAGTTCGTGAAGCACAAGATCCTCGACGCCATCGGCGACCTCTATATCGTCGGCAAGCCCCTGCTGGCCGCCTACAGCGCCTTCCGCTCGGGGCATGCGATGAACAACCGGCTCCTGCGCGAGCTGCTCGCGCACGAGGACGCCTGGGAGATCGCCACGTTCGAGAGCGAACGGCAGGCCCCCGCGGGGTTCGCCGAGCCCGCGCAGGCCTGGTGACGCGGCCATGCTGCTGTTCCGCTGGGTTTTCTTCCTGCTGCTGCTGATGGCGGGCGTGTCGTTCGTGTTCTACGTGGGCACGGGCCAGGCGCGCTACAAGCGCTTCGGCATCGCCATCCTCAAGTGGACGGTGATTTCCGCGTTCGCGTTCTTCGCCGTGCTGGCGCTGGAACGCTTCCTCTGACCCCTGCGCCGGCGCGGTGATGACACCGCCCGGCATCGCTCCTATACTCGCGTCTGCTCCGGGGTGCACGTAGGAATCGATTCCTGGCCGTGCTGAGACGGCGGACCTGACCGCCGGAACCGCGAACTTGATCTGGTTAGTACCAGCGTAAGAAGAGCTGCAGTCAGTGTGCATTCCCGCGCCGCCGGTCCGTCCGGCGCACGGCGGCACGCGGCCGATGGCGGAGCATTCCAACCCGACCCTGGAGTGCCCACCATGAATGCCCCCGACAAGTTCTCCCACCTGCTCGCGCTCACGCGCGCCCCGTTTCCCGCCTCCACCAAGAGCTACCTCACCGGCAGCCGGCCCGACCTGCGCGTGCCCGTGCGCGACATCGCGCTCACCAATGGCGAGCAGGTGAGCGTCTATGACACCTCCGGCCCCTACACCGACCCCGAGGCCGTGATCGACGTGCGCCAGGGCCTGGCCAGCGTGCGCGGCGCCTGGATCGCCGACCGCAACGACACCGAAGCCTACGAGGGCCGCCCGCCAGTCGCCCTGGACGACGGCCAGAAGAGCGAGGACGCGGCGCGCCTGGCGCAGCTGCGCGCCGAGGCCGCCGCGCTGCAGCGCAGGCCGCTGCGCGCCAAGGCGGGCCGCAACGTGAGCCAGATGCACTACGCGCGCCAGGGCATCATCACGCCCGAGATGGAGTACGTGGCCCTGCGCGAGAACGGCCGCCGCGAGTGGATCGCGCAGTACCAGCAGGACACCGCGCGCGAACAGCGCCTGGCCGGCAACCCGATGGGCGCGAGCATTCCGAAGATCATCACGCCCGAGTTCGTGCGCGACGAGGTCGCCCGGGGCCGCGCCATCATCCCGGCCAACATCAACCACCCCGAGGTCGAGCCGATGGCCATCGGGCGCAACTTCAAGGTGAAGATCAACGCCAACATCGGCAACTCGGCCGTCACCTCCAGCATCGAGGAAGAGGTCGAGAAACTGGTCTGGGCGATCCGCTGGGGCGCGGACAACGTGATGGACCTCTCCACCGGCAAGGCCATCCACACCACGCGCGACTGGATCATCCGCAACTCGCCCGTGCCCATCGGCACGGTGCCGATCTACCAGGCGCTGGAGAAGGTGGGCGGCATCGCCGAGGACCTGACCTGGGAGATCTTCCGCGACACGCTGATCGAGCAGGCCGAGCAGGGCGTGGACTACTTCACCATCCATGCGGGCGTGCGGCTCGCCTACATCCCCCTCACGGCAAACCGCCGCACCGGCATCGTCTCGCGCGGCGGCTCCATCATGGCCAAGTGGTGCATGGCGCACCACCGCGAGAGCTTCCTCTACGAGCACTTCGAGGACATCTGCGACATCATGAAGGCCTACGACGTGTCCTTCAGCCTGGGCGACGGCCTGCGCCCGGGCAGCGGCTCGGACGCCAACGACGAGGCGCAGTTCGCCGAGCTGCAGACCCTGGGCGAATTGACGCAGATCGCCTGGAAGCACGACGTGCAGACCATGATCGAAGGCCCCGGCCACGTGCCCATGCACATGATCCAGGCCAACATGACCGAGCAGCTCAAGCACTGCCACGAGGCGCCGTTCTACACCCTGGGCCCGCTGACCATCGACATCGCGCCGGGCTACGACCACATCGCCAGCGCCATCGGCGCGGCCATGATCGGCTGGATGGGCACGGCCATGCTGTGCTACGTGACGCCCAAGGAGCACCTGGGCCTGCCCGACCGCGACGACGTGAAGCAGGGCATCATCGCCTACAAGATCGCCGCGCACGCGGCCGACGTGGCCAAGGGCCATCCGGGCGCGCGTGCGCGTGACGACGCGCTCAGCCAGGCGCGCTTCGATTTCCGCTGGCAGGACCAGTTCAACCTGGGCCTGGACCCCGAGACCGCGCAGGAATACCACGACGAGACGCTGCCCAAGGACAGCGCCAAGGTGGCGCATTTCTGCTCGATGTGCGGCCCGAAGTTCTGCTCGATGAAGATCACGCAGGAGGTGCGCGAGTTCGCCGCCAAGGGCCTGCAGGACAAGTCGAAGGAGTTCCGCAGCGGCGGCGGCGAGCTCTACGTGCCGATCCAGCCCGTCTGATCCGGCACCGCGGCGGGCTACCCTCCGCGCGGGCGGGCCGTCAGCCGGCCGCCAGCAGGCGCTGCGGCCGGGGCGCGGCCAGCGCCGTGCCCGCCGCGTCCGCGCCGCTGTCCTGCGGGGGCAGCGCGAACCGGCTCACGAGGCTGGCGAGGTCATGGGTCTGGCCGCGCAGGCTCTCGGTGGCCGCCGCCGATTGTTCCACCAGCGCGGCGTTCTGCTGGGTCATCTCGTCCAGGCGGGTCATGGCGGCGTGGATGGCCGCGATGTCTTCGTTCTGCGACTGCGCATGGCTGCGGATCTCGCCCATCGTTTGGGCCGTGTGCTCGATGGTGGCGACCACCCGGCGCATCGTCTGGCCGGCCTGCTGGGCCAGCCCCGCCCCCGATTCCACCTGCCGCACCGAGGCGGTGGTGAGCGCCTTGATTTCGCGGGCCGCTTCGGCGGAGCGGTTGGCGAGGTTGCGCACCTCCGCCGCCACCACCGCGAAGCCCCGGCCCTGGTCGCCGGCGCGCGCGGCCTCCACGGCGGCGTTGAGCGCCAGGATGTTGGTCTGGAAGGCGATGGAGTCGATCATGCCGGTGATGTCGGCGATCTTGCGCGAGCCGGCCGCGATCTGCTGCATGGTGTGCGCCACCTGTTCCACCACGCCGTTGCCTTCCCGGGCGACGTGTGCGGCCTCGGCCGCCAGGTTTTCGGTGCGCTGGGCGGAGTCGGCGGCATCGGCCACGCGGCGCGTGACGTGTTCGAGCGATGCGGCGGTCTCCTGCAGCCGGGCCGCGGTTTCCTCGGTGCGGTTGGAGAGGTCGGCGTTGCCGCCCGCGATGTCGGAAGAGGCGGCGTTGATGTTCTGCCCCAGGGCCTGCACGCGGCGCACGAGGCTGCGCAGCGCCGCCTGCATCATCGCGAGCGATGCCAGCATGCGGCCGGTTTCGTCGCGGCCGTGGCCGTGGATCTCGTGGCGCAGGTCCAGGCCCGCCACGCGGTCCGCCGTGGCGCTCGCCAGGGCGATGGGCCGGGTGATGCTGCGCACGAGCCACAGGGCCAGCAGCGTGCCCAGGGCCAGCGACAGCGCGCCGAACGCGAGCAGCGCCCAGCGCCCCGTGGCGCCCAGCGCGGCGACCTCTGCGGCGCCCGCGTCGATGGCCTGGCGCTGGGACTGCGACAGCGCGTCCAGCGACGAGAGCAGCCGCCCGGCAGCGGGCCGGAAGCGCTCGCCATAGACCTTGCGGATGCGCTCCGTGAGGCCGGAGTCGCGCGCCGCCACCAGCTCCTTGCAGGCCTGCAGGAAATCCGTCCCGGCGGTGCGCACGGCCACGAGGCGCCCGGCGTCCTCGGTGCCCTGCAGCCGCTCGGCGAGCTGCGCGATGAGCGCGTCGTACTGCTGCTGGGTGCGCGAGATGTCCGCGCCGAGGATCTCGCCGACCTCGGGCTCGGAGCTGAGGGCGACGGCCTTGTAGCGCTCGGCGTTGATGGCCTGCAGCCGGTGGGCGTCGGCCACCAGCCGCTCCGTGGCCACGCGGCGGTCCACCATGGCGCTGGCGGAGTGCCCGATGCGCTGCAGCGCGGCGATGCCGATGGCCGAGCCGATGCCGTTGAGCGCGAGCACCGCGAGGAAGACGCCCAGCAGCCTTCGGCCGAGCGGGCCCAGCCTGCGCGGCGCCGCCCGGCCGGGGGCCGGCAGGGCTCCGGCGCGGGCGGTGGCGGAGGGGGTGGCGAGGGCGTGCGGATGGCTGTTCAAGGGAGGCACCATGGTCGTTGCGCCGTCGGGCGCGGAGCGGGAGAGTCCCGGGGTTGCCCGAAGGCAGTGCGACTGTGCACCGTGCTTGTGACAATTTGTTTATCCCACGCCCACCCTGGGGCACTTCCGCCGTGACTTCGCCAGTCGTGGTTACCCTGTCAGCCGCCCCGGAAGCCCCCGCATATAGTGGCGGCCCCGGCGATCCACGAGGCCGCCGTGGAGGTGGGCGCGGTTATTGCATGCGTCCGTGTCACGTTTTGTAGAGGAAGCCATGAACGCTCTGGGACGGCTGTCGATCCGCACGCGCCTGTACTTCGGCACGATCTTCTCCCTGGTCCTGCTGGTCGTCATCGGGGCCATGGGGTACCTGGCCCTCGACCACACGCGGGATACCCTGCAGGTGCTGTTCTCGCAGCGCGTGCAGACGCTGACGGACATGGCCGACCTGCGCACGACGCTGGGCACGCTGCGCCGCACCGAGAAGGATCTCATCCTCAACTTCAACAACTCGGTCGAGGTGGCGGCCCAGCGCGAGATCTGGGCCAAGACGCTCGCCGCGCTGCGCAAGGGCCTCGCCGACGTGCGCCAGGTGCAGTCGGGCGAGGCGGATTTCGTGGCCGCCATCGACAAGGCGCTCGCCGAGGTCAAGCAGTACGAGAGCGGCATCTCCCCGATCTTCGAGCAGATCGAGCGCGCGCAGCTCGACGGCGCGGGCGGTGCGGCCTATGCCGACCGCTTCAAGCCGCACATGGAGGCCACCGACCAGACGCTGGCGAGCCTCGCGCAGAGCGCGCGCCAGCAGATGGAGCAGGCCCGCCAGGGCGTGGAGGCCCGCACGGCCGCCATGGCCGCCGCGATCGGCATCGGCCTCGTGCTGGCGCTGGCGGTGCTGATTCCGCTCACGTTCTTCAGCGTGCGTTCGATCACGCGCTCGCTGTCCCAGGCCCGCGAGCTGGCCGAGCGCATCGCCGGCGGCGATCTCTCGCAAGAGGTGCGGCCCTCGCAGCAGGACGAGGTGGGCCTGCTGGTGGTGGCCATGGGCCGCATGCAGGAGGCGCTGCGCGGCCTCGTGCGGCAGGTGCAGGAGGCCTCGGGCAGCATCTCGACGGCCAGCACCGAGATCGCCTCGGGCAACCACGACCTCAGCCAGCGCACCGAGCAGACCGCTGCGAACCTGGAGGAGACCGCCTCCTCCATGGAGCTGCTGACCAGCACCGTGCAGCAGAGCACGCAGTCCGCGCGGCAGGCCAGCGAGTTCGCCTCCACGGCGGCCGAGGTGGCCGCCCGCGGGGGGAGCGTGGTGTCGCGGGTGGTGAGCACCATGGGCCAGATCACCGACAGCTCGCGCAAGATCGCCGACATCACGGGCGTGATCGACTCCATCGCGTTCCAGACCAACATCCTGGCGCTCAATGCCGCCGTGGAAGCGGCGCGCGCGGGCGAGCAGGGCCGGGGCTTCGCGGTGGTGGCGGCCGAGGTGCGCAGCCTGGCGCAGCGTTCGGCCTCCGCGGCCAAGGAGATCAAGGAGCTGATCGGCTCGTCGGTCGAGCGCGTGGAGGACGGCTCGCGGCTCGTGAGCCAGGCCGGCGCGACGATGACCGAGATCGTGGACAGCGTGCGCCGCGTGTCCGAGATGATTTCCGAGATCACGAACTCCTCGGCCGAGCAGAGCGACAACATCGGCCAGATCAGCCAGTCGGTGAGCCAGCTCGACCAGATGACGCAGCAGAACGCGGCGCTGGTGGAGCAATCCACCGCGGCATCGGAATCGCTGCGCGAGCAGGCGGTGCAGCTCACGCATGCGGTGAGCCGCTTCCATCTCGATGGCGCGGGGGATGCGCCGGCCCGGCCCGCCGCCGGGGCCCTGCCCGGGCTGCGGGTGGCGCGGCTGGCGCACCACGAGCCGGCGCTTTAACGGCGTGGGCGCGGGGCTGCTGCCCCGAATCGCGGCAGTGGCGCGGGCCGGCCCGCGCCGGGCGATACTCGGCGTTTTTTCCGGGAGTTTTCCACATGCCACGTTCCGACCCCTCGCCCGCCGCTTTTTCCCGCACGGGCCTGGCCCGCGCCGCGCGGGCGGCCCTGGCCGTGGCGGCCCTGGGCGTGCTCGCCGCCGGTGCGCGCGCCCAGCCGTATGACGGCGTGCCCGGGTACGACCGGCCTTCCCACGGCGCGCGGCACGGCGACCGCGATGGTCGCGATGGCCGCCGCCATGAACTCCACGATGGCCGCCAGGCCGGCCCCCGCCACGGGCCGCCGCCGCAGGCCTATCACCCCAATCCCCATGCGGGGCCGGGCCACCGGCCCGGACCGCCGCAGCACGCGCGGGCCCATGGCCACCGCGGCGCGGGGCCGCACCACGACTGGTACCAGGGCGGCCGCATTCCGCCCATGTACCGCTCGCGCCACTACGTGGTGAACGACTGGCGCCGCCACCACCTCGCTCCGCCCCCGCGCGGCTACCACTGGGTGCAGAACGGCCCCGACTACCTGCTGATCACCATCGGCTCGGGCGTCATCGCCCAGATCGTCTTCCGCTGAAGCAAGGGGGCATGCCCCGGGCGGCCGCGCCGTGCCGCGCCTCGCGGGCCGGGGCGCGTGGCCGCCGTCAGTAGCTGCGGCCGCCCTTGTACATGGCGTGCTGCCGGCGGCTGAGCGTGGCGGCCTGCCCCAGGCGGCCCATGGCCGCGCCCGCGTGCGCGTGGGTGATGGCCAGGCCCAGCGCATCGGCCGCGTCGGTGCCCGGCAGGCCCGGCAGCTGCAGCAGGCGGCGCACCATCTCCTGCACCTGCGACTTGGCCGCGCGGCCATGGCCGACCACGGCCTTCTTCATCTGCAGCGCCGTGTATTCCGCCACGGGCAGGTTGCTCGCCACCAGGGCCGTGACGCAGGCGCCCCGGGCCTGGCCCAGCAGCAGGGTGGACTGCGGGTTCACGTTCACGAAGACGATCTCCACCGTGGCCACGTCGGGCCCGTAGCGCGCGGCCACCTCGGTGATGCCGTCGAACAGCACCTTCAGCCGCCCGGGCAGGTCGCCCAGGGCCAGCCCCGTCGTGCGGATGGTGCCGCTGGCGACGTAGCTCAGGTGGTGGCCCTCCACGTCCACCACGCCGAAGCCGGTGGTCTGCAGGCCGGGGTCGATGCCCAGGATTCTCATTTGCTACGCTTTTTATAGCTACTCAGGTAGATTTCTCGGCGACGTGGGGGCGAAAACACTCAAAGGCCGAAATACCAGCGCACGGAGTGGAAGAACACCGGCCCGGCGAAGCACAGCGCGTCCACGCGGTCCAGCAGGCCGCCCGCGCCGGTGGTGGACTGGCCCTGCAGGCCCCAGCTCGTCACGCCCCGGTCGCGCTTGAGGGCCTTCATCACGAGGTGGCCCAGGCTGCCGGCGAGGCAGGCCAGCAGCGCCATGCCCAGGGCCTGCCCCGGCTTGAAGGGCGTGATGAACGACAGCACCACGCCCGCGAGGCCGCCCACGAGCACGCCGATGATCCAGCTCAGCCACTGGAAGCTCTGGCTCACCTGCGGCGCCACCGGCCGGTGCGGGAAGCGCCGGCCCAGCAGGTGCTGCACGATCACGCTGGTCTGCACCACCGCGACGAGGAAGAACACGAGGAACGCGCCCTTGCCCTCGTAGTTGGGGAAGTCCAGCAGCAGCAGCGCCGGCACGTGGCTCATGCCATAGACGCAGACCATGATGCCCCACTGCAGCTTGGCGTTGCGCTCCAGGAAGCGCTCGGGGTCGTTGGCCAGCGCGCTCGCCACGGGCAGCGCGAGGAAGACGTAGACCGGGATGAACACCGTCAGCAGGTCGAACTTGCGCAGCCCCACGATGGCGAACTGAAGCGGCAGCACGACGAAGAACGCCAGCACGAGGCTGCGGTGGTCGCCCCGCCGCGTGGGCGAGAGCGTGATGAACTCGCGCAGCGCGAGGAACGCGACGATCGCGAAGAGCACGGTGGCCACGGCGTCGCCCAGGGCCCAGCCCACCCAGAAGACCGTCGCCATGGCCCAGGAGGTCTTGAGCAGGCTCCAGAAGCGGTGCCATTCCTGCTGGTGCGCCTCGTGCGCGGCCTGGTCCTCGGGGCCGGGGCCGCGCGCTTCGCGCAGGGTCTGGAAGAACGCGTACAGCGTGACCAGCGAGAGCAGCCCGAACATGGCGACGAAGAGCGCGCCGATCTGCTGCGTGGTCGTGAGGTTGCGCAGGAAGTCCATCACACCTCCCTCAGCGCGATCACCGCGCGGCGCGCACGGTCGAGGAACGCGCGGCGCTCCTCGCCGGGCGCGAGTTCGACGGGGGCGCCGAAGGTCACCGAGCACAGGATGGGCACCGGCACCACTTCGCCCTTGGGCATGACGCGCTGCACGTTCTGGATCCAGGCCGGCACCAGCACCACCTGCGGGAACATCTGCGCGAGGCGAAAGAGCCCCGACTTGAAGGGCTGGGGCTCGTCGCCGTTGCCCCGCGTCCCTTCGGGAAAGATCACGATGGAGTCGCCGCTCTCCAGCGCGCGCACCAGCGGCGCGAGCGGGTCGTCCTCGGCCAGCGCCGCGCGCAGGGCCTCGGGGCTGGCGGGCGGCTGCGCCGCGGCGGGCGCGGCCGTGGTAGCCGCGCTGGCGTTGAAGCCCTCCAGCATGCCCTGCGTGGGGGCCGGGCCGGCGGCGGGCTGCGCGGCGGGGGCCTGCGCCGGAGCGGTGGGCGCACCCTCCGCCGGGGCGCGGGCCGCGGCCGGCGGGCCCGAGACGCGGTCCACGTACACCGCGTTGAACACGGCCGTGGTGATCCATTGGCGCAAGGGCGTCTTGGTCCAGTAGTCCTTGGCGGCGATGGGGCGCGTGATGCTGCGCAGCTCCTGCGGCAGCGCGGCCCAGATCATGACGAGGTCGGCATGGCTCTGGTGGTTGGCGAAATAGATGCGCTGCTCGGCCTTGGGCGGGCAACCATACCAGCGGGCCTGCGAGCCGGTGAGCAGGCGCACCAGCCCGAGCAGGAAAAGGCTCATCAACTTGGACAACATGGCGCGGATGATACGGGCGAGCCCGGCAGCGCCCGCCGGAGCCTCCGCCCGTCCGGAAGCAGGGGGGCACATCGGCGTAGAAATCCCAATTTGTGGGAATTCAATCATTCCTTGGAATGCAAAAGGGTTGTTCCGTAGATCGGAATCCGGAAAGTTGCCCCCCTATTTGACGAATATGGCTTCTAGACTTTGCCAATCACCTGTCCTGGTGGGGATTTTTGATACGTTTTTTTCAAATTAATCAGAGAGGGACCGATCCACATGCCGACCAACGCTTCGCCGTCGCGCCGCCAGGCGCTTGCACTCTGCCTCGCGGGCGCCGCCCTGCCGTGGGCCGCGCGGGCCCAGGGCCCCCATGGGCAGGGAGACTTCCCGTCCAAGCCGGTGCGGCTGGTCGTGCCCTTCGCTCCGGCGGGATCGACCGACATCCTCGCGCGCCTGCTCTCCAAGCAACTGTTCGCCGGCAGCGGCCAGCCGATCGTGGTCGAGAACGTGGCGGGCGCCGGGGGCAACCTGGGCGCGGCGCTGGTGGCCCGTGCCCCGGCCGACGGCTACACGCTCGAGATCGGCGCGATGTCCACGCATGCGATGAACGGCAGCCTCTACAAGCAGCTTCCGTTCGATCCGATCAACGATTTCGATACCGTCGCCATGCTGGCCTACGCGATCAACGTGATCGCGGTCTCGGCGAGCCTGCCGGTGCGCACCTTCCCCGAGCTGCTGGCCTACATCCGCGCCAACCCCGGCAAGATCAACTACGCCTCCGGCGGCATCGGCACGCACAACCACCTCACGCTGGCCCTGCTGGCCAAGACCGCGGGCCTCGACATCGTGCACGTGCCCTACAAGGGCGGCGGCCCGGCCGTGGCGGCGCTGCTGCAGGGAGAGTGCCAGATGTTCGCGGGCGGCGCGTCGCTGCTGCTGCCGCATGCCCAGGCCGGCAAGATCCGCATCCTGGCCGCCACCGAGAAGACCCGCTCCGACCTGCTGCCCGACGTGCCCAGCGTCTCCGAGACGCTCAAGGGCTTCGAGGTGACCAACTGGTATGGCGTGTTCGCGCCGCGCGGGCTCGATCCCGCGCGCCGCGCGCTGCTGAACCAGGAGATCAACCGCGTCACCGCGCTGCCCGAGATCGCCGAGCGCCTCAAGGGGCTGGGCATGGTGCGCGCGCCGCTGTCCCCGCTGCAACTGCGCAACGTCCTGCTGGCCGACCACGACCTGTGGACGCGCACCATCCAATCCCTTCGCATCGCCGCAGAATGACCTCCTCCCTTCCCGCTTCCCTGCCGCAGGCCGCCACGGCGGCCCTTCACAGCGTGGACTGGAGCGCGCTGGAGTGGGTGCCCGTGCGCCGCGGCATCGAGCGCAAGACCTTCGGCAGCGACAACGTCACGCTGGCGCTGCACCGGCTCATGCCTGGTCACGAGCCCCTGCCGCACTCCCACCCGAACGAGCAGGTGATGTACATCCTCGCGGGCCTGATGGATGTGCACGTGGATGGGCGCATCGTGCGGCTGGGGCCCGGCGGGCTGCTGCTCATCCCGCCCAACGCTGAGCACTACGGCGTGGTGGTGGGCGACGAGCCGGTGCTCAATCTCGACGTCTTCACCCCCGCGCGTCCGGAATACCACCCATGACGCCCTTTGCAGAACCCGTCCACGCCGGGCCGGCGCCCACCGCCAGCCTGCGCCAGCGCCTGGCGGCGCGGGAGCGCCTGCTGTCGACCTTCGTCAAGACCACCTCCCACCAGACCGTGGAGGTGCTGGCGGCAACGGGGCTGGACACGCTCGTGCTCGATGCCGAGCACGCGCCCTTCGGCCCCGAGAGCCTCGACCGCAGCCTGCTGGCCGGCCATGCCTGCGGCCTGCCCGTGCTGGTGCGCGTGCCGTACCCGCGTGCGGCGGCCATCCAGCAGGCGCTGGACCTGGGCGCGGCCGGCGTGATGGTGCCGCACGTGGACGATGCGCGCATCGCCACCGAGGTGGTGCGCGCCGCGCGCTACGGGCAGGGCGGAACGCGCGGTTTCTCCACCGCCTCGCGCGCCGGCGGCTACGGCCTGCGCAGCATGGCCGATCACCTGCGCGCCAGCGACGAGCACACGGCCGTGATCGTGCAGATCGAGAGCGCCCAGGCCGTGGCCGAGGCCGCCGCCATCGCGGCCGTGCCGGGCGTGGACTGCCTCTTCGTCGGCCCCGCCGACCTGGCCGTGTCCTTCGGCGCCACGGGCACGGACGACCCGCGCGTGGCGGAGGCGATGGCCACCGTGTGCGCGGCGGGCCGGGCCGCGGGCCGCGCGGTCGGCTGTTTCGTGCCCGATGCGCGGGCCGTGCCGGATCTGGGCGCGATGGGCGCCTCCTTCTTCGTGGTCGGGTCCGACCAGGCCCTGCTGCGCAAGGCTGCGCGGCAGGTCATGGCGGGCGCGGCTGAATCCGAAGCGGCCTGCGCGCCGTAACCGTTCCACAGGAGCCTGCTTCCGGGAACCAAAAGGGTATGGAAAAACATGCACAGCCATCCAGACCGATCCAGTTGCGAGCGCGCCACGCCGCGGAGCGTGCTTTTCCATGCCCTTCTTCCGCGTGCGCCCGCGATGCCCATGCGCACCTCCCTTCGACCCGTGCCTTCCGCGGCCCCCACTTCCACTGAGAGAACACCATGAGTACCGAAGTCCGTTCCGTGCAACGTGCGCTGTTGATCCTGCGCGTCATGAACGAGCGCTCCACCTGGAGCCTGCAGGAGCTGCACCAGCGCACCGGTCTTGCCAAATCCACGCTCCACCGCCTGCTGGGCACGCTGGAGTACGAGAAATACGTGCGCAGCGATCCGCATGCCTATGGCCAGTACCAGCTCACGCTCGCCGTGGGCAACCTGAGCAGCGGCGTGAACGAGAAACTGCGCCTGGCCGAGCTGGCCGCGCCGATGATGATCTCCGCCACGCGCCAGATCAAATGGCCGCTGTCGCTCGCCGTCATCGACGGCCACCAGATGCGCGTGGTGTTCTGCACCATGCCCTACAGCCCCTACGCCATCCGCCCGTCGAGCCTGGGCCGGCGCTACGACCTGATCCCCTCGGCCCTGGGGCGCGCCTACCTCGCGCACTGCAGCCGCGCCGAGCGCCGCATCCTGGTGGAGGCCGCCAACACCCACGGCGAGCCGCACCAGAAGATCACCGACATGTGGGCGCTGCGCCGGATGGTGCAGGAGACGCGCCGCCAGGGCTATGCGATCCGCTATGCGCGCAACAGCTCCGAGAGCACGGCCTTCGCGGTGCCGGTGTTCGGCGGCGGGGTGCTGCGCGGCGCGCTGGTGTACTCCACCTTCGCGAGCCAGATGGACGACCGCATGCTCAAGCGCTTCCTCTCGCTGGTGCAGTCCACCGCCTCGCGCATCGGTGAGGAGGCCGCGGGCTCCCAGCAGGCCGGCGGCGCGCCCGTGCCGCCGCCGCTCGCCACGCCCATCCTGCAGCTGGCGGGCCTGTCCGCGGCGGCGCATCCGGTTGCGGCTTGAGGGTCTGAGGCAACCCCCTGTGGCGCTGCGCGCCTTCCCCCTTCTCTCACAGCGCTGCGCGCTGTGAGAGAAGGGGGACGACGCCGGTGGCCGGGCCAGGCCCGCTCCATGGCGTCCGCTGGCGTGGCCTGCTCCGCGGCCATCTGACAGGTGGCGCGGCGCCGGTTTCTTGGGCTCGGGGCGATGCCATGGCCGACCGATGCCGGGCAGGGGTCAAGGTGCCCGGGTGGGCTCCAGAGTGCGCGGCTCAGGGCAGCTCGGCGCTCGCCATGCGGCCCAGGATCACCCGGGTGCGGCCTGACAGGTAGGCCGAGTCCGGGTTTTTCTCGAAACGCCTGGGCGCGGGCAGCATCACCGCCAGGCGGGCGGCCTCCGCGGCGCTGAGCTGCGAGGCGCTCTTGCGGAAATAGCGCTGCGCGGCGGCCTCGGCGCCGAACACGCCCTCGCCCCATTCGACGCTGTTGAGGTAGATCTCCAGGATGCGCTCCTTGCTGAGCAATTGCTCCAGCGCCAGCGTGAGCACGAACTCCTGGCCCTTGCGCAGCAGCGTGCGCTCGCCCGAGAGCAGCAGGTTCTTGGCGAGCTGCTGCGTGATGGTGGAGCCGCCCCGGATCTTCGCCGGGCGCACCGTGCGCCCGGGCCGGGCCTCCTGCAGCCGGGCCGTCTGCGCCTCGGCGCGCGCATTGCGCTCCCAGGCCTTCTCGATCGCGTTCCAGTCCACGCCGTCGTGGTTCGCGAACCCGTCGTCCTCCGAGGCGATCACCGCGCGCTTGAGCGTGTCGGCGATGCGGCCGTAGGGCACCCACTCCTGCCGCCAGCGCAGGCCGTCGCCGCCCGCTATCCGGGCCCAGGCCTCGGAGCGCTGGAAGCTCGTGGACTGCGGGTCGATCACCGCCATCGCGGCGATGCGCGCGATGAAGAAGACCTGCAGCGCCACGCAGGCCAGCAGCACGCAGCCGATCCAGCGCAGCAGGGCTTTCATGGGCGGCCTTCCGCCAGGCCCGTGGTGCCGGTGGTGCCTCCCCGGCGGAAAGGCGCGAAGCGGCCCCGGGGGTGGCTCATGCCTGCGCGCGCAGTTCCTGCAGCACCTGCGCCGCCGGAGGGCGCACGCCGCGCCAGATCGCGAACGCCTCGGCGGCCTGCTCCACCAGCATGCCCAGCCCGTCGCGCGGCACCGCCCCGTGGGCGCGCGCCCAGTCCATGAAGCCCTGGGCGGCAGGGCCGTACATCATGTCGTAGGCCAGCGCGCCGGGGCGCAGCACCTCGCCCGGCACGGGCACGCCGTCTCCGGCGAGGCTGCTGGCCGTGGCGTTGATGATCACATCGAAATCGCCCGCATGTCGCCGTATCGGCTGGGCTTCTAGCTCTGTTTTTTGTAGCGCCGCGAGGTCGGCGTGCGCCTGCACCAGCGCCTCGGCGCGGGCCTGCGTGCGGTTCACCACCACCACGCGGCGCGGGGCCTGCTGCAGCAGCGGCGCGAGCACCCCGGCCGCGGCGCCGCCCGCGCCCACCAGCAGCACGTCGCGGCCCGCGAGCGGCACGCCCGCGTTGCGCACGATGTCGGCCACCAGGCCCATGCCGTCGGTGTTGTCGGCATGGATGGCGCCATCGGGCCCGAAGCGCAGCGTGTTGGCCGCCCCGGCGCGCCGCACGCGGTCGCTGGCCTGGGTGGCGAGCCGGGCGGCATCGTGCTTGAACGGCACCGTCACGTTGCAGCCGCGCCCGCCCGCCGCCGCGAAGTCCGCGAGCGCCGCGGCGAAGCCGTCCAGCGGCACCAGCCGGCGCGTGTAGGCCATGCGCTCGCCCGTGAGTTCGGCGAAGCGCGCATGGATCCAGGGCGAGCGGCTGTGCTCCACGGGGTGGCCCATCACGCAGTAGGCGTCCGGCTCGGAAGGAGTCGTCATGTCGGAGAGGAAAGCTGCAGCGAAAGAAAGGAGGGAGGGACGGCGGCCGTGCGCGTCAGCGCACGCTGGTTTCCAGGGTCTGCTCGCGCGTGAACTTGAAGCGCGACACCACCGCGATCTGGTCGGCCTTGGCGCGCATGGCCGGGTCGAAGCTGCCGAACGGCCCGGCGGCGCGCGCGATGGCCTGCGCGCGCTGGTCCAGCAGGCGGTTGCCCGAGCCCTGCACCACCTCGGTGTCGAGCACGCGGCCGTCGTGGTTCACGGTCACGATCATGGTCAGCTCGCCGTAGAGCTTCTTGCCCGCCTGCTCGGGAAAGCTCTCCGTGCCCTTGTCCTCGATCCTGCGGCGCAGCGCGTCGTAATAGACGGCGTACACCTCCTCGCGCGTGGCGGGGCTGATGTAGCGCTTCTTGGGCCGCGAGTTTTCCTCGTTGATGCGCTTCTCGATCTCCGCGAGCAGCTTCAGGAGCTGGCGGCGCTTTTCCTCCTGCTGTTCCTGGTCGGCGTTCTGGCTCGGGTCGCGCGGATCGGGCACGGGCATGGTGGCGAGCTGCTTGCGCAGCTGCGCGAGCAGCTGGTTCTGCTGCTCCTGCATGGCGTCGAGCTTGCGCTGCGCCTCCTCGAAATCCTCGCCCACGTGGGTGATGGCGGAATAGGGCAGGGGGCTGGTCGCGCGGCCCTTCTCCGCATCGCCGCCGCCCGCCAGGGACGACTGGGCGATGGCCTGGGCCTTGTCGGGGCGCTCGTTCGACTTCGCGTTCACCAGGATCACCTCCAGCGGCGTGTCCTGGAAGACGCGGTTGAAGCCTTCCGGGTCGATGAAGCGCACCGACAGCAGCGCCGCGTGCACGGCCACCGAGATCGCGAGCGCGATCTGCAGCGTGCTGAACCGTCGGAGGAGGGCGGGGCGTGTCACGGCGGCCGATTATGCGGGCTGGGGCGCCGCGCCGGCCGTACCGCCGGCCGCCTCCGCCTCGTTCACGTCCACCGCGATGGCGATGGGGCCGGCCACGGCCTCCTCGTCGTCCTCGGCGCCGTCCTCCGCGGCCGGCGGCAGGCCGGCGGGGCTGTCCAGCCGCTCGACGACCGTGCCGTTCACGTCCAGGGTGATGTCGTCGATCTCGCCGAGCTTCACCCGCACGCGCGCGCCGCGCGGCAGGCCCTGCGCGCCCAGCACGGGCAGCACCAGCGGCAGGGTTTCGGCGCGCACCAGGAAGCTGCCGCCCGCACCTTCCTTGATCACGCTGGCCTCGATCTCCGCGATGCCGTTCTGCCGCAGATACTGCAGCGTCCAGAAGCGCTCCATGCCGGCCTGGTAGCCGTTGTAGGCGCCGTAGGCCGCGTCGAAGCTGCTGATGATCGAGAACAGGTCCGCGTCCTTGGGCTTGAACGGCGCGGCCAGCGCGGCGGTCTTGCCGTGGCGCACGCAGGCGATGATCTGCCACTGGTTCACCAGATCGACGTAGCGGCGCAGCGGCGAGGTGGCCCAGGCATAGCTCTTCACGCCGATGCCCGCGTGCGGCAGGGCCTTGGTGCCCATGCGCACCTTCATGCCGGGCGCGAGGCTCGCCTGGCTGCGATAGATGCCTGGCACGCCGTGCTCGGCCAGCAGGCCGCCCCAGGTGCTGTTGGCCACGATGGCGGCTTCGGCCACGATCAGGTCCAGCGGCGCGCCGCGGCGGCGCGTGGTGATGCCCACCGTCTCGGTGCCGGCCGGCTCGCCGCCCACGGGCACCCCCGCGAGGCGGAAGTTGTAGTCGGGCCGGTTGAAGGTCTCGGGCTTGCCGCGGACCACTTCGCGCTGCGCCTTCAGCTTCTGCGCGAGGCGATACAAAAACGATAGCTGCTCACGTCGATCCGACAGCGACTCCGGCGTGTTTTCGACCTCAACCGACGGGTCCTGCAGCCAGGCTTCGGTGACGATGTGGTCGAGCTGGTCGTGGCGCAGGTTCACGGCCACGGGCACGCGTTCGAGCTTCGTCTCGGTGCCGGTGATCTCCAGCGTGGCCTCGTCGATGGTCGCGTAGAGCGACACGGCCGGGTTGGCGCGCCCCTCGTCCAGCGTGTAGATCTTCACCACCTCGTCGGGCAGCATGGTGATCTTGTAGCCCGGCATATAGACGGTGGAGAGCCGCTGGCGGCCGAGCTGGTCGAGCGGCGTGCCCGGCACGATGGCCAGGCCCGGCGCCGCGATGTGGATGCCAAGCACCACGGTGCCGGTGCCCAGGCCCTGCACCGAGAGTGCGTCGTCGATCTCGGTGGTCTGCGAATCGTCGATCGAATAGGCCTGCACGGGCGCGAGCGGCAGGTCGGCCGGCGGCTGCGGCGCCACGAGGGCCGGGAAGCCCGTGCCCTTGGGGAAGTTGTCGAACAGGAAGCGCTTCCAGTGGAACTGGTAGGGCGAATCGATCGCGCCGGCCTGCGTGAGCAGGTCCAGCGGCGCCTTGTGCGTGGCGCGGCTGGCTTCCACCACGGCCTTGTATTCGGGCGCGTTCTTGTCGGGCCGGAAGAGGATCTTGTAGAGCTGCTCGCGGATGGGCTGCGGGCACTCGCCGCGCCCGAGCTGGCCGGCCCAGTCCTCGATCTGCTGCTGGAGGAGCTTTTTCTTCTCGATGGCGGCCAGCGCCTGCTGGAGGATCTCGGCCGGCGCCTTCTTGAAGCGGCCCTTGCCCGCGCGGCGGAAATAGTGCGGTGCCTCGTAGAGCGCGAACAGCGCGCCGGCCTGCTGGACCAGCGTGGCGTTCTCGGAGAAATAGTCGCGGGCGAGGTCGGCGAAGCCGAATTCGTCCTCGGGCGCGAACTCCCAGGCCAGGGGCAGCTCGATGGTCGCGGCCAGGGCCTGGCCCTCGCGCAGCAGGTCGGCGGGGGCGGGCTTCTCGAACTTGAGCAGGATGTGGGCGGCCTTCACCTTCACCCGCTTGCCCGAATCCAACTCGATCTGGGCCGAGCTTTCGGCCTCGGACAGGATGCGGCCGGCGAGGAACTTGCCGGCTTCTTCAAACAGTGCGTGCATGGGCGGGATTGTCCCATGGGGCGCGGCCGGGCCGGCCCGGCGGCCCCCGCCGCACCGCCCGCGCCCCTATGATCTGGCGCTTTCGCGTGCCACGGCGCCGCGCCGGGGCGTGCACTCCCCGAGCGGTGGCGCCCCGCCATCTCCCCCGGCTTTTTTCCTCCGATGACCGCGCACCTTCCCATGTCCAGGGCCGTACCGATGGCCATCGCCTGCCTCGCCATCCCGGCCATCGCGCTGCCGTTCCTCTATGGCTACACGGCGTCGCCGCTCTCGAATTTCTGGCCCCTGCTCGTGTCGGGCCTGTGCGCCCTGGCAGTGGCGGCGGTTTTCGTGGGCGCCTGGGCGCGCCAGCCGGCCGGCGCGGCGGGGGAGGGCTTGCGGCACCGCGCGGCCGGGCTGGTGGCGGCCGGGGTGCTGCTCGCGGCGCTGGCGGCCTCCGTCGTGGGCCTGGCCCAGTTCTTCTGGGGCGATCCGGGCTGGGCGCCGTGGGTCCACCCGTCCTCGCCCGGGGTCGCCATGGGCAACCTGCGCCAGCGCAACCAGCAGGCCACGCTGCTGTGCATGGGCGTGTGGGCGCTGGCATGGTGGGTGGCCCGGCTGCGCACGGACCCGCCGGCGCAGGCCCCGCGCGGCATGCGGCCCGCTTCGGTGGGCCTGGGCATGCTGGCGGCCTGGGCGCTCATGCTGCTGGCCGCCGCCGCGGCGGCCACGGCCTCGCGCACCGGGGCGCTCGAATGGGGCGTCCTGCTGGTCCTGCTGCTGCTCTGGCGCCGCGCGATGGGCACGTCCGCACTCGCCATGGGCGTGGTGGGCATCGCGCTGTACGCGGCCCTCGGGTGGCTGCTGCCCATCCTGCTGGAGCGCTGGACGGGCTTCACCATCGACGGCCTCTTCACCCGGTTCTCGGCCGAGGGGCACCCGTGCGACAACCGCCGCGTGCTCTGGGCCAACGTGCTGCACCTGATCGCGCAGCGGCCGTGGACCGGCTGGGGCTGGGGCGAGCTGGCCTATGCCCACTATTCCACGGAGTTCCCGGGCACGCGCTTTTGCCTGCTGGTGGACAACGCGCACAACCTGCCGCTGCACCTGGCGGTGGAACTGGGCCTGCCCTTCGCCCTGGCCGCATGCGGGCTCGGGCTCTGGCTGGCATGGCGCGCCAAGCCCTGGCGCGAGACCGAACCCGCGCGGCAGCTCGCCTGGGGCCTGCTCGCCCTCATCGGCGTGCACAGCCTGCTGGAATTTCCTCTTTGGTACGGGCCGTTCCAGCTGGCCGCCGCCTGCGCGCTCGCGCTGCTCTGGCCCGGTCTCTGGAGGGCTTCGGCGCGCGCGCGCGGCGCGCTGTTGTGCGCGGCGGCCCTGGCGGGCGGCCTCGCGGCGGGCGGCGCGTGGCTGGCCGTGCGCGACTACCACCGCGTATCCCAGCTTTACCGCCCCGTGGACCAGCGCGATCCGGCCTTGCGCGACGACACCACGCGGCGCGTGGCGGAATCCATCCTCTTTTTCCGCGACACGCTCGATTTCGCCGTCCTCACCACCACCCCGCCCACGCGGGCCAATGCCGAGCGCGTGCACGCGATGGCCCTGCGCATCGTGCACTACTCGCCCGAGCCGCGCGTGATCGAGGCCCTGATCGAGAGCGCCCTGCTGCTGGGGCGCAAGGACGAGGCGGCGTTCCACATGCGGCGCTACCGGGCGGCCTATCCGCAGGAGTACGGTATCTGGGCGAGGAAGGGCATGGGGCGGGTGTCCCCCGCGCCGTGAAGTCCGCCGGCGGGCCCGCTGGCGGACGACGGGGCGTCAGCCCAGCCCGCAGAACGCCGTCACCGTGCCCAGGTGCTGCGCGAAATCGCTCAGCGCGTGGTCGCCCCCTTCCAGCAGCAGCACCTGCGCGTGGGCGTAGCGCTGCGCCATCTCCCGCCAGTCCAGCAGCTCGTCGCCCTTGGCGATGATGGCCAGTTCCGGCCCGGCCGGCGGCTGGCCGCGCGTGTCCAGCGCGCGCAGCTCGGCGATGTATCCGGGGTGAAAGTAGAACGACTCGGCCGGGTCGTGCCAGGACGTCTGCTCGCCGATGTAGCGCTCCAGGTCGCGGGCCGGGTCCACGGCGGGGTTCAGCAGCACGCTCGCGCAGCCGGGTTTTTGCTGCGCCACCCAACTGGCGTAGAAGCCCCCGAGGGACGAGCCCACCACCGCCATGCGGCCTGCGGGCCAGTCCGCGATGCCCTGCGCGACCCGCGCCATCGCCTCGCGCGGCGAGGGCGGCAACTGCGGGCACCAGAAGCGCACGTCCGGCCGGTGCGCGGCCACCCAGTCCGCCATCTGCACGGCCTTGGCCGAGCGGGGCGACGAGCGGAAGCCGTGCAGATAGAGCAGGTGGGTGGTGGCGTGCGGCATGGCGCGGCGGGCGTGGGGGGACGGGGCATTGTGCCGCGCCGCCCGAGGGCGGGCCGCCGATAATGTCGCCCCATGTCCGCCGTCTTCGACAAGCCATCCCTGCCGCAGCGCATCCTGCCCCTGTTCCGGGGCTTCGACTGGCCGCTCATCGCGGTGCTGCTGCTGCTCTCGGCGACGGGCCTGGTGGCGATGTACTCCTCGGGCTACGACCACGGCACGCGGTTCTACGACCATGGGCGCAACATGGTCCTCGCGGCCGGCATCCTGTTCGTCGTCGCGCAGATCCCGCCGCAGCGGCTCATGGCCCTGGCCGTGCCGCTCTATGCCGCGGGCGTGGCCCTGCTCGTGGCGGTGGCGCTCTTCGGCATCATCAAGAAGGGCGCGCAGCGCTGGATCAACGTGGGGATCGTGATCCAGCCGAGCGAGATCCTCAAGATCGCCATGCCGCTCATGCTGGCCTGGTGGTTCCAGAAGCGCGAAGGGCAATTGCGCCCGCTGGATTTCGTGGTGGCCGGCGTGCTGTTGGCCGTGCCCGTGGGGCTCATCATGAAGCAGCCCGATCTGGGCACCTCGCTGCTGGTGCTGGCCGCCGGGCTTTCGGTGATCTTCTTCGCCGGCCTGCCGTGGCGGCTGGTGCTACCGCCCGTCATCCTGGGGGGCATCGGCATCATGCTCATCGTGTGGTTCGAGCCGCAGCTGTGCGCCGACGGCGTGCGCTGGCCCGTGCTGCACGACTACCAGCAGCAGCGCATCTGCACGCTGCTCGACCCCACGCGCGATCCGCTCGGCAAGGGCTTCCACATCATCCAGGGCATGATCGCCATCGGCTCGGGCGGCATCTGGGGCAAGGGCTTCATGGCCGGCACGCAGACCCACCTGGAATTCATTCCCGAGCGCACCACCGACTTCATCTTCGCCGCGTACTCCGAGGAGTTCGGCCTGGCCGGCAACCTTTTCCTGATCGTCTGCCTGCTGCTGCTGGTGTGGCGCGGGCTGGCCATCGCGCTGGGCTCTTCCACGCTCTTCGGGCGCCTCATGGCCGGGGCGGTGTCGATGATCTTCTTCACCTATGCCTTCGTGAACATGGGCATGGTGAGCGGCATCCTGCCCGTGGTGGGCGTGCCGCTGCCGTTCATCAGCTACGGCGGCACGGCCATGGTCACGCTGGGGCTGGCGCTGGGCGTGCTGATGTCCATCGCCCGGGCCCAGCGCCATCCGCTGGCCGAGCGCGGCGGATGATTCCCGCGCGGCGCGGGATGCCTCATCCGGCCGCGCGCAGGCAGTCCTCGACGGCGCGGCCCACCTGCAGCACCCGGGCGTCCGCGCCGTGCAGCCCGGCCACCGACAGGCCCACGGGCAGCTCGCCAGGGGCCTCGCAGGGAAGGGTCAGCGCACAGCCGTCCAGGAAGTTGATGACGGAGGGGTTGCGCAGCACCAGGGCGTTGGTGGCGAAGAAGCGCGCGTCGTCGTGCTCCAGCTCGGCCCGCCGGGGCGCGCGGATCGCCACCGTCGGCATGAGCCAGGCATCGAGGTGGCCCAGGCGCTCGCGCGCGGTGGACTGCAGCCGGGCGCGGGCGTCCTGCACGTCGATGTAATCCGCCGCCGAGAGGGCCTCGCCCCGGCGGGTGCGCTGCGCGACGCGGGGGTCGTAGCGCCGTGCCACCACCGGGTCCGCGAGGCGCGCCCGGTGCACCTGCCATGCCTCGGCGGCGATGAGCCCGCCCGCCGCGTTGATCTGCGGCAGGGCCTGCAGCTCGGCGAAGCCCACGCGCTCGATGCGCGCCCCGGCGGCCGAGAGCCGCCGCACCGCGCGGTCGAAGGCGGCGGCTACCTCCGGTTCCAGGCCGTCCATGACGAAGTCTTCCGTGATGCCCAGCCGCAGGCCGGCGAGGGGCGCGGCGCGCGTCTCCAGGGCGTCGCCGCCGAGCGCCGCGTCCAGGATCGCGCAGCAATCCACGCTGCGCGCCAGGGGCCCGGCCGAATCCAGGCTGCGCGAGAGCGGGTAGGCGCCCGCGAGCGGCACCCGCCGCGCCGTCGGCTTGAAGCCCGTGAGCCCGCAGAACGCCGAGGGGATGCGGATGGAGCCGCCCGTGTCGGTGCCCAGCGCGGCGACGGCGAGGTCCCATGCCACCGTGGCCGCCGCGCCGGAGCTCGACCCGCCGGTGATGCGCGCGGCGTCGTGCGGGTGGGCCGGCGTGCCATGGTGCGGGTTGAGCCCCAGGCCGGAGAACGCGAACTCGCTCATGTTCGTGCGGCCCAGCAGGATCGCGCCCGCCGCGCGCAGCCGCGCCACGGCGGGCGCGTCGGCCGTGGCGGCGGGCTGGCCGTCCAGCACCGAGGCCCCCGCCCGGGTCACCTGCCCCCGGACATCGAAAAGGTCTTTCACCGACACCGGCAGCCCCGCGAGCGGCGAGGGCACGTGGCCTGCCGCCCGCGCCAGATCGCTGGCGCGCGCCGCCCGGCGGGCGGCCTCCGCGTCCACTTCGCCGATGTAGGCGGCGCCCCCGGCGGCCCGATGGGCCGCGATGCGCTCCAGCGCCCCTTCGACCAGGGCTTCGCTCGTGGTCGCTCCGCGGGTCAGGGCCTGGGCGAGGTCACGGATGGGGGGCAGGGCGAGGGCGGGCATGCGGGTGGACTCCTGGAGCGGTGAAGGGAAAAGGCGCGAAGCGCATTCTTGCAGGCCGAAAGAGAGGCCACGCCGCCGGGCGGGATGTGCGCGGGCAGAGCGGCACATGCCGGCCGGGGCTTCTAGAATCCGCCCATGATCTCCCGCGAACCGACCATCGAACGCCTGTCCATCGCCCGCCAGCTCCTGCTGGAGCCCTTCGGCCTGGACGAAACCCACCTCGCGCGCGCGCTGGCCGACATCCGGGCGCACCGGGTCGACGACGCCGACCTGTACTTCCAGTACACGCGCAGCGAAGGCTGGAGCCTGGAGGAGGGCATCGTCAAGACGGGCTCCTTCAGCATCGACCAGGGCGTGGGCGTGCGCGCGGTGAGCGGCGAGAAGACGGCGTTCGCCTATTCCGACGACATCTCCGAGGCGTCCCTGCGCGATGCCGCCCGCACGGTGCGGTCGATTGCCTCCGCGGCCCAGGACGGGCGCGCGAAGGTGTCCCTCAAGAAGATCGCGAGCAGCCGCTCGCTCTACCCCGGCACGGACCCGATCGCCACGCTGGACAGCACCGCCAAGGTGGCGCTGCTGGAAAAGGTGGAGCAGCTGGCGCGCGCCAAGGACCCGCGCGTGGCGCAGGTGATGGCGGGGCTGGCGGGCGAGTACGACGTGGTGCTGGTTGCGCGCGCCGATGGCACGCTGGCCGCCGACGTGCGCCCGCTCGTGCGCCTGTCGGTGACGGTGATCGCCGAGCAGGGCGGCCGCCGCGAGGTGGGCTCGGCCGGCGGCGGCGGGCGC
This sequence comes from Paracidovorax anthurii, assembly GCF_003269065.1. Taxonomy (GTDB): domain Bacteria; phylum Pseudomonadota; class Gammaproteobacteria; order Burkholderiales; family Burkholderiaceae_C; genus Paracidovorax; species Paracidovorax anthurii. The sequence goes on from NZ_QLTA01000003.1 coordinate 121,792, forward strand.
TTCGGCCTCGCCTATTTCGATGACGCGCAGATCCGCCAGTACGTGGACGAGGCCGTGAACGCGGCGCTGGTCAACCTGGAGTCGCGCCCGGCCCCGGCCGGCGAGATGACCGTGGTGCTCGGGCCCGGCTGGCCCGGCGTGCTGCTGCACGAGGCCGTGGGCCACGGGCTGGAGGGCGATTTCAACCGCAAGGGGTCGAGCGCCTTCAGCGGCCGCATCGGCCAGCGCGTGGCCGCCAAGGGCGTCACGGTGCTCGACGACGGCACCCTCGCCGACCGGCGCGGCTCGCTCAACGTGGACGACGAGGGCCACGCGAGCCAGCGCAACGTGCTCATCGAGGACGGCATCCTCAAGGGCTACATCCAGGACGCGATGAACGCGCGCCTCATGGGCGTGGCGCCCACCGGCAACGGCCGCCGCGAGAGCTACGCGCACATTCCCATGCCGCGCATGACCAACACCTACATGCTGGGCGGCGACAAGGACCCGGCCGAGATCGTGGCGAGCATCAAGCGCGGCCTCTACGCCACCAATTTCGGTGGCGGGCAGGTGGACATCACCAGCGGCAAGTTCGTGTTCTCCGCCAGCGAGGCCTACTGGGTCGAGGACGGCAAGATCCTCTACCCCGTCAAGGGCGCCACCATCGTGGGCAGCGGCCCCGAATCGCTCAAGAAGGTCACCATGATCGGCAACGACATGCGCCTGGACAGCGGCGTGGGCACCTGCGGCAAGGAGGGCCAGAGCGTGCCCGTGGGTGTGGGCCAGCCCACGCTGCGCATCGACGGTCTGACCGTCGGCGGCACCGCCTGAGTCGCTGTCACGCGTGATCCGGCGGGGCGCACGACACCATGCCTCCCGCCCCCACGCAACTGCCCACCAGCCTGCAGACGTTCGGCGACATCAGCCGGCTGCTGCGCGAGGGTGTCGCGGACGAGGATTCGCGGGAGTTCCGCGATGCCGTTACGGCGCTGTCGGGGCTGGTCGAGCAGGCGGTGCAGATCCGCAGGGCGCCCGGGGCCGACCCGCAGGCCGTGCTGGGTTGTGCCGACCAATTGCTGCGCGCCGCGCGCGAGCACCAGCGGTTCCTGACCGGCCTGGGATCGGCATGGCACGCCCTCTACGAATTCTCCGCCTACGAAGGGGCCATGCGCCAGCTCGTGCGGGCGGTCGCGGCGTGGCAGCAGGCGCTGCAGCGCCGCAGCCGCAACGAGGCGCCGTGCTTCGGTGCCTTCGAGCGGCAGGCCTGGCGGGTCTTGGGAGAAGCCGTGCTCCTGATCGACATGTACGGGCAGGGCGGCCAGGGCCCGAGCGAATTGCAGAGCCTGCTCGCCGGCACGCTGGCGGGCCACCCGCCGCCGCGGCGCTGGTGGGGGCGGCTGGGCGACTGGCTGGCCTTGCGCGGGCGGGCCCGCCGGTAGTCCGTCCACGGCACGCGGGGCCGGTGTGGGCGGATGCCGCGCCGCGTCTGTCGCCCTCGCGCAACGCGATGAAATGTCGCGGCACGGAAAAGAGTGCTACATTGCCACGCATGCAGATTCGCAGCGCGTTTTATTTTTGGTCCTTTTGGTTCTCTGTCCCTGGCGGATGAGAGGTTAGCGCGCAACCACCCCTGAAAGCACCTACCCCCCACAACCGCCGACGCTGAAAAGCCCGGCGGTTTTTGTTTTTTCCGGTCCCCGATTTTTTTCCTACCGATCTACCTCACGAGGAAGCAGCCATGACGGCCCAAGCCCACCCCGCCAGTCCCGCCAGCGATGCCTGGTACCGCCACGTCGAGAAAACCAGCCAGACCGACGACGAACGTATCAAGGACATCACCGTGTTGCCTCCTCCCGAACATCTCATCCGCTTCTTCCCGATCCGGGGCACGGCGGTGGAAACGCTGATCTCCCGCACGCGGCAGCGCATCCAGGACATCATGGCCCGCCGCGACGACCGCCTGCTCGTGGTGATCGGCCCCTGCTCCATCCACGATCCGGCCGCCGCCCTGGAATACGCCCGCCGCCTGCAGCCCGTGCGCGCCCAGTACGCAGACACGCTGGAGATCGTGATGCGCGTCTATTTCGAGAAGCCCCGCACCACCGTGGGCTGGAAGGGCCTCATCAACGACCCCTACCTCGACGAGAGCTACCGCATCGACGAGGGCCTGCGCATCGCGCGCCAGCTGCTCATCGACATCAACCGCCTGGGCGTGCCGGCCGGCAGCGAGTTCCTCGACGTGATCTCGCCGCAGTACATCGGCGACCTCATCAGCTGGGGCGCGATCGGCGCACGCACCACCGAGAGCCAGGTGCACCGCGAGCTGGCTTCCGGTCTCTCGGCGCCCATCGGCTTCAAGAACGGCACGGACGGCAACATCCGCATCGCCACCGACGCGATTCAGTCCGCGAGCCGGGGCCACCACTTCCTCTCGGTGCACAAGAACGGCCAGGTGGCGATCGTCAACACCCAGGGCAACCGCGACTGCCACGTGATCCTGCGCGGCGGCAAGACCCCCAATTACGACGCGGCCAGCGTGGCCGCCGCCTGCAAGGATCTGGAGGCGGCGAAGCTGCCGCCCTCGCTCATGGTGGACTGCAGCCATGCCAACAGCAACAAACAGCACGAGCGCCAGCGCGACGTGGCGCGCGACATCGCGGGCCAGATCGCGGGCGGATCGCACAGCATCTTCGGCGTGATGATCGAGAGCCATCTGGTGGCCGGCGCGCAGAAGTTCACGCCGGGCAAGGACGACGCCTGCGCGCTCGAATACGGCAAGAGCATCACGGACGCGTGCCTGGGCTGGGACGACTCGCTGGGCACCCTGGCCGAGTTGTCCGAAGCCGTGGCGGCCCGCCGCAACGCGATGCCCCTGGCCGCCTGAGCAAGCGGCCACGATCCAACGCCCTCGTGGTCACGGCATTTCTGCCGCCTTTTGTTGCAAGAATGCGGGGCGCCGTGATCCGGCCGGGTGCGGTGGCGGCATCGACCTGGCCCGGGGTCACGGTCCGCCTTCCGTTCCTGCCAACCCCCATGCCCTGCAAGGAGAAACACCATGTCTGCGAATGAAGAAGCCCCGAACGCCGCCCCCGCATCCAGTCCGAACACCGGGGCCGTTCCGGCCCGGGATGCGCTGGCCCATCGGCTGGACGAGTTGAAGGCCCTGCTGGAGGCCTCGGCCCTGGCCCGGGGCATCACCGATGTGGAGGACTGGTTCAAGGCACTCCGCGTGCTGGTTGAACTGAAGGTCCATGCGGATGCCAATGGCCAACTGGTCGTTCCCCTGGGTGTTCCCATCTTCGTTCCGGGCCGTGTCGCCAAGGAGAACATCCTGGTCACCTTCGGCCAGGATGGCGTGCGCATCAAGGTGGCGGCTCGGTAACGAGGAGGCAGGCATCGGACCGATCCCTGCTGGATCGTGGGCGTGCCCTGGGGCGGGGCCGAGGGTTTACCGCGAGCTTCTGGAGCGAGGTGCCGTGTAAGCTTTTCGGCAGATAGATGTGCGCCGGGCCCGGCACGAGCCAAGTGGCGGGCCCCTCGTTCCCTCCGCCCGCCGAAAGACCCTCCCATGCGCAGCGAAGTCACCGTCCTTCTCGCACCCGGCCAGGAATTCCGATTCGATCTCGAAGGCGAGGTGCCCATGGCCCATGAGATCGCGCGCCGCTGGCTCGACGAGGAATTCGTGCGCCTGGAATGCGAGCCGCTGCGGGCCAGCGGCAAGGTGCTCACCGCCGACAAGGTGCTGACCGTGGCGCAGGCCGCCGGGCCGGCGCTGCTGGCGCAGGGCTGGGGCCGCCAGTTTGCGGCGGCGGCCACCGCGGCGCTCGCGCGGCCCATGGTGCGCGTGGACGTGCCCGCGATGGCGATCAGCTATTGACCGGCCTCGCCTCGCGCCAGTGCGGCCTGCGGGGCCGGCCTGGAGGCCTTCTGGAGAGGGTTTTCAGCCAAACCCCCTCCATGTCGCCGTAAATGCTACGTAGTTTGCTATATATTTGATAGCGAATCGAGCAGTTTGGCGTGGATGCCGCCGAAGCTGCCGTTGCTCATGCACACCACGTGGTCCCCCGGGCGGGCCGCCTGAACGATCTGCGCCACGAGCGCGTCGATGCCTGCCGCGGTCCGGGCCCGTTCGCCCAGCGGCGCCAGCACGGCGGCCGCGTCCCAGTCCAGCCCCGCCGTGTGGCAGAACGCCAGGTCGGCGGATTCGAGCGCCCAGGGCAGTTGCGACTTCATCGTGCCCAGCTTCATCGTGTTGCTGCGCGGCTCGAAAGCCGCCAGGATGCGCGCTTCGGGCCCGAGCCGGCGGCGCAGGCCGTCGAGGGTGGTGCGCAGCGCGGTGGGGTGGTGGGCGAAGTCGTCGTACACCGCGATGCCGTTCACGGTGCCGCGCAGCTCCATGCGCCGCTTGACGTTCTGGAACCGGGCCAGCGCCGCGGCGGCATCGGCCGGAGACACGCCCACATGTTCGGCCGCGGCGATGGCCGCCAGCGCGTTGAGCTGGTTGTGCACGCCGGTGAGTGCCCACTCCACGCGCGCCACCACGCGGTCGCCCCGCAGCACGTCGAACGCCTGCGGCTCGCCCCGGGCGGAGAAATCGCTCACGGCGGCGCCGAAGCTGGCCACGCCGCTCCAGCAGCCCTGTTGCAGCACGCGGGCGAGGCTTTCCTCCAGCCCGTTGACCACCACGCGGCCCGAGGGGGGCACGGTGCGCACGAGGTGGTGGAACTGCCGCTCGATGGCGGCGAGGTCGTCGAAGATGTCGGCGTGGTCGAATTCCAGGTTGTTCAGCACCGCCGTGCGCGGGCGGTAGTGCACGAACTTGCTGCGCTTGTCGAAGAAGGCCGTGTCGTATTCGTCGGCCTCGATGACGAAGAGGGGCGCCCCGCCGGCCGGGCCGTCGTGGGCCACGGGCCGTTGGGCGGCGCCCAGCCGCGCCGAGACGCCGAAGTCCAGCGGCACGCCGCCCACGAGAAAGCCCGGCTGCAGCCCGGCGCATTCCAGGACCCAGGCGAGCATCGAGGTGGTGGTGGTCTTGCCGTGCGTGCCGGCCACGGCGAGCACGTGGCGCCCCTGCAGCACGTGCTCGGCCAGCCACTGGGGGCCGCTGGTGTAGGGGACGCCGGCATCCAGGATCGCCTCCATCAGCGGAAACTTGGGGCTGCCGTCGGCCAGGCGCGCGCGGCTCACGACATTGCCGACGACGAACACGTCCGGGGCCAGGTCGAGCTGCTCGGCCCCGTAGCCTTCGATGAGTTCGATGCCCAGCGCGCGCAACTGGTCGCTCATCGGCGGGTACACCCCGGCATCGCAGCCCGTGACCCGGTGGCCGGCCTCCCGCGCCAGCGCGGCCAGCCCGCCCATGAACGTGCCGCAGATGCCCAGAATGTGTATATGCATGGGCGCCGATTCTACGTTTCGGGGCTGCGGGGGGCGCTGGCGCAGCCGCCGCGCCGGCGCAGGGTGCTATGTTTCCAGGAGCGCATCGCGCTGCCGGGCCAAGACCCTGCGCCGCGCGGGCGCATTGACCCGGCCCGGACGGGGCCGCCCGGGCCACAATGCGGGCAATCCCCCAGCCGAGACGCCGCCATGTCCAACGCCCTCGCCACCGAGATCGCCAATGCCGCCGCCCGCCTCGTCGTCGAGGAGGGGATGGAGTGGGGGCCGGCCAAGCGCCGCGCCGTCCGCCAGTTGGGCCTGCCGGCGCGCACGCCGCTGCCCGACAACGACCTGGTGGAGGATGCCGTGCGCGAGTACATCGGCCTCTTCCGCGCCGACACCCAGCCCGGCGAACTCCGCGCGCTGCGGCATTTGGCCATGCTCTGGATGGACCGCATGGCGGAGTTTCGCCCCCATCTGGGCGGGGCCGTCTGGTATGGCACGGCCACGCGCCTGTCGGATATTTACCTGCAGCTCTTTTGCGATGACTGCAAATCCGCGGAGATCGCGCTCATCGACCACCATGTGGAGTACGAGCCCCGCACGGTGACCGGCTTCCACGGTGAATCGGTGGAAGCGCTCAGCCTGTCCAGCCACTCGCCCGCGCTGGGGGAGATGATCGGCGTGCACCTGCTTGTCTATGATCTGGACGATCTGCGCGGCGCCCTGCGGCCCGATGCGCGCGGCCGCGTTCCCCGCGGCGATGTGCGGGCCGTGCGCAAACTCCTGGAGGAAGAGGAAGCACCATGACCACGCCATCCCCGGTACCGACCCCTGGTACGCCGCCGCAGCCGCGGCAGCCCTCGCGCCGCCGCGCCCTCTATGCCGGCGCGGCGCTCGCTGCCGGGGCGGCCGGCGCCGGGGTGGCCTGGTGGCGCCTGCGGCCGCATGCCGTGGAGCCGGGGGCGGAGGCGGCGCTCTGGTCGCAGCGCTTCGATGCGCCCCAGCCGGGTTCGCCGGCGCTGGAGATGCAGTCGCTGCGGGGCCGCAAGATGCTGGTGAACTTCTGGGCCACGTGGTGCCCGCCGTGCGTGGAAGAGTTGCCCATGCTCAACGCTTTCTATCGTTCGAATAAAGAAAAAGGGTGGCAGGTGGTGGGCCTGGCCATCGACCAGCCATCGTCCGTGCGGCAGTTCCTGGCCCGGGTGCCACTGGACTTTCCCATCGGACTGGCGGGGCTTCAGGGGACCGAGCTGGGCCGGAATCTGGGAAATCTCACCGGAGGGCTGCCGTTTACCGTGCTGTTGGGCGCAGATGGCGGCATCCGGCACCGTAAAATGGGCCAGGTCACGGCCGAGGACCTTCGCCAATGGGCTTCCCTGGCCTGAAACCTCGGCTGCCCATCTGGAGATGATGGAATTTGATGCCGGATAGGGGTTGAAGGCATAAATTGGGGTAAATTCGCGCCCTATTTCGTTTTAGGCGTTGGAGTCCCCATGGATTTGCGAAAACTCAAGACCTTGATTGACCTCGTTTCCGAGTCGAACGTGTCGGAACTCGAGATTACCGAGGCGGAAGGTAAGGTCCGCATCGTCAAGAGCGGCGGCGCCGTCGTCCAGCAGTTCGTGGCGGCTCCTGTCGCAGCCCCTGCCGCCGCACCCGCGGCGGCTCCGGCCCCGGTGGCGGAACTGCCCGCCCCGGCCGCTCCAGCGGGTCACATCGTCAAGTCGCCCATGGTGGGCACCTTCTACCGCGCCTCCAGCCCGGGCGCCAAGGCGTTCGTCGAGATCGGCAGCCAGGTGAAGGAAGGCGACACCATCTGCATCATCGAAGCGATGAAGATCCTCAACGAGATCGAGGCCGACAAGTCCGGCACGGTCACGCGCATCCTCGGCGAGAACGGCCAGGCCGTCGAGTATGGGCAGCCGCTGTTCGTCATCGAGTAAGCCTTCGCGCTGCGCCCAACCGCAGATGTCTGCAGCGAACCGGGATATTCATGTTTAAAAAGATTCTTGTCGCCAACCGTGGGGAGATCGCCCTGCGCATCCAGCGCGCCTGCCACGAGCTGGGGGTGAAGGCCGTGATGGTCTATTCCGAGGCCGACCGCGACGCCAAGTACGTCAAGCTGGCGGAAGAGGCCGTGTGCATCGGCCCCGCGCCGTCGCCGCTGTCCTACCTCAACATGCCGGCCATCATCTCGGCCGCCGAGGTGACCGACGCCGAGGCGATCCATCCTGGCTATGGCTTCCTCTCCGAGAACGCCGACTTCGCCGAGCGCGTGGAGAAGAGCGGGTTCCAGTTCATCGGGCCCACGCCCGATTCGATCCGCACGATGGGCGACAAGGTGTCGGCCAAGCAGTCCATGATCCGCGCGGGCGTGCCGTGCGTGCCGGGCTCCGACGGCGAGCTGCCGGACGATCCCGTGCAGATCCGCCGCATCGCCAAGACCGTCGGCTACCCGGTCATCATCAAGGCCGCGGGCGGCGGCGGTGGCCGGGGCATGCGCGTGGTGCACACCGAGGCCGCGCTCGTGAACGCCGTGCAGATGACCAAGGCCGAGGCCCAGGCGGCCTTCGGCAACCCGGCCGTCTACATGGAGAAGTTCCTCCAGAACCCGCGCCACATCGAGATCCAGGTGCTGGCCGACAAGTACAAGAACGCCGTCTATCTGGGCGAGCGCGACTGCTCCATGCAGCGCCGCCACCAGAAGGTGATCGAGGAGGCGCCGGCCCCCGGCATCCCGCGCAAGCTCATCGAGAAGATCGGCGAGCGCTGCGTGGCGGCCTGCAAGAAGATCGGCTACCGCGGCGCGGGCACGTTCGAGTTCCTCTACGAGAACGGCGAGTTCTACTTCATCGAGATGAACACGCGCGTGCAGGTCGAGCACCCGGTCACCGAGTGGATCACGGGCGTGGACATCGTGAAGACGCAGATCATGGTCGCCGCTGGCGAGAAGCTGCCCTTCACCCAGCGCCAGGTCGAGATCCGGGGCCACGCCATCGAATGCCGCGTGAACGCGGAAGACCCGTACAAGTTCATCCCGTCGCCGGGCCGCATCACCATGTGGCATGCGCCGGGCGGCCCGGGCGTGCGCGTCGATTCGCATGCCTACACCAACTACTACGTGCCGCCGAACTACGACTCCATGATCGGCAAGATTATCGTGCACGGCGACACGCGCGAGCAGGCCCTGGCCCGCATGCGCACGGCCCTGTCCGAAACCGTGGTGGAAGGCATCAACACCAACATCCCGCTGCACCGCGAGCTGATGGTGGATGCCAAGTTCGTCGCCGGCGGCACGAACATCCACTATCTGGAAGAGTGGCTGGGCGCCCACAAGCGCTGAGCGCCGTCGGCCATGCATGCTGGCATCCGGCAACGGGTGCCAGCATTGTCGTTTTTGCAGGAGATTGCCTTCCATGTTTGAGCTGAGCCTGATGTGTCCCGAAGCGCGGGTCGAAGCCCTGAGCGAAGCCCTTGAGGCGCTGGATGCCCTGAGCGTGTCCGTCGAGGACGCCGACGCCCAGACCGATGCCGAACAGGCCCTCTTCGGCGAGCCCGGAATGCCCCCGCCCAAGGATGGCTGGCAGCGCAGCCGCATGGTGGCGCTCTTTCCTACGCAGGCGGCGGCCGATGAGGCCCGGGCGCTGCTGGAAGTCCAGGACTTCTTCGAAGGATGCCGCGTTCTGGGCATCGCCGAGGTGCAGGACCAGGACTGGGTGCGGCTCACGCAGTCGCAGTTCGCGCCCGTGGACATCACGCCCGATTTCTGGATCGTGCCGACCTGGCACGAATTGCCGCCGCAGGCCCGGCGCAGCATCCGCCTGGATCCGGGCCTGGCCTTCGGCACGGGCACGCACCCCACGACGCGCATGTGCCTGCGCTGGATCGCGCGGCACGGCGGCGATTTCGGCCGCGTGCTGGACTACGGCTGCGGGTCGGGCATCCTCGCGATCGGTGCCGCCAAGTTCGGCGCCACCGACATCGACGCGGTGGACATCGACAACGCCGCGGTGGAATCCACGCGGCTCAACGCCGAGGCCAATGGCGTCGCGCTGAAGGCGGGCCTGCCCGACATGGCGCAGGGCGCGTACCGGACCGTCCTGGCGAACATCCTGGCCACGCCGCTCAAGGTGCTGGCACCGCTGCTCTGCGCCCACGTGGCGGAGGGCGGCCACCTCGTGCTGGCGGGCATCCTGGAGCGCCAGGCCGAAGAGCTGCAGGCGGCCTATGCTCCCTGGCTGCCCCTGCAGGTCGCCGACCGCGAGGATGGCTGGATCCTGATGACGGCGGCCCGCTGACGCCCAGGCTTGCGGGGCTCCGCGCGGGCCTCGGGGCGCCCCCTACAATGCCGAGCCGATGAGCCAGATCACACGCTGCCCTGCCTGCGGCACGACCTTCAAGGTCGTCGCGGACCAGTTGCGCATCTCCGAAGGGTGGGTGCGCTGCGGGCAGTGCAAGGAAGTGTTCGATGCCGCCGCCCACCTGGTGCCTTCGGCGGCCCGGGGGGGCGAGTTGTTGTCCGATCTGGCGCTGCCCGACAAGCCCAAGGCCGCACCCCGGCCCGCGCCGGCGCCGCAGCGCGCCTGGGGTGGTGGTGTGCACCATCCGTCTCCGCCGCAGCCACCAGCCGCTCCGGCGGTGGTGCCGGTGGCCTCCCATGCGCCGCAGGCGGCGCAAGACACCGTGCGGCCCGCACCGGCGGCGCCTGCTGAATTGCCCCTGGCATTCGGCAGTCCTCCGGCGAGCCCACTGCCGCCCGCGCCGGCCGTGCCACCCTTCCTCGTGGCTGCGGTGCCGGCCAGCCGCCGGCAGGAGGCCCCTGGCGGCGCGGCTCCTGCCCCGGATTGGGGTCTGGAGCCTTTGTCTCCGCTGGCATGGCGTTCCCGCTCCCCGACCTCCGGACCAGCCCCGACCGCTGCCGGTCAGGGGGAGGCTCCAATGCCTTCCTCGCCGCAGGCAGGTCCTGCACCCGTGGCGCCTGCCGTTGCTCCCAGCGAGCCTGTGGATCGCGACTCGCTCGGAGGCTATGAGCTGCCGTTTGCCGAACTCCGCGATTCCGGCTGGCCGGAAGACGATGGCGAGGATGGAATGCGCGAGGATGCGGTGCCGTTGCCGGGTCGCCCCGCCTTGACCGAATCCACCGCGCCGGACGATGGCGCAGGCGTGGAGCGGGAAAATGCCGTGGCGCAGTCCGTGGTCATGGGCGTGTCGCATGAGGCGATCGACACGGACACCGACCCGGTCGATGTGGCGACCCAGGCCATGGTCCTTCCCGATCCATCGCCCGAAGCGCGGAAGGCGCAGGATGCCGGCGTGGCCGGTGCCTCGCCGGAAGCCGCGCCCTCCGTGTGGCGATCCGCGCGGGCGGATTCGCCCCGTCCCCCGGGTGTCGCGCCCGCCAGAGGCCACCGGGACCTGGATGACGACGAGGACGACGAGAACAAAGATGAGCCGGGTTTCGTGCGCGCTGCCCGGCGCAAGGCGTGGTGGCGCCGGCCCGCGGTGCGCGCCGCGCTCGGTGTCTCGGGCGTGCTGCTGCTGGGCGTGCTGCTGTTGCAGGTCGGGTTGCAGGAGCGGGACCGCATCGCGGCGCAATACCCTCCGCTCCGGCCGGCGCTGCAGGCCCTGTGCACGCCGCTGCGGTGCCACCTCTCTGCGCCGCGCCGCATCGGCGATGTGGTGATCGACAGCTCGTCGTTCAACAAGGCGCGGGGAGAGGGCTACCAGCTCGCGCTCACCATCAAGAGCCGGGCGGATTTCCCGGTGGCCATGCCCGCGCTGGAGCTGACCCTGACGGATGCGCAGGAGCAGCCCGTGCTGCGCCGCGTGCTGCTGCCCCAGGATCTGTCGGCTCCCACGGAACTGGCTGCGGGTGGGGAGTGGGGAGGCTCCTGGCCCGTCAGCGTGGCATCCGTCGGAGGGCGTGTGGCTGGCTATCGGCTGCTGGCGTTCTATCCCTGATTTCGCGGTTTCTTCTTGTCTTCTTTCAATCGATCGGATCTCTTCATATGGCAGCCCTGATTTGCGGTTCCCTGGCCTTCGACACCATCATGACGTTCGAGGGGCGCTTCGCCGAGCAGATCCTGCCGGATCAGTTGCACATCCTGAACGTGTCGTTCCTGGTGCCCACCCTGCGGCGGGATTTCGGCGGATGCGCCGGCAATATCGCCTACAGCCTCAAGCTGCTGGGGGGCGATCCCGTGCCCATGGCCATGCTCGGCAGCGATGGCGCGGACTACCTCCAGCGCCTGCGGGGGCTCGGCATCGACACCCGCCACGTGGGGCAGGTGGACGACACCTATACCGCCCAGGCCCTGATCATGACCGACCGCGACAACAACCAGATCACGGCCTTCCATCCGGGCGCCATGATGCAGGCCCACCGGACCCGCATCGCCGCGGAGCCGGATCTGCGCCTGGGCATCATCGCGCCGGACGGGCGTGACGCCATGGTGGAACACGCAGCGCAGTTCGAGGCGGCAGGCATTCCGTTTGTCTTCGATCCGGGGCAGGGGCTGCCCATGTTCAATGGCGATGAACTCGCGCGCTTCATCGGGCAGGCCACCTGGGTGACCGTGAACGACTACGAAGGCCGCATGCTGTGCGAGCGCACGGGCTGGAGCCTGGCGGACATTTCCCGCAAGGTGCAAGGCCTCGTGGTCACCCTGGGTGCGCAGGGCTGCGAAGTCTGGGAGGACGGTGCGAGCACGCTCGTGCCGCCCGTGGAGCCCGCGCAGGTGGTGGACCCGACGGGGTGCGGCGATGCATGGCGCGGCGCGCTGCTCTTCGGCCTCGAACGCGGCTGGTCCCTGGCGCGGTGCGCCGCGCTGGGCAATCGCATGGGCTCGCTCAAGATCGCGCAGCGCGGGCCGCAGAACTACGTGCTGGATTTCGAGCCGGCCTGACCATGTCTCTGGCCGCGTGGCCATAAAAAAACCCGGTGCAGGCACCGGGTTGATTCGAGACTTCGGGTAAGGCCGATCTCAGGGCTTGCCACCCGTCGGGAACGGCCATGCCGCCTGCGGGTTCAGCGTGGTTTGCGCTGCAGGCGCAGGTGCAGGGGCAGAGGCCTTGGCGGCAGCCTTCTTGGCGGCGGCCTTCTTCGGTGCAGCGGCTTTCTTCGCGGGCGCTGCGGCGGCCTTCTTCGCTACTGCGGCCTTCTTGGCCGGTGCGGCGGCCTTCTTCGCTGCTGCAGCCTTCTTGGCGGGCGCGGCGGCTTTCTTGGCCGGTGCAGCGGCCTTCTTCGCTACGGCAGCCTTCTTGGCGGGCGCGGCGGCCTTCTTTGCCGGTGCGGCCTTCTTCGCGGGTGCAGCGGCCTTCTTGGCTACGGCAGCCTTCTTGGCGGGTGCGGCGGCTTTCTTGGCCGGTGCCGCAGCCTTCTTGGCTACCGTGGCCTTCTTGGCGGGTGCGGCGGCCTTCTTGGCCGGTGCAGCCTTCTTCGCCGGTGCGGCGGCCTTCTTGGCTACCGTAGCCTTCTTCGCGGGAGCCGCTTTCTTCGCGGCGGGTGCTGCCTTCTTGGCGGCGGCTTTCTTCGCAGTTGCCATCATTTTCTCCTTGGGTCGATTTGCAAAGAGCACTCCATGCCTGCATTGGACAGGGAGTGATCCATGGCGATGAGGGCTCCTGCGGAGCTCGCACCGCCATGAACGCGGGAACGCCCCGCACGGCAGGGCTCTCGCGAGCTGCCGGTGCGGGGCGTGGAATGAAAATACATGGCCTTGGATACTGGGAAGACTAGTCCCAGGACAGTGCGCCGCCGGACTGGTACTCGATGACGCGCGTCTCGAAGAAGTTGCGTTCCTTCTTGAGGTCGATCATCTCGCTCATCCAGGGGAAGGGATTTTCTTCGTTGGGGAAGAGCGCTTCCAGTCCGATCTGCGTGGCCCGCCGGTTGGCGATGTAGCGCAGGTAGCCCTTGAACATGGAGGCGTTCATGCCCAGCACGCCGCGGGGCATGGTGTCCTCGGCGTATTGGTACTCCAGCTCCACCGCCTTCATGAAGAGGCCCTTGATCTCTTCCTTGAACTCGGCGGTCCAGAGGTGCGGGTTCTCGAGCTTGAGCTGGTTGATCAGGTCGATGCCGAAGTTGCAGTGCATCGACTCGTCGCGCAGGATGTACTGGTACTGCTCGGCGGCACCCGTCATCTTGTTCTGGCGGCCGAGCGCGAGGATCTGCGTGAAGCCGACGTAGAAGAACAGGCCTTCCATGAGGCATGCGAAGACGATCAGCGACTTCAGCAGGGTCTGGTCGGTCTCGGGCGTGCCGGTCTTGAAGTCGGGGTCCATGATCGCCTCGATGAAGGGGATCAGGAACTCGTCCTTGTTGCGGATCGAATCGACTTCGTTGTAGGCGTTGAAGATCTCGCTTTCGTCGAGGCCGAGCGATTCGACGATGTACTGGTAGGCGTGCGTGTGGATCGCTTCCTCGAAGGCCTGGCGCAGCAGGAACTGGCGGCATTCGGGCGCGGTGATGTGGCGGTACGTGCCCAGCACGATGTTGTTGGCGGCCAGCGAATCGGCGGTGACGAAGAAGCCGAGATTGCGCTTGACGATGCGGCGCTCGTCCTCGGTCAGGCCGTTGGGGTCCTTCCAGAGCGCGATGTCGCGCGTCATGTTGACCTCTTGCGGCATCCAGTGGTTGGCGCAGGTGGCGAGGTACTTTTCCCAGGCCCACTTGTACTTGAAGGGGACGAGCTGGTTGACGTCGGTCTGGCCGTTGATGATGCGCTTGTCGGCGGCATTCACGCGGCGGTGCTGGACCGGCGTGGAGGGGGTGTCGTGCGCGGAGAAGGAAGGCGCAGCGGCAGCGACGGGCTGCAGTGCGGGGCTCTGGAGGGGCGTGGGGGACAGCACGTCCTGACGGTGGCTTTGCAGACCGCCGTCCAGAGTTTTCTGCGATGAGGGCTTGACTTCTTCGTCCCAGTTCAGCATAGGTCTTCCAATGGTCGGATTATGAAAGCAGCGCTGCAAAAATAAAAGCGCTGGAGCGTTGTGCAGCCATGTTTTTGTTGCTTCACAGCACATGCGCGAAGGTCTCGCGGCGAGACCTTCGCGCGGGAAGCGGCTTTATTGGCAGGCTTCGCAGGTGGGGTCGTCGATGGCGCAGAACTTCACGTCGGTCGCCGGCAGCGCGGCGGCCTGCGCCTGGGCCGCGGCGGCGGCCGCATCGAGTGCGCTGGCGGGCCGCGCCGCGCCGGTGCCTGCCGACTGCAGTCCGCCCTCGCTGCCCGACGAGACGGCGTTGAGCTGGCGCGTGTTGACGGTGCTCATCTCGACGTGCGTGGCGCTCTGCGTGCGCAGGTAGTACGTGGTCTTGAGGCCGCGCACCCAGGCGAGCTTGTAGGTCTCGTCGAGCTTCTTGCCCGAGGCGCCGGCCATGTAGATGTTCAGGCTCTGGGCCTGGTCGATCCACTTCTGGCGGCGCGACGCGGCTTCCACGAGCCACGTGGGCGCGACCTCGAAGGCCGTGGAGTAGAGCGCCTTGACGTCCTGCGGCACGCGGTCGATGGGGTGCAGCGAACCCTTGAAGTGCTTGAGGTCCATGACCATCACGTCGTCCCACAGGCCCAGGCGCTTGAGGTCGCGCACGAGGTAGGCGTTGATGACGGTGAACTCGCCCGACAGGTTCGACTTGACCGACAGGTTGCCGAACGAGGGCTCGATGGACGCATCGACGCCGACGATGTTGGAGATCGTGGCGGTGGGCGCGATGGCCACGCAGTTGGAGTTGCGCATGCCGTCCTGCGCGATCTTGCTGCGCAGCGCATTCCAGTCGAGCGTGGCGGTGCGGTCCACCTCCACGTAGCCGCCGCGGGCCTTCTCCAGCAGCTCCAGCGTGTCGATGGGCAGGATGCCGCGGTCCCACAGCGAGCCGGGGTAGCTGGAGTACTTGCCGCGCTCCTGCGCCAGTTCGGTCGAGGCCCAGTAGGCGTAGTAGCAGATGGCTTCCATGGAGCGGTCGGCGAACTCCACGGCGGCCTGCGACGCGTAGGGGATGCGCAGCTCGTACAGGCTGTCCTGGAAGGCCATGAGGCCCAGGCCCACGGGGCGGTGGCGCAGGTTGGAGTTGCGCGCCTTCTCCACCGCGTAGTAGTTGATGTCGATGACGTTGTCGAGCATGCGCATGGCCGTGGAGATGGTCTTGCGCAGCTTGTCGTGATCGAGTTCCTTGCCGTTCGGGCCGTCCTTGAGGTGGCGTACGAGGTTCACCGAGCCCAGGTTGCAGACCGCGGTTTCGGCATCGCTGGTGTTGAGCGTGATCTCGGTGCAGAGGTTGGACGAGTGCACCACGCCGGCGTGCTGCTGGGGCGAGCGCACGTTGCAGGCGTCCTTGAACGTGATCCAGGGATGGCCGGTCTCGAACAGCATCGTGAGGATCTTGCGCCACAGGTCGGTGGCCTGGATCGTGCGCGAGGGCTTGATCTCGCCGCGCGCGGCCCTCTCTTCATAGGCCACGTAGGCCTTCTCGAAATCGGCGCCGAAGAGGTCGTGCAGGTCGGGTGCGCTGGAGGGCGAGAACAGGGTCCACGTGCCCTTTTCCATGACGCGGCGCATGAACAGGTCGGGGATCCAGTTGGCGGTGTTCATGTCGTGCGTGCGGCGGCGGTCGTCGCCGGTGTTCTTGCGCAGCTCCAGGAACTCCTCGATGTCGAGGTGCCAGGTTTCCAGGTAGGTGCAGACGGCGCCCTTGCGCTTGCCGCCCTGGTTCACGGCCACGGCCGTGTCGTTGACCACTTTCAGGAAGGGCACCACGCCCTGCGATTCGCCGTTCGTGCCCTTGATGTGCGAGCCCAGGGCGCGCACGCGGGTCCAGTCGTTGCCCAGGCCGCCCGCGAACTTGGAGAGCAGGGCGTTCTCCTTGATGGATTCGTAGATGCCGTCCAGGTCGTCGGGCACGGTGGTCAGGTAGCAGGAGGAGAGCTGCGAGCGCAGGGTGCCGCTGTTGAAGAGCGTGGGCGTGGACGACATGAAGTCGAACGACGAGAGCACCTCGTAGAACTCGATGGCGCGGGCCTCGCGGTTGGGCTCGTTCAGCGCCAGGCCCATGGCCACGCGCATGAAGAAGGCCTGGGGCAGCTCGATGCGCGTCTTGCGCACGTGCAGGAAGTAGCGGTCGTAGAGCGTCTGCAGGCCCAGGTAGTCGAACTGCTGGTCGCGCTCTGCCTTGAGGGCGGTACCGAGGCGGGCCAGGTCGTACTGCAGCAGGCGCGGGTCGAGCAGCTCGTTGTCCACGCCCTTCTGGATGAACTGCGGGAAGTAGGCCGCATAGGCGGGGCCCATCTCGGCGGGCACCACGTCCTGGCCCAGCACCTCGCGCACGATCGTGTGCAGCAGCAGGCGGGCGGTAGCGTAGGTGTAGTCGGGGTCCTTCTCGATGAGCGTGCGCGCGGCCAGGATGGAGGCCTTGTAGACCTCGTCCATCGGAACGCCGTCATAGAGATTGCGCAGCGTCTCGGCCACGATGGGGGCGGTGTGCACGTCGGCGCCCAGGTTGGCGCAGGCAGAGTCGATCAGGCCGAGCAGCCGTGCCTCGTCGAGGGGCACGCGCTGGCCGTTGTCCGTGACGTGCAGGACCGGCGCGGCGGGCGTGGCCTGGCGCTCGTGCTGCTGGTGCGCGCGCTCCTGGGTGCGCCGCTCGCGGTAGAGCACGTAGGCCCGCGCCACTTCATGGTGGCCGCCGCGCATGAGGCTCAGTTCCGCGTTGTCCTGGACGTCCTCGATGTGGAAGGTGCCGCCGCCCGGGCGCGAGCGCATGAGCGCGCGCACGACGCTTTGCGTGAGCGTGTCCACCGTCTCGCGCACGCTGGCCGATGCCGCGCCCTGCGTGCCGTGCACGGCCAGGAAGGCCTTCATCATGGCCACGGCGATCTTCTGCGGCTCGAACGGCACCACCGCGCCGTTGCGGCGGATGATCTGGTAGTGCGAAAGCGTGTTGCCGCCGGTGCCTTGGGAGGGGCCATGGGGCGAGTGCGTCTGATCGGGTGCGGTCGTAGCGGATGAAGGGCTCAGCGCAGCTTGCATAAGGGTCCTCTTGGAGCAGGGAAAAAGAAGGCCTGACGGCACCGTGGAAGGCGCCGCCAGAGCGGTCGGATGTGGGTTGGGTGGTGTGGCTCTGCACACTATATCTAGCGTGCGGAGTGACGACAAGACACTACCGGTAGTGTACTCGTGCCAAAACGTATCCGCCGGGAATTTCAATGTTCCGGGCTGCGGCACGCGCGGCGGCCATCCCCTTGGAACCCGCGCCATCCGGGGCTTCGGGCACCGCGTTCGAGGCGTGGCGCGCGTTGCCGGTCCGATGGGCGGCGGAGCCTGCATGGGGGCTGGATCGTCGCAAGGGGAGCGAGTGTCGCGATTTGCCGGACTTCGCGCCAGTCCTCCGGGAAAACCCTTGCTCAGCAGTCGGGAGGGCTTGACTTGCCGGGGAACGCGGCCTGCGGCCATCCCAGGGCCTGTTCCAGGCCCGGCCAGTCGAACCCCGGGCCGGGATCGCGCTTGCGCGCGGGCGCGATGTGCTCGTGTCCCGCGACGTGGGCGATGGGGTAGCGGTGGGCGATGTCCCGGCACAGCGCGGCCAGGGCCTGGTACTGGGCCGTCTCGAAGGTCCGTCCCTCCAGGCCCTCCAGTTCGATGCCGATGGAGTCGTCGTTGCAGTTGTCTCGGCCCCGGTAGTGCGAGGGGCCGGCATGCCAGGCCCGGTCCTCGCAGCTCACGAACTGCCAGAGCCGGCCCGTGCGCTCGATGAAGAAGTGGGCCGATACCTGCAGGCCCCGGATGCCGCCGAAGTAGGGGTGGGCGTCCCAGTCCAGCGTGTTGGTGAAGAGCCGCTGCACCTGCCCGCCGCCGTACTCGCCCGGGGGCAGGCTGATGGAGTGCACCACGATGAGGTCGATGGCGGTGCCCGCGGGGCGGGGGCCGAAGTTGGGCGAGGGCTCGCGTACCGCGGGCCCGTACCACCCGCCGTCCCAGGGCGCGCCGGGGACGCGCGCGGGCGATTCGGCCGCCCGCCGGTCAGGCGGCGCTGTCGTCATGGCTGTCGTCGTCCTGCGGCGTCGCGATGGTCAGGCGGTCGATGCGGTAGCGTATCTGCCGCAGGCTGATGCCCAGGCGCGCGGCGGTGGCGGTGCGGTTGAAGCCATGCTCGCGCAGCGCCCGCACGAGGATCTCGCGCTCCTGCTGGTCGAGCCAGCCTTGCAGATCGCTGGGCAGGGGAACCGTGGCGGCGGGCATGGCGCCGCTGCCGTCCGGCCCCGTGGCGGGCGGCGGTGGCGTGGAGCCATTGCGCGGCAGGGCGGCGGCAGGGGCAGGGGCGGGCGGGTTGCTGGAGGGGCTCTCGACGTGCAGGTCCTCCCCGTCGCTCAGGGCCACGGCGCGGTGCAGCAGGTTTTCCAGTTCGCGCACGTTGCCGGTGAGCGGGTGTTCCGCGATGCTCGCCAGGGCGCTGGGCGTCAGGCGGGGCATGGGGATGCCCGCGTCCGCCGCGATGCGTTCGAGCAGTGCCGCGCACAGGGCCGGGAGGTCCTCGCGGCGCTCGCGCAGCGGCGGGATCTCGATCTCGATCACGTTGAGCCGGTAGTAGAGGTCCTGGCGGAAGCGCCCGGCCTGCACGTCGGCGGCCAGGTCGCGGTGCGTGGCGCTCACGATCCGCACGTCCACGGTGTCTTCCTGGGTGGAGCCCAGCGGCCGCACGCTGCGCTCCTGGATGGCGCGCAGCAGCTTGGCCTGCATGGACAGGGGCAGGTCGCCGATCTCGTCGAGGAACAGCGTGCCGCCGCGCGCGGCCTGGAAATACCCGTCGCGGTCCTGGCTCGCGCCGGTGTAGGAGCCTTTGCGCGCGCCGAAGAATTCCGCCTCCAGCAGGTTTTCCGGAATGGCGCCGCAGTTGACGGCCACCAGCGGGCCCTCCGCGCGCTGGCTGCAGGCGTGCAGCGCGCGCGCCACCAGTTCCTTGCCGGTGCCGGATTCTCCCCGGATGAGCACGGGCGCCATGCTGCGGGCGACCTTGGCGATGCGCTGCTTGACGCCGCCCATGGCCGCCGAGTCGCCCACCAGCTGCTCCAGGCCCGAGGCCGGGCAGGCGTTCGCCGCGTTCGGGGAGGCCTGGCCGCCCCGCGATGCGCGCGGCGCAGGCACGCCGCCGGTGCCTTGCACGGCGGACGCCACGACGGAGCGGAACTGCTTGAGATCGACCGGCTTGGTGAGGTAGTCGAAGGCGCCGGAGCGCAGGGCCTCGACGGCGTTCTCGGCCGACCCGTAGGCGGTCATGACGACGCAGCGTTCGCGCCGCTTCTGGTTTCGGATGTCCTGCAGCAGTTCCATGCCGAAGCCGTCCGGCAGGCGCATGTCCGTGATGACGGCGTCGAAGCGCTGGGCCTTGAGCTGCTGACGGGCCTCCGCCACGGTGGCGGCCGTCTCGACGCGGTAGCCCTCGCGCAGCAGCGTCAGTTCGTAGAGCGTGCGCAGGTCGGGTTCGTCGTCAACGACCAGGATGGTGGCGGCAGGTGCGTTCATGGCGTGGCGGGTTCTTTCACACCTTCTCAGAGGGCGATGGTGTCGAACAGCGAGGCGGGCCCGTGGCGGCCGGCGCGCCGGAATGACACGGTGAATGCGTTGCCGCCCACCGCGCCCCGGGGCAGGACGCGCGCGAGCCGCTCGTAGGCGATGGACGCGCCGTGGCGCTGGCAGAGTTCGCGGCAGATGTACAGGCCCAGGCCGCTGGAGCGGCTCTCCGAGGAGAAGAAGGGCTCGAACAGGTGGCGCTCGACCGTCTTGTCCAGCGGGGCGCCGTCGCTCCAGACCTGCAGATGGATCTGGCCGGCGGCATCCGTGGAGGTCGTGACGCACAGGGAGTCCGGCTCCGGGCCCATGTAGCGCAGGGCGTTGTCCAGCAGGTTCACGAGCACCCGCCGCAGGTGTTCCGGGTCGAACTCCACCTGCGCCGCCCCGGCCTGGAGCGAGAGCTGCGCCCGGCGCTGCTGGGGCGCCTGCGACTGCCAGTCCTTCCAGGCCTGGGCGACCGTCTCGTCGAGGGGCAGCGGGGCTGCAGGGGCATGGTCGATCTGGTGCTGCACGCGGGCGATGTCGAGCACTTCCTCGGCGATGCGGGCGAGCCGGTCGGCGTTCTGCTGCACCATGCGGGCCAGCCGCTTCTGCGCGGGCTCGGTGAGGTCTTCTTCCAGCAGGGCGTTGGCCTGCACGATAGCGGCCAGGGGATTGCGGATCTCGTGGGCCACGGCCGCCGACATGCGGCCCATCGCGGCCAGCTTCTCGGTGCGCAGACGCGCCTCCATCTCGCGCAGATCGTGCAGGAACATCACGCAGAGCTGCGCTTCCCCGGTGTCGTGCGCGATCCGGGACGAGGAGGCGAGCCATGCTCGCACGTGCAGGGCCAGGGGGCTCTGGCCCGGGTGCAGGATGTCGATGTCGGCGCTCTGGGACTGCGCGTCGCGGAAGGTCTGGCGCGCCATGTCCAGCAAGGGCCTCCACGAGGCCGATCGGGCCAGGGAGAAACTTTGCGCGGGGCTGTGCGAGCCGCCCAGGATCTGCAGCGCCGCGGGATTGGCGAGGCGGACCGTGTCGTGCGGGTCCAGCACGAGCACGCCGTCGGAGAGGTGGTCGATCACCAGCGCGCTTACCTGCTCCTGGATCTTCGCGGCGACATGGCTCTCCTGCGCGAGTTGCTGTTCGCGGTGCAGCCGCGTGGCCAGCTGGTGCACGAGGTAGGCGACGATGAAGTAGCCCGAGCCCGTCAGGGCCGACTGGAAGTAGCGCTGCGTCGATTCGGTCGTTCCGTTGCCGCCCAGCCACCACGCCCAGGCCAGCAGCAGCAGGGTGGCCGCCGCCGTGGTGCCCAGGGCGAGCGTGAGGGTGCCCAGAACGCCCGCCATGAGGATGGGCAGCCCGAACAGCGGGGTGAAATTCATCGCGCCCACCTGCAGCAGCTGCAGGCCGCTGATCAGCGCCAGGTCCACGCCGATGGTGGGCAGCCAGCGGATGCTGGCCTGGGGCGGGGGGGGCGCCTCTCCGGGGTGTGCCAGCACCAGCACGGTGGCCACGAGGTAGGCGATGCACACGGCCGCCAGCAAGGGCTCCGAGGCCTTGCTGAAGGCGAAGCCCAGGGCCTGCAGCAGCAGCAGCGCCACGGCCACCAGCACCCGGCCCACGAGGAAGCTGGTCCACAGCCGGGCGAAGGGCGGGTCCGGCGCGTGCGCCGGCGCGGCGGGGGAGGACAGGGAGGGCACGGGGGGCGATCTGCCGGGCGGGCTCAGCGCGGCCCCAGGCGCTGGTGTTCGGGGCCGCAGTAGTGCAGGCCCGCGTGCGCGACGGCGCCCTGCCGGGGCAGGTGCACGCCGCAGTGCGCGCAGGGCACCATGTCCTGCGGGGGCGCGATGCCGCGCCGCCGGGCGTGGCCTTCCTGCTGCATGCGCGCGCCGCGCTGGCCGCGCCATGCCCAGAAGGCGATGGCCAGCACGAGGAACAGCACCAGGTACTTCATGCGGTGCGCCCCAGCACGACTTCGAGCACGAAGCGCGAGCCCACGTAGGCCAGCAGGAGCAGCGCGGCCCCCGCGTACAGCACCCGCACCGCGATGCGGCCCCGCCAGCCGAAGCGCGAGCGCCCGATCAGCAGCACCGCGAAGGCGATCCACGACAGCACGGAGAACACGGCCTTGTGGTCCCAGTTCCAGGCCCGGCCGTAGAGGGTTTCGCCGAAGAGCAGGCCCGCCGCGAGCGTGGCCGTGAGCAGCACGAAGCCGGCCACCACGAAGCGGAAGGTGAGCCGCTCCAGCGTGAGCAGGGGCACGCCGCTGTGGGGGTCGGCGGCCTGCCGGATCTGGCGCTCCGCGCGGGTCATGAGCCAGGCGTGGACCACGGCGGCGGCGAAGAGCCCGTACGATGCGATGCCCAGCGCGAGGTGCAGCGGCAGCCAGGCCGAGGCATTGACGTGCAGCGGCTGGCCCGGGAACACCTGCGCCAGCAGCACGGCCACGGCGCCCAGCGCGGCGAGCACCCAGCGCGCGCGCAGCTGCGGGAAGAGCTGGTGCTCGACGGCATAGACGGTGAGCACCAGCCACGCCGTCATCGAGAGCGCGGGCGCGAAGCCGAAGCGGGGCGTGCTCCCGAGCAGGCTCCAGGCCAGCACCGCGCCGTGCAGCACCCAGGCGACCCAGAGCGCGGCGCGGCCGCGCTCGGCGCCGATGCGCGAGGCCGCCAGGGCCGGCACCGCATAGGCCAGCGCCGCGCCCAGGGACAGCAGCCAGTTCGCGGGGGAGACGCTGGGTAAAATCATGGGTCCACAGTTTAGCCCGCCGCCGTGCGGGCGGCACCGGCCCGGATGCAACGTCCGGCCCATCCAACCGGAACACGTCCATGGCCTCCGCCCTCACCGAAAAACTCTCGCGGCTCGTCAAGGAGATGCGCGGCCAGGCCCGCATCACCGAATCCAACGTGCAGGACATGCTGCGCGAGGTCCGCATGGCCCTGCTGGAGGCCGACGTGGCCCTGCCGGTGGTGCGCGACTTCATCGCGCGCGTGAAGGACAAGGCGCTGGGCCAGGAGGTGCTGGGCTCGCTCAAGCCGGGGCAGACGCTGGTCTCGATCGTGAACCGCGAACTGGCCGCCACCATGGGCGAGGGCGTGTCGGACATCAACCTCGCCGCGCAGCCGCCGGCCGTGATCCTCATGGCGGGCCTGCAGGGCGCGGGCAAGACGACCACCACGGCCAAGCTCGCCAAGCACCTGATCGAGAAGCGCAAGAAGAAGGTGCTCACCGTCTCGGGCGACGTGTACCGGCCCGCCGCCATCGAGCAGCTCAAGACCGTGACGAAGCAGGCCGGCGCCGAATGGTTCCCCAGCACGCCCGACCAGAAACCGCTGGACATCGCGCGCGCCGCGATCGACCATGCGCGGCGCCATTATTTCGACGTGCTGCTCGTCGATACCGCCGGCCGCCTCGCGATCGACGAGGCGCTCATGAACGAGATCAAGGAGCTGCACGCGGCCCTGAACCCGGTCGAGACGCTGTTCGTGGTCGATGCCATGCAGGGCCAGGACGCGATCAACACCGCCAGGGCCTTCAAGGAGGCGCTGCCGCTCACCGGCATCGTGCTCACCAAGCTCGACGGCGATTCGCGCGGCGGCGCGGCGCTGTCGGTGCGGCAGGTGACGGGCGCGCCGATCAAGTTCGCCGGCGTGTCCGAGAAGATCGACGGCCTGGAGGTGTTCGACGCCGAGCGCCACGCGGGCCGCATCCTGGGCATGGGCGACATCGTGGCCCTGGTCGAGCAGGTGAGCGCCGGCGTGGACCTGGAGGCGGCGCAGAAGCTGGCCGCCAAGGTCAAGAGCGGCGACGGATTCGACCTGAACGACTTCCTCGGCCAGCTCCAGCAGATGAAGCAGATGGGCGGCATCTCCAGCCTCATGGACAAGCTGCCCTCCGAGCTGATGGCCAAGGCCGGCCAGGTGGACATGGACAAGGCCGAGCGCGACATCCGCCGCAAGGAAGGCATCATCCAGAGCATGACGGCCCAGGAGCGCCGCAAGCCCGAGATCATCAAGGCCACCCGCAAGAAGCGCATCGCCGCCGGTGCCGGCGTTCAGGTGCAGGAGGTGAACCGCCTGCTCAACGAGTTCGGCCAGATGCAGGGCATGATGAAGAAGATGAAGGGCGGCGGCCTGATGAAGCTCATGAAGCGCATGGGCGGCATGAAGGGCTTCGGCGGCGGGATGCCCAAGCTGCCGTTCTGACGCCAGCCCCCACCTCTGCCGCCTCGCGCCGTGGCGGGTGCTACTGAATAGATAGCAAACTATTCAGCAAACGCGGCGACATGGCGGCGAAAACACCCGTATTTCGCCCTCCCGGGAGTGCTGCGCGCCTCCCCCTCCAGGCATCGTCTGATACCTGAAGCCTTGCATGTCGCCGATTCCATTGAATAGTTTGCTATTGAAAGCGCAGCAATAAAAAAGCCGGCGCTGCGGCCGGCTGAAAGTGCGCCCGGAGGCGCACGGGGGCAAAAGCGGGCGGATCAGGCCGCCTTGAGCAGCGGAGCGGCCTGGCGCTGCGGGCCGTTCTTGAGCTGGGTGGCGTGCATCCAGGCGCGGCGCAGCACCGGCGGCGACCACGATTCCTCGGGGATCAGCAGCAGGCGCTGGGCGCGCAGGGTCCGGCCGATCGCGAGCTGGCTCGACAGCACCACCAGCGGGATCGCCAGCACCAGCGGCAGGCCCACGGGCATCAGCCAGACCAGCGCGGTGGGGTCGATCAGGGCCACGCCCACGCCCAGCAGGGCGATCACGATCGTCATCGGCGCCAACTGGCGCAGGGCGTCGCCCCAGGGCACGGCATTGGCCTCGCGCGGAGGCGACTTCCAGTCCAGCTTCAGGCCGGTGAGGGCGATCAGCACGAACAGCGAGTGGCCCAGCATGCGGATGGGCGCCTGCAGGATGGCCATCACGCTTTCCAGCGCGGCGCTCTTGAGCAGGCTGGCGGTGCCGCCGTACTGCTTCTGCTCGCCCTTCATGAGGATGGCGGTCACGCCCAGGGCGCGGGGCAGGAACAGCATGCACAGCGTCCAGGCCCACAGGGCCATCAGTTCGCCCGGCAGCACGTTCCAGTCGGCCACGAGGCGCGCGCCGGACAGCCACAGGGCCGTGCCGAAGGTGATGAAGGCCAGCCACAGCGGGGCCGACAGGTAGGCCATGGCGCCGGTCACGAACATCGCGCGGTGCACGGGGTGGATGCCGGGCTCGGCCATCAGGCGGGCGTTCTGCAGATTGCCCTGGCACCAGCGGCGGTCGCGCTGCAGCTCGGAGAGCAGGTCCGGCGGCTGCTGCTCGTAGCTGCCGACCAGATCGGACACCAGCCACACGTGGTAGCCGGCGCGGCGCATCAGCGCGGCCTCGACGAAGTCGTGGCTCATGATGCCGCCGCTCATGCCGCCCGTGCCCTGGATGGGGGCGAGGGCGCAGTGCTCCATGAAGGGCTGCACGCGGATGATGGCGTTGTGGCCCCAGTAGTGGGATTCGCCGAGCTGCCAGAACTGCATGCCCAGCGTGAACAGGCGGCCC
This sequence comes from Paracidovorax anthurii, assembly GCF_003269065.1. GTDB lineage: Bacteria > Pseudomonadota > Gammaproteobacteria > Burkholderiales > Burkholderiaceae_C > Paracidovorax > Paracidovorax anthurii. The sequence continues at coordinate 147,216 of NZ_QLTA01000003.1, forward strand.
GTGACGCGCGAGGCGAACTGCTGGGCGCGGGCGTGCAGGGTGACGTGGCCGATGGCCTGCGTGGCGGTCTGGATGATGCCGGCGCGCGGATGGGCTTCCATCAGCTTGGCCATGGAGACGATGCAGTCGCCGCTCATCACGCTGTCGGCGTCGAGCACCACCATGTACTTGTAGTCCTTGCCCCAGCGGCGGCAGAAGTCGGCCACGTTGCCGGCCTTGCGGTGCGTGCGGCGGGTGCGCAGGCGGTAATAGACCTCGACCTGCGGCTGGTTGCCGTTGGCGGCCAGGGCCGCGCGCAGCTCTTCCCAGGCGGCGCGCTCGGCGGCGGCGATCGCGGGGTCATAGCTGTCGGAGAGCACGAACACGTCGAAGGTCTTCGCGTGGCCGGTGGCGGCCACCGATTCGCAGGTGGCGCGCAGGCCCGCGAACACCGTGGCCACGTCCTCGTTGCAGATGGGCATGATGATCGCGGTGCGGGCGTCGGGGCTCAGCACGTCGTGCTTGACGCTCTTGGCCGAGAGGGCGTGGCGGTCGCCGCGCAGCATCACCCAGAAGCCCATCACGCCGGTCAGGAAGCCGGTCACCACCCAGGTGGAGAGCAGGGCGAAGAGGGCGAGCTGACCGTATTCGAGCCAGGCGCTGTCGTAGTTGGGCTGCACGCCGGCGAAGAGCGCGGTGGCCAGGGCGCTGGTGGCCAGGGCCAGCAGCATGAAGACGTTGCGGCGCTGCCGTGCGGCGCCTTCCCAGCCTTCTTCTGAAACGGCGACATCCGCTCCGGCGGAGGCCTTGCGGCCGTTCAGGCGCATCAGCACGGCCGTGCCGATGCTGTTCCAGAAGCCGCGCCAGGGCCGCGGGGCCATCGAGCCGCGGTGCAACGGCGGCGCGGTGAGCGAGTTGGGGTGGCGTTCTTCGCGCAGGGTGCTGCGCGTGGATTCCACGGGTCGCGGATAGCGGGCGCCACGGCGCGCCACCAAAGCGGGGGCGGGCGTGCCCCGGGCTGGGCGGGACACGGTTTCCGGGCGGGAGGATTGTGGTTCCATGGGGGGGCTCACTGTGTTGTGGGGTTCCAGGAAGGAAGGCCCGCCACTCTCTCGCGGACGCACCGCGCCGGGTGTCGGCGCAGTGCGGGAGGAGGGGTGGGCCTGTGGCATGGCATTGCTAGGGCAAACCCTGTGCCAGCCTGGAAAAGTCCTTGAAAATCAAGGGCTTGTGAGCGCCGTTGCTTGTAAGGAGTTGTGCGGGGCCCGCCAGGGGCGCCAAAATCCCCAGTTTTGTCGGGAACCGGCGACCGAAGCGCGGCGCCGTTTTTAAAAATCCTTGTGAATCAAGGACTTAGTCGTGTCGCTCATCGGCGACATCGTCCGGCGAGGCCGTGTCGCTCTTGAACTGCCCCGGCGTCAGGGCGTGCTTCTGCAGCAGCCGGTAGAACTCGGTCCGGTTGCGCTGCGCCAGCCGCGCGGCGTCGGCCACGTTGCCGTCGGTCATCTTCAGCAGGTCCACCAGGTACTCGCGCTCGAAGCGCTGGCGGGCTTCGGTGAAGCTCAGCACCTGCGCGGTGGGCGTGCGCAGCGCGCGCTGCACCAGCCCCAGCGGCACCAGCGGCGTGGTGGACAGCGCGCAGGCCTGCTCCACCACGTTGTAGAGCTGGCGCACGTTGCCGGGCCAGGCCGCGGCGGTGAGGGCCTTGAGGGCCTCGGGGGAGAAGCCGGAGAGGCGCTTGTCGTACTTGCGGGCCAGCAGGTCGAGGAAGTGGTTGGCCAGCAGCGGGATGTCCTCGCGCCGGTCGGCCAGCGTGGGCAGGGTCAGCGTGACCACGTTGAGGCGGTAGTACAGGTCCTCGCGGAACTGGCCCGTGGCCATGGCGGCCTCCAGGTCGCGGTGGGTGGCCGAGATGATGCGCACGTTCACCGGCGTGGCCTGGCTCGCGCCCACGGGCCGCACGGCGCGCTCCTGCAGCACGCGCAGCAGCTTGACCTGCAGCGCCGGCGGCATGTCGCCGATCTCGTCGAGCAGCAGCGTGCCGCCGTCGGCCGCCTGGAACAGGCCCTTGTGGTTGCTGTGCGCATCGGTGAAGGCGCCCTTCATGTGGCCGAACAGCTCGGATTCGAGCAGGGCCTCGGGGATGGCGCCGCAGTTCACGGCCACGAAGGGCCGGGCCGCGCGCGGGCTGGCACGGTGGATGGCCCGGGCCAGCAGCTCCTTGCCGCTGCCGCTGTCGCCCTGCAGCAGCACGCTGGCGTCGGACTGCGCCACCATGCGCGCCTCGGCCAGCAGGTCGGCCATGCGGTGGGAGCGGCTCACGATCTCCGAGCGCCACGTGCTGTCGGCCTGCGTGCTCTGGATGGCGGGCGCGCTCAGCGCCAGGGCCTGGGCGATCTTGTCGAGCAGGTCCTTGGCGTCGTAGGGCTTGGTGAGGTAGGTGAAGACGCCGCGCGCGGTGGCCTCGACTGCGTCGGGGATGGTGCCGTGCGCGGTGAGCAGGATCACCGGCAGCGAGGGGTGGCGCGAGCGCACTTCGTCGAACAGGGCCAGCCCGTCGCGGCCCGGCAGGCGCACGTCGCTCAGCACGAGCTGGGGCCGGCTGGTTTCGAGCTGCGCGAGGGCCGATTCCGCGGACGGCACGGCCGTGACCTCGTAGCCCGCCGCGTTCAGGCGCAGGGACAGCAGCCGCAGCATGTCGGCATCGTCGTCCACCACGAGGATGCGCGGCCGGGGGCTGGCGGGAGCGGGGGGCTTGGAGGACGTGGGCATGCGGCGGGCTCAGCGGGAGGTGTCGGGCGGGGCGGACGGCGGCGCCTTGCCATTGCCCGGTGCGCCCGGGCGGGCGTTCAGGCTGCGCTCGATGGCGCGCATGGCCTCCAGGCGTTCGTTCAGCTGGTCGATCCGGCGCTGCCCGTCCTTGAGCTGCTGCGCCTGCCGGTCCGCCTGCTCCTCCAGGCGCCGCTGCTGCAGCAGGCGGCTTTCGAGCAGGCGCGCGAGCGGATGCAGGGAGGCGGCCTGCGGGCGACTGTCGCCCAGCACCTTCTGCACCAGGCCCAGGGCCCGCGCGGTATCGGCCGGCTGGCGCGTCTGCAGCAGGGCCAGCGCGAGTTGGAAGGTCTTCTCCGGGGCGGTGGACTGCGCATCGGAGAGCTGGGCGATCTCGGCGGTGATCTCGGGCGGCGCCATGCCGCGCACGCGGTCGGCGTACTGCAGCATCTGCCGGGGCACCGAAACCGAAGCGCGCGTGGGCGCCAGGGAGGGTTCGGCGTCCGGGGCGGTCGCTGCGGCCATGTCCGCTCCGGGCTTTTCCGCCTCGCTTTCGGGGGGCATGGCGGGGGGCTCCTCCATGGTGGGTGGCGGAGGAGGGGGCTCGGCCGGCGGCGCGGCGCAGCCGCCCAGCGCGAGCACGCACCACAGCGCCAGGCAGGCCGCCGTCCAGGCGCGCGCCTTTGCGGGCGGAGGGCAGGAGGCGGTGCGCGGCGGCGAGAGGTCAGGAAGCATGGGGCAGTTCGATTCGGAAGGGGGTGCGCTGGCCGTCCTCGACCAGGGTGACGCGGCCGCCGTGGGCGCCGATGTATTCCTGGACGATGGACAGGCCGATGCCGGTGCCGCGCGCGGCGTCTTCCGGCTGCCGCACTCCGCGGTAGAAGGGCTCGAAGATGCGGGCCCGGTCATTTTCGTGCACGCCGGGGCCCTCGTCGGAGACGTCGATGCGGATCCGGTCCTCGAAGCGCGTGAGCTGGATCAGGATTCTTCCACCCCGCGGGGAGAAGCGGATGGCGTTGGAGAGCAGGTTGCCCACGGCCGACGCGATCTTCTCGGCGTCCACGGGCAGGGTCACGGGCTTGCCTTCGACCGCCACGTCGAGCTTGCGGGCCTGCCACTGCAGGCGCTGCGCCTCGACCTGCGCCTCGATCAGCGCCAGGAGGTCGGTGGGCGTGCGGTGCAGTTGCCGCGCCTCGAACGCCGCGGCATTGAAGCGCAGCAGTGCTTCGATCTCGCCCTGCAGCGCCAGCGTGTTCTGGTGCAGGATGTGCACCACCTCGCGCTGGCCGTCCGTGAGCTCGCCCGTCACCCCGTCCTGCAGCAGGGCCACGCCCTCGCGCATCGAGGCCAGCGGGGTCTTGAGTTCGTGCGAGATGTGCCGCAGGAAGCGCGCCTTGTCCGCGTCGAGTTCCAGCAGCCGCATGCGCAGCCATTCGAGCTGCTGCCCGACGCGGCGGATGTCCACGGGGCCGGGGATGTCCACCGCGTGGGCCAGCTCGTTCTCGCCCAGCAGCCGGATGGCGTGCTCCAGCCGCTTGAAGGGCCGCGCGAGCCAGATGCCCAGCGCCAGGGCCAGGGCCAGGGCCAGCACGATCACGCCCACGACCTGGTGCGTCACCTCGCGGCGGCTGGCCTCGATCTTCTCCAGCAGGGCGGTGCTGCGCTGCGTGTTGATGTCCTGCACCGACTGGGCGATGGCGCCGTTCAGGCCGTCGAGTTCCAGGAACAGCCCGGCCACCGCCCGCTCGTTCTCCAGGGACTGGGCGGGCGGGCCGTCCAGCAGCGCGGTCACGTCGGTCAGGTGGCTGCGCCACTGGGCGGCCTGCCCGGGCGGCAGGCCGTTGAGTTCCAGCCGCTGCAGGATGTCGCGCGCCTCGCGCGAGATCTCGTCGAACCGCCGGCGCAGCGAGCGGTCGGACAGCACGAGCGACTGCCGGGCCGCGCGCTCCAGCGTCTGGCCGCGGGCATTCAGGCTCTGCGCCGCGGCATTGAGCTGGATGGCCTCGGCCGCGCCGTTGCGGCTCTGGCCCATGAGCTGCTCCAGCGTGAAGATGGCGCGCAGCGAACTGGCGCCCTGCAGCCCCGCGATCAGCAGGAAGGCCAGCAGCAGCATCTGCTGGAACGACAGGCCCCCCAGGGCCGCCACCCCCTGCTGGCGGCGGAACAGGCGTTCGGCGAATCCCAAGCCGGACTCCCCCGGGCTCAGTGCGCCACGGCCGCTTCGTGGCCGGCCATGACCACCTCGCCGCGCAGCGTGTAGGCCTTGGCCTCGGTGATCGCCACATCCACCATCTGCCCCACGAGCCGGGGGTGGCCGGCGAAATTGACCACGCGGTTGCACTCCGTGCGGCCCATGAGCTCGCGGCCGTCGCGCTTGGAAGCGCCTTCCACGAGCAGGCGCTGCACCGTGCCCACGCGGCTCTCGCTGATCGACTTGATGTTGGCGTTGATCACGGCCTGCAGCTCCTGCAGCCGGCGCAGCTTGACCTCGTGCGGCGTGTCGTCGTGCAGGCCGGCGGCCGGCGTGCCCGGGCGCGGGCTGAAGATGAAGCTGAAGCTGTTGTCGAAGTGCACGTCGTCGATCAGCTTCATCATCTTGCGGAAATCTTCCTCCGTCTCGCCGGGGAAGCCCACGATGAAGTCGCTGCTCATCGCCAGGTCGGGCCGGATGGCGCGCAGCTTGCGGATGGTGCTCTTGTATTCCATGGCCGTGTAGCCGCGCTTCATCGCCATCAGGATGCGGTCGGAGCCGTGCTGCACCGGCAGGTGCAGGTGGCTCACGAGCTTGGGGAGGCGCGCATAGGCCTCGATGAGCCGGGGCGTGAACTCGTTGGGGTGGCTGGTGGTGTAGCGGATGCGCTCGATGCCCGGGATGTCGGCCACGTACTCCAGCAGCAGGGCGAAGTCCGCGGTCTCGGCCGTGCCGCCCATCTTGCCCAGGTAGGCGTTCACGTTCTGCCCGAGCAGCGTGACCTCCTTCACGCCCTGGTCGGCGAGGCCCGCCACTTCCACGAGCACGTCGTCGAACGGCCGGCTCACCTCTTCGCCGCGGGTGTAGGGCACCACGCAGTAGCTGCAGTACTTGCTGCAGCCCTCCATGATCGAGACGAAGGCGCTCGCGCCCTCCACCCGCGCGGGCGGCAGGTGGTCGAACTTCTCGATCTCGGGAAAGCTGATGTCCACCTGCGGGCGCGCCTGCGCCTCGCGCTGCGCCAGCAGCTCGGGCAGGCGGTGCAGCGTCTGCGGGCCGAACACCACGTCCACGTAGGGCGCGCGCTTGATGATCTCGTCGCCCTCCTGGCTCGCCACGCAGCCGCCCACCCCGATCTTCACGCCGCGGGCCTTCAGGTGCTTGATGCGCCCCAGGTCGCTGAACACCTTCTCCTGCGCCTTCTCGCGCACCGAGCAGGTGTTGAAGAGGATCAGGTCGGCTTCCTCCACGTCCTGCGTGGGCTCATAGCCCTGCGCGGCGTTGAGCACGTCCACCATCTTGTCCGAGTCGTACTCGTTCATCTGGCAGCCGAAGGTTTTGACGAAGACTTTTTTGGCCATGGGGAAGATTCCGGAAAAAAGGGAGGCGCGTGCCTTCGCGGCGAATGGCACGGCGTGGCCGCGCGCGGCGGCGTCTCTGGGCGTGGGCGGTGAGGCGGCCCGGGCGGGCGGCTCAGCGTTCCGACTCGAAAATGAAGTTGCGACCCGTGCCGCTGCCCTTGCGGGGTTCGGCCGCCTCGGCCTTGCTCAGGAGCCAGACCGAATGCAGCATGCCCGTGCTGGGCTCGATGACGTAGTTCACCGTGAAGGATTGGCCGATCAGGGTGTGGGCCATCACCAGGGTGTTCTGCGGGCTGAAGATGCGCAGGCCGGGCGCCGTGCGCAGGGTCTTGCCATCGATCTGCGCCTCCGCCGTGCTGAGGACGACCAGGGTGCCGCGCAGGGCCGCGTCCGGGAAATTGCGCACCCCGCCCAGCGACGACTGGACCTGCGCCAGCGCCGCCGAGGGGGCGAGCGCGGCGGTGCACAGCGCCAGCAGTGCGGCGGCGCCAATCCGGCGGGCGGCCGGTGCGGCGAGGAGGAGGGAGGGCATGCAGCGGTTCATGGTGTTCATCCAGGGGCTGAAGGCGCGAATTTTACGGGGCCGCCCTGGCCGGTCTGGCGCGGCACCTGAGCGGCCTGCCCGGAGGAGTTGTGCAGGCCGAAAAAAACGCTATACTTGCGGGCTCAGGCGCTTTAGCTCAGTCGGTTAGAGCGATGGAATCATAATCCACAGGTCCGCGGTTCGAATCCGTGAAGCGCCACCAAATCGAAAGCCTTGCAGGTCGAAAGATCTGCAAGGCTTTTTCGTTCTCTGGCAGGGGTGTGCAACGGGCGGGGGCTTCGCCCGGCTCCTGCCCTCAGAGTGCGCCGCTCAGAGGCGGAACGCGCCATCGTCGAAAGCCGCGTTGTATTCCGCCGCATCGCGGAACGTCTGTGCGGCCATTTCCGCTGCAGCCGCCTGCAGCTTGGCCTGCCACTTGTTGCGCTGCGCATACTCGATGAGTTCGTCCGCGATGGCCGAGCCCTGCCGGCCGGCGCTGCGCAACTGGCCCCAGGCCACCAGGTGGCCCATGGTGGTGACGACTCCGCGGATGTCGGAGAGCCGCTGCCGGGCGCCGGCCAGCGTAACGCGGTCCTCCGAGGGCTGCAGGCCGCGCAGCACATAGGGCAGCCCGCCCAGCTCCACCGGCTGCAGGAACGCCATGGACACGGCCTGGATGCGCCGCTGCACATCCACCACCCGCTCGGCCTGCGAGCCCCACTTGGGCTGCTGGATCTTCAGGCGCCCGGCCAGCGACGAGGGCAGCGCCTGCTTGAGGTCCAGCAGATAGTTGCCATCGGGCGACCCCTTGCCTTCCACGAGGATGGCATAGCGGTCCACGCCGAGGCTGCCCGTGCCGGCGATGCGGCGAGCGACGTCGAGCACCCGGTAGAAGTGCGGGTCGTGCTGCTTCCGGGCGAACGTCTCCATGAAGGCGAGCACCTCGGAGCGCTGGCTTTCGGAGGCCGGCAAGGCCTTCTTGCCATCGACCCGCAACCTGCGCTTGTGGCCCTTGAGCACCGTGCGGCTGTCGAGAAATGCCGCGCGCTGGCGATCCTTCAAGCCGTCGAGCAGCGTTCGTACCAGCCCCTGCGCGGTTTGCGGCTCGACCCAATACGCCTTGCCGTCGCCCAGGGCATGGACATAGCCGGCGAGGAACGCCGTGCAGAGTTCTTCCACCGCGGGGGGCTGGAGGTCCAGGCTTCCCGCTCCCACGCGCAGGCTGGCCAGCAAGCGCACCAGGTCCCAGGTGGCCGGTGCGAGCACGGCTTCGTCGAAGTCGTTGAGATCGAAGTAGGAGATCCGGTTCTGGCCCTTGTAGCTACCGAAGTTCTCGAGGTGCAGGTCGCCGCAGCACCATACGGGTGGCGCCGACTTGAAGATGCCGCCCCGGGGCAGGCGGGCATAGAACAGGTGGCATGTGCCCCGCAGGAACACGAAGGGATCGCTGCGCATCCGCTCGTACTTGAGCATCAACCTTTCGGGGTCGCGCCCTGCGTTGTATTGGCGGATTTCCTGTACGACGTCCATGGTGAAGGCTCGGCTGTGCGGGAGGCTCCATTGTGCGCGCATTCATGCGCGGGCCAGCGCGGCCGCGGCCTCCGGCGGGTCAGGCGGCGCGCGCGAGCTCCTGCGCCGGCAGCGCTTCGCCGAAATACAGCGCCCGGATGTCGGCGCGCCCGCGCAGTTCCTGTGCGCTGCCGCCCAGGGCGCTGCGGCCCGTGTCCAGCACCGTGGCACGGTGGGCATGGCGCAGGGCCACGGTGGAGTTCTGCTCGGCGATCAGCAGCGTGAGCCCCTCCTCGCGGTTGAGCCGTGCCAGCTCCCGGAAGATGTCCTCCACGGTGCGGGGCGCGAGCCCCATGCTGGGCTCGTCCAGCACCAGCAGGCGGGGCCGGGCCATGAGCGCGCGGCCGATCGCGGCCATCTGCTGCTCTCCGCCCGAGGTGAGCCCCGCGGGCGTGCCGCGCCGGGCCCGCAGGCGCGGGAAGGCGGCATAGACGCGCTCCAGATCCTGCGCCAGCCGGGCCCGCGAGGCCCCGCCGCCCAGGCCGCCGGCGATGAGGTTCTCCTCGATCGTGAGCGAGGGAAAGCAGTGGCGCCCCTCCAGCACGGGAACGAGGCCGCGCCGCACCAGCGCGTCGGGCGAGGCCCGCAGCACGTCGTGCCCGTCGAAGGTGATGCGGCCCCGCGTGACCTGGCCGCGCAGGGCCGGCAGCAGGTTCGACACCGCGCGCAGCGCCGTGGATTTGCCCGCCCCGTTGGCGCCGAGCAGCGCATGGATCTCGCCCGCCCGCACGTCCAGCGAGACGCCCTGCAGCGCGGCGATGGCGCCCCGGTAGTGGGCATGCACGTCTTCCAGGCGCAGCAGCGGGGCGGCGGTGTCCTGTGCGGCCATGGCGCTCAGCTCCAGGCGTGGAAAGGGGGCTTGACGCCGTTCAGGTAGTAGTTGCCCACGATGGCGTATTTCCACCGCACGGGATCGTGCAGCGTGTGCGTGCGCGCGTTGCGCCAGTGGCGGTCCAGGTGGTACTGGCCCAGCGTGGAGCGCGTGCCGGCCAGCTCGAACAGCTTGTTGGTGGCCTGCAGGGCGATCTCGGTGGAGAGCACCTTCACCTCGGCCACGGCGATCTGGGCCTCGGCCACGGTGCCGGCTTCCGGCGCGGCCAGCGCGCGGTCGATGGCGCGGCCGGCGCGCTCCAGCAAAGCCTCGCTCGCATGCAGGCGGATCTGCAGGTCGCCCACCGCCTGGATGGTGTAGGGGTCTTCGGCGGCCGTGTCGCGCTGGCTGTCCACCCAGGGCCGGGTCTTGGTGCGCACGAAGTCCAGCGTGTCGGCGATCGCATCGCGGGCGATGCCCACGTCGATCGCGGCCTGGATGATCTGGAAGATGGCGCCGTCCGCGGAGGGGCGGTCGTAGCCTTTCCAGGCCGGTACGAGATGCGTTTTGGGCACGCGCACCTGGTCGATGAGCACCGTGCCGCTCAGCGTGGTGCGCTGGCCGAAGCTGCTCCAGTCGTCGATCACCGCCAGGCCGGGCGCGTCCCGCTCCGCGATGGCGTACCAGGCACGGCCCTGCGCGTCGTTGGCCACGATGGGCACGTAGTGGGCCAGCAATGCGCCGCTGGAGTAGAACTTGCGGCCGCTCACCACCACGTGGTCGCCATCCTCGACGAAGCGTGTCTCGAAGTCGGCGGCCCGCCGGGAGCCCGATTCGGAGAACGCATTGCCGAAGCGCGCGCCCGCGAGGATTTCCCGGAACAGCAACTGCTGCTGCGCCGCGTCCGAGACCGTGCGGATCGCGGCCACGATGCCCAGGTGGTTCTGGGTGACCTGGCCGATGGAGGGGTCGGCCGCCGAGATGATCGCGATCACCTCGGCCAGCGTGGCGTAGGACACCTCGGCGCCGCCGTGGGCTCGGGGTACGTTGATGGCCCAGAGCCCGCTCTGGGAGTAGGCATCGATTTCCTCCACCGGCCACAGCCGGTCGCGGTCGCGCAGCGCGGCGCCCTGGCGCAGGCGCTCCGCCAGTTGGCGGGCCACGGCGATGGCTTCGGCATCGTCCTGGATCACGTGGGCGGGCACCGGGCTGCGGGGCAGGCCCGGCACGGGCTTGCCGGGCGAGTGGGCTGCCTGCAGGGCGTGCGGGCGGATCGGTTGTTCGGTGGCAGGGCTCTGGAGCACGGCGGACATGGCGGATTCCTCCTGAAGGTGAGCGGGGGTGAAGGGAAGCGGGGGGATCAGTCCTCGATGCGCTGGCGCACCGCGAGCTTCTTCTCCCTGGCATAGGCCTCGGAAGATTTCTCGATCAGCGGGCGCAGCAGCTTCCAGTCGGGCGCGATCCAGTCCGACACCACCTTCCACTGCCGGCCATCCCACTGCTGGAAGGCCACGCGGCCGTTGCCTTCGTGGTTGTCCCAGGTCACGTGGATGGAGTGGAAAAGGCCCTTGGCACCGAGCGCGGCGGCGCGTGCCTCGTCGATCCGCAGGTTCTCGAAGCCCCAGCGCACCTCGTCGCCCGTGAGCGTGCGCTTGCCGAATTTCGCCTGCGCGATGCGCACGGCCTCGACGTTGAGGATGCCGTTGAGCACGCCCAGGTTGTGATAGACGCTGCCGATGCGCTTGGCGTCTTCCAGGTTGCCCTTGCCCGCGGCGTACACGGTCTTCTGGATCTCCTGCAGCACCGGGTACTGCGTGCCGGCGGCCACGGTGGTGATGGCCGTGTAGCCCTTGGCGGCATCGCCGGCGGGGATCACGTCTTCCTCGGAGTTGGACCAGACGTTGCCGATGATGCGTGCGGCCGTGAAGCCCGTCTTCTGCGCCGTCTTCAGCGCCACCGGGTTCATCACGCCCCAGCCGCGCAGCACCACGTAGTCGGGCTTGGCCCGGCGGATGGCGAGCCATTGCGACTGCTGCTCGTTGCCCGGGTGCGGCACCTCGATCTGCTGCAGCGTGAAGCCGTACTGTTTTGCCAGCAGTTCGTAGATCGGGATCGTTTCCTTGCCGTAGGGCGAGCCGTGGTAGAGCACCACGATCTTCTTGCCCTTGAGTTTCTCGGCGCCGCCTTCCTTGCCGGCGATGTAGTTCACGATGCCCGAGGTCTCGCTGTAGGGGTTGAGCAGCAGCGGGAACACGTACTTGAACACGCGGCCGTCGGTGGTATCGGTGCGGCCGTGGTTGATGGTGACCAGCGGCACCTTGTCGGCGGTCACGCGGTCCAGCATGGCGTAGGCGATGCCCACCGAGAGCGGGTTCCACGCGGCGATGCCGGGGAGCGTCTTGAGGCGCTCATACACCTCCACGCCGCGCTCCACCTCGTACTGCGTCTCGCCTTCGGTCCAGGTCAGCCTGACGCCACCCACGCCGCCGTCGCGCAGGTTCACGAGGTTCAGGTAGTCGATGAAGCCCCCGAAAAAGCCCGTGCCCCCGGCGGCATACGGGCCCACCCGGTAACTCTGCAGGGGGAAGAACTGCTCGTCGGCCTGGGCCGCCAGCGCGGTGAGGGCCACGGTGGCAGCCATGGCGGCGGTGCGCAGGTGCTGGAGAAAACGCATGGAAAGACTCCTGGAAGGATGGAAGAGCGGAAGCGGGGGAATGGAAATCAATGGGGAGGCGTGATGCCGAGGCGCCGCGACAGCGCCTTGCGGGCCCGCGTCCAGAGCGCGGCCAGCCCGTCGGGCTCGGCGATGAGGAAGCCGATGATCAGCAGGCCCAGCACGATGCGCTGGCTCATCTCCAGCACGCCGGAATCGAACACGCCCCCGAGCGCCCAGCCGCCCAGGCGCGAGAGCAGCAGCGGCAGCACCACCATGAGGGCCGCGCCGAGGAAGGCGCCACGGATCGTGCCCAGGCCGCCGAGGATCACGATGAACAGGATCTGGAACGATCGGTCCAGGTTGAAGCCCGCGGGCTCCACGGTGCGCAGGTACACGAAGGCCCACAGCACTCCGGCCACGCCCACGATGAAGGACGACATCGCGAACGCCAGCAGCTTGGTGCGCAGCACCGGGATGCCGATCACGCGTGCGGCCAGTTCGTTGTCGCGCACGGCGACGAAATGCTGGCCGGTGCGCGTGGCCACGAGCCGCCAGGCGGCGGCGGTGAGTACCGCCACCACGGTGAGTGTGAACAGGTAGCGCGCGGCCGGCGTGTCGAAGACCCACGGGCCCACGCGCAGCTCCGGCGCATCGATCACCCCCGAGCTGCTGTGGTTCGTGAACCAGCCGAATCGGGTCAGGACCCACTGCACGAAGAACTGCGCGGCCAGCGTGGAGACGGCGAGGTAGAAGCCGCGCAGCCGCAGGCTCGGCAGGCCGAAGAGGAGCCCGACGGCCGTGGCGCACAGGCCGCCCAGCGCCATGCTGGCCAGCAGCGGCAGGCCGGACACGCGCAGGTGGATGTTGTAGGTGGCGAAGGCGCCCACCGCCATGAAGGCCGCCGTGCCCAGGGAGAGCTGGCCGGCATAGCCGGTGAGCAGGTTGAGGCCCACGCCGGCGAGCGACAGCGCCAGGAAGGGAATGAGGATGGCGTCGAACCAGTAGGGCGTGGCCAGTGCGGGCACGAGCCCGTAGGCCAGCGCCAGCACCGCAGCAGCCGGCAGCCAGCGCGGCGTGCGCGCCCTGGCGCGGTGGGGGGCGCAGGCCGGGAGGGCGGGAGGTCGTGGCACGTCGGACGGCAGGATGGCGCTCATGGCGGTTCACACCCTTTCCACCAGGCGCTGGCCGAACAGCCCGCGCGGTCGCACCAGCAGGCACAGCAAGGCCACGGCATAGGCGAACCAGCCCTCGATGCCGCCGCCGACGGCGGGGCCCAGGTACACCTCGGCCAGCTTCTCCAGCGCACCCAGGAGCAGGCCGCCCACGATGGCGCCCGCGACCGAATCGAAGCCGCCCAGCACCAGCACGGGCAGGGCCTTGAGCACCACGAGCGAGAGCGAGAACTGCACCCCCAGGCGGGCACCCCACAGCAGGCCGGCGACGAGCGCGATCACGCCCGCGGCGGCCCACACGGCCGCCCAGACGCGCGGCAGGCGCAGGCCCACGGCGAGCGCGGCGAAGGTGTCGTCCGCCACGGCGCGGAAGGCGAGGCCGGTGCGTGTGAAGCGGAAAAAGGCCGAGAGCAGGGCCACCACGATGCCCGCGCACGCGGCGGCCACGAGATCGAAGCGCGATACCAGCACGCCCGCGACGTCGAGCGGCCGGTCCTCGATGCCCAGATCCAGCGCATGCACCTGCGTGCCCCAGGCGAGCTGCGCCACGCCCTCGATCACGTAGGACAGGCCCAGCGTGGCCACGAACAGCGTCATCGGCGAGCGGTTGGCCAGCGGGCGCAGCACGGCGCGTTCGATGGCCAGGCCCAGCAGCACCATCAGCGCGAGGGTGGCGGCGAGCGCCAGGGCGAAGGGCGCTCCGCGCTCAACGAGGCTCACGAAGGTCAGCGCCGCCAGCAAGAGCTGCGCGCCCTGCGCGAAGTTGAGCACGCCGGAGGTCTTGTAGATCAGCACGAAGCCGATGGCCACGAGCGCGTACATCACGCCCGAGAGCAGGCCGCCCACGAGCACTTCGGCGAAGAAGGCGATGTCCAGGTCCATCATGCGCCCCCGCCGTCTTCCGTGGCGTGTTCCACGCCCAGGTAGGCGTCGATCACGGCGGGGTCGCTGCGCACCTCGGCGGGCGTGCCGTCGGCGATCTTGCGGCCGTGGTCCAGCACGGCCACGCGGTCGGAGAGGCCGAGCACCACGCCGATGTCGTGCTCGATCAGCAGGATGGCGGTGCCGAAGCGGTCGCGCGCCGCGCGCACGAGCCGTGCCATGTCGCGTTTCTCGGCCAGCGTCATGCCGGCCATGGGCTCGTCCAGCAGCAGCAGGCGCGGCGCGGCTACCAGCGCGCGGGCCAGTTCCACGCGCTTTTGCAGCCCGTAGGGCAGGGTGGCCGCGGGGCGGTCGCGCACCACCTGCAGGTCCAGGAAGCTCAGCACCGCATCCGCCTGCGCGATGGCCTGGCGCCGGGCTTCGCGGGCGCCGGGCCATCCGGCCCATTGCCCGATCCAGGTGCCTTGCGGCGCCGTGCATCCCAGTGCCACGTTGTCGCGCACCGACAGCCCCCGGAACAGCGCCAGGTTCTGGAAGGTGCGCGCCACGCCGAGCCGCGCCAGGCGGTGCGTGGGCACGTGGGTGAACTCCGCTCCGTCCAGCCGGATGCGGCCCCGGTCGGGGCGGTACAGGCCGCAGACCACGTTGACCAGCGAGCTCTTGCCAGCGCCGTTGGGACCGATGACGGCGCGGATCTCCGCGGGCGCGATGTCCAGGTCGATGCCCGACAGCGCCTTCACGCCGCCGAAGGCCAGGTCGATGTGCCGCAGCTGCAGCACGGGGGGAGGGGGGGGCGATGCCATGGCGGTGCGAGGGCGTGCGGTCGCCGTGCGGGGCCTCAGGCCACGGCCTCCAGCGCGGGCTGCCGCGCCGCCGCGCCCTGGCGGGCCTCCAGTTCGCGCACTAGCGGCAGCACCTTGCGCCCGAAGTACTCCACCTCCTCGATGAAGTGCAGGAAGCCCGTCAGCACCAGGTCCACGCCGATGGCTTTCAGGGCCACGATGCGCTCGGCGATCTGCTGCGGCGTGCCGATGAGGTTGGTGCGGAAGCCGTCGTTGTATTGAACGAGGTCCTCGAAGGTGGATTTCGCCCAGTTGCCTTCCCCTTCCGGCGAAGCCTTGCCCGCCTGCTTCACCGCGTCGCCGAAGGCATTCACCGCCTCCACGTGCGCGTGCCGGAGGATGTCCTGCAGCACCGCCTGGGCCTCTTCCTCGGTATCGCGCGCGATCACGAAGGCGTTCACGCCGATGCGCACGGTGTGACCGTTGGCCCGGGCCTTGGCCTGGATGTCGTCGATCTGGGCCTTCAGGCCCTCGGGCGTGTTGCCGTTGGTGAAGTACCAGTCCGACACGCTGGCCGCGTTGTCGCGCGCGGCGCGCGAGCTGCCGCCCTGGAAGATTTCCGGGTGGGGCTTTTGCAGCGGCTTGGGGCTCAGCGTGTAGTCGTTGAAGCGGTAGAAGTCGCCCTTGAAGGTGAAGTTGTCCTGCGTCCAGATGCCCTTGAGCGCGCGGATGAATTCGTTGGAGCGGCGGTAGCGCTCGTCGTGCTCCAGCCAGTGCTCGCCGATGGCGGTGAACTCGCCCTTGAACCAGCCGCTCACTACGTTGATGGCGATGCGGCCGCCCGAGATGTGGTCGATGGTGGCGATCTGCTTGGCCACCACGGCCGGGTGCCAGGGGCCGGGCAGGATGGCGGCCAGCACCTTCAGTGTGGTGGTGGCGTGCAGCAGGGCCTGGCTGAACGACACGGACTCGTGCTGGTACTCCGCGCCGTAGCCCGCGGTGAAGCGGATCTGGCTCAGCGCGTATTCGAAGCCGGCCTTCTCGGCCGCCACGGCCAGCCGCTGGTTGTATTCCAGGCTCCAGTCGGTGCGCTGCGGGATGGTGCTCACGACCAGGCCGCCGCTGACGTTCGGGACCCAGTAGGCGAATTTGACGGGTTCGGTGCGGTGGGTGCTCATGGTGAAGGCTCCTCGGGGGTGGGGCGATGCGGTGCGGGAAGGGATGTCAGGCCACGGCGGCCAGCGCGGGGCGGCGGGGGGCGGACTCCGCGATGCCGGCGCGCAGCAACGGCACGGCGCGCTCCACCGCCAGGGCGGCGCGGGCCAGCAGGGCTGGGTCGGTGAGGCGGTAGTCGGTGAAGTCCCTGTCGGTGCCGTACACCCCCAGGGGCAGGGTGCGGGCCTGGAAGAAGCTGAAGAGCGGCCGCAGCTGGTGGTCGATCACCAGCGCATGGCGCTCGCTGCCACCCGTGGCCGCCAGCAGCACCGGCACGTCCACCAGGGCCTCGTGGTGCACGAAGTCGAAGAAATGCTTGAACAGGCCCGAGTAGGTGGCGCGGTACACGGGGCTGCCCACCACCAGCACGTCGGCCTGCTCGACGGCGGCGATGTCGGCTTCCACCTCGGGCGGCAACTGGTTGCGGTGCAGGGCCCCCGCGAGGCGCGGGCCGACGGTGCCCAGCTCGATCGTGCGCACGCGGACCGGCACGGCATCGCCGATCCTCTCCACGAGGTGTTCAACGAGCGCGAGCGTGCGCGAGGGGCGTTGCAGGCTGCCGGAGACGGCGACGAGGTTCAGTGTGCGGGCCATGATGATCCATTCGTTCCTGTGGAAGAAGAAGGCACCGCGGCGCGGTGTCCTGCCTTCACTCAGCAGCTTGCGTGCCAATGATTTTTCTGATGTAAATCAATGACTTGGAGAATCGTCATCGCGTGACTGCTGTGTGCTGCACAGCACGCTGCTGTGGTGCTGCTGCGGAGCCAGCAGTCCCGCGAAAAGCGCCCATGCTTATGCGCTTCCTGCAGCAGCTCCCGTTGCGGTTGCGTGGCCCTGCAAATGCAGCGGCCCGCGCGGGCTGCCTGGAAGCAGGCGCCCGCGCGGGCCGGGGGATCGGGTGGGGGCGTCGAGGCGGGCGCAGGGCCCGGCCCCGTGGTTCACGAATAGAACGAGGGATCGGGCCGCTGCGCGTGCAGGGCCCATTGCCCCAGTTCGCGGCGCTTGTAGTCGATCGGATCGTGCAGGGTGTGCACGCGCAGGTTGCGCCAGAAGCGGTCCATGCGCAGCGCTGCCGTGGTGGCGCGCGGCCCGGTCACCTCGAAAAGCCGGTGGGCCACGTCGAGCGCGGCACGACCCGCGGCCACCTTCGCGGCCGCCACGGCGACGGCCACGTCCCCGCGCGCCTCGGGCGTGAGCGCGAGCCCTTCGGCCCACGCCGCATCGAACAGCGCGCTGGCCTTCTGGGCCAGCAGGCGCGCGCCTTCCAGGGCCAGCCAGAAGTCGCCGTAGTGGCCCAGCAGGTACGGGTCTTCGCCGGCATGCTCCACGCCCGAGGCGTGCCAGGCGCGCGCATGCTGCAGGGTGAATCCGCGCGCCTCGGCCAGCGCGCCTTCGCCCAGCCCCAGGTACACATGGGCCAGCACCAGTTGGGCCAGCAGAGGGCGCAGGGCCGCGAAGGGCGAGGACAGCGGGCCAGGGTCGGCGAGCAGTTCGTGCGCATGGACGCGGACCTGCTCGAACGCCACGCTGCCGCTGTCGGTCTGCCGCTGGCCGATGTTGTCCCAGTCGCCCTGCACCTGGATGCCCTCGCGGGCCGTGGGCACCACGGCGATGAGCAGCCGTCCCGCGCCGTCGAAGGCCGATGCGAGCAGCCGGTCGGAGTCGCCCGCGCCCGAGCAGAAGCTCTTGCGGCCCTGGAAGGTCCAGTGCCCCTCGGGTGCCTGCGTGGCGGTGGTGCCCCGGTCCAGCGGATTGAGCGCATTGCCCCAGAACCACTGCTGCGCCACGGTCGCTTCGAGCCAGGGCTGCCACTGCGCCGGCTGGCCGAAGAGCTGTGCCGTGGCCAGCAGCAGGTGGTGGAAGCCGAAGACGTGCGCCACCGCGCTGTCCACGCGGGCGAAGCGCCGTACCGTGCCCAGCACCTCGCTCCAGGAGGCGCCCAGTCCGCCCAGGGTGGTGGGGATGGAGAGCGCGAGCAGGCCGCTTTCGCGCAGCAGCTGGCGTTCATGGAGCGGCACGCCGCCGGCCTGATCGCGCACGATGGCGGTGGCGGCGAGCGCGGCGGCCACCTTGTCCTGTGCGCCATGCCAGTCCCTGCGGGCTTCGGAGGCGAAGTGTTTCATGGCAATGCGGCCTCCGTGGCGGAGGTGTGGGTGTGCGGCTCCGTGGGCGGCAGTATGTCGTTGGCGATCATTTCGCCGAAGGGGCCGGTGATGTGTGCCTGGCCTGCGGGGCGTTGCGAGGCGATCGGCAGCAGTGGAAAGAGCAGTTCGGCCACGCGGTAGGCCTCCTCCAGGTGCGGATAGCCCGAGAAGATGAAGGTCTCGATGCCCAGGTCCGCGTATTCCCGCATGCGCGCGGCGATCTCGTGCGGGTCGCCCACCAGGGCCGTGCCCGCGCCGCCGCGCACCAGGCCCACGCCGGCCCACAGGTTGGGCGACACCTCCAGCCGGTCGCGGCGTCCGCCGTGCAGTGCCGACATGCGGCGCTGTCCCACGGAATCGAAGCGCGCGAAGGCCTTCTGTGCGGCGGCGATGGTGTCGTCGGTCACGTGGGAGATCAGCGCGTCGGCGGCCTGCCATGCGGCCTCGCGGGTTTCCCGCACGATCACGTGCAGCCGGATACCGAAGCGCAGCGTGCGCCCGTGCCGCGCGGCCGCGGCCCGCGCGCGGGCGATCTTGTCGGCCACGTCGGCGGGGGGCTCGCCCCAGGTGAGGTAGACGTCCACCTGCTCGCCGGCCAGGGCCACGGCCTCGTCGGACGATCCCCCGAACCACAGCGGCGGATGGGGTTTCTGCACCGGCGGATAGAGGGCCTTGGCGTTTTCCACGCGCAGATGGCGCCCCTCGAAATCCACCGTTTCGCCGGCCGCCACGCGGCGCCAGATGCGCAGGAACTCGTCGGTGAGCGCATAGCGCTCGGCATGGTCCAGGAAGCTGCCGTCGCCGCGCTGCTCGTCCGGATCGCCGCCCGTGACCACGTTGAGCAGCAGGCGCCCCTGCGAGAAGCGGTCGAGCGTGGCGGCCTGGCGCGCCGCCACGGTGGGCGAGACGATGCCCGGGCGGATGGCCACGAGGAACTTGAGCCGCTCGGTCAGCGGCGCGAGCGATGCGGCCACCACCCAGGCATCCTCGCAGGAGCGGCCGGTGGGGATGAGCACGCCTTCGTAGCCCAGTTCGTCCGCGGCCTGGGCGATCTGCTTGAGGTAGTGGTGGCTCACGGTGCGGGCGCCCTGCGCGGTGCCCAGGTAGCGGCTGTCGCCGTGGGTGGGAAGGAACCAGAAGACTTGCATGGTGGTGGGTGGGGATTCAGGAGGTTGCGCCGGCACGGGGCGTTGCGGGGATGGGGGACGACGCCACGGATGTCGCAGGGTCCGTGCCATGCGTTTTCCCTGGGAGCGCGGTCTGGTCCTGCTGCAGTGGCAGCAGCCGGAGAGCGTTCGTGCTGCGGCGATGCCTGCCATGCCGCAGTTGCTGCTGTAGCCGCAAACCATCTATCGATCCTTGGAATCCGCGTTTGGTGCTGGGGGTGCGGGGTTCCAGAATTGCTGTTCACGCAGCAGCGGTGTTCACGGTGGCACGGCGGACTGCGCCGCGATGACCGCCTCCTGGGAGCTTGATGTGAGCACTGTGCTGATTTCCCCGCAAGACCACGCGCCCGGCGATCCGGCGCCCGCCCCGGCCGGGGCGCAGGGGGGAGAGGCAGCGCACGGCATGGCCCGGCGGCTGGCGGAGCAGTTCGCCCTGACGGCCGCCGAGCGGGACGAGCTGGGTGGAACCCCCAAGGCAGAGCGCGATGCCCTGCGCGCCAGCGGTCTGCTGGCCATGAGCATCCCGCGCGAGCACGGCGGCGGGGGCGCCGGCTGGCGCGACACCCTGGACGTGGTGCGGATCCTGGCGCGCGCCGATTCGTCGCTGGCCCATGTGTTCGGCTTCCACCATCTCATGCTGGCCACGGCGCGCCTGTTCTCGCAGCCGCACCAGTGGGAGCCCTGGTTCGCGCAGACCGCGCGGCTGCGCTGGTTCTGGGGCAACGCCCTCAACCCGCTGGACGACCGCACGCTGTGCACGCGCCATGTCGGGTGGAGCGAATTCTCGGGCCAGAAGAGTTTCTGCTCCGGCGCGCTCGATTCCGAGATGCTGATCGCCTCCGCACGCGACGAGGGGGGCGGAGCCCTCGTGGTGGCGGCGCTGCCCACGGCGCGCACCGGTATCGCCGTGGCGCCGGACTGGAACAACATCGGCCAGCGCCAGACCGACAGCGGGAGCGTGACCTTCGAGCGCGTGCGGGTCGAGCACCACGAGATCCTGGCCGACCCCGGTCCGCTGGCGACGCCCTTCGCCTGCCTGCGACCGCTGCTGGCCCAGCTCGTGCTGACCAGCATCTACCTCGGCATCGCCGAGGGCGCGTTCCAGGATGCGCGCCACTACACGCTCAACGAAGCCCGGCCCTGGCGCACCTCGGGCGTGGCGCAGGCGGCGGACGACCCCTATGTGCTGGGCCACTATGGCGACTTCTGGGTGGGGCTGGAGAGCGCGCGCGTGCTGCTGGACCGCGCGGCCGATCGGTTCGATGCCGCCTGGGCGCGCGATGCGGCCCTCGCGGCCCCCGAGCGCGGCGACGTGGCCGTGGCGGTGGCCACCGCCAAGGTGGCGGCCACGCGCATGGGCCTGGACCTCTGCACCCGCATGTTCGATGTGGCCGGCGCGCGTGCCACGCATGGCGGGCTGCGCCTGGACCGCCACTGGCGCAATCTGCGCACCCACACCCTGCACGATCCCCTGGCCTACAAGCTGCGCGAGCTGGGGGAATGGGCCCTGCTGCAGCGCCATCCCGATCCCAGCTTCTACTCCTGAACGCCATGCCCGCCCTCCATTTCCACTCCGCGCATCCCGATGGCGACGATGCTCCGGCCCCGCACTGGGACTCGGCGCCGCTGCTCACCCTGCCTGGTGCACGGGGCATGCCCACGTCGATCCGCGCCACCGCGCAGGTGTTCGAAGACCCGCGCTCGGTGGCGCTGCTGGAGCGCATCCGCCTCGTGGCGCCCAGCGAGGCCAATGTGCTCATCGTCGGCGAGACGGGCACGGGCAAGGAACTGATCGCGCGCCACGTGCATGCGCTGAGCGCGCGGCGCGGGCGGCCGTTCGTGGCGGTCAACTGCGGCGCGTTCTCGGAGACGCTGGTGGAGAGCGAGCTGTTCGGCCACGAGAAGGGCGCGTTCACCGGCGCTTTCACGGCCAAGGCGGGCTGGTTCGAGGCGGCCAACGGCGGCACGCTGTTCCTCGACGAGGTGGGCGACCTGCCGCTCTCGATCCAGGTCAAGCTGCTGCGGGTGCTGCAGGAGCGCGAGGTGGTGCGGCTGGGCGCGCGCAAGAGCATTCCCGTGGACGTGCGCGTGGTGGCGGCCACCAACGTGCGCCTGCAGGATGCCGTGGCCGCGGGCAATTTCCGCGAGGACCTGTTCTACCGGCTGCACGTCGTGCACCTGGCGCTGCCCACGCTGCGCGAGCGGCCCGGCGACATCCTGCCGCTGGCCCGCCACTTCATCGACGAATACCGCCACCGGCTGGGCTATGGCGCGGTGCGGCTGGACGCGGGCGCCGAGCGCAAGCTGCTGGGCCACAACTGGCCCGGCAACATCCGCGAGTTGGAGAACGTGATCCACCACGGCCTGCTGATCTGCCGCCATGGCGTGCTCACGGCCGAGGATCTGCAGCTTTCGTCGCTGGGGCTGCAGCGCCGTGCCGTGGCCGATGCGCCGCCGGCGGAGGCGACACCCCAGCAGGCCCTGGAGTCCGCGCTGGCCCGGCTGTTCCAGGAGCAGGGCGAGCCGCTCTACGAGCGCATCGAGGAGACCGTGGTGCGCACGGCCTTCGAGTTCTGCCACCGCAACCAGGTGCAGACCGCGCGGCTGCTGGGCATCAGCCGCAACATCCTGCGCGCGCGGCTCATCAAGAACGGCGACATCGCGGCGCTGCGGTAGCGCCGCGGGCATCGCGCGCCTTCAGCGGTGGGTGAAGTCCGGCTTGCGCTTTTCCAGGAAGGCCGCCATGCCTTCCTTCTGGTCCTGCGTGGCGAAGAGCGCGTGGAACAGGCGCCGCTCGTACATGAGGCCGTCGGAGAGCGAGCCCTCGAAGGCGCGGTTGACGGTTTCCTTGGCCGCCATGACGGCGACGCGGGAGAAGTCCGAGATCACCAGGGCCGCGCCCAGTGCCTCGTCCATCAGCTTGTCGTAAGGCACGACACGGCTCACGAGGCCCGCGCGCTCCGCCTCCTGGGCGTCCATCATGCGGCCGGTGAGGGCCATGTCCATGGCCTTGGATTTGCCCACCGCGCGCGGCAGGCGCTGCGTGCCGCCCGCGCCGGGGATGACGCCCAGCTTGATCTCGGGCTGGCCGAACCGGGCGTTGTCGGCGGCGATGATGAAGTCGCACATCATCGCCAACTCGCATCCGCCGCCCAGCGCGAAGCCGCTCACGGCGGCGATGACGGGCTTGCGCATGGAGCGGATGCGCTCCCAGTTGCGCGTGATGTAGTCGCCCTTGTAGGCATCGGCGAAGCTGTAGTTCGCCATGGCCCCGATGTCCGCGCCCGCGGCGAAGGCCTTCTCGCTGCCGGTGAGGATGGTGCAGCCGATGCGCTCGTCCGCGTCGAAGGCGGCCAGCGCGGCGCCCAGCTCGTCCATGAGCTGGTCGTTGAGCGCGTTGAGCTGCTTGGGCCGGTTCAGCGTGATGATGCCGACCTTGTCCGCCTCGATGCGGACCTCGATGACTTCGTAGGCCAAGGGGTATCTCCTGCGTGTCGTTGTGGTGCGGACGACTATACCCAAGGGCCGCTGGCAGGAAGCGTTACGCCCCCGCTGTGGCCCCCAGCCAGCGCTGCGCCAGCGCCGCGTCGGCGATCGCCAGGGCCACGGTATCGGCCTGCGCGGCTCCGGCGTCCCGCTCCAGGGCGAGCGGCAGCCGGAGCACGCGGCGGTCCCGCGCCACGAGGGCGGTCACGCGCTTTTCGCTGCCTGCGTACAGGGCCACGTCGTCCAGGCGCTGCACGCGCCAGGTCTCGCCCCGGGCCTCGATGGCCAGCCATTCGTCGCCGGCCGCGAAGCCGGCCTCCTCGGCCAGGCCTCCGCGCAGCACCACCTTGACCTGCAGGCCCTGGCCTTCGGAGACCCGCAGGCCCAGGCGCTGCGCGGGCTGGGCGGGTTCCGTGCGCAGGGCGACGCCATGGGCCCCGAGCAGTTCCGCCAGCGGCAGGTCCACCGTGCCGTGGGCCCACTGCGCGATCTCCTGCGCGAAGGACCGGCCGGCCAGCGATTCGAGCACCGCCAGCAGGTCGGCTTCGGTCATGGGGCCGGCGTCGCAGCGCTCCCAGAGCGCGCGCATCACGTCGTCGAGCGTGGTGCGGCCTTCGCGGCGCAGGGCCAGGTCCAGGCACAGCCCCACGAGCGAGCCCTTGGTGTAGTAGCTCACCGTGGCGTTGGGTGTGTTCTCGTCCTGGCGGTAGTACTTCACCCAGGCGTCGAAGCTGGCCTCGGCAACGCTCTGCACGCGGCGCCCGGGCGTCTGCAGCACCTGGTTGGTGGTTTTGGTGAGCAGGCGCAGGTAGGCCGCATCGTCGATGAGGCCCGCGCGGCGCAGCAGCAGGTCGTCGTAATAGCTCGTGAAGCCTTCGAAGAACCACAGCAGCTGCGTGTAGTTCTCCTGCGCGTAGTCGTAGCGGGCCAGTTCCGCCGGCCGCAGGCGCTTGACGTTCCAGGTATGGAAATGCTCGTGGCTGATGAGCCCGAGCAGCGTGGTGTAGCCCTCGGGCGTCTTGGTCTCGCCCGCGCGTGGCAGGTCGCGGCGACCGCAGATGAGGGCGGTGGAGTTGCGGTGCTCCAGGCCGCCATAGCCGTCGTCCACCACGTTCAGCAGGAAGAGGTACTGCGCATAGGGGGGCTGGCCGTTGCCATGCCAGAAGCGGATGCCGGCCTCGCAGATGCGGCGCGTGTCCTCCACGAGGCGGTCGCCGTCGAAGGAGGGCGCGGCGCCCGACACCACGAGGCGGTGCGGGACGCCGCAGGCCATGAAGCGGGCGCTCCAGAAAGGCCCCATTTCCACGGGGCAATCCACCAGTTCGTCGTAGCTCGCCGCGCG
This sequence comes from Paracidovorax anthurii, assembly GCF_003269065.1. Classification (GTDB taxonomy): domain Bacteria; phylum Pseudomonadota; class Gammaproteobacteria; order Burkholderiales; family Burkholderiaceae_C; genus Paracidovorax; species Paracidovorax anthurii. Next base: position 171,264 of record NZ_QLTA01000003.1, read on the forward strand.
GTAGGTGCCGAAGCCCGAGTCCGTCGTCGTCTCGGCGGTCAGGCCCGTGGCGACGGACCAATGCGCCACGGCCGGGTTGCTGGCGATTTCGAGGCCATGGACGGCGTCTTCCTGGCCGTGCACGCGCAGGCACAGGCTCGTGCCGTTGAAGAACCCCCGTCCAGCGTCGAGCCAGGCGGTGCGCACGGACGTGTCGTAGGCGCTGACTTCGTAGGTCAGCACCAGCGGCTCGCCGTCGCGGCATTCGGCCTGCCACAGGCACTTGCTGCGCTGCACGAGCGGCACATCCTGGCCGCCCTGGCGCGCGCGCAGGTTCTGCAGGTTCCTGGAGAACTCCCGCACCAGATAGCTGCCGGGAATCCAGACCGGCAACGACATCTCCTGCCGCGCGGCGGGATGCTCCACCGTCAGCGTGACGTGATAGAGGTGCGCATGCAGTTGCGTGGGCTCCACGCGGTAGTGGACGGCGGGGGCGTGGGTGCTGGAGGAGGGCATGCGTCGGCGCTGGGCAGTGCGGATGGCGGGAAGGGGGCTGGGGGGTCAGTTCGCCGTGGGCGTTTCGGGCGCGGCCGCGGCTTCCGCGATGCGCTTTTCCACCTCGCGCGAGTCGATGGCGCCCGGCACGCGCGTGCCGTCGGTGAAGATGATCGTGGGCGTGCCCGTGATCTTGTGCTTCTTGCCGAAGGCGAGGTTGCGCTGCAGCGCCGCCGTGTCGCAGCTTCCGGCCGCCGGGGGCTTGTCGCGCACCATCATGTCCTGCCAGGCGGTCACGCGGTCCTTGGCGCACCAGATGTTGCGCGATTTTTCGGCCGAGTCCGGGCTCAGGATGGGGTAGAGGAACAGGTACACGGTCACGTTGTCCACGTTCTGCAGGTCTTTCTCGAAGCGCTTGCAGTAGCCGCAGTTCGGATCCTCGAAGACGGCGATCTTGCGCTGCCCGTTGCCGCGCACGATGGTGAACGCATCCTGGAACGGCAGGGACGGGAAATCCACGGCCGTGAGCTTGTTGATGCGGTCTTCGGTGAGGTTGCGGCGGGCCTTGGTGTCGATCAGTTCGCCCTGGATGAGGTAGTTGCCCTTGGCATCCGTGTAGAACAGGTCGGTGCCGACACGGACCTCGTACAGGCCGGGCATGGGCGTTGTGCGCACCTCGTCGATCTTCTGCAATTGCGGGATGCGGCCGGCCAGCGCCTTGCGGATCGCGGATTCCTGCGCGTGGGCGCCGAAGCCGATGGACAGGGCCGCAGCACCGGCGAGCAGGGCGGGAAGCAGTTTCATGGTGTTCTCTCTTGATGCGTGAATGTTCTTGTGGAAAAGGCCCTGCGCGGGGAGCGCGCGCCGGGATGGGGGCACTCTTGACGTCAGCCCAAGCCCATGGCCTGGCGTGTCACCCAGTCTTTCAGCGGGCCGCTGCGCTCGAATCCTCGCATGCCCCAGTTGCGCAGCCAGGGCACGGGGCCCTCGTGGCGCGCGAAGAGCTGCTGCAGGCCGTCCATGGCCCAGCCCATGGGCAGCAGGGCGGTCTTGCGTTCGCGTTCGTAGCGGCGCAGCAGCCGCAGGTCGGCCACCCCTCGCCAGTAGTCGCGCTCGCGCAGCACGCGCGCCAGCGCCAGGGCGTCGGCGAGGCCGAGGTTCAGGCCCTGTCCCGCGAGCGGATGCACCGTGTGGGCCGCGTCGCCCGCGAGCGCCCAGCTGCGGGCGGGCGCTTTGGTGGCCGAATCGTCCCTGGCGGGCAGCGGGCCGCACCAGCGGTCGGCGTGGGCCTGCACCAGAGGCCAGGCGCGGCGGGGGGCGATCAGGGTGGCGTGGCCCAGCGTGCCCTGGCTGGCGGCGCCGATGCGCTGCTCGAAATCGGCGGGGTCCGTGGCGAGCAGGTGCTGCGCTTCTTCGTGCGTTACAGACCAGACGACGGCCACCGCGTTGCCCTCGGGCCCGTCCAGCGGCAGGAACGCGAGGATGCCATCCGGCAGGAACCACTGGCGTGCCACCTGGCCGTGGGGCTGCTCGCAGCGCAGCCGTGTGGCCACCGCGTGCTGGGCGTAGGGCATCTCGGTGTAGCGTGCGCCGAACTCCTCGCGCGTGCGGCTGACTCGGCCTTCGCACACCACGGTGAGCGTGGCATTCACGGGTGCATCGACCACTTCCACCTGTGGCTGGAAGCGCACCGCGTCGGCCAGTTGCCCCTCCAGCGCGGGCACGTCCACGATCCAGGCGAGCGCGTCCGCGCCTGGGTGCCGGTGCGCGTCGAAGGTGACTTCTCCTCCCTGGTCGCCATGCACGTCCATCCTCCGCACCGCCGTGGCATGTCCGGGGCCGGGCCAACTGCGCACCGACTCCAGCAGGCTGCGCGATGCGGCGTTGAGGGCGTAGGCCCGCACGTCCTCCCCCTGTTCGGCGGGGGCCGGACCCGGGACCAGCGCCACGCGCAGGCGTTCGCGCGCCAGAAGCAGGGACAGCGCGCGGCCCACCACGCCAGCGCCGCGAATACAGACATCAAAGGTTTGCGCCATGGCGGGCATTGTAGGAGCCGTCCCCCGGCCTGCCGTGCCGGGGGCACAATCGGCGCCAGGCCGGGGCCGCCGAGGTCTTCCGGCGGTCTTTCCCTTTCCATGCATGCCCGGAGCCTCCGAGTGACTTTCCCCACCGACCGAGATCTGGCCGGCACCATCTCCCGCCTTTTTGTCCACCCCGTCAAGTCCTGCGCGGGCATCGCGGTGCAGGAAGCCCTGCTCATGCCCACGGGCCTGGAGCTGGACCGTGCGTGGATGGTGGTCGATGCGCAGGGCGAGTTTTTGACCCAGCGCACCCTGCCGCGCATGGCGCTGGTCCGCCCGCAGCTCCAGGCGCACGAGATGGTGCTGCGCGCGCCCGGCATGCGGGCGCTGCACGTGGCGCTGGACGCGGCCGGGGCGCCCGCCACGGCGCGCGTGTGGGACGACACCGTGCCCGCCTGGGACATGGGCGACGGGGCCGCGCAGTGGTTCTCCGACTTCCTCGGGCAGTCCAGCCGCCTGGTGCGCTTCGATCCGGGCCACCGGCGGCTTTCCAGCCTGCGCTGGACCGGCGGGATCGAGGCGCCCAACCAGTTCGCGGATGCCTACCCCCTGCTGGTGGTCAGCGAGGCATCCCTGCGGGAACTCAATGGCCGGCTGGCGGCCATGGGCGCGGCGGCCGTGGGCGTGGAGCGCTTTCGCGCCAATATCGTCATCGATGGCGTGGAGGCCCATGACGAAGACCGCATCGACCTGCTCTTCATCGACACCGATGGGCACGCGGCCTGCGTCCAGCCCGCCAAACCCTGCATTCGCTGCCCCGTGCCCGACATCGACCCCGAGACCGCGCGCAGTAGCCCCGAGGTGAGCACCGCATTGCGCGCCTACCGGCAGGACGTCCGCGTGAAGGGCGCCATCACCTTCGGCATGAATGCCATCGTGCGCGAAGGCGCCGGCCGCGTGCTGAGGGTGGGGCAGCGCATCTCGGCGGACATGCGCTTCGATTGACGGCGCCGCCTGTCCTCCGCCGCGCGCCGGCGTACTCCCCGGGCCGGGCGGGCGCGAGCCCGTAAAATCACGGGTTTTTCCCGAAACCCCAGGAAGCCCTGCCATGAGCCTGAAATGCGGCATCGTGGGCCTGCCCAACGTCGGCAAGTCCACCCTCTTCAACGCGCTGACCAAGGCCGGCATCGCGGCGGAGAACTATCCCTTCTGCACCATCGAGCCCAACACCGGCGTGGTCGAGGTGCCCGATCCGCGCCTCCAGCAACTGGCCGGGATCATCGAGCCCGAGCGCGTCGTGCCGGCCATCGTCGAGTTCGTGGACATCGCGGGCCTCGTGGCCGGCGCGAGCAAGGGCGAGGGCCTGGGCAACCAGTTCCTGGCCCACATCCGCGAGACCGATGCCATCGTCAACGTGGTCCGCTGCTTTGAAGACCCGAACGTGATCCACGTGGCCGGCCGCGTGGACCCCATCGCCGACATCGAGGTCATCCAGACCGAGCTGTGCCTGGCCGACCTCGCCACCGTCGAGAAGGCGCTCAACCGCTACAGCAAGGCCGCCAAGTCCGGCAACGACAAGGAAGCCGCCAAGCTCGTGTCGCTGCTCAACCCCATCCAGGACGCGCTCAACGAGGGCAAGCCCGCCCGCACGGTCGCCGTGAGCAAGGAGGACGCGCCCCTGCTCAAGCAGTTCTGCCTCATCACCGCCAAACCCGCGATGTTCGTGGGCAACGTGGCCGAGGATGGCTTCGAGAACAACCCGCTGCTCGACCGCCTGAAGGAATACGCCGCCGCGCAGAACGCGCCCGTGGTGGCCATCTGCGCCAAGATCGAATCCGAGATGGCCGAGATGAGCGACGAGGACCGCGACATGTTCCTCGCCGAGATGGGCCAGGACGAGCCCGGCCTGAACCGCCTGATCCGGGCCGGCTTCAAGCTGCTGGGCCTGCAGACCTACTTCACCGCCGGCGTGAAGGAGGTGCGTGCCTGGACCATCCATGTGGGCGACACCGCGCCACAGGCCGCAGGTGTCATCCACGGCGACTTCGAGCGCGGCTTCATCCGTGCGCAGACCATCGCCTTCGACGACTTCATCCAGTACAAGGGCGAGCAGGGCGCGAAGGACGCGGGCAAGATGCGGGCGGAAGGCAAGGAATACGTCGTCAAGGACGGCGATGTGATGAACTTCCTGTTCAACGTCTAGTTTGAGGGGCCATGGCGGCTGGCGGTGCGGCCGCCATGCAGGCGTCATGGGCCTGCGATAGCATCGGCGGCCTCCAGCGCTGCCTTGTCGTTCGCGCACGTCTTTCTTCCCCCGCCCCCTCGCCGAATCTCTCCGCTCCATGCAACCCGGCATCCTCTACGCCATGCTCGCCTATGCGGTGTGGGGGGTGTTGCCCCTGTATTTCCATCGGGTGGCTTCGGTACCGGCGCTGGAGGTGGTCATGCACCGCATGCTTTGGTCCATGGCGCTGCTCTTCGTGGTGCTGGCGGCGCAGCGGCAACTGGCCTGGCTGGTCAGGCTGCGCCGGCAGCCGCGCGTGGTGGCTTCCTTCCTGCTTTCCGGGCTGCTGCTGTCTGCCAACTGGCTGATCTTCGTGTGGGCCGTGCACCACCATTACGTGGTGGATGCGAGCCTGGGTTATTTCATCCTGCCGCTGGTGAATGTGGCCATCGGCTATTTCTTTCTGCACGAGCGTCCCCGGCCGGGGCAGTGGCTTGCGCTGGCCGTGGCCGCGGGAGGCGTGGTCTGGCTCACGGTGCAGGCGGGCCGGCTGCCGTGGATCGCGCTGGTGCTGGCGGGTACTTTCGGCTTCTACGGCCTGCTGCGCAAGACGGCGGCGCTGGGTGCGCTGGAGGGGCTGGCGCTGGAGACGGCGCTGCTCGCGCCGCTGGCGGTGGGCGGCCTGGCCTGGCTGAGCCTCACCGGGCAGGCGGCCTGGGTGCATGCGGATGCCGCCACCCTCGGCTGGCTCGTGGCGGCCGGGCCGATCACTGCCGTGCCCCTGCTGTTGTTCGCGGCGGGTGCGCGGCGCATTCCGCTGGCGACGATGGGGGTGCTGCAGTACATCGCCCCCAGCCTGCAGCTCGGGCTTGGCGTGTGGCTGTTCGGCGAGACGGTGCAGCCGGCGCGCGCCGCGGGCTTTGCGTTGATCTGGGGAGCCCTGCTGCTCTACACGCTGGAAGGGGCCTGGCGGCGCCGGCGCGAGATGGCGCCCTGAGCACGGTTCAGCGGCCTTTGAATGGATGACCGATAGGGGCCGTGCCCTCCGGCGCGGCATGCCGGCATTCAGTGCAGCATGGACCCCGGCCAGAGGTACAGCAAGCCCGCCGTCATCGCCAGATAGCGCAGGAACTTGCCGGCCGCCATGTAGGCCACGCAGGGCCAGAACGGCAGCTTGAGCCATCCCGCCACGGCGCAGAGCGGGTCGCCCACCACGGGCAACCAGCTCAGCAGGCAGGCCTTGGGGCCGAAGCGCTGCAGCCAGGCGAGGGCGCGGACGTTGGTGTGCTCGCCGCGCGCCTTGTCCACGGCCTTGTGGGCGCCCAGGCCCATCCACCAGCTCACGGCGCCGCCCAGGGTGTTGCCGGCGGTGGCCACGAGAATGGTGGGCCAGAAGAGCGAGGGGTTGAGCTGGATGAGGCCGAACACCGCGGGCTCCGATCCCAGGGGCAGCAGCGTGGCCGAAACGAACGACACCATGAAGACCGTGCTGAGGCCGTACTGGGGCATGGCCAGCAGGTCCAGCAGGTGTTGCATCCAGATTTCCATAGGTGCGCCAGAGTGTAGGGGCCCGTTCTTGCGGGCGCTGTAGCCCGGCACGCCGTCTGGCGTTGCGGCCATGATCGGCTCTGTAGCGTGCGCTATGCCGTCAATACCGGGCGTTTCTTGGTTTTGATAAGCTTTATCTATCGAGTGATTGCAATCAACACATATGGTCGATCACTCTGTAACATCGGGTAAAGCGCGAATCGCGCCGGCCGCGCCTTGCTGCCGCTTGTGCGCCGTATCGCGCGGTGTCTGGTGTTTGTGGAGGGGTCTTCAGTCGCCATGGGTTTTTCCAACATCTGGGTCACGTTGCGCACGCGGGGGCGGGAGCGTTTCGACCATACCGACGTTTTCCCGCAGAGCGAGGCTTTCTCCGAGTTCGAGGAGTCTGCCCAGTTCCGGGGATCGGGGCTGCAGGCCGCGCGCATGCTGGGGCGCCGGCTGGGGCGCCCGTACAAGCGCCTTGTGCCCGTGCTGCTGTGCACGCTGTATCTGCTGTGCATGCTGGTGTTCCATGCGCTGGGCATGGCCTCGCTGTCCACGGTGCTGGTGACGGCCGGGCTGATCGCCGCGTGCGTGGCGCTGTTCCTGGCGATTTTCCGGGCAGGCCTGCACGAGAGGTTCCGCGACCGGCAATTGCGCCTGCCGATCGTGGTGGCCGCGGCCGCGTGCCTGCTGCTGGTGTTCTATCTCGACCCCGCCACGCAGATCGCCCTGGCGCCGTTCCTGTTCGTGGCCATGGCCTATGGGCTGCTGACGCTGTCGCGCCGCGCGGCGCTGCTGGTGTGCGCGGGCATCCTGGCCGGCTATGCGCTGGTCGTGGTGCTGCACCACGTCCAGTTGCGCAACCCGGCGCTGCTGCGGCTGGAAGTGCTGCATTTCGTGGCGCTGGCGCTGGCGCTGCCGGCCTATGTGCTGTTGATGGGGCGCGTGCGGCTGCTGCACCGCCTGCTGCAGAAAACCAGCAGCGAGATGCGCTCGATCGCCGAGAGCGCGCGCCGCGACGCGCTGGCGGGGTGCCTGAACCGGCGCTCGATCCTCGCGGCGCTGGAGGAGCAGAAGCAGTTGGCCGACGAGAGCGGCATCCCGCTGTGCCTCGCGGTGGTGGACCTGGACCACTTCAAGCGCATCAACGACGAACTGGGGCACCTGGGGGGCGACGAGGTGCTGCGCACGTTTGCCCAACTGGCCCAGCAGGTGGTGCGCACGGACGATTTCTTCGGCCGCTACGGGGGCGAGGAGTTCCTGCTGGTCTTCCCGGCCACGCCGCTGCTGCCCGCGCTCAACAGCTGCGAGCGCATCCGCGCGCAGGTGGAGTCGCACCCCTGGGAGGGGCCGCTGCGCGGCCGCGTCACGGTGTCCATCGGCGTCACGCAGTACATGCTGGGCGAATCGGTGCTGGAGTTTTTCTCGCGCGCGGACACGGCGATGTACATGGCCAAGCAGGGCGGGCGCAACCAGGTCGTGGTGCAGGAGCCGGTGGGCCCCCACGGCCCGTCCCGAGGGGGCGAGCCGCAGGCGCCGGCGCACGGGTACTTCTGAGATCGTGAACACGTTCTGAAGACCAGGGGCGGCGGGAGGCGGGTGGCCGGCTCCCCGCTGTCAAGCGGTGTGGCGAAAAGGCGCCCGCGCTTGCCGGTGGGGCCGGGCTCCACTACGCTGCGGCGCGCCATGTGCCGCTGACCGCGCCGCCATGGCGTTCCTTGCCTGTTGACGTGGGTCCGGCCGCTTCCGCGGCGGGGCCGGGGAGTTGTTTCATGCGTTGGTTCCACGATGTGCCGGCCCAAGGCCGCGAAGCGCTGCGCCGGTGGGTGCGCGGCATGGTCTGTGCCATGGGGGCGGCGCTGCTTTGCACGGCCGCCCCGGCCGCGCAACTGCAGGCGGAGGACGCCGCTGGCTCCGCGCGCCGCTACGAGACGGCCGCGCTGGAGCGCCACCCCGAGGCGCGCGAGATCGCGGTGCCCGCCGACGTGGCCTACCAGCGCCCGATGCGCTACCGCGCCGTGCCGCTCGCCGTGGTGCTGGAAGGCCTGGGCCTGTCGGCCCGGGACACGCTGGAGGTGGTGGCGCTCGACGGTTTCGTGGCGCAATTGCCCGGGGCGCTGGTCCTGCAGCGCGCGCCCCGCCCCCAGCCCTGGCTGGCCATCGAGCCGGCCGGCGCGCCGTGGCCCGCGTTGCCCGGCAAGACGGGCACGGCGGGGCCGTTCTACATCGTGTGGCCCGATGCCACGGGCGTGCGCAGCGAGCAATGGCCCTATGCCGTGGCGTGGCTGCACGTGCGCGCCTCGCCCGAGGCGCGGTGGCCGCAGATCACCGTGGCGCCGCAGGTGCCGGCCTCGGATGCGCGCCGCCGCGGGCAGGCCATCTTCCTGACGCAATGTTTCGTCTGTCACGCGATGAATGGCGGCGGCGAGGCCCGGGTGGGCCCCGACCTGAACCTGCCCATGAGCCCGGTGGAGTATTTCCAGCCGCAGGCGCTGCGCCAGCTCATCCGCGACCCCGCCGGCGTGCGCCGCTGGCCGGGGCAATCGATGCCGGGCTTCGGGCCCGGGCAGATCAGCGATGCCGAACTGGACGACCTGCTGGCCTATCTGCGGCACATGGCGCAGGAGCGCCGGCCCGCGCGCTGAAGGCACCCGGCCGGCGGTCCGCGCACCGCCGCCGGCAGGCATGTCCGGGATGCCGGTGTCTGCTTTTCATTTGCTGAAAATTTAAGCAGGTACAATCCCGCCTCTTTTTTCCGCCGCCTGTTTTTTCAGCACCCTCGCGCGCCATGCTCATCGGCCACATCCCCCTGGCGAACCATCTGTTCGTCGCGCCCATGGCGGGCGTGACGGACCGGCCGTTCCGCCAGCTCTGCAAGGCCCTCGGCGCGGGCTACGCGGTGAGCGAGATGGTCACCTCGCGCAAGGACCTGTGGAACAGCCTCAAGACCTCGCGCCGGGCCAACCACGAGGGCGAGCCCGGGCCGATCGCCGTGCAGATCGCCGGCACCGACGCGGCCATGATGGCCGAGGCCGCGCTCTACAACATCGACCGCGGCGCCGAGATCATCGACATCAACATGGGCTGCCCCGCCAAGAAGGTCTGCAACAAGTGGGCGGGCTCCGCCCTGATGCAGAACGAGGCCCTGGCCGTGGAGATCGCGCAGGCCGTGGTGGCGGCCTGCGCGCCGCGCAACGTGCCCGTCACCCTCAAGATGCGCACCGGCTGGTGCGAGCAGCACCGCAACGCCGTCACGCTGGCGCGCGCCTTCGAGGGCGTCGGCATCCAGATGCTCACGGTGCACGGCCGCACGCGCGAGCAGGGTTACCGCGGCCACGCGGAGTACGACACCATTGCCGCCGTGAAGGCGGCCGTGCGCGTGCCGGTGGTGGCCAACGGCGACATCACCTCGCCCGAGAAGGCACGCGACGTGCTGGCGCGCACGGGCGCCGACGCCGTCATGGTGGGCCGCGCGGCCCAGGGCCGGCCGTGGATCTTCCGCGAGATCGGCCATTTCCTCGCCACGGGCGAGCACCTGGCGCCGCCGCTGGTGGCCGAGGTGCGCCGCCTGCTGCTCGACCACCTGCAGGACCACTACGGCCTCTATGGCGAGCCGACCGGCGTGCGCAGCGCGCGCAAGCACATCGCCTGGTACGTGCGCGCGCTGCCCGGCGGCGAGGCGCTGCGCCAGCACATCAACACCATCGACGACTGCGCCGCCCAATGGCAGGCCGTGGCCGACTATTTCGAGGCGCTGGGCCAGCAGATGGACCGCCTCCCCGCCGCGCCGGCCGAAGGGGCCGGCACGGACGCCGATCTGGATACCGGCACACAAGAACAAGAAGGATTGCCCGCATGAGCAAGAAGAACATCGAAGACTGCGTGCGCGAGAGCCTGCAGGGCTATTTCCGCGACCTGGGCGGCGAGACGCCCGACGGCATGTACGACATGCTCGTGCGCCTCGTCGAGAAGCCGCTGCTGGAGGTGGTGATGAGCCACGCCGACAACAACCAGTCCCGCGCCGCCGAATGGCTGGGGCTGAACCGCAACACGCTGCGCAAGAAGCTCGTCGACCACAAGCTGCTTTGAGGCACCACGCAACCATTTTTGGGTGGTTGCTCACTTTTTAATAGCAAACAATCCAATTATCTCGGCGACATAGGCCAGATTTCATTCCAAAACCCTCCCACCACCGCCATGAACGCACTCCTCTCCGTCTCCGACAAGACCGGCATCGTCGAATTCGCCCGCGCGCTGCATGCCCTGGGCATCCGCCTGCTGTCCACCGGCGGCACCGCCCAGCTGCTCGCCCGGGAAGGGCTGCCCGTCACGGAGGTGGCCGAGGTCACGCAGTTCCCCGAGATGCTCGACGGCCGCGTGAAGACCCTGCACCCCAAGGTGCACGGCGGCCTGCTGGCCCGCCGCGACGTGCCGGCGCACATGGCGGCGCTGGCCGAGCACGGCATCGACACCATCGACCTGCTCGTGGTCAACCTCTACCCCTTCGAGGCCACCGTGGCCCAGCCCGGCTGCACGCTGGCCGACGCCATCGAGAACATCGACATCGGCGGCCCGGCCATGGTGCGCAGCGCCGCCAAGAACTGGAAGGACGTGGGTGTGGTGACCGACGCCGCGCAGTACGCCCCCGTTCTGCAGGAGCTGCAGGCCCACGGCAAGCTGACGGACGCGCTGCGCTTCGCGCTCTCGGTGGCGGCGTTCAACCGCATCGCGCAGTACGACGGCGCGATCAGCAACTACCTCTCCTCCATCGCCTTCGAGGCCGACAAGCCCGGCGCCGGCTACGTGCCCGAGCGCACGGGCTTCCCCGACCAGAGCAACGGCATCTTCGTGAAGGTGCAGGACCTGCGCTACGGCGAGAACGCGCACCAGCAGGCCGCGCTCTACCGCGACCTGTATCCGGCCCCGGGCTCCATCGTCACGGGCGAACAGCTCCAGGGCAAGGAGCTGTCCTACAACAACATCGCCGACGCCGACGCGGCGTGGGAATGCGTCAAGAGCTTCGACGCGCCCGCCTGTGTGATCGTCAAGCATGCCAACCCCTGCGGCGTGGCCGTGGGCCTGGATGCGGCCCAGGCCTACGGAAAGGCGTTCCAGACCGATCCGACCAGCGCCTTCGGCGGCATCATCGCCTTCAACCGCCCGGTGGATGGCGCGGCCGCGGCACTCGTGAGCAAGCAGTTCGTCGAGGTGCTGATGGCGCCCGCGTTCACGCCCGAGGCGCTGGAGATCTTCAAGCCCAAGGCCAACGTGCGCCTGCTGCGCATCGCGCTGCCGGACCACGGCGGCACCACCGCCTGGGACCGTGGCCGCAACGCCATGGACTGCAAGCGCATCGGCTCGGGCCTGCTGCTGCAGTCGGCCGACAACCACGAGCTGTCGCTCATGGACCTGAAGGTGGTCACGAAGAAGCAGCCCACGCTCGAAGAGATGGAAGACCTGCTCTTCGCCTGGAAGGTGGCCAAGTACGTCAAGAGCAACGCCATCGTCTTCTGCAAGGGCGGCATGACCATGGGCGTGGGCGCGGGCCAGATGAGCCGCCTCGATTCCGCGCGCATCGCCAGCATCAAGGCCCAGCACGCCAGTCTGTCGCTGGCCGGCACGGTGGTGGCCAGCGATGCGTTCTTCCCGTTCCGCGACGGCCTGGACGTGGTGGTGGACGCCGGCGCGACCTGCGTCATCCAGCCGGGCGGCTCCCTGCGCGACCAGGAAGTGATCGACGCCGCGAACGAGCGCGGCGTGGCCATGGTGTTCAGCGGAGTACGCCACTTCCGCCACTGAGCGGCGCATCCCTGCCCGGCCCCGGGGTGGGGTCGGGTGTCCGTACAGGACGGGTTCAGACGGTCTGGACCGACTGGCGGACGTTGCCGGCGCCCTGGATATTGCCGGGGGCGCCGGCCATCACGTTCACGGGCGTCTTGCCGCCGTCCACGTCGGTGTTCGTGATGTTGGCGGTGGAGTTCTTCGAGTCGAAGCGGAACACGAAGGCCTTGAGGTCCTGCAGCGTGGCGTTGGCAAGGTCCACGTGGGCCGTGATCGGGTAGCCGCCCCGCGTGACCGCCAACTGGCCGATGTTCTCGGCATAGATGCCGTCGAGCTTGAGGTTGGCGTCCCCGTTGATCTGGATGGCCTTGTCGTGGCTGTTGCGGAACGAGGAGTTGGTGATCTCCACGTCCGCCGGGCGGTCGTTGGGAATGTTCGCCAGCGGGAAGCCGGCCCGCTGCGCATCGACCGCGCGGTTCTCGGCGCCGTCCACCGTCACGAAGTCATCGTCGGTCTGCAGGCCGTGCACGTTGTTCAGCTTGGCATCGCCCAGCAGGTGGATGCCGTCGCCGCCTTCGAACTGCAGGTTCTTGACCGATGCGCCGGGTTCGAGGATGAAGATCGGCAGTTTCGTCTCGGCCGTCCCTCCTCCGTTCAGTCCCGAGCCGGCGCGGAACAACTGGCCTTCTCCGTTGAAGGTCGTTCCGGCCTTCACCACGATGGGCTTGTTCACCTCCACGACACCGCTGGGCTGGCCGACGGCCATGTTCGCGGGCGGCTTGGTGGCTCCCGTACCGGCCGTTGCATCGGTGGTGGCCGGGGCCGTCGCGGGCGACGCCGCGGAGGACTTGGCGGGCACGGAGGCCTTGTTCCCGGTGGAGTCCGCCGCAGGCGCAGGTGCAGGTGCGGGTGCGGGCGCAGGTGCGGGTGCGGGTGCGGGTGGAGGCGATGTCGCCTTGTCCTTCGGCACCGCTGTGTCGGAAGGGGCGCTCGCCGGGGGCTGTGCCGACGGGGTGCTCCGGGAGGCCGGGGCTTGCGACTGCGGGCTGGCAGGAGGCGCGGAGGGGGGGCTCTGGTCGTTCTGGCTGCCGTTGTCCTGGAACTGGGAGCGGAGGTCCTGGAACAGTTTTTGGAGGAATCCCTGCAGGAGGGTTCCAATGGCCTTTTGCAAGGGCTGGCTGTCGGCGCCCGATGCGGCGGAGGACGTTTTGCCTCCATCGACCGGGTTTTGCCGCCGCATGCTCCATGCGATCAGGGAAGATGCCAAGTTATCTATGGGGCTCATGGTTGGCTCGCTGGTTTGTGATGGCAGATGCCGCGCCCGATGCGCGGCTTCGCAGCCACTGTGCAGCGAAACCCCCGGGCGCGATCGGGAGGCGCGAAGCGGGTGCCTGCCGCCCGAAGTGCCTGCCGTGCGCCAGGGCGTTACCGGCGGGCGAGCGTGCGGAACACTTCGCGGGCGGCCGCCACCGTCTCGGCGATGTCCTGGTCCGTGTGGGCGCTGCTCACGAACCCCGCCTCGTACAGCGCGGGCGCGATGTACACGCCGCGCTCCAGCAGGCCATGGAACAGCGCATTGAAGCGGGCGCCGTCCGTGGCCATGACCGTGGGGTAGTTCTGCGGCAGGTCGGGCAGCAGGAAGAAGCCGAACATTCCGCCCTCGCTGTCCGCGCAGAAGGGCACGCCTTCGGCGCGCGCCGCCTCGCCCAGCCCGTCGATGAGGCCGCGCGTGCGCGCGCCGAGCGCTTCGTAGAAGCCCGGGCGGCTGATCTCGCGCAGCGTCGCCAGGCCGCAGGCCGTGGCCACCGGGTTGCCCGACAGCGTGCCGGCCTGGTAGACCGGGCCGAGCGGCGCCAGTTGCTCCATCACCGCGCGGGGGCCGCCGAACGCGGCGAGCGGCATGCCGCCGCCGATCACCTTGCCCAGCACCGTGATGTCGGGTGCGAAGCCGGGGATCTCGCGGGCATAGACGCTCTGCGCGCTGCCCAGCGCCACGCGAAAGCCCGTCATCACCTCGTCCATCACGAGCAGCGCGCCGTGCTGCGTGCACAGCTCGCGGCAGCAGCGTATGAAGGGCACGCTGGCGCGCACGAAGTTCATGTTGCCCGCGATGGGCTCGATCATCAGGCCCGCGATGTCCGCGCCGTGCAGGGCGAAGGCTTCTTCCAGCTGGGCGACGTCGTTGTATTCGAGCACCAGCGTGTGCTGCACCACTTCGGGCGGCACGCCGGCGCTGGTCGCATGCCCGAAGGTGGCGAGGCCCGAGCCGGCCTTGACCAGCAGCGCATCGGCATGGCCGTGGTAGCAGCCGTTGAACTTGATGATCTTGCTGCGGCCCGTCGCCCCGCGCGCGAGGCGGATCGCGCTCATGCCGGCCTCGGTGCCCGAGCTGACGAGGCGGATCATCTCCATCGATGGCACGTGGCGCAGGATCTCCTCGGCCAGATCCACCTCGCGCTCGGTGGGCGCGCCGAACGAGAAGCCGTCGAGAGCCGCCTTCTGCACGGCTTCCAGCACGGCCGGGTGGCCATGGCCCAGGATCATGGGGCCCCAGGAGCCGATGTAGTCGATGAAGCGCTGGCCGTTGGCGTCCCAGAAGTAGGCGCCCTGGGCGCGCTGCACGAAGCGCGGCGTGCCGCCGACGGCCTTGAAGGCCCGCACGGGCGAGTTCACGCCGCCGGGAATCAGCGCCTTGGCGCGCTCGAAGAGGGGTAGATTGAGGTCAGTGCTGGGTGTCATGGGGTGGCATCACGAAGCCGTCGGTGGACGTGGGATCGACCGGGGGCTCATCGTCGGAGTCTTCGTCCTCGTCGTCCGGCTGGGCCCAGAACATGCGGTCCGGCAGGATGTGCCCCATGCCGGGCCGGAACCCACTGTCCAGGCAGCGGTCGAGGTAGGTCAGGGCTTCGCTGGTGGCCTCGCCGAGGTCGTTGCCGCTGGCCACGAGCGCCGCGAGCGCGGCGGAGAGCGTGTCGCCCGCGCCCGTGAAGGTGGCATCGAACAGCTCGAAGCGGGTGGTGCCCAGCACCGTCTGTGCCGAGGTGAGGACATTCTCGACATGCTGCTCCGGCGCGGGAATCCCGGTGACCAGCAGATAAGGCACGCCGAGTTCGGCCGCCGCCATGGCCAGATCGCGCGCGGAGGGTTTGCGGTCGCTCGCCCAGTCCGGCAGCAGCCAGCGCCAGAGCGTGCTGTGGTTGCCCACGAGCACGGAAGTCTGGGGCAGCAGGAGTTCCTGGAATGCATCCAGGTACTGGTCGATGAGATCGTCGCGCCACCAAGACAGGTTGGGCATGTAGGCGATCACCGGCACGTCGTCGTAGTCGGAGGCGATCGAAGCGATCGCGCTGAGGTTCTCGGGGCTTCCCACGAACCCGACCTTGATCGCCTGGACGGTGAGGTCTTCGAGCACCGTGCGCGCCTGCTCGGCCACGGCCTCGTCGTCCATCGCGTAATGGTCGAACACCTGGGCCGTGTCCCGTACGTACGCGCCGGTCACGATGGCCACGGCGTGGCCCCCCACCGATGCGATGGTGGCGATGTCCCCCGTGAGGCCGCCGGCGCCGCTCGGGTCGCTGGCATTGAAAGCCATCACGCAGACCAGTGCGCCATTTTCATCGTCCGGAACGTTTTCCGGGCTGCTGGAAGGAGGAGGGGTAAGTGAAGATGGAAAATCTGTGGTCATTGCGCCGCACCAGCGTAACGGGTGGCACGGAAGCTGCATCCCGTGGTGATGTCTAGATACAATCGTTGCATTCTATGTGAAGGCCCCTTAAGCTGTGACGGACCTCAAAACCTGGATGTGCCTGATTTGCGGCTGGATATATGACGAAGCCGCAGGTTCTCCCGAGCACGGAATAGCGCCCCAGACCCGCTGGGAGGATGTGCCCATGAATTGGACCTGTCCTGAATGTGGAGCCCGCAAGGAAGACTTCGAAATGGTCCAGATCTGAGAGCGGTTCCTGTCAGCGTCGTTTTTTACCATCAAGAGCGGTGACGAAATTGACCAACACAAATGGCGCTACCTTCAAGGTGCTTGTCGTGGATGACAGCAACACCATCCGACGCAGCGCCGAGATCTTCCTCAAGCAGGGGGGGCACGAGGTCCTGCTTGCCGATGATGGTTTCGATGCGCTGGCCAAGGTGAACGATTATCAGCCCCAACTGATTTTCTGCGACATCCTGATGCCGAAACTCGACGGGTATCAGACATGCGCCATCATCAAACGCAATGCGCGTTTTGCCGATACGCCCGTTGTCATGCTTTCGTCAAAAGACGGTGTGTTCGACAAGGCACGGGGGCGCATGGTGGGGTGCCAGGAATATCTCACCAAACCATTTACCAAAGACCAGCTGCTGAAAGCAGTTCAGCAGTTCGGTAATGCCCAACAAGGAGCGATGTAATGCCTATCCAGAAAGTTCTGGTCGTTGACGACTCGAAGACCGAGTTGATGTTCTTGACCGACTTGCTGCAAAAAAAGGGTATGCAGGTTCGTACCGCGGAAAATGCCGACGAGGCTTTCCGGCGCCTGGCCGAGGAAAAGCCCGACCTCATCCTGATGGACGTGGTCATGCCGGGCCAGAACGGCTTCCAGCTCACGCGCGCCATCAGCCGCGACCCCCAGTACGCCGACGTGCCCATCATCATGTGCACCAGCAAGAACCAGGAAACCGATCGGGTGTGGGGGATGCGCCAGGGTGCGCGCGGCTACATCACCAAGCCGGTGGATCCTGCCGAGTTGCAGGCCAAGATCGATGCCCTGAACTGATTCGTCCGTCCGTCCCATGGCCAATCGTGAAGCGCTCCGAGAGCTCCAGACCCGGCTGGCCGCCCGCCTGCAGGCCGCGCGGGTCGAGGGTTCGTCCGTGTCATCCTGGCTGGCCGTCGAGTCGGCCGGCCGCCGTTTCCTGTTGCCGCTCGGGCAGTCAGGGGAAATCTTTCCCTGGACGGGGGTCCAGCCCGTGCCATATACCCAGGGCTGGTTCCTGGGGGTCGCCAATCTGCGGGGTTCGCTGATCGGCGTCGTGGATCTGGCCGGCCTGCTGGGGCATTCCGTTGCCCGCACGGAGCAGGCGCTTTCCGAGGCCAGCCTGCTCGCACTCAATGGCGCTCTCGAAGTGAACGCGGCGCTGCTGGTCGATCGTCTCTCGGGACTGCGCGGCACCGATGCCTTCGTGGACTCGGATCCTCCCGCCGATGGCGCTCCGCCGTATTTCGGCACCACGTACCGGGATGCCGATGGTGCTCCCTGGCAGGAGCTCAACCTGCAGGCCCTGTCCCAACACCCCGCATTCCTCAGCATCAGCGCTTGAGCTTTTCTTCTTGAAGGCCGAACCATCATGTCCGTCGTGAACCCGTTTGCAAAACTCTTCAACCGCAAGCCCGCGGGGGACGCCGCTGCCGCGCTTCCGGAGGGCGACGCCGGTCAGGACTCTCTCTCCGCCGCGTCGTACCAGTCGGACGGCATGCACAGCGTGCAGGGCGATCCGTCGGTGGTCTCCCAGTTTCCTGAAGGCGAGCTGGCCGATGAGGACCTGGTTGCCCTGCCCCTGCTGGGACGTGCGACGCCTGCGCAGCACCAGCGCAGGCTGCTGTTGCTGCTGGCTATCGGCGTGGTGGTGCTGGCGCTGATCGCCGGCTGGGTGTTGCAGCAGGCCGACCGGTCCGCCCAGCAACTGGCCTCCACCGGTCAGGCGCTGATGCAGTCGCAGCGCCTGGCCAAATCGGTGTCCCAGGCCCTGGTGGGCAGTCCGCAGGCGTTCCCCGACGTGGTGGACAGCTCGGGCGTGCTGGCCCGCAACGTCCGGGCCATGGGCAGTGGTGACAATGAACTGCGCGTCCAGGCGCTCGGCGAGCCTTTCAAGCCCGAGCTGGATGCCATCATGCCGCTCATGGAGCGCGCCGAGCGCAATGCCGGTGTCGTGATGGGGCAGCAGAAGATCCTGACGCAGGTCGGCGACGCCCTGCGCACCATCAACCGCCAGTCGTCCGATCTGCTGGAAATCGCCGAGACGATCTCCTCGCTCAAGCTGCAGCAGAACGCACCGTCGTCCGAAATCTCCGCCGCCGGCCAACTCGTGATGCTGACGCAGCGTATCGGCAAGTCGGCCAACGAATTCCAGACGACCGAAGGCGTGAGCCCCGAGGCCGTGTTCCTGCTGGGCAAGGACTTGAACTCGTTCCGCGAAATCGCCCAGGGCATGCTCGACGGCAGCGCCGATCTGCGCTTGGCCCCCACGCGCGATGCGCAGACCCGCGAGCAGCTCGAGAACCTCATCAAGGTCTACGACCAGACCCGCACGCAGGCCGGCGCCATCCTGGGCAACCTGCAAGGTCTCGTGTCCGCCCGCGAGGCGCAGTCTGCGATCATCGCCGACAGCGAACCGCTGCGCCGCCAGCTCGAAGCGCTGCAGACCAAGCTGTCGGAGCAGACCGGCCTGGGTGCCGGCCAGCTGGCCGCGCTCGTGGCTGCGGGTCTGTTCGTGCTGCTGTGCGGTGTCGGCATCTCCCGCGTGCAGCTGATGGACAGCCGGGCCCGGCAGGCGTCTGCCGAAATGCAGCAGCGCGATGCCCGCCGCCAGGAGCAGGAGGCCAAGCGCGTCAACGACGCCAACCAGGCCGCCATTCTGCGTCTCATGAACGAACTGCAGTCGGTCGCCGAAGGTGATCTGACGCAGGAAGCCACCGTGACCGAAGACATCACGGGTGCCATCGCCGACTCGGTGAACTACACGGTGGAAGAGCTGCGCCAGCTCGTGGGCAGTGTGCAGAACACGGCGACCCGCGTGGCCCAGACGACGGCGCAGGTGGACAGCACGTCCACCGAGCTGCTGGCCGCCTCCACCGAGCAGCTGCGTGAAATTCGCGAAACGGGCCGTTCGGTGCTCGACATGGCGACGCGAATCAACGAGGTGTCCGCCCAGGCGCAGGAATCCGCTTCGGTGGCCCGCCAGTCGTTGCAGGCCGCCGACTCGGGCCTGCAGGCCGTGCAGAACGCCATCGGGGGCATGAACTCCATCCGCGACCAGATCCAGGACACCTCCAAGCGGATCAAGCGCCTGGGCGAGTCGTCGCAGGAGATCGGTGAAATCACGGAACTGATTTCCGACATTACCGAACAGACGAACGTGCTGGCCCTGAACGCCGCGATCCAGGCCGCATCGGCCGGCGAGGCGGGGCGCGGGTTCTCGGTGGTGGCGGAAGAAGTGCAGCGCCTCGCCGAACGCTCAGCGGACGCCACGCGCCAGATCTCGGCGCTCGTGAAGGCCATTCAGACCGACACCCAGGATGCCGTGGCCGCCATGGAGCGCTCCACGCAGGGCGTGGTCGAGGGGGCCCGCCTCTCCGACTCCGCAGGTACGGCACTGACCGAGATCGATCGCGTGTCCCGGCGTCTCGCCGAGCTGATCGAGCAGATCTCGTCCTCGGCATCGCGCGAAGCCGAACTGGCCAACGAAGTGGCCGACAACATCCAGCACATCTTCGCGGTGACCGAGCAGACCGGTGAAGGCACGCGTACCACGGCCCAGCAGGTGCGTGAGCTGTCGCACATGGCCGAAGAACTCCGCCAATCGGTTGCGCGTTTCAAGATCGCCTGACACGCTCGCTTGCATCAACGAAACGGCTCGCGGAGCCGGGGACGAATTCATGTCACCTATTGACGCCGCAAACGCACCGGCAGCCGACTGGAGCCAGGGGGAGCAAGACCTGGGCCCCCTGGCCTGGGTGCTCGATGAGTTGCGCAAGTCGCTCGATGGCGCCGTCAAGGCCATGCGCCGTTTCGTGCGCGATGCCGAAGTCGCACGCGAATCCGACCTCGCATCGCTGGATGCCGGGGCGTTGCGCATTGCCCGGCAGCAGTTGCACCAGGCCAGCGGTGCCCTCGAAATGGTGGGGATGGGCCCGCCTGCGCTGGTGCTGCGGTCCATGGAGGCGGCGGTCCAGAAGTTCGTCCAGCGGCCGGAGCTGTGCAGCGACGATGCCGCCGCGGTGATCGAGCGTGCCAGCTTCGCGCTGGTGGAGTATCTGGAAAGCGTTCTGGCGGGCAAGTCCGTATCGCCGGTGGCCCTGTTCCCGCAGTACCGCGATGCGCAGGCGCTCACGGGAGCCGAGCGCGTGCATCCCGCAGACCTGTGGCCCGTGGAGCGGCGTTTCCGGGAGCCGGACATCGTCGTCGATGTCGAGCCGCTGGCCTATGGCGCCGAGGCGCGCAGCCGGCTGGACGCGGCCGTGCTGCGGATCGTGAAGACGGGCGATGCCGCCGCCGCGCGCGACATGCAGGACATCTGCCTGGGCTTCGCGGCTGCGCAGACCGACCGGCAGGCCCGTGCATTCTGGAAGATCTGTTCCGGCTTTTTCGAAGCGTTGGCGCAGCAGCGCCTCGTGCCCGACGTGTACGTTAAGCGGGTCGCCTCGCGTGTGCTGATGCAGTATGCGACGCTGGCCAAGGGCGATCCCACGATCGTCGATCGGCTCGTGCAGGATCTGCTCTTCTTCTGCTCGCAGGTCCGTGCGCCTTCAGGGGCGGACGCCGGAGAGCGTTCGGCGCTGCAAGCCGTTCGGCAGGCCTTCGGCCTGGAGCGCTTCAAGCCGATCGACTACGCCACCCCGCGTTTCGGCCTCTACGATCCGGCTTTGCTCGCGCAGGCCCGCAAGCGCATTGCCGCCGCCACGGAAACCTGGTCGGCGCTGGCCGGCGGGGACCGCAACAAGCTCAAGCCCGCGGCAGACCAGTTCAGCCTGGTCTGCGATTCCCTGACCAAGCTGCATCCCGGCAGCGAAGCCCTGGCGCAGGCGTTGACCCGGGCCGTGGACGCCACCACCCGCGCCGGCGAGCCGCCATCGCCCGCGCTGGCGATGGAGGTCGCCACCGCCGTCCTGTACCTGCAGGCATCCTTCGAGGAGCTGGAGTCCGCCCAGGATCACATGGCAGAGCGCGCCGCCCGGCTTGCCGCGCGGCTCGACCGCGTGGCGGCTGGCGGGGATTCGGCCCCGCTGGAGCCCTGGATGGAGGAGCTCTACCGCCGGGTGAGCGACCACCAGACCATGGGCAGCGTGGTGGACGAGTTGAGGTCCACGCTCGGCGAAGCCGAGAAGGCGATGGACCAGTATTTCCGCAACCCCGGCGATCTCTCGGCGCTGTCGAGCGTTCCGAGCCGGCTGGCGCAGATGCGCGGCGTGCTGTCGGTGCTGGGGCTGGACCAGGCGTCGCTGGCAGTCGTCCGCATGCGCGATACCGTCGAGCGGCTGCTGCTCAACGAAGTGCCGGAAGCTGAACGCCAGGCGGTGTTCGAGAAGCTCGGCGGCAATCTCGGGGCGCTGGGCTTCCTGATCGACATGCTCAGCTACCAGCGCACGATGGCGCGCAAGCTGTTCGTGTACGACGAGGCGCTGGGCGAGTTGCGCATCCTGATGGGCCGCACCCGCACCCGGGCCAGCGATCTGCCCGAAGAGCAGGAGAACCATATCGAGGCGCGCGGCGCGCAGCCCGTGCCGGCAGCGGAGCCGCAGCCGGTGGCCGTGCCCGCACCTTTGAGCATCGCCCCCGCACCGGCGCCAGCCGCCGTTCCGGTGCCGTCGCCTGCGGCCCTGCCGCCGAAGGCCCCGCCTGTCGCCGTGGCCGAGGAGGATGGCGAGGACGAAGGCGAACTGCTCGATATTTTCCTGGAAGAGGCCCGCGAGGTCGTCGGCAATGGCTTGGCGGCCGTCGAGGCGCTGGATACCAATCCCGGTGACCTCAGCGAACAAACCACGCTGCGGCGGGCGTTCCATACGCTCAAGGGCAGTTCGCGGATGGTGGGGCTCGATGCCTTCGGAGAAGCCGCCTGGGCGCTGGAGCAGGTGCTCAATGCCTGGCTGGCCGAGCAAAAGCCCATGCAGCCGCCGATGGTGCGGCTTTCCGGCGAGGCGCTGCGCGCATTCGGCCAGTGGGCGGACGACATCGCGGCAGGCCGGGCCGAGGGCTGGAGCCCCCATCCTTTCGCGGAATCCGCGCAAGCGATGCGCGAGCGGGGCGAGTATGTGCCCCTGGCAGGACTGGCTTCGGTGGACGATGCGTCGAACCTGCCCACCCCGTTGCCGCAGGACGCGCCGGCCGCGGAGGTGTTGCCCGAATCCGCACCGGCGGCTACCGCGGAAGAACCGTCGGGCAGTGCCGTCGCCGACCTCTCGGAGACCCCCGAGGTTGCCCTGCCGCTGGGTTTGGAGTCCACGCCTGCGTCTGCGTCTATGTCTGCGTTGGCGGGCGTGGAAAGCACCGAGGCCGCCGCCGTCGCGGACGAGCCTTTCGCGCTGGACCTGGATCTCGGATCCGATGCCGAGCCTGTGCGCGAGGCCGGACCGGATTTTGCCGACACGCAGCCTCCGGAATTCGATGCGTTGCTGGATCTCTCCGACGTCGCGCCCGCCGAGGTGCCGGCCGTGGAGATGGTCGAAGACATCGATTTTTCCGCGTTCTCCGCGAGCCCGTCCGATACCGGTGCCAGTCAGCCTGCGGATGCGCTGCAGGCCCAGGCGCCGACAGAGCCGGTATCGTTCCCGGATCTGGTGCTCGATGTGCCCCTGGACGCCGAGGCCGCTGCGCCGTCAGCGGCACTGCCCGTTCCCCTGGAGAGCGCGGCGCTGGGCGGTGATGCTCTGGCACCCCTGCCGGAATTGTCCGATGCCGAATGGGCGGATCTGGCGTTGCCGGTGCAGGAAGCGGGTGAGGGGCCGGAGGTCGCCGTGCCGCTGGAGCCGACGGCCGTGCCTGCGGCCGAAGACGTGGCCGCCATGTCCGAGCGGTCCCCTCTGGACGCGGAGGCCGATGCGGCCGCTGCGCACGGTTCTTCGCTGGGAGCCGACACGCCTGAGGCGCTCGATGCCAGCGTGGGTGCATTGTCCGGTGTGGAGGAAGACACCGTGCCGCCGGGCGCCGAGGTCGCAGCCCTGATCGAGGTACCCGAGGAGCAGGCCCCCGCCGTGCCCGCGGCGGAAGAGGCGCATGATGAGGCCGTCAAGGTCATCGAGACGCTGCGCATCGGTATCCCGCTCTACAACGTCTACCTGAACGAGGCCGACGAGTGGTCGCGCCGGCTGGTCACCTGCCTGCAGGAATGGGCGCTGGAGCTTCCCGACCCCCTTCCCGACACGGCCGTGGCCCTGGCGCATTCGCTGGCCGGCAGCTCCGCCACGGTGGGGTTCCACGCGCTGTCCGAGATGGCCCGCGCGCTTGAGCACGCGCTGCAGCACGTGCAACTGCAGGCGCATGGCACGCCAGAGCAGGCCCGGGTATTCATGGCGGCGGCGGAAGACATCCGGCGCCTGCTGCACCAGTTCGCCGCGGGCTTCCTGAAGGAGCCGAACCCGCAGGTGTTGATGGAGCTGCGGCAGATTCTTGAAGCCGAGGTGATCCCCTCGGGTCTGGATGGGCTGGGCGATCTGGCCGAAGAGGCCATCACCGATGTGGACGACCGCGGGTCTGCCAGCTTCGCCGTGGAGGGAGCGGACCTGCACGATGCCGTGCCGGAGGCCGTCTCCGAGGCGGATTCCTCGCCGGTCCTGCCCGTGCCGGCCGCAGAAGAGGTGGCCGCGCCGCGGGGGCACGTGGTGCCCGCGCTGTCGGTGCCGGTTCCCGTGTTCGAGGAGCCGGTGGACAACGTCGTCGTCCATGCGGCGCCGACGGGCACGGATATCGATGACGACATCGATGCCCTCGATGTCATCGATCCGGATCTGTTCCCGATCTTCGAGGAAGAGGCCATCGAGCTGCTGCCGGTTCTGGGCGCTGCGCTGCGCCAGTGGGCCGCGCGGCCCGAAAACCTCGGGGCCCGCAACGAGGCCTTGCGCGCCCTGCATACGCTCAAGGGCAGTTCGCGCCTTGCGGGTGCGATGCGCCTGGGCGAAATGGCGCACCGTCTGGAATCGGCGGTGGAGCAGGTGGATACGGAGGCCCCGCAGGCGGACCTGATCGAGCTCCTGCTCGCGGGTTTCGACGGGCTGCAGGCCAGCTTCGATGCCTTGCGCAACATCGGCTCCCAGGGGCTGGCCGAGCCGGTGGCTGTGTCCACGCTGTCCGATGCCGCGCCGCTGCCAGTCGCCGCCGCCGCTGGAGTGGCGGCCGGCGAGGGCAATGCGGCGGTTCCGCCGCGCCCCGTGGCGCGCCTGCCCGCGGCGTCGCAGATGACGGCCGTGCGGCCGGTCGCGAGCCAGTCGGTGCGCGTGCGCGCGCAATTGCTCGACCGCCTCGTCAACCAGGCGGGCGAGGTGATGATCGCCCGCTCGCGCCTGGATGCGCGCATGGTCCAGATGAAGGGGTCGCTGGCCGATCTCACGGGCAACCTGGAACGCCTGCGCCAGCAGCTTCGCGACATCGAGGTGCAGGCCGAGACGCAGATGCAGTCGCGGCTCGCGCTGTCGAAGGATTCGGCGGTCGGCTTCGACCCGCTGGAGTTCGACCGTTTCACCCGCGTGCAGGAGCTCACCCGCATGATGGCCGAGTCGGTGAACGACGTGGCCACCGTGCAGCGCAACCTGCAGCGCACGATGGAAGGCGCTGAGGACGACCTGATCGCCCAGGGGCGGCAGGCGCGCGAATTGCAGCGCGATCTGCTGCGCACCCGCATGGTGGAGTTCGAAGGCATCTCCGAGCGTCTCTATGCGGTGGTGCGCCAGGCATCCAAGGAGACGGGCAAGCAGATCAAGCTCGATCTCTCGGGCGGCTCGATCGAGATGGACCGGGGCGTGCTCGACCGCATGACTCCGGCCTTCGAGCACTTGCTGCGCAACTGCGTGGCCCACGGCATCGAGGCGCCCGAGGTCCGCACGGCGGCTGGCAAGCCGGCGACGGGCATGATCACCGTGGCGCTCAAGCACGACGGCAACGACGTGTCCGTCGAGTTCCGCGACGATGGCGCGGGGCTGGACCTGGACCGCATCCGGGCCAAGGCCGTGGCCCAGGGATTGGTCGCGGAAGGCGCCACCGTCGGTCCCGCCGAGGCCGCGAACCTGATTTTCATGCCCGGCTTCTCCACGGCGACCGAGGTCACGGGGCTGTCTGGGCGCGGCATCGGCATGGACGTGGTGCGGTCGGAGGTGAACGCCCTGGGCGGTCGCATCGAGACCACGACCACCACGGGCCAGGGGACGTCGTTCCGCATGGTGCTGCCGCTCACGACCGCGGTGACGCAGGTGGTGATGCTGCGCGCGGGCCAGCTCACGCTGGGCGTGCCGGCCAACCTCGTCGAGATCGTCCGCCGCACGGGCTCCGGCGAAATGGACGAAGCCTACCGGCTGGGCGCGTTCGAGGACGGCGTGGAGACGCTGCCCTTCTTCTGGGCGGGCATGCTGCTGCAGTCGTCCACCCGCAGCCAGGAGACCGCGGGGCGCACCCGGCCGGTGGTGATCCTGCGCAGCGCCTCGCAGCGCATCGCGATGCACGTGGACGAAGTGCTGGGCAACCAGGAAGTGGTGGTGAAGAACCTGGGGCCGCAGCTTTCGCGCCTGCCGGGTCTGGCCGGCATGTCGGTGCTGGCCTCCGGGGCCGTGGTGCTCATCTACAACCCGGTGGCGCTGGCGACCGTGTACGGCGATCAGGTGCGCGCGCAGGTGGCTGCACTGTCCGCCGCAGTCACCGAAGCCGATGGCGCTTCGCCCGCGCCGGCTGCGGATGCGGCGGCGGGCGGTGATGCCGCTGTGCCCTTCGGGCAGACCAACCAGGTTCCGCTGGTGCTGGTGGTGGACGATTCCATTACCGTGCGCCGGGTGACGCAGCGTTTGCTCAAGCGCGAGGGCTACCGCGTGACGCTCGCGGCCGACGGCCTGCAGGCGCTCGAACGCCTGCAGGACGAGCGGCCCGCCGTGGTGCTGTCGGACATCGAGATGCCGCGCATGGATGGCTTCGATCTGGCGCGCAACATCCGCGCCGATGCACAGCTGCGCGACCTGCCGATCATCATGATCACTTCGCGCATCGCGCAGAAGCACCGCGAGCACGCGGCCGAACTCGGCGTCAACCACTATCTGGGCAAGCCGTATTCCGACGAGGAGTTGCTGAGCCTGGTGCAGCACTACGCCCGTGCGGCGGCTTCGCAGGCGGAAACCGCGGCAGCGGGTTGACGGGTTGGCCGCGGGGAGGCCCCAGGCATGGAGCAACGGCCCTTCGGGGCCGTTGCCGCTTTCATGCCGGCCCTGGCCGGTCAGTCCGGCGTAGCTGCGGACTTCACCACGGCGTACCGGGCCAGCGTGCGTGCGCGCGCCTCGTCATGGTCCACGAGGGGCCACGGGTAGTTTCCGCCCAGGGCCACGCCTGCGGCCTGCAGCTCCAGGGGGCTGGCTTTCCAGGGCGCGTGCAGCAGGGTGTCGGGCAGCGCGGCGAGCTGTGGGAGGTAGCGCCGGATGAAGCGCCCCTCGGGGTCGAACTTCCGGCTCTGGCTCACCGGGTTGAAGATGCGGAAGTAGGGCTGCGCGTCGCAGCCGCTCGAACTCGCCCATTGCCAGCCGCCGTTGTTGGCCGCGAAGTCGAAGTCGTTGAGCCGCTCGGCAAAGTAGCGCTCGCCCCAGCGCCAGTCCACCCCCAGGTCTTTCACGAGGAAACTGGCCACCACCATGCGCAGGCGGTTGTGCATGTACCCCGTCCGGTTGATCTGGGCCATGGCGGCATCCACCAGCGGGTAGCCCGTGCGGCCCTCGCACCATGCGGCGAAGAGCGCCTGGGCCGGGTCCCCGGCTTCCCATGCGATGGCGTCGTAGGCGGGCTTGAAGCTCGCGCCCGAGGCCACCTGCGGATGGTGCGCGAGGATCTGGAAATAGAAGTCCCGCCAGATCAACTCGCTCAGCCAGGTGGCGGCGCCGGCGCTGCCCTCGCGCATGCGGGCGTGGGCGGTGCGCGCGGCGAGCCGGGGCGAGAGCGTGCCGAAGCGCAGGTGCACGCTGAGGTAGCTGGGGCCCTTGGCGGCCGGGAAATCGCGCGCATCGGCATAGCGGTCGATGCGCGCGAGGAAGTCGTCGAAGAGGGTGCGCGCGCCGCCCATCCCGGCGGGCAGCGGCAGGTGGTCGAGCCCGGAGGGCTCGAACCCGAGGTCGGCCAGCGCCGGCACATCGCTGCGTGCCCAGTCCGGGCGCGGGGCGAGGTGCCGGGCATGGCGCTCGACGGGGTAGGCGCTCAGGTAGAACGCGTCGATCTTGCGCAGCCAGGCGTTCTTGTAGGGCGTGAAGACCGTGTAGGGCGTGCCGCCCTGGGTGAGGATCTCGGCGCGCTCGAAGACCGTGTGGTCCTTGAAGGTCAGGAGCCGCATGCCGGCGGCGTCCAGCGCGCGGCGCACGCGCGCATCGCGTTCGAGCGCCAGGGGTTCGTCGTCGTGGTTGGCGAAGACGGCCTCCACCCGGAGGCGCCGGGCCAGGGCGGGAATGTCGTCGGAGGCCACCGCGTGGCGCACGATCAGGCCGCCGTGGGCGTGGCCCGAGAGCTGGCGCAAAGAGGCATCCAGCTCCACCAGCGAGGCGCGGATGAACTCCACGCGACGGTCGGCGCGGGGCAGGGGCGCGAGAATGGCCTGGTCGAAGACGAAGACGCAGTGCACCTGGCGGCACTGGCGCAGCGCGTGGTAGAGCGCCGCGTGGTCGTCGCTGCGCAGGTCGCGGCGGAACCAGACCAGGCCGGCGGAAAAGGAGGGCTCCATGATCATCGCTAAAATTGGTGGATGCCTGCCGATTCTGCGCCCATGAACCTGACGCACCACTTCCTGATTGCCATGCCGGGTCTGGAAGACGAGTCATTTGCCCGCAGCGTCGTGTACCTGTGCGAACACAGCGAGCGCGGCGCGCTCGGGCTCATCATCAACAAGCCTTCCGACCTGAGCCTGCGCAACCTCTTCGACAAGGTGGACCTCTCGCTGCGCCGGGAAGACCTGTCGCAGGAGCCCGTGTTCCGTGGCGGGCCGGTGCAGACCGAGCGCGGCTTCGTGCTGCACGAGCCCATGAGCACGCCCGTCAGCAGCGAGGAAGGCGAGACCGACGAATCCGCCTACGCCTCCACCATGTCCATCCCCGGCGGCCTGGAGATGACCACGTCCAAGGACGTGCTGGAGGCGCTGTCCACCGGCGCCGGGCCGCGCCGCGTGCTCGTGACCCTGGGCTACGCGTCCTGGGGCGAGGGGCAGCTCGAATCGGAGCTGGCCGAGAACAGCTGGCTCACCGTGGGGGCCGACCTGTCCGTGATCTTCGATACGCCCGTGGGCCAGCGCTACGACCGCGCGCTCGGGTTGCTGGGCCTGCAGAGCTGGATGCTTTCGCCCGAGGCGGGGCACGCATGAGCGTGCCGGCATCCCCCGCCATCCCCGAGCACCTCCATTCCTTTCTCGCTTTCGATTTCGGCGCCAAGCGCACCGGGGTCGCCGTGGGCTCGCGGCTGCTGCGCACGGCCACGCCGCAGGCCACCATCCGCGCCGAGGGTGCCGATGCCCGCTTCGCCGCCGTGGCCGAGCGCCTGCGCGAGTGGCAGCCCGATGCGCTGGTGGTGGGTGTGCCCTTCCACCCCGATGGCGCGCCGCACGAGAACACGGCGCGCGCGCAGAAATTCGCGCGCCAGCTGCGCGGCCGTTTCGGGCTGCCGGTGTTCGAGGTGGACGAGCGCTACAGCACCACCGAGGCGCATGCGGGCGGCGCGCGCGATGCCGACGCGGCGTCGGCCTGCATCATCCTGGAGCAGTTTTTGAGGCAACTTCCATGAGTCCTACTTCTTCTTCCGCCCCCGCCGGGGCCCTGACCCTCGATGCCGAGGCGCTCTACCGCGAGCTGCTGGCCGGCGTGCGCGCGTTGCGCACGCCGCAGACGCAGCTTGCCGGCATCGCCTCCGGCGGCGCCTGGCTGGCCGAGCGCCTGCAGCGGGACCTGGACCTGCCGGGCGATGCCGGCGTGCTCTCGTCCGCGCTGCACCGCGACGACTTCTCCCAACGGGGGCTGTCCGCGAGCGCGCAGACGCGCCTGTCCTTCGAGGTGGCCGGCGCCGACATCCTGCTGCTCGACGACGTGCTCTACACGGGCCGCACGATCCGCGCCGTGCTCAACGAGCTGTTCGACTACGGCCGCCCCGCGCGCGTGCGCCTGGCCGTGCTCGTGGACCGGGGCGGCCGCGAGCTGCCGGTGCAGGCCGATTTCGCCGCGGCGCGTGTCGCGCTGCCGGCCCGCCAGTCCCTGGCGCTCGCCCGCGCGGACGACGGCGCCTTCCATTTCCACGTCCAGGAGGCCTGAGCCGTGCTGTCCAAGCGCAATCCCCAGCTCAACCGCAACGGCGAGTTGATCCACCTGCTCTCCATCGAGGGCCTGCCCCGGGCCATCGTCACGCACATCCTCGACACGGCGGCGAACTTCGTCTCGGTCCATGAGCGCGAGGTCAAGAAGGTGCCGCTCCTGCGCGGCAAGAGCGTGTTCAACCTGTTCTTCGAAAACAGCACGCGCACGCGCACCACCTTCGAGATCGCGGCCAAGCGCCTGTCGGCCGACGTGATCAACCTCGACATCGCGCGCAGCTCGGCCAGCAAGGGCGAGTCGCTGCTCGACACCATCGCCAACCTCTCGGCCATGGCGGCCGACCTGTTCGTGGTGCGGCACAGCGAATCGGGCGCGCCCTACCTCATCGCGCAGCACGTGGCGCCCCACGTGCACGTGATCAACGCGGGCGACGGCCGGCATGCGCACCCCACGCAGGGGCTGCTCGACATGTACACGATCCGCCACTACAAGAAGGACTTCAGCAACCTCACGGTGGCCATCGTGGGCGACGTGCTGCACTCGCGCGTGGCGCGCTCGGACATCCACGGCCTCACCACGCTCGGCTGCCCCGAGGTGCGCGTGGTCGGCCCGCGCACGCTGGTGCCCGGCGACCTGTCGCAGATGGGCGTGCGCGTGTGCCACACGCTGGAGGAGGGCATCAAGGACGCCGACGTGGTCATCATGCTGCGCCTGCAGAACGAGCGCATGAGCGGCGCGCTGCTGCCCTCCAGCCAGGAATACTTCAAGAGCTTCGGCCTCACGCCCGAGAAGCTGCGGCTGGCCAAGCCCGACGCCATCGTGATGCACCCCGGCCCGATCAACCGCGGCGTGGAGATCGACTCCGCCGTGGTGGACGGCCAGCAGAGCGTGATCCTGCCCCAGGTCACCTTCGGCATCGCCGTGCGCATGGCGGTGATGTCCATCGTGGCGGGCAACGAGGCCTGATGGTTGCTATGTTTTTAATAGCTGCTTGCGTAGAAAATTCGGCGACAAGCAGTGCTTTTGGCATGAAATCATGAAGATACTGATCCAGAACGGCCGTGTGCTCGATCCGGCCAGCGGGCTCGACCAGGCGGGCGATGTGGCCGTGGCGGCCGGGCGCGTGATCGCGATCGGGCAGGCGCCGCAGGACTTCAAGGCCGCGCGCACGATCGACGCCACGGGCTGCCTCGTGCTGCCGGGCCTCGTGGACCTCGCCGCGCGCCTGCGCGAGCCGGGGCACGAGCACGAGGGCATGCTCGAATCCGAGATGGCGGCGGCCGTGGCCGGCGGGGTCACCAGCCTCGTGTGCCCGCCCGACACCGATCCGGTGCTCGACGAGCCTGGCCTCGTGGAGATGCTCAAGTTCCGCGCCGAGAAGCTGCACCAGGCGCGCCTCTTCCCGTTGGGCGCGCTTACGCGCGGCCTGGCCGGCGAGGTGCTGACCGAGATGGCCGAGCTGACCGAGTCGGGCTGCGTGGGCTTCGGGCAGGCCGACGTGGCGCTGGCCAGCACGCAGGTGTTGCAGCGCGCGCTGCAGTACGCGGCCACCTTCGGCTACACCGTGTGGCTGCGCCCGCAGGAGCTGCACCTGGGCCGCGGAGTGGCGGCCAGCGGGCCGCTCGCCACGCGGCTGGGCCTCTCGGGCGTTCCCGTGGCGGCCGAGACCATCGCGCTGCACACCATCTTCGAGCTGCTCAAGACCACCGGCGCGCACGTGCACCTGTGCCGCCTCTCCAGCGCGGCGGGCGTGCAGCTCGTGCGGCAGGCCAAGGCCGACGGCCTCCAGGTGACCTGCGACGTGAGCATCAACTCGCTGCTGTTCACCGACACCGACATCGGCTTCTTCGACAGCCGCGCGCGCCTCTCGCCGCCGCTGCGCCAGCAGCGCGACCGCGATGCGCTGCTGGCCGCGCTGGCCGACGGCACCATCGACGCGCTGGTGTCCGACCACACCCCGGTCGATGAAGACGCCAAGACGCTGCCCTTCGCCGAGGCCGAGCCCGGCGCGACGGGGCTGGAGCTGCTGCCAAGCATCGCCCTCAAGTGGTCGCGCGACCACGGCGTGCCGCTGGCCCGGGCGTTCGCGGCGGTCACCGCCGAGCCGGCCCGCGTGCTGGGCGCCGCGCTCGGCACGTTCGCGGCCAGCGCCGGCCGCCTCGTGGAGGGCGGCGTGGCCGACCTCTGCGTGTTCGATCCCGAAGCCGCCTGGACCGTGTCCCCCGGGGCGCTGCGCAGCCAGGGCAAGCACACGCCGTTCGCGGGGTACGAACTGCCGGGCCGGGTGCGCTGGACCCTGGTGGGCGGCTTCGTGGCGTTCGAGCGCGGCTGACGCGGCGCGCATGCCGAGTTCCGTGCGCGCCGTGGCGCGCCTGCTGCGGCTCATCGTTCACATCCTGGGGGGGCTGGGCACGGTGCTGCTGCGCTTTCCCCGGCTCTCGCCCGACCAGCGGCACGCGCGCGTGCAGGCCTGGGCGCGCGAGCTGCTGGCGCATGCCGGCATCGCGCTGGAGGTGCGGGGCACGCCGCCCGTGGACGGCCCGGTGCTGCTGGTGGCGAACCACCTTTCCTGGCTCGACATCCCGGTGATGCATGCGGCGCGGCATTGCCGCTTCATCTCCAAGTCGGACGTGGAGCGCTGGCCGGTGATCGGCCGGCTGGCCACGGCGGCGGGCACCCTCTATATCGAGCGCAACACGCGCCGCGACGCGATGCGCATCGTGCGCCTCATGCAGGAGGCACTGGCGCGGCGCGAGGTGCTGGGCGTCTTCCCCGAGGGCACCACGGGCGATGGCAGCGCGCTGCTGCCCTTCCACGCCAACCTGCTGCAGGCGGCCGTGCTGGCCGACGCGCCGGTGCAGCCCGTGGGCCTGGGCTTCATCGACCGCGCCACGGGCCGACCCAGCGATGCCGTCCTCTACGTGGGCGACGACACGCTGGTGGGCTCGCTCTGGCGCGTGCTGCGCGCCGATGCGATCACGGCCTTCGTGCACTACGGCCCGCCCGAGCGGGCCGCGGGGCGCGACCGGCGGGTGTGGGCGGAGGACCTGCGGCGCGTGGTGGACGGCCTGCGGCAGCCCTGAACGATCCGATCGCCCGGGGGCGCGGCCGGCACCGGCCCATTACTCAAGCGTTACCCGAGCATCATCCGCGCGGAAACGTCACCACATGGTCCACCTGCGGCCGGATGCCGATCCACTCGCCCACGGCGTGGTCGTGGTGGCTCGGCACGTGGGCCATCACCGTGAGCCCGTCGGCCAGCTGCAGCGTATAGAGGAACTCCGATCCCCGGAACGCCTTGCGCACGATGCGCGCCTGCACGGGGGCGGCGTCGTCGTGTACCACGTCGTCGGCGCGCAGCAGCACGTCGCATTCGCCGCCTGCGTAGCTGGAGGGCAGGGGGCATTCCGCCAGATCCGCCAGATCGCCCAGCGGCGTGCGCGCCACCACGGTGTCGCCACGCTGCTCCAGCGTAGCGGGCGCGAAGACGCCGTGGCCGATGAAGTCGGCCACGAAGCGCGTGGCGGGGCGGTGGTAGAGCGCGTAGGCATCGTCCCACTGGTGGAGCGCGCCGCTTTCCATCACGCCGATGCGGTCGCCGATGGCGAAGGCTTCGAGCTGGTCGTGGGTGACGAAGAGCGCCGTGGCGCCCGCGGCCTTGAGGATGCCGCGCACCTCGTGCGCGAGGCGCTCGCGCAGGTCCACGTCGAGGTTGGAGAAAGGCTCGTCCAGCAGCATGAGCTGCGGCCGGGGCGCCAGGGCGCGGGCCAGCGCCACGCGCTGCTGCTGGCCGCCCGAGAGCTCGTGCGGATAGCGCGCCGCGCTGCCTTCCAGGCCCACGAGGCGCAGCACCTCGTCCACGCGCGCGGCCTGCTCGGCCCGGGGCAGCCGGTGGATGCCGAAGGCCACGTTGCGGCCCACGGAGAGATGGGGGAAGAGGGCATAGTCCTGGAACACCATGCCGATGCGCCGCTGCTCCGGCGGCAGGCTGCGCCCCGCGCTGCCCACGCTGGCGCCGGCCAGACGGATCTCGCCGGCCGTCACGGGCTCCAGGCCCGCCACCGCGCGCAGCAGCGTGGTCTTGCCGCAGCCCGAGGGGCCGATCAGCACGCCGATCTCGCCGGCCGCCAGGCCCATGGTGACACCGCGCACGGCCGCCTGCGCGCGGCCCGGGTAGCGCACTTCCAGTTGGGTGACTTCGAGGAACATGGCGCCGATTCTAGAAGGGGGCAATGCGTAGAATTCGCATTTGCATCCGGGGCGGCTCCGCCGCGCCCTGCCGCGCCGCCGCCATCCGTCCATCCCTCTCCACCGTTCCCTCCGTTTTGCGCCGCCTCCTGCCCGCCCTGCGTTCCCTTCCCCTGCTGCTGCTGGCCGCGCTGCTGACCCTGCCGGTGCTGGCCGTGCTGGCGTCCTGGCTCCCCTGGGGCCATGGCGGCGCCGAGGCCCTGGCCATCCTGCGCGAGATGGCGGCGACCGTGCTGCCCGGGTATTTCGCCACCACCGTGTGGCTGGGGCTGGCCGTGGGCCTGGGCGCGGGCATCGTCGGCTCGGCCACGGCCGCGGCGGTGACGCTGTTCGATTTCCGGGGCCGGCGCACGCTGGAGTGGCTGCTGCTGCTGCCGCTGGCCATGCCGGCCTACGTCACGGCCTATGCGTACACCGACTTCCTGCAGTTCAGCGGGCCGCTGCAGGTCTGGCTGCGCGCCACCTATGGCCTGGAGGGCCGGCTGCTGCCCGAGGTGCGCAGCCTGGGCGGGGCGGTGTGGGTGTTCATCTTCGCGCTCTATCCCTACGTGTACCTGCTGGCGCGCACGGCGCTGGGCGAGCGGGCGGCGCATCTCATGGAGGCGGCCCGCCTGCTGGGCGCGCCGCTCGCGCGGCGCGTGGGCTCGGTGGCGCTGCCGCTGGCGCGCCCGGCGGTGGCGGCGGGCGTGGCGCTGGTGCTGATGGAGACGCTGGCGGACTTCGGCGTGTCGAGCTATTTCGGCATCCAGACCTTCACCACGGGCATCTACAAGGCCTGGCTGTCGATGGACAACCGCCTCGCGGCCGCGCAGCTCGCCACCATCCTGCTGGTCTTCGTGGTGCTGCTGCTGCAACTGGAGCTGCGCGCGCAGCGGCGCATGCGCTT
Organism: Paracidovorax anthurii; assembly: GCF_003269065.1. Taxonomy (GTDB): domain Bacteria; phylum Pseudomonadota; class Gammaproteobacteria; order Burkholderiales; family Burkholderiaceae_C; genus Paracidovorax; species Paracidovorax anthurii. The sequence continues at coordinate 205,655 of NZ_QLTA01000003.1, forward strand.
CGCCGCGGGCGGCGTGGGCCGCGCCGGCTCGGCCGAGGCGCAGCCGCAACGGCTCACGGGCTGGGGCTGCGCCGCGGCGTGGGCGGTGTGCGGGCTGCCCGTGCTGATGGGGTTCTTCGCGCCGGTGGCCTTCATGCTGCGGCCCCTGGCGGCGGACTGGTCGGTGCTGCCCTGGGACCGTTTCCTGGAATGGGCGGGCCACAGCGTGCGGCTGGGCGCCATCACCGCCGCGCTGGCCGTGGGCGTGGCGCTGGCGCTGGCGTTCGCGGCGCGCCGGCAGGCCGGGCGCCTCACGCAGGCCGTGGTGCAGCTCGCCAGCGTGGGCTATGCCGTGCCCGGCGCGGTGATCGTCGTGGGCCTGCTGCTGCCCGTGGGCTGGCTGCAGGCCGTGGCGCCGGACTGGGGCGTGCCCGCGATCGTCACGGCCACGGCGGTGGGCATCGTGTGGGCCTACCTCGTGCGCTTCTGTGCCGTGGCGCTGCAGTCGGTGCAGAGCGGCTATGCGCGCATCCCGGCGAGCCTGGACGATTCCGCGCGCATGCTCGACGCCGGCGGCGCGGGCCTGCTGGCGCGGGTGCACTGGCCGCTGCTGCGGCGCTCCACGGCGGCGGCGGCGCTGCTGGTGTTCGTGGACGTGATGAAGGAGCTGCCGGCCACGATGGTGCTGCGGCCCTTCAACAGCGACACCCTGGCCGTGGTGGCCTACCAGCTCGCGCGCGACGAGCGGCTGGGCGAGGCGGCGCTGCCCTCGCTCGCGCTGGTGGCGGTGGGGCTGGTGCCGGTGATCCTGCTGAGCCGCACGCTGCGGGCCTCCAGCGCCCGCTAGTTTTGCGGGTACGCCAAAGTGCATGGCCCGCTCCTACACTCGCGGGCATGAACGCCTCCACGCATCGCCCCGACATCACGATCTACCACAACGCCCGCTGCAGCAATTCGCGCGGCGCGCTGGCGCTTTTGCGCGAGCGCGGCATCGAGCCACGCATCGTGGATTACCTCGCCGAACCGCTGGACGAGGCCGCGCTGCGGGCGTTGTTCGTCGCCGTGGGCGGGCCGGTGCGCGCGCTGCTGCGTGCCAAGGAGGCGGCCTACCAGGCGCTCGGCCTGGCCGACGAGCGCATCGGCGATGCGGCGCTGGTCGCCGCCGTGGCCCGGCACCCCGAACTGATGAACCGGCCCATCGTGGTCACCCCGCTGGGCGCGCGCCTGTGCCGGCCGCCGGAGACGGTGCTGGAACTGCTGCCGGCCGGCTGATGGGCGGGCGCGCCGTCACTCGCGCGTTCACTCGCGCGTGACGCGCAGCACTTCCTCGGGGCTGGTGATGCCCGCGCGCACGAGGCGCTCGCCGTCCTCGCGCATGAGCGTCATGCCGCCCGCGATGGCCGTGGCGCGCAGGTCCGCCTCGGCGGCCTGCCCGTGGATCTGGGCGCGCAGCGTGTCGTCCACCACCAGCAGCTCGAACACGCCCGTGCGGCCCCGGTAGCCGCTCGGCTCGGTGGGGTCGAGCTTGCGCACGAGGCGCTGCGCGAGCACGCCCAGCAGCGAACTGGAAAGCAGGAAGGGCTCCACCCCCATGTCGGTCAGGCGCGTGACGGCGCTGGCCGCGTCGTTGGTGTGCAGCGTGGCCAGCACCAGGTGGCCCGTGAGCGAGGCCTGGATGGCGATCTGCGCGGTCTCGAAGTCGCGGATCTCGCCGATCATGATCACGTCCGGGTCCTGGCGCAGGATGGCGCGCAGGGCCTTGGCGAAGGTGAGGTCGATCTTGCTGTTGACCTGCGTCTGGCCCACGCCCGGCAGCTCGTATTCGATGGGGTCTTCCACCGTCATGATGTTGCCGCTCGTCGCGTCCAGGCGGCCAAGCGCCGCGTAGAGCGTCGTCGTCTTGCCCGAGCCCGTGGGGCCGGTGACGAGAACGATGCCGTGCGGCTGGTGGATGAGGTGGTTGAAGCGCCGCAGCGTCTCGCCCTGCATGCCCACGGCCTCCAGGCTCAGCTTGCTCTCGCTCTTGTCCAGCAGGCGCAGCACGGCGCGCTCGCCATGGGCGCTCGGCAGGGTGGAGACGCGCACGTCGATGGCGCGCGTGCCCAGGCGCAGGCTGATGCGGCCGTCCTGCGGCAGGCGTTTCTCGGAGATGTCGAGGTCGGCCATGATCTTCAGGCGCGAGATCAGCGCCGCGTGCAGCGCGCGGTTGGGCTGCACCACCTCGCGCAGCGTGCCGTCCACGCGGAAGCGCACGCTCGAATGGCGCTCGTAGGGCTCGATGTGGATGTCGCTCGCGCCGTCGCGCGCGGCCTGCGTGAGCAGCGCGTTGAGCATGCGGATGATGGGCGCGTCGCCGGCCGACTCCAGCAGGTCCTCCACGGCCGGCAGCTCCTGCATCATGCGCGAGAGGTCGGCGTCGGATTCGACCTCGCTCACCACGGTGGCCGCGCTCGATTCCCCCTGCGAGTAGGCCGCGCTGATGCGCTGCGCGAGGGCATGGGGCTCCAGCGGCATGAGCTGCTGCACGGCATGCTTGCGCATGATCTCGGAGAGCGCGCTGGCGTCCGGCGCGGGGCCGTGCCAGAGCACGCAGGTGTGGCCGTCGTCCTCCAGCAGCAGCTGGGCGCTGCGCGCGAAGGCGTAGGGGAGCGGGTGTCGCATGGCGGTGGCGGGACTATTGCGGGCTCAGCTTTTCCGCGGGGGCCGTGGTGTCCGTCGGCGCGGGGGCGGAGCGCTCGGGCATCAGCGGCGCCAGCGGTGCGGGCGGCGCGGGCGGCGCGGCGCGGGCGGGCGCCTGCGGATTGGGCGCGGGCGCGGCCAGCGGCGGCAGCACGGGGGTTTCCGACACCGCGCGCATCACCGTGCTGGGCGCGGGCTGGATGTTCTGCTGCAGCGCGCGGATGGCCTCGTAGCGGTCCACCATGAGCGCGTCGCTGGTGGCCGTGTCGCGGATCACCACGGGCCGCAGGAAGACCATGAGGTTGGTCTTGCGGCGCGAGCGGTTCTCGTTGCGGAAGAGCGCTCCCACCAGCGGCAGGTCGCCCATCACGGGCACCTTGTCCTGGCCGAGCGAGTAGCGGTCCTCCAGCAGGCCGCCGAGCACGATCACGTTGCCGTCGTTCACGAGCACCGTGGATTCGATGGAGCGCACGCTGGTGGTCGGGCCGTTGGTCGCGGACAGGGTGGATGCGTCCACCTGCGACACCTCCTGGTAGAGCGTGAGCTTCACGGTGCCGTTCTCGTTGATCTGCGGGCGCACGCGCAGCATCAGGCCCACGTCCTTGCGCTCCACCGTCGTGAACGGGTTCACCGTGCTGCTGCCCGTGCTGTTGGCGTAGGAGCCGGTGACGAACGGCACGTTGTTGCCGATGATGATGCGGGCCTCCTCGTTGTCCAGCGTCATCAGGTTCGGGGTGGAGAGCACGTTGGCGTCGCCCGTGTTCTCCAGGAAGTTGGCGAGCGCGCCCAGGTAGTAGTTGCCGTTGATGCGCGGCGCGATGGCGACGTTGAGGCCGCGGCTGGGCGTCGCGCTGGAGCTGGAGAGGGCCGTGCTCAGGCCCGACGTGCCGCTCGCGGCGGCCAGGGCCAGGTTGAGGATGTTCGCGCCGCCGCCCGCGGTGGAGTTGGTGCCGACGACGCCGACGGTGCCGCTGCCGTAGTTGCCCATCACCCCCTGCCACTGGATGCCGAAGTCGGCCACCTTGCTGGCGGCCACCTCGACGATCAGGCTCTCGACCAGCACCTGGGCGCGGCGCCCGTCGAGCTGCTCGATCACGGCCCGCAACTGGCGGTACTGCGGCTCGGGCGCGGAGATGATGAGCGAGTTGGTCGAGGGGTCGGCCTGGATCTGCCCGCCCGTGGAGGGCTGGTTGCTGTTGGCCGAGTTCAGGCTGCCCGAGCTGCTGCCCAGGCCGCCGCTGGTGCCGCTGCCCAGGCCGCCGCCGGTCATCGAGCCGCTCGTGCTGCTGGTCTGCGTGAGGCCCGAGCTGGAGAGCCCGGTGGAGCCCAGGCCCCCGGTGCTGGTGGCGCCCGCGCCCGAAGGGGCGCTGGAGCCCGAGGCGCCGCTGCCCATGGCGGCCGACAGGGCGGCGCGCAGGGTGGTCGCGAGCTTGGTGGCGTCGGCGTTCTTCAGGTACACCACGTGGATGTTGCCCGTGGCGGCGCCGCTGCCGGGCACCGGCGCCTGGTCGAGCTTCTGCACCAGCGTGCGCACCAGCGACAGGCGCGCCGGGTTGGCTGCGCGCACGATCAGCGAGTTGCTGCGCGGCTCGGGCAGCAGCGTGGTGCGGTAGCCGGTGTCGCTCTGGCCCGGCGTGGCGCCGGCCGTGCCCGTGGGGGTCGTGCCCGTGGCGCTGCCGGTGCCGTCGATGAGGCGCGAGACGAGCGGCGCGAGTTCGCTCGCCACGGCGTTGCGCAGCGGGATCACCTCCACGTCGCTCGCGTTGGAGACGTCCATGGCCGCCACGATGCGCGCGATGCGCTGCAGGTTGTCGGCGTAGTCGGTGACGACCAGCGAGTTGTTGCCCGGGTTCACGTTGATCGTGTTGTTCGGGCTGATGAGCGGGCGCAGCACCGGCACGAGGTTGGCCGCGTTCTCGAAATTGAGCTTGAAGATCTGCGTCACGATCTGCCCGCCGCCCGGCGCGCTGCCCGAGCCGCCCTGCGTGACGCTCACCGAGCCGGCCTGCAGCTTGGCGTCGGCCTCAGGCACCACCTTGTAGAGGCCCGCGGACTCCACCACGGTGAAGCCCTGCAGCCGCAGCGCCGCGAGGAACTGCTGGAAGGCCGCCGCCGGCGGCACCGGCCGCTCGGTGACCAGCGTGAGCTGGCCCTTCACGCGGGGGTCCACCACCACGTTGCGGCCAGTGATCGTGGCCATGGTGCGGGCCACCGCCTCGATCTCGGCGCCGGCGAAATTCAGCGTGACGGGTTCGCCCGGGCGCACGCTGGCCGTGCCGGCGCCCGCAGCCGGTTGGGCCTGCAGCGGGCCGCATGTCGTGGCGATCATTGCTCCGAATGCTATGGAATTAAGAGCAAACCGCAGGCGCTGCGAAGTCATGGATGTCATAGGGTTCAACCCACGGTGATGAGGGACCGGGCGCCGGTGCGCCGCCCGATGATGTTGAGAAGGTTGGCGAGCGCCCCCTCGCGCTCGGGGGCGGCCGTGGCCTCGCCCTCGAAGCGCAGGCGCTGGCCGATCCAGCGGCCGCTGCCCGTCAGGCGCAGCGCGCCATCCAGCGTGGAGAGCGTGAGCGTGGTCACCTCGCCGCCCCGCAGGGCCAGGCGGTAGCTGCCCATGGGCCGCAGCGTGGACAGGCGCGAGGACATGCCGAGCGCGTCGAGCTGGGCCTGGCCTTCGACCACCAGCCGCCCGGCGGCGCTGTCGAGCGCGAGGCCCTGCGTGCGCAGCGCGAGCTGCCCCTGGGGCTGCAGCGTGTTGAACGGCGTGCCGAGCCCGGAGAGCACGGCGGCGGGCCATTGGCTCTGGCCGTCGGCGATGGCCACGTGCACGCCGCCCCAGCGCGGCGTGATCCGCGCCGCGAGTGGCGCGGCCGTGCAGCAGTCGGCGCTCAGCAGGGCGCGCAGCCCGGTCCATGCGGGCCGTACCTGCCATTGCAGGCGGCCGGGCAGGGCGGCCTGGTCGGCGCTGCCGTGCCCGCCGGTCAGCACCACCTGGGCCGAGCCCGTCCACACCGTGCCGCGGGCCTGCGCGAGCAGCACCTGCCCGCCGCTGACCCACTCCACACCCTGGGCCAGCCACTGCGCGGGCGCGAAGGCCAGCAGGGCGGGCAGGGCGCCCAGCAGGCAGCCGGCCAGGGCCCAGGCCCTCGGCGAGCGGGGCGCGCGGGAGGCCAGGGCGGCGGAGCGGGGAGCGCGGAAGGAGCGGGACACGGTGGTGGGGGGTCGGCTGGGGAAAACGATCGGGGTCGGGGGTTACCGTGCCGGCGGCAGGGCCAGCACCAGCGTGCCGTCCCAGCGGGGCATGGCATCGCCCGGCGCGGGCGCGGCCGGGGTGCGGCTGGCCGGAGCGCCGCCGGCGGGCCGGGTGGGCGAGGAGGGGCCGATCACGGCCGCGCCGGCCGTGGCCGGCGCACCGGCGGTGCTGCGCACGAGCCGCGCCTCGACGGGCACGGCGCGCGCATTGCCGCGGGCCTGGGCCAGCCACTCGGCCACGCCGTCGGCCGGCGCCGCCTTGAGGGTGACGGTGGCCCGGTCGCCCAGGATGGCGATCTGCGCGCTGGCGCCCAGGCGCTGCGTGAGCGAGGCGCGCAGCGCCTGCGCCGCATCGCCGGCCGGCGGGCGCGGCGCGGCCTGCAATTGCAGCGCCTCGGCCTGCAGCGCCTGCATGCGCTGCAACTGCGCATCGAGCGTGGCGTGCTGCTGGGGCGCCTCGCTCAGCGTGCGCAGGGCGGGCGCCATGGCCAGCCACCACAGCAGCGCCAGCGCGATCAGGCCCGATGCGGCCAGCACGAGGATCTGCTCGCGCGGCTCCAGCGCCTTCCAGCGCTCGCGCAGCACGGCGCCGGCGGCTCCGGTGGCCGCGGTGGGGCGGGGGGATGGCTTCATGGGCGCTCTCCTTCGCGCAGCGCCACCATGCCGTCCTGCTGGCTGGCGCGGTATCCGTTGGCCGCCAGGCGTTCATTGGCCGAGGCCAGTTCCTCGGGCTGCAGCTCGATGCCGCGCAGGCGCAGCTCTCCGGGGGCATAGTCGATCGCGGAGGGCAGGCGCCCGGGCGGCAGCGCGCCGCCGGCCGCCGCCAGCAGCGGTTCGAGGTCGCGCGCCGAGACGCTGCCCGCCGCCTGGCGCAACTGGGCCAGCTCGCGCTCCATCTGCACCGGGGCATCGACCACCACCTGCACCTGCGGAAAGGTCTGGGTGAGCGCCGCGCGCACGCCGGCCTGCTTGGCCGCCAGCGCCTGCCGCTCCTGCCAGGCCCAGGCATTCAGGCCCACGAGCTGCGCGGCCACGCACACCCCCAGGGCCCAGCGCGCCGCGCGCCACTGCGGCGCGCGCGCGAAGGCGCTGGCGGACGCCGTGGCCTTGCGCAGCGTGCGCGTGCGGCGGTTGCTGGCGAATTCGAACTGCGCGAGATCCCAGTCGCCCCGCGCGGCCGCCAGGGCGCGCTGGCTCGCGGTGTGCAGCACGGCCGGGCGGCCGAGCATCTGCTCGGCGATCGCGGCCACGGCGGGCTCGGCGCGCAGGGCCGGGGGCTCTTCGTCATGGGCATGGCCCATGGCGCCGGTGAGCTGGAGCGCCGCCGGCGAGAGCGGCAGGATCGCCAGTGCCTGGTCGGCGCCCTGGCTGGTGGCGACGAGCTGCGGGTCCTCGGGCGTGCCGAGCGCGAAGTATTCGGGCGCGCCGCCGGCTGTGGGGCCGGGCGCGAATTCGGGCACCACGCGCTGCACCGGCCGGCCCGCGGCCTCCAGCGCCTGCAGCGCGGTGCGCAGCCAGCCCCGGTCGCACACGGCCACCCAGGCGGGCGTGCCGGGACGCGCGCCGGGTTCCAGCGCGAAATGCAGTTGTGCGGGGTCGTCCAGCAGCCGCTCTTCCAGCAGCCCTTCGAGCACCGCGCGCAGCCGCCCGGCCTGCGCGGCGGCACCCTGCGGCAGTGTCACGCGCTGCCAGGAAAGGGCCCGCGCGGGCACCACGGCGACCACCTCGCCCGCGCGGCCTGGGTCGGGCAGCAGGGGCGCCGGCGCGCTCGCGTGGCGTGTGGCGGTGTGGCCGTCGGCGGTCAGCGTGTAGCCGAGTTCGGTGGCCGGCCCGGGGGCGCTGCCCTGGGGCAGGAAAAGGATGAGGGTGCTCATGGATGGAATTCGCGGGCCATTTTAGGGGCGTGGCATGAACGGCCGCGCGGGCCGCCGCAGCGGTCAGCGGGTGGCGGCGGTGCTCCTCACGAACGCGCCGCGCTCGCGCCACAGCGTGCGCGCGGTGCTGCCGGCCTTGTAGACCAGGGAGCGCTCTTCCACGACGGTGCTGCCCATGCGCAGGCGGCCGCGCACCTCGTAGTAGGCGGACGCAATCGTGTGGGTGCCGGTATCGATCTGGAGCGTGCCGCCGAGCTGCTTGCTGGCGTCGTCGGCGGTCTTGAAGTGGCGCGATTCCCGCGCCTGCACGAGCCGCTGCGCGCCCGCCAGGTCCAGGCCCTCGATGCTGGCCTGCAGCACCTGCGCGCTCGCGGTGTTGAGGTTGACGCTCGTGCGCCGGGGCAGCAGCGTGGCGTAGGGCTCCAGCGCCGCGATGGTGGCGGGCGAGAGGCCCATCCAGGTGAGCTGCGAGAAGCTGCGGGGCATCAGCGGCACGCTGGACGGGTCGCTGGACGACGTGCCGGAGGTGCCGGTGCCCGATGTCCCCGTGCCGGAGGCGCTGCTCTGCGCGAGGGCCTTCTGCATCCCGTTCGCGAGCTGGCCCAGCTCCTGCTGCGGCAGGCCCAGCGCCTCGAAGAGGCGGGTGAACTGGCGCAGCGCGGTGGCCGACACCGCGCCGTTGTCCACGAGGTTGTACACGTTGAGCCGCGACTGCAGGTCGATGATCTGGCCCGACAGGAAGGCGTTGGCCGTGTCGGTGCTGGCATCCTGCACGGCCGCGGCACCCTGCTCCGCCGCGAGGAAGGTGGACAGGCGCGCTTCCTCCAGCGGCACGGCCCAGGGTTCGGCGAGGTGGTCGGTGCCGTCGCCGTTGCGCGCGAGCAGGTCCTCGCGCAGGATGAGCCGCGACCAGTCGAGCGCGCCCGCCAGCAGCCAGGCCGACTGCACGCGCGCGCGCTCGGCGGTCTCCACCTCGATCGCGCGCCACTGCCGCCACATGGCCGCCGCCGCGAACGTGGCCACGAGGGTCACGGTGAGCATGGCGGCCAGCAGCGCCGCGCCACGCGCGCGGGGGCCGGGATGCCGTGCGGCGCGGCGCGTCATGACTTGCCTCCGCCGTTGGTGGGGTTGACCCAGTCCTGCGTGATGGTGCCCGCGAGCGCCCGGCCCGGCGGCAGCACGATCTGCAGCCGCACGCCGTCGGGAATGTTGGTCGGGGCGGTGGGGCCGATGGTCTGCGCCGCCGTGTTGGTGGCGCTGCTCGACAGGCCGTTGTACCAGGCCCCGTCGCGGTAATAGAACAGCCGCCAGTCCTGCAGCGGCATGAGGGCGGTCTCGCCGCGCTCCCCGCCCGCGCTGCCGGCGCCGCCCGAGCGGGCCCAGAGCGCCGCGCGCTGCCAGGCGTTGCGCCATTCGCCGCGCGTGCGCACCGGGGGCGATTGCCAGCGCAGCCAGTGGTCGGTGCCGTTCACCGCGCGCCGCGCCCAGGCGACCACGTAGGCCCCCTCGTCGGGCGTGGCGCTGCCCCGGCGCGTGAGGCGCAGCACCTGGCCGTCCCATGCGATGGGCTCGGTCTGGTCGATGGCCTGCAACGCATCCAGGTCGGCGCTCCACTGCGTGAGCGCGGCCTGCAGCACCAGCAACTCGTCGGCGCGCTCGTTCGTCTGCTCCTGCGCGAGCACCATGCCGTCGATGCCGCGCCAGCTCATCAAGGCCAGCAGGGCCATCACGGCGATCGCCACCAGCAGCTCCACGAGGGTGAAGCCTGCGGCGCGGCGCTGAACCGGCATCTGGGCGCGGCACGCCCTCGATGTGCCAGGGGTCGGGGGGGCAACGCACAGTCCACAGCGCTTGGACCCGGCGCCGCGCTTCCCGTCGGAAGGCCGCGGAGCAGGCCAGGCCAGCAGACGCCGTGGAACGGGCTTGGCCCGGCCACTGGCGTCGTCCCCCTCGGGGGGAAGGCGCCGAAGGCGACTCAGGGGGGCCATCAGTACCGTCCCACGATGGTGGAGAGCCGCAGCACGGGGCCGGTGCCGTCGAAGACCTGCGCGTCCACCCGGCGGAACTGCGGATTGGGCGTGGGCCGCACGGCCACCGCCACGTCGTAGCGCAGCCCGGCCTGCTCGCAGGGCACCGTGCTGTCGCCGATGGAGGGCATCTGCCGCGACAGGCGCACCTTCACGAGCTCGTTCTCGGCGCAGACGTGCGCGAGCAGCACGTCGGCCTGCCGCGCCGCGTTGCGCGTGAGGGCGGAGGTGGCCTGCGTGCCGGCCATGAGCGCGATGGCCACGATGGCCAGCGCCACCAGCACCTCCACGAGCGTGAAGCCGGCGTGGCCTGCGCGGCCGGCCGGCGCGGCGCGGCGCGGCGCGCTCACGGCAGCGCCTCCACGAAAAAGGGCCGCAGCCCGTCGGTCGCCACGCGGACCGCGCGGCCTGGATGGGCCTGGCTCGCCAGCACCACCTGCTGCGGCGGGATCAGCGGCTCCGGCCCGAGCTGCAGCAGCGCCTGGCCGCGCACGTAGGTCGAGGCGTCCAGCCAGGCCCCGGGCGCGGGGTTGCCGGCCAGCCCTTCGAAGCGGAAGGCGCCGCCCGCCGCGCGCCAGCGCACGGGTGCGCCCGACGCGCGCGACTGCGCGCGGCCGGCCTCCAGCAGCGCGGCCAGCCGCTCGCCCTCGCGCTGCAGGGTGGCCTGGCCGTCGTCGCGCATCGCGAAGGCCACGCCTGCCGTGGCGAGCGCGATGATGGAGATCACCACCAGCAGTTCGAGCAGGGTGAAGCCCCGGGCGGCGCGCCGCGGCACGCACCCTGCTCCGCAAGGGCCGCGGCGCGGCCCCCTGGAGGTCATGGGCACGTGCTTATTGCCAGCTGCCGATGTCGGCATCCTTGCCCTCGCCGCCCGACTGGCCGTCGGCACCGAAGGACATGACGTCCACCTCGCCCTTGATGCCGGGGCTCAGGTACTGGTAGGGCCGGCCCCACGGATCGTTGGGCAGCTTTTCGAGATAGGGGCGCCAGTTGTTCGGCACGGGGCTGTTCGATGGCCGCACGATGAGGGCCTGCAGGCCCTGCTCGGCCGTGGGGTAGCGCTGGTTGTCCAGGCGGTAGAGCTTCAGGGCCTGGACGATGTTGGTGATGTCGGTGCGGGCGGCCGTCACGCGCGCGTCGTCGGCGCGGTCGAGCACGTTCGGCACGATCAGCGCGGCCAGCACGCCGATGATGACGAGCACCACCATCAACTCGATCAGCGTGAAGCCGCGCGCGATCCGGCGGCGGGCGTTGCGTGCGTGCCGCGCGAAGGCGTGGGCGTTGCGGGAGATCGCGTTCTTCGGGAGGGTCTGGGGCATATCCGGTCAATGATAATCGTGCAATGGTGACAAACATATCCGGCCCCTGGGGCGTTCGGCTGGGCACGCTCGTGCTCTGGGCGCTGGCGGGCGCCAGCGTCGTCTATTGGGGCCTGAAGCTCTCGGTGCGGCCCGCGCCGCTCGCTGCGCCGGTGGCCGCTCCCGCGCCGCCCCAACCCGATGCGCTCGCCCTGGCGCGCCTGCTCGGCGCCGGGCCGGCGGCGCCCAGCGCGCCCGCCGCGCGCGAGCCCAGCCGCTTCGCGCTGGAGGGCGTGCTGGCGGGCACCGCGAGCGGCGGCGGCGCGGCGCTCATCGCGGTAGACAACCAGCCCGCCCGTCCGTTCCGCCTGGGCGCCACCGTGGCCGATGGCCTCGTGGTGCAGGCCCTCGGCCGCAAGCAGGTGCGCCTGGGGTCCACGCCGGGCGGAGAGACCACCGTCACCCTCGAAGTGCCGGAAAAAGGAGGCTGAGCAACCGGCGTAACAGCCTGTGACATACCCCGCCGAAGACCTGAAATCGGCGCCGCGCGGGGCCTTCGCCGGGCCTTGGCGCGTCAGCCCGGCGGAGCATCGGTTGGCAGTTCCACGCAGTGCCATTCGCCGCAACCCGGCGCCTGCGATGGCCATTCGCCGGCGCACGGCAGCCGCTCGGGGTGCTCCAGGCGCCAGCGCACGCACCGCGCCACGCCGGCGTGGGTGATCCAGACCACATCCGCCACGCCCTCCCGCGCCCGGGCCGCCGAGGCCGCGCGGCGCGCGTCGGCCAGTGCCGCGTCCACACGGGCCATCATGCGGGTCAGGCTTTCGCCGCCGCCGGGGGCGTGGCCGGCGAAGTCGGCCGTCCAGGCATCGATCTCGGCGCGCGCGATGGCGTTCCAGGCCTGGCCCTCCCAGTGGCCGAAGTCCATCTCGGCCAGCCGGGGATCGGGCGCCGGGCGCCAGTCCGGCCGATGCCGGTGCAGCAGCCGGGCGAGCTGCTCGCACCTTCGCAGCGGCGAGTGCCGGATGGCGGCCACCGCGGCGGGCAGCGTCGCCGCCAGCCGGCGCGCGGCCTCGGCGGTGGCCCGCGCATCGGCGGGCACGTCCAGCGCCCCGTAGCACAGGCCCGGGGCCACGCGGGGCGCCGCGTGTCGCGCCAGCCAGAGCCGCGCCGGTGGGTGGGAAGGCTGGGGGCGGGTTTCCGTCACCGCAGCGCCGGGCCCAGGGCCACGGCCGTGCCCAGGTAGAAGGCGATCTCGCACACCTGTTGCGTGGCGCCCAGGCAGTCGCCGGTGAACCCCTGCAGGCGCCGCGCGAACCATGCGCGCATCACGCCCGCCGCGACCGCGCCGGCCAAGAGGCTCGCGGCCAGCACGGCGGTGCCCAGCACCCCGCCCACCAGCATGAGCGCGGGCGCGGTCCAGGCCCCGGCCACGGTGAGCGCCGGGCCCGAGATGCGGTCGGCCAGCGGCTTGCTTTTCGAGGTGGCGGCATCGCCCGCGTGGGGCAGCGTGCGCACCAGCAGCAGCGGCCAGAAGCGCGAGGCCACGTGCGCGCCCGCCAGCGCGCACAGCGCCACGCCCGGCCCCTGGCTGCCCAGCAGCGCCAGCAGCGCCAGCTTGCTGGCAAGCGCCAGCGACAGCGCCATGGCACCGAAGGCCCCGATGCGCGAATCCTTCATGATCTCCAGCGCCCGGTCGCGTTGCGCGCTGCCGCCCAGGCCGTCCGCCACGTCGGCGAGGCCGTCCTCGTGGAATCCGCCCGTCAGCAGCACCGTGGCCACGGTGCTCAGGGCCGCGCACACCAGCGCCGCGAACGGCTGCGCACCCAGCGCCCCGTGCAGCGCCGCGTACACGGCCACCGCCCCGGCCGCCACGATCCAGCCCACGCCCGGAAAATGCGCCGCGCTGGCCCGCAGCATCGCCGGGCTGTAGCCCACCCACGCGGCCAGCCGGCCCGTGACCGGAATCCGCGTGAAGAACTGCACGGCCAGCAGGAAATGCCGAAGGGCTTGCATTTGCTATTGTTTATGTAGCAATATCCGTAGCAAATACGGCGACATGGAGCCTGAAAGACCCCCAAAATCTCAGGAACGGGCCGCGGGGGCCTGCAGGAATAGTTGGTAGGCGGGGTTCCGGGTTTCCTCCACGTAGGGGTAGCCCAGCGTCTGCAGGAAGGCGTCGAACGCGGCGGCATCGCTCGCCGGCACCTGGATGCCCACGAGGATGCGGCCGTAGTCCGCGCCCTGGTTGCGGTAGTGGAAGAGGCTGATGTTCCAGCTCGGCTGCATCAGGCTCAGGAACTTGAAGAGCGCGCCGGGCCGCTCCGGGAAGACGAAGCGCAGCAGGCGCTCGTCCTGCGCGAGCCCCGAGCGGCCGCCCACGAGGTGGCGCAGGTGCTCCTTGGCGAGTTCGTCGTGCGTGAGGTCCAGCGCCTCGAAGCCGTGGCGCTGCAGGTTGCGCGCGATCTTCTCCGACTCGCCCTTGCCGTGCGTGGCGAGGCCGACGAACACGTGGGCGCGCGCGGCATCGCTGATGCGGTAGTTGAACTCGGTCACGTTGCGCGGGCCGCCCGGCAACTGGCCCACCGCCTCGCAGAAGCGCCGGAAGCTGCCGCGCTCTTCGGGGATGGTCACGGCCAGCAGGGCCTCGCGCTCCTCGCCCACCTCGGCGCGCTCGGCCACGAAGCGCAGGCGGTCGAAGTTCATGTTGGCGCCGCAGAGGATGGCGGCGTAGGTCTCGCCCCGGGTCTTGCGCGCGGCCACGTACTGCTTGATCGCCGCCACGGCCAGCGCGCCCGCGGGCTCCACGATGCTGCGCGTGTCCACGAAGATGTCCTTGATCGCCGCGCACACGGCGTCGGTGTCCACGGTGATGAACTCGTCCACCAGGCCGCTCGCGACGCGGAAGGTTTCCTCGCCCACCAGCTTCACGGCCGTGCCGTCGGAAAAGAGGCCCACGTCCGCGAGGGCCACGCGCCCGCCCGACGCCACCGACTGCATCATCGCGTCGGAATCGTTCATCTGCACGCCGACGATGCGGATCTCCGGCCGCACCGCCTTGATGTAGTTGGCCACGCCGCTCACCAGCCCGCCGCCGCCGATGGCGACGAACACGGCATCCAGGCGGTTGCTGCCCAGGCTTTGCAATTGGCGCAGGATCTCCATGGCGATCGTGCCCTGGCCGGCGATCACGTCCGGGTCGTCGAAGGGGTGCACGAAGGTCAGGCCTTCCTCGTGCTGCAGCCGGGCCGCGTGCTCGTAGGCGTCGGAATAGCTGTCGCCGTGCAGCACCACCTCGCCGCCCAACGTCTTCACCGCATCCACCTTGAGCTGCGGCGTGGTCGTCGGCATCACGACCACCGCGCGCGCGCCCATGCGCTTGGCGCTCATCGCCACGCCCTGGGCATGGTTGCCGGCCGAGGCGCAGATCACCCCGCGCTGCAATTGCTCGGGGGTGAGGTGCGCCATCTTGTTGTAGGCGCCGCGCAGCTTGAAGCTGAACACCGGCTGCTGGTCCTCGCGCTTGAGCAGCACCGTGTTGTGCAGCCGGCGGCTCAGCGCGCGCGCGGGCTCCAGCGCGGACTCGACGGCCACGTCGTAGACGCGCGCCGTGAGGATCTTCTTGAGGTAATCGGCGGGGGTGAGGGCGGGGGAGGGCTGGGTGGTCTTCGTCATGGGGTCCGCGGGCGCAGGAGGCTGCCCGCCCGAATGCTGCCTGGTCGCCGCAGCGGCGGCGGGCCGCCATCATAGGCCCGGGCCCGCGCGGTGCGCAGACTGGGGCCGGCACAAAAAAAACGGCCCCGGATCGTGAGACCCGGGGCCGAATCCATCCTTTGAGGAGATGGAGGAGACAATCAGCGCGTTGGGCGGGGCCTTGGGGCTTTGCCATTCACCCTTGCGGGCAACGCATGGTTTGAAGTGTAGCGCAATCGATGCTGCGATGCAGCAAAATTGCAGATTGGCGAGCAGGAAAACCCTGCTGCCGTTCATTTGATGGGAAAAAACAACATGGAATGCACAGTCACCTGGACCGGTGCCTCGGGCGCGCGCTCCGGCATGGGATTCATCGCGGAAACCGGCAGCGGCCACGTGCTCGCGATGGACGGTGCGCCGGATGCCGCGAACCCGGCCAACGGAGGACAGAACCTCGCGCCGCGGCCCATGGAAACCGTGCTGGCGGGCACCGGCGGCTGCACGGCCTACGACGTCGTGCTCATCCTGAAGCGGGGCCGGCACGACGTGCGCGGCTGCAGCGTGAAGCTCACGTCGGAGCGCGCGGCCACCGATCCCAAGGTGTTCACGCGCATCCACATGCAATTCACAGTGACCGGCAAGGCGCTCACCCCGGCGGCCGTGGAGCGTGCCATCGCCATGAGCCACGAGAAGTACTGCTCCGCCAGCATCATGTTGGGCAAGACCGCAGAGATCACCACCGGCTTCGACATCGTGGAAGCCTGAGGGCGGCGGATTCCTGGGGCGGGACGCCCGGGGGCTCTATATATAGTGGGCCGTTGCCGTCATCGCCCGGGCGGCCACGGACATCAGGGCGCGCGCGGGTTTGGGCAGGATGGCCGCGCCTGCGGCGAGGGCCGCCTCGGCGTGGCGCTCTTCGTCGGTCTGCATGCGGGCCACGACGGCGCGGGATGCCGCATCCTCGGGAGGGAGCCGTTTCAGATGCCCCTGGAGGTGCCTAGACACCTGCTTCTCCGTCTCGACCACGAACCCCAGGCTGGCCTTGTCGCTGACCCGCGCCGCGGTCCAGCCGATGGCGAACGCGCCGGCGAACCACAGGGGATTGAGCAGACTGGGGCGGCTGCCCAGGGCTTCCAGCCGCTCCGCGGTCCAGGCGAGATGGTCCGTCTCCTCGCGGGCGGCTTCCATCAGGTGCGCGCGAAGCGCCGGGTCCCGCGTGACGGCGGCTTGCCCGATGTAGAGCGCCTGCGCGCAGACCTCGCCCACGTGATTGACCCGCATGAGCGCGCCGGCCTCGCGCCGCTGCGCAGGCGACAGGTCGCCTTCCGGAATGCCTTTCGCGGGGGATGCCTGGGCGGCCCTGGGCTTGGCAAAGAGCGTGCGCAATGCGTTATCGGCGGCTATCAGGATGTGGTCCATGGCGTTGGGTTTCGATGGTTCGAAAAAAATTCTGCTTCGAAAAGCATAGCAAGAAGCTCATTACTGTCTTGCCATATTTCAGTTCCGAGACACTATGGGCGATGTTGCGATACCGCAACGGATTGGCCCTTTCACGGCGATTGTGCGGGAATTCCTTTGCGAAACGGAACGGGCTCTGTTGCAATAAGGGCAACTTCCCCACCAGGAGGTTGGCCCGGGGTTGGCGGACTGCGCCTGTGCGTACCAGCCCCCCGAACCGGCGCCCTCGTTTAACCTTGGAGTAACTCGCAATGAAAAAATCTCTGATTGCCCTGGCTGTGCTGGCTGCTTCCGGCGCTGCAATGGCTCAATCTTCCGTCACGATGTTCGGTATCGTCGATGCAGGCGTGGGCCGCATCGCTGGCGACTCGTCCGTGACCGGCGTTTTCAACAGCGGCAATGCAACGAGCCGCCTGGGTTTCCGTGGCGTTGAAGACCTCGGTGGTGGTCTGAAGGCTGGCTTCTGGCTCGAAGGCGCAATCCAGAACGACACCGGCACCGGCGCTGGTGGCGGTGCAGCAGGCCCCGGCTTCGAATTCAAGCGTCGCGCCACGGTCAGCCTGATGGGCAACTTCGGTGAACTGCGTCTGGGCCGCGAACTGACCGCTGGCTACGACAAGCCCAGCTCCTATGACCCGTTCGGTCAGGTGGGCGTGGCCAACTTCTTCGGCTTCGGCGTGCTGGGCTCCCCCTCCCGTATCGGTAACGGCGTGAGCTACCGTACCCCTGGCAACCTGGGTGGCTTCTTCGGCGTGGTGCACTACGCCTTCGGCGAAACGCCTTCCAACGCTGCCTACGACAAGGCTGGCAACTACCTGGGCCTGGCCGGTGGCTACGAAAACGGTCCCCTGAGCGTGACCCTGGCTGCCGACAAGCTGCGCGGCGCTACGGCTGCCCAAGACGTGACCACCTACTCCATCGCCGGTTCGTACGACCTGGGCGTTGTGAAGCCCGTGGCCATCTGGCACTCCGAGAAGGACAACGCTGCTGTGCAGACCAAGTACAACACGTACCTGGTTGGCCTGACGGCTCCCGTGGGTCCTGGCTCGGTCAAGGCTGCCTACTTCAACGTCAACAACAAGAACACGAACAACGACTCCAGCGTTTTCGCTGTGGGTTACGTGTATGACCTGTCCAAGCGCACCGCCGTGTACGGCACGTACGCCCGTCTGGACAACAAGAACGGCGCCAACCGCATCCTGGGCAACGGTACCACCGGCACGAACGGCCTGACCGGCGCTGCCGTGGGTCTGGGCAACAACGTGAACGGCTACCAAGTCGGTATCCGCCACTCCTTCTAATGACGGGCTGACGTAACCGTCAGCTTTTCAGAAGAAATCAAGCCGCTGGCCTTCGGGTCAGCGGCTTTTTTGTTGTGTGCCGCCGCTGCGGGCGTGTGCTGTCACCTATGTAACAAAGGTTAGGGAAAACGACTGTGAATGAGCCGCCGCATGGGCTGGCCCATGAAAAAAGGCGTTTCTACAATGAAATTTCCCTTTATTCATACGGCAGAAAGAGACAACACATGCGTACTTCGTTTGTGAGAAGAACCATTGCCTGTGCAGCAGTGGCCACCGTATCCCCCCTTGTTTTTGCGCAGACCGCAGGCGCCAGCAGCCTGCAGCTCTACGGCATCGTGGACGTGGCCTATCGCCATACCAACAACGAGGGGCCGGCCGGCAATCCGAATGCTTCGCTGAACCAGATGGTGGGTGGCGGCATGTCCCAGAGTCGCTGGGGCATCAACGTGAACGAAGACCTCGGAGGGGGCATGCGGGCCCTCGTGAATCTGGAGAACCGCTTTGGCGCGGATACGGGAACCCCCGCCACGCCGTACTTCCAGCAGTCCTGGGTGGGGCTGCAGGGCGGCTTCGGGCGCGTGACGCTGGGTCGGCAATACAACATTCTTTTCGACCTGGTGACGAGTACCTATGCGTCGTATCCGTATTCGCCGTACATGGACGTGTACAAGCCCGAGATCGGTTTCGCCCTGGGCGCCCGCGCCGACAACATGATCAAGTACATGGCCGAGGTGGGGCCGTGGCGTGGGGGGCTGCAGTATTCGTTCGATGAGAAAAGCCCGACGGGTGGCAAGACGGCCGGCGGCTACGTGCGCTACGCGGCGGGTGGCCTGGCTGCCGGGCTGGGCTACCAGAACTACGAGTTCGCGTCCGGCAAGAAGATCGATGCCTGGACCGTGGGCGGCTCCTACCGCATGGGCGACTGGTATTTCAATGCCGGCTACGGCCAGAACAAGGTGGATGACGGCCTGACCGCCGTGGACCGTGCCGTGCTCGCGGCCATGTGGCAGGGCGGTATCAATGGCGGCTTCGGCGGCCCGGCCTTCACCGCGGCCAACAAGCGCACCATCTACAAGGTGGGCGTGGGCTACCAGATCACGCCGCAGATCAACCTCGGCGCGCACTATTTCCGCGCGGAGCAGAAGGGGGCCGCCGCCACCTCGGAGGGCAAGGCCGACTTCTTCACCATGGCCCTCGATTACGCCTTCTCCAAGCGCACCGATGCCTACATCGAGCTGGACCACACCAAGCTCAAGGGCGATCAGGTGAGCCTGAACAATTTCGCGGGCCAGCCCAACGGGGCCAAGAGCCGCACGGGCTACACCATCGGCCTGCGGCATCGTTTCTGAGCCTCCTGCCACCGGCGCTCGCCGGTGGCGGCGTTCTTCTCCGGGCCGGTGGATGGAACAAGCCGGCCAGCCCCCAGGCCGTGCGCCCGCACCGAGGGTGGGCAGGCACCGACGATCGGTGGGGCCTGGGGCGGTGCACCGGCATTCAGCCCGCGCCGGCGCACGCACGGGGCACTGGCCGCCCCATCCTGGCGCCATGCGGTGCGCGGGGTTTTTGCATTGCGAAGGCCCGATGGGATTTCCCGCACAGTGGGATTGGCGTCTTATCCGATTCCCGTATATGCATTCACGCTCCATGATGGCCCGGGTATTGCATGCCCCGGGATGCGCCCTGCTAGCATGCCCGATTCTCTGCCGCACCTCCGATGCTTGCCTTCATTCTGAGACGCCTCATCCAGGCCGTGATCGTCATGGTCGCGGTGGCTTTCATCTCCTTCATGCTGTTCCAGTATGTGGGCGATCCCGTCACCTTCCTGCTGGGGCAGGACGCAACGCCCGAGCAGATCCGCGACATGCGGGCCTCGCTGGGGCTGGACAAGCCTTTCATCGTGCAGTTCTGGCACTTTCTCGTGAATGCGGCGCAGGGCGAGTTCGGCCTGAGCCTACGCCAGGGCGCCAAGGTGTCGCGCCTGATCGCGGAGCGTTTTCCCGCCACGCTGGAGCTGGCCCTGGTGGCCGCCGCGCTGGCCCTGCTGGTCGGCGTGCCGATGGGCGTGTATGCGGCGCTGCGGCGCGGCACGTTCAGCAGCCAGTTGTTCATGACGCTGTCGCTGCTGGGCGTGTCGCTGCCCACGTTCCTGATCGGCATCCTGCTGATCCTGGTGTTCGCGGTGTATCTGGGCTGGTTCCCGAGCTTCGGGCGCGGCCCGGTCATGCAGCTGGGCTGGTGGAGCACCGGGCTGCTCTCCGCCAAGGGCTGGCACCACATCACGCTGCCGGCCGTGACGCTGGCGATCTTCCAGCTCACGCTGATCATGCGGCTGGTGCGCGCCGAGATGCTGGAGGTGCTGCGCACCGACTACATCAAGTTCGCCCGCGCGCGCGGTCTCTCGGACCGCGCCATCCATTTCGGCCACGCGCTCAAGAACACGCTGGTGCCGGTGATGACCATCACCGGGCTGCAGCTGGGCGGGCTGATCGCGTTCGCGATCATCACCGAGACGGTGTTCCAGTGGCCCGGCATGGGGCTGCTCTTCATCCAGGCGGTGACCTTCGCCGATATTCCCGTGATGGCGGCCTACCTGTGCCTGATCGCGCTGATCTTCGTGGCGATCAATCTCGTGGTGGACCTGCTGTATTTCGCCGTCGATCCGCGCCTGCGCGTGGGCAAGGCGGGAGGGCATTGAGATGAACGCCGCAGCAGCCACCGCCGCCGCAGCGCTCGTCCAGGCGCCGCGCCTGAAGGCCGGGGGCCGGGCCTTCGCGCAGATCGCGCAGTTCCACCCCGAGCTCACGGCCTTCCGCCGCGACCTGCACGCCCACCCAGAGCTGGGCTTCGAAGAGGTCTATACCGGCTCGCGCGTGAAGGAGTCGCTCAAGGTCTGCGGCGTGGACGAGATCCACGACGGCATCGGCCGCACGGGCATCGTGGCCGTGATCCACGGCCGCAGCCGCTCCAGCGGCTGCATGGTCGGGCTGCGTGCCGACATGGACGCGCTGCCCATGGCCGAGCAGAACGACTTCACCTGGAAGTCCTGCAAGCCGGGACTGATGCACGGCTGCGGGCACGACGGCCACACGGCCATGCTGGTGGGCGCGGCGCGCTACCTCGCAGCCTCGCGGAATTTCGACGGCACGGCGGTGCTGATCTTTCAGCCCGGTGAGGAGGGCTTCGGCGGCGCGCGCGTGATGATCGAGGACGGCCTGTTCGAGCGCTTTCCCGTGCAGTCGGTCTACGCGATGCACAACTGGCCGGCCATGAAGCCCGGCACCATCGGCCTCAACTCCGGCGCCATGATGGCCTCGGCCGACCGCATCACGATCGAGATCGCGGGCCGCGGCGGCCATGGCGCGCATCCCTACCAGACGGTGGACGTGGTGCTGGTGGCGGCGCACATCATCACGGCGGTGCAGGGCATCGTCTCGCGCAACGTGCGGCCGCTCGACAGCGCGGTGGTCAGCCTCTGCGCGGTGCACGCGGGCGACCTGGGCGCCTTCAGCGTGCTGCCCGGTACGGCGACGCTGGTGGGTACCGTGCGCACGTTCTCGCCCGTGGTGCAGGACATGGTGGAGCAGCGCCTCAAGGAGCTGTGCAATGCCGTGGCCCTGGGCTTCGGCGCGACGGCCACGGTGCGCTACGAGCGCATCTATCCGGCCACGATCAACACCGAGGGCGACGCGCAGTTCGCGGGCGACGTGGCCGAGTCGCTGGTGGGCGCCGAGAACGTGGTGCGCGACCTGGAGCCCAGCATGGGCGCGGAGGACTTCTCCTTCATGCTGCAGAGCAAGCCGGGGGCCTATTTGCGCATCGGCCAGGGCACGGGCCCCGGCAACAGCGCGCTGCACAACAGCCGCTACGACTTCAACGACGAGATCCTGCCGCTGGGCGCGGCGCTGCACGCGGGCCTGATCGAGCAGGCGATGCCGCTGCCGGCCGCGGCCTGAGGCCGCCCCGCACGCGCCGCTGCCGACGCCTCCTCCTTCCCGCCGGACCCCTCTACCGACCCCGATCAGGCCATTCCATGACGATCTCCAGCAGAAAAGCCTTCCATGTCGGCGTGTTTGCTGCATTGTTTGCTATATTTTCAATAGCGAATGCACAAACCATCAGGGTCGCGAACCAGGGCGATGCGCTGTCGATGGACCCGCACTCGCTCAACGAAACCCTGCAGCTCAGCGTGACCGGCAACGTCTATGAGCCGCTCGTGGGCCGCAACAAGGACCTGAGCCTCGCGCCGGCGCTGGCCACGCGCTGGACGCAGACCGCGCCCACGGTGTGGCGCTTCGAGCTGCGCCGCGGCGTGCTGTTCCACGACGGCACGCCTTTCACGGCCGACGACGTGGTCTTCTCGCTGGCG
Source organism: Paracidovorax anthurii (assembly GCF_003269065.1). Lineage (GTDB taxonomy): Bacteria > Pseudomonadota > Gammaproteobacteria > Burkholderiales > Burkholderiaceae_C > Paracidovorax > Paracidovorax anthurii. Next base: position 227,585 of record NZ_QLTA01000003.1, read on the forward strand.
CGCGCGCAGGCCGAGGGCTCCGACATGAAGGCCTACGCCAGCGACTTCCAGGAGGTGCGCAGGATCGACGACTACACGGTGGAGATCGAGACCCGGACGCCGTACCCGATCCTGCCGGACGTGCTCACACGCATCTACATCATGAGCCGCCCGTGGTGCGAGGCCAACCAGGCCACGGTGCCCGTGGACCGGCGCAAGGGCGTGGAGAACGCGGCGTCCTTCCGCGCCAACGGCACGGGGCCGTTCCGCCTGCGCGAGCGCCAGCCGGGCGTGCGCACCGTGTTCGTGCGCAATCCCCGGTACTGGGGCGAGATCGAGGGCAACGTGGAGGAGGTGGTCTATACCCCCATCGGCAACGACGCCACGCGCGTGGCCGCGCTGCTCTCGGGGCAGGTGGACGTGATGGAGCCCGTGCCCGTGCAGGACATCGAGCGCGTGAACACCAGCCCGCTCACGCGCGCCGTGACGGGCCCCGAGCTGCGCACCATCTTCCTGGGCATGGACCAGGCGCGCGACGAGCTGCTCCAATCCAGCGTGAAGGGCCGCAACCCCTTCAAGGACAAGCGCGTGCGCCAGGCGTTCTACCAAGCCATCGACATCGACGGCATCCGCAAGAACGTGATGCGCGGCGCCTCCAACCCCTCCGCGCTGCTGGTGGGGCCGGGCGTCAACGGCTTCCAGTCCGACATGAAGCGGCTCGCCTACGACGCGGGCGCCGCGAAGAAATTGCTCGCCGAGGCCGGCTATCCGGACGGCTTCTCGGTGACCCTGAACTGCCCCAGCGACCGCTACGTGAACGACGCGCGCATCTGCCAGGCCGTGGCCGCCAACCTCGCGCGCATCGGCGTCAAGGTCGATCTGCAGGCCGAGACCAAGGGCACGTATTTCCCCAAGGTGCTGCGCCGCGACACCGGCTTCTACATGCTGGGCTGGTCGCCCTCCACCTATGACGCGCACAACGCGCTCAATGCGCTGATGGCCTGCGTGGACGACAAGGGCGCGGGGCAGTTCAACCTGGGCGGCTACTGCAACCCGAAGGTGGACCAGCTCACGCGGCAGATCCAGGCCGAGACCGACAAGGCCCGCCGCGACGCGATGATCCGCGAGGCCTTTGTGCTTCACGCGGCCGACGTGGGCCACATTCCGCTGCACCAGCAGGCGCTGGCCTGGGGCGTGTCCCGCAAGGTGGCGCTGGTGCAGATGGCCGACAACTTCATGCCGTTCAAGTGGATGAGCATCGCGCGGTGACCTGTCCGACCGCGTGACCCTGCGCCGCGCCAGCCCCCGTGTTTCTCCCGAAGTCCTCACGATGAAAAAAACGCTCATCCGATGGTTCGACAGCGATGTCGGCTACAGCTTCCGCACCTCTCCCGTGGCCATCGGTGCCGCGGCGATCGCGCTGGTCTGCGTGTTCTGCTCGCTGTTCGCGGGCTGGGTGGCGCCGCACAACCCCTTCGACCTCACCACGCTGGAGCTGAGCGACGCCCGCCTGCCGCCCGCGTGGAGCGAGGGGGGCTCCTGGAAGTACCCCTTCGGCACCGACGACCAGGGGCGCGACATCCTCTCGGCGCTGATCTACGGCGCGCGCATCTCGCTGGTGGTGGGGCTGGCCTCGGTGGCGCTCTCGGTGGTCGCGGGCGTGGCCCTCGGGCTGCTGGCCGGCTTCAAGGGCGGCTGGATCGACGGCGTGCTCATGCGCCTGTGCGACGTGATGCTGTCCTTCCCGGCCATCCTGGTGGCGCTGCTGATCGCCGGCGTGGGCCGTGCCGTGTTCCCGAACGCGCACGAGTCGCTGGCCTTCGGCGTGCTCATCGTCTCGATCTCGCTCACGGGCTGGGTGCAGTACGCGCGCACGGTGCGCGGCTCCACGCTGGTGGAGCGCAACAAGGAATACGTGCAGGCCGCGCGCGTGACGGGCGTCTCGCCGCTGCGCATCATGCGCCGCCACGTGCTGCCCAACGTGCTCGGGCCGGTGATGGTGCTGGCCACCATCCAGGTGGCCACGGCCATCATCACCGAGGCCACGCTCTCCTTCCTCGGCGTGGGCGCGCCGCCCACCTCGCCTTCGCTGGGCACGCTGATCCGCATCGGCAACGACTACCTGTTCTCGGGCGAATGGTGGATCACGGTGTTTCCCGGCGTGATGCTGGTGCTGATCGCGCTGTCGGTGAACCTGCTGGGCGACTGGCTGCGCGATGCGCTCAATCCCCGGCTGCGCTAGAGATGGAGTTCAACCCCCTGAGCGGCTGCGCCGCTTCACCCCTTCTCTCATCGCTGCGCGATGGGAAGGGGGACGCCGCCAGCGCGGCGGGGCGGCCCTTGCGCGGCGGCCGCTGGCCTGGGCCGCGCCGGTTCCATGGGCACTGCCCGTGCCACGGACAACGGATGGATTGCTATGCCTCTTCTTGAAGTCGAGAACCTCGTCGTCGAATTCCCCGGCCGCCGCGGCACGCTGCGCGCGCTGGACGACATCTCCTTTTCCATCGCGCCGGGCGAGATCCTGGGCGTGGTGGGCGAATCGGGCGCGGGCAAGTCGCTCACGGGCGCGGCCATCATCGGCCTGCTGGAGCCGCCGGGCCGCGTGGCCTCGGGCCGCATCCTGCTGGAGGGCGAGCGCATCGACGATCTGCCGTCGCAGAAGATGCGCCACGTGCGGGGCCGGCGCATCGGCGCCATCTTCCAGGACCCGCTCACCTCGCTGAACCCGCTCTACACCGTGGGCCAGCAGCTCACCGAGACCATCCGGACCCACCTGCCCGTGAACGCCGCCGAGGCGCGCCGGCGCGCGATCCAGTTGCTCCAGGACACGGGCATCCCCGCGGCCGAGCAGCGCGTGGACCACTACCCGCACCAGTTCTCGGGCGGCATGCGCCAGCGCGTGGTGATCGCGCTGGCCCTGGCGGCCGAGCCGCAGCTCATCGTGGCCGACGAGCCCACCACGGCGCTGGACGTGTCCATCCAGGCGCAGATCATCCAGCTGCTCAAGCACATCTGCAAATCGCGCGGCGCGGCCGTGATGCTCATCACGCACGACATGGGCGTGATCGCCGAGACCTGCGACCGCGTGGCCGTGCTCTATGCCGGGCGCATCGCCGAGATCGGGCCCGTGCACGAGGTCATCAACCACCCCGCGCATCCCTACACGGCCGGCCTCATGGCCTCGATTCCCGACATGGAGCAGGACCGCGAGCGCCTCAACCAGATCGACGGAGCCATGCCGCGCCTGAACGCCATCCCGCAGGGCTGCGCCTTCAACCCGCGCTGCCTGCACACCTTCGAGCGCTGCCGCGTGGAGCGCCCCGAGCTGCTGTCCGCGGGCCCGACCCGGGCCGCCTGCTGGCTGCACGCAGCCACGCCCGGCGCATCCGCCGCCATCCAGGAGGCCGTGGCATGACCGACGCCGCACGCACCCCCCTTTCGGCCGCGCCGCTGGTGCAGGCCCACGACCTCGCCAAGACCTTCGACGTCTCCGCTCCGTGGCTCAACCGCGTGCTGGAGCGCAAGCCACGCACGCTGCTGCACGCGGTGGACGGCGTGAGCTTCTCGATCGAGAAGGGCAAGACATTGGCCCTGGTGGGCGAATCCGGCTGCGGCAAGAGCACCGTGGCGCGCCTGCTCGTGGGCCTGTACGAGCCCACGCGCGGCGGCCTCACCTTCGACGGGCAGGATGCGCATGCCGCCTTCAAGGGCCGCGACGCGCGCGCCATGCGCCGGCGCATCCAGATGATCTTCCAGGACCCGTACGCGAGCCTGAACCCGCGCTGGATCGTGGAGGACATCGTCGGCGAGCCGCTGCGCGAGCACGGCCTCATCACCGCCAGGGCGCAACTGCGCCAGCGCGTGGGCGAGCTGCTGCAATCGGTGGGCCTGTCGCCACAGGACATGGCCAAGTACCCGCACCAGTTCTCGGGCGGCCAGCGCCAGCGCATCTCCATCGCGCGCGCCCTGGCCACCGAGCCGGAGTTCCTGGTGTGCGACGAGCCCACCTCGGCGCTGGACGTGTCGGTGCAGGCCCAGGTGCTCAACATCATGAAGGACCTGCAGCGCGAGAGGCACCTGACCTACCTCTTCATCAGCCACAACCTCGCCGTGGTGCGCCACGTGAGCGACCAGGTGGGCGTGATGTACCTCGGGCGCCTGGTGGAGCTGGCCGACAAGCGCGAGCTGTTCGCCGCGCCGCGCCATCCCTATACGCGCATGCTGCTGGACGCCATCCCGAAAATGCACGACACGGGCCGTGCGCGCACCCCCGTGCAGGGCGAGGTGCCCAACCCGCTCAACCCGCCGCAGGGCTGCGCATTCAACCCGCGCTGCCCGCATGCCAACGACCGCTGCCGCACCGAGCGGCCCCGGCTCATCGACGACGGCGGCACGCGCGTGGCCTGCCACGGGATCGAGGAGGGGCGCATTCCGCGGGTTGCGGTGGAGGCGACCGTACCTTCAGGTGCCTGAGCCATGGGGTGGCTTTGCCGCGCTGTGGCACGGTTCCTGACCATCCTCCTGGCGCCTTGCGCTGTATAAAGTCGATTAATAGATTCAAGAAATTTTTACGGCTATTTCATCAGGATGAACTTCGACTTCATATGCCTTGATTCTCCGATGAATTCGCTATCATGCTCGCTTTGATTTCAAGGGGAGTCTGGTGGGGCTGAGTGAATTTGCTTTATCCGGAAATCGTGCATTATCCAAGCCGATCGCTTTGGATTCTGGTTATCCTGCGGCAGCCTGTTTCAAGAATATTCAGATCGTTGAGATTCCGGATGTCATGGAGCGACGTGGACTTCGGATAGGTGCGGCATTGATGCGCAGATGGTTTCGGGGAGCGGCTTTTATTATTCCTGTCGAATGGAAAATAGGGGCAAGCCAGGATATTGATCATAGAAGAATTGGCCCGAACTATATCGATTCAAAGATTGTCTCAATGCAATGGGCCATGCAATACGAACGCACCACAGCCAAGATGGTGGAATTGCGCAGTGCCATCGAAGGAAGTTCGACCTCCCAGAGCCTGGAGTTTTCCAAGCGAGAGCTTCTGGCAAGGCTTCAGAAGAACTCGAAGATCAATTCCTATCCGACAAGATTCGGAGAAGAGCAATCTGTAATCCAATTGCATGAGTGCTCGCATGTGAATGCGCGGGCCGTTGCACAAAATGGCTTGCAAAAGCTGATGGATCCGCTGGATGATCTTTATTGCGCATTGGGCGCATTTACATTGCACGCGGCTGCGAAAGGTGATATCCAGCCACTGCCGGCCAAGCAGGGGCAACCGACCCATCGGGTATGTGTCCGGAGTTTGGGTTTCTATATACGCGACTCCTATGACTTTTCAGGAGATCAGCCTCTCGGAAATTGGAGTTCTGACGGAGTCAGGATGCTGCCTGTAGCAGGACACTTCATGGTGGAGAACCAGAGTTTCAGAGCATGGCGTGACCAGAATCATTCCGGAGGGGATTTTCTGATCTTCTCTGATGTGCATTGGATGCAGCTTGCACAGCCCCTGGTATGGGACTTGTCGGCTTCATGAGTGCTTGCGAAGTATGACGCGTAATCTTAGGCTATGGCTGATTCTCGGCTCTGTGATCGCTCTTGGTGGCGTGGCTCTTGTGTGCATCTTCGAGTCCAGATGGTTCGAAGATGCAACTCTTCAATACACCAATAGATGTACTGCAGGTGAATATTCTCTGCAGATCTTTCTTTATTCCAATGGCGATGGTTATGTTCGTTTGGTGGGGCGGGATGGCCATGTCTACGGGAAATCCGGTTTCTCGGAAGGAACGGAAATATGGCCGCGTTGGTCGGCAGATTGCCGGGCTGTAGTTGTTGGCACGGATGCGGAGCAAGTCGAATTGCGTGTCACCCCTTAGAGCGCTATTCCGAAAGTTGCTGTATATGTAATCGCGATTCCATACCATGGCATTTGACTATCGCTGAGAGTTATGCAATGCCCCTCGGTGTAAATGCATCGATTCCATTTCGGGCAGCTACTTGTGGTATGGCGCACTGGTTATCGTGAATCTGGAGGTTCGATAGAGAGGCCAATGCGATGGTTGCCGGGAACTGGATGCAGTTGGGAACCTCTCACAACCCCAGGTGGGACACCAATCTGAATACGGACGGTCAGATTCCAGCCCTTTTGAATCCAGGATGTGCCCCCCGACGGTCTGCGCCCCGTGCATCGGGGTTTCGCCGCCCCGGTGGCTCAGGCTTTCACCGTTTGCGAGCGCACCTGTGCCTTGCCAGTGCCGGGCTTGAAGAACGCATCCACGCCCCGCTGCAGGAATGACGCCAGGCGCTTCATGTTGTAGCAGGCGGCCATCATCGTCATGGCCACCGTCGCACGCGCCTGCCCGATCGTGCGCACGAACTTGCCCCCCAGGTGGCGGATACCGGCGAACACATGTTCCACCTTGGCCCGCTTCTTTGCGATGCGCTGGTTGCGCCTCTTCTGGCACTCGCTCAAGGGCTTGCCCGGCTGCCCACGGCGCTGCATCTCATCCACGAATCCCAGCACTTTCAGCATCTGGCGCCTTTGGCGGCTCGGGTAGGCCTTGTCCGCATGCACTGCCCGCCCGGTGTTGTGCATGTCCAGCACCTCATCGAAGTGGTGCCCGTCGTGCTCGCTGGCCGTGCCCGTGGCGAGGCGGCGGATGAAGCCGTGCTTGAGGTCCACGCTCACGCTCAGCTTGTAGCCGAAGTGGCTTTTGCCGTGCTTTTTCGTGTGCGTGGCCTCCACGTCCTTTTGCCTGCGCCGCGCTTCGCTCCAGTCCGGCTGCCCGCCTTGTGCCAGCGTTTGCCGGTCCTGCTGGCCGATGTGCTGGCGGGGCGCGGGCACCAGCGTGGCATCGATGGCCTGCCCGCCCCGGGCGATGTAGCCGTGGCGCTGCAGTTG